>NZ_SLYV01000010.1:0-294110 GCF_004342035.1 Sphingobacterium sp. JUb20 | reverse complement strand
GTATTGCCGTAACAGGTGGGAGAGTAGGTCGGTGCCTTTTTTTATACAGAAGCCTTTGCTATACAGCAGAGGCTTTTTTGTGTTTGTACCTTTTTTATGCTGTGAACAGGGCTATTCCTGTTCTTTCGGCAGCTTTATATGACACCGCACTTTTTCATTGATTATTGCATAAATATTATCTGTTGCTCAGTTATTGGATTTTTCATTTCTGCTATGGGCTATTAGCTGCTTTGTATTAGGTTCAGTACTTTTTGTCCATATTGACACTTGCTGGTCATGACATTGAGGCCCTAGTTTATAATAATTGTACTCTTAAATCTAGTTTATCTCACGTTATAAGAATACTGGTATTAAACCATTTCTTCTTTTTTTATTATAGATCGGTAATCCTCGACGTCTACTTATATAAACACTTTCCTTACTTTACAAAATAGTGTACAGTATTTATATTAAATCGCTGTAAAAGATATTATATTTTTTAAAAATTTGGATATGGCCACTCATTCAGTTTGCTTATTTATCAACATTATTTTATTAAACTAATTGTTTGAAATAAGCAAAACTGGTCTGTAATTACTATTTCATTAATAAGAGAAGTGGTTTTTGCTTATGAGGCCTATCCTAATTATATCTTTGATATTTTCAGTGTTACTAATTATAGGTAAATATAAAGTAGTATTTGATGTGTTTTATAGTAAGGAGAAATTTTTGTTATGTGACCTAATGAAACAAGTATCTTGATGGTAGCCATTTTTTTTCCATAAACTCTTTATTATTAGTAATTTTTCGAACCAACTCCACCTATTTTTTATACTAAATAACCATACAAGCTGCATTACTATTTGTAAAAAGTAGTTGAAACTCATCATTTATGTTAAAACATTATTAATGTGATATAAATGTGTGACGAATGTTATTTTTTTTGGTTATCGCCATCATTCTAATGTCATAAAACAAGCTCTACTTTTGGTAAGGAAATCAATAATATAAGTATGCAGTTAGAGCAGTTTAATTATGACAATAAGATTGTCAGAAATTTCGGTATCGCTACCATTATTTGGGGGATAGTTGGTATGTCCATTGGACTACTTGTAGCTACTCAACTGGTGTGGCCTGCGATGAATTTTGGGATTCAATTTTCCACTTTTGGTCGGATCAGACCTGTACATACAAATGCAATAATCTTTGCATTTGTCGGAAATGCTATTTTTATGGGTGTTTATTATTCGCTACAACGTGTTTTAAGAGCGCGGATGTTCAGTGATATGCTCAGTAAAATTCATTTTTGGGGTTGGCAATTGGTGATTGTTGCGTCAGCAATTACATTACCACTTGGATTGACGACAAGCCATGAATATGCTGAGATGGAGTGGCCCATTGACCTTGGTATCACCTTAATTTGGGTGGTCTTTGGTATTAATATGTTTGGAACAATTATAAAACGTAGAGAGCGACATATGTATGTAGCAGTTTGGTTTTATATTGCAACGTTTGTTACCGTAGCAGTTCTCCATATTGTAAATTCTGTTCAATTACCGGTATCAGGTTGGAAAAGTTACTATGTTTACTCTGGTGTACAAGATGCTTTAGTACAATGGTGGTATGGTCATAATGCAGTTGCATTTTTCTTAACTACACCATTTTTAGGTATGATGTATTATTTCTTACCTAAAATGGCAAATCGCCCGGTATATTCTTATAAATTGAGTATTCTTCACTTCTGGTCATTGATCTTCATATATATCTGGGCTGGCCCGCATCACTTACTTTATACTGCTCTTCCAGGATGGGTTCAATCATTGGGTGTTGCATTTTCAATTATGTTAATTGCTCCAAGCTGGGGTGGTATGATCAATGGTCTGCTTACGCTACGTGGTGCATGGGATAAAGTACGAACAGAACCTGTGTTGAAATTTATGGTTGTTGCCTTGACTTGTTATGGTATGGCGACATTTGAAGGACCAATGCTATCGCTGAAACAAGTAAACGCAATTGCCCATTTTACGGATTGGATAGTGGCTCACGTACACGTTGGTGCTCTAGGATGGAATGGCTTTATGACTTTCGCGATTCTTTATTGGTTGATTCCTCGCATTTATAGAACTGAATTGTACTCTAAAAAAATGGCATCTGCTCACTTTTGGATCGGTACATTAGGAATTTTATTTTATGCAATTCCGATGTATTGGGCAGCTGTTGTGCAAGGGTTAATGTGGAAAGAATTTACACCAGAAGGTGTTTTGAAATATCCTAACTTCCTTGCGACTACATTGGAAATTATTCCAATGCATATGATGCGTGCTGTCGGTGGTGCTCTATATTTAAGTGGTGCTATTTTGATGACATACAATTTGGTAAAAACAATGCGTCAAGGTAAGTTATTGGCTAATGAGCCCGCGCAAGCACCTGCATTATTGCCTGTAACGACCAATGAGCAATCTACACATAGACGTTTAGAACGTAAACCTATTATGTTTATGGTGCTGGCTTTAATTGCTATTTTGATCGGTGGAATCGTGGAAATGATTCCAACATTTACAATATCTTCTAATATTCCAACAATTGCAAGTGTTAAGCCATATACTGCATTGGAATTACAAGGACGTGATCTGTATATCCGTGAAGGCTGTGTGAATTGTCATACGCAATCGATACGTCCTTTCCGCTCAGAGACTGCACGCTACGGGGAATATAGTAAAGCAGGTGAATATGTGTATGATCATCCATTCTTATGGGGCTCTAAACGAACAGGTCCTGACTTGCATCGTATAGGCGGGAAGTATCCTAATAAGTGGCATTTTGACCATTTACTTGATCCAACGATAACATCTCCTGGTAGTATTATGCCGACGTATCCTTGGCTAATTGATCAAGAATTGGATAATTCTTTATTGACCGCAAAATTGGAAGCAATGAAAACATTGGGTGTCCCTTATACGGATAAGGACATAGCACAAGCACAGGCTTCTTTGGATAAGCAAGCGCAAGAGATTGCGGCGGATTTGAAAAAGAACCAAGTTCATGTTTTACCAAACCGTGAAATCATAGCCATGATTGCTTATCTACAGCGATTGGGTACGGATATTAAAGCTGAACCAAAAGCTAAGGAAATAGTTGATGAACTAAATTAAAATAGAAGATTATGTTCAAACAAATAACAAATTTAAATGGTAGCGAGCTGTATTTGATCGCTTCATTATGGATATTTTTAGTATTCTTCATTATCGTAGGAATTATGTTGTTCAGAATGAATAAAGAACATATTACCTATATGAAGGAGCTTCCATTTCAAGAGGATGATATTAACAAAGGTGAATCATCAGATAGTCTATAAATATGAGTTTATTTTTAAATACAACAGTTGTAAATGCAGAAACTTGGAGCATAAGTTCTGGTAATATATATCAGAATATTTTAATCATCGTACTCGTTGTAGTCATGCTTGCTTTATTGGCTTCGGCATTGATGGTGAACAAGGCGATGCGCTCAATTTTGCGTATCACGATGCCTGAGATTTTAAAAGAGGAGCAAGTTACTAAAATTAGAAAAAAAGAGTCACGTAAGGCTTCCTGGAATAAATTGCTAGGGCTACGTCCTATTTCGGAAGAGAAGGATTTAATCATTGATCACGAATATGACGGTATTAAGGAATTAGATAATCCAATTCCAATTTGGTTCAATGCTTTATTCTATTCGACAATGACTTTTGCGGTTGTTTATATCTTAATTTATCATGTTTTTGGCTGGGGTCTAAATCAAAATCAAGAATATGCTCAGGAGATGGAGAAGGCTGAAATCGCAAAACAAGAATACCTAGCGCAAGCGGCTAATTTGATCGATGAATCTAGTGTGGTATACGATGAATCAAAAGTTGCAGCCGGTCATGCTGTTTTTCAAGCAAATTGTGTTGCTTGTCATGGTGGAGCTGGTGAAGGCGGAATAGGTCCTAATTTGGCTGATAGATTCTGGTTACATGGTGGGGAGATCAAGGATATTTTTAAAACGGTTAAGTATGGTGTTCCTGATAAGGGGATGGTGCCTTGGGAACAGACTTTGACTCCGGGACAGATTGCGGAGGTGAGTAGCTACATTATTTCGATCCGTGATACTAAGCCTGCAAATCCTAAGGAACCTCAAGGTACTGAGGTTACATACGCAACGGCTGATGCTAAAGCAACAACCGCCGATTCTACAAAAGTTCAATAAAAAAAGTATTTATGAAAGCAGTAGCAACAAATCTTCCTGACAACCAGAGTAATAAAACAAAACGAGCCTGGATATATGCAAAGAAACCTTCGGGGCAATTGTATGCAATAAGGCAATGGGTCGGGTATGGGTTGCTGCTGTTTTTATTCGGAGCTCCTTTTATTAAAATTGGAGGTGAGCCATTATTGATGTTTAATATTCTTGATCGAAAATTCAGTATTTTGGGAAGTATTTTTTATCCTCAAGATTTGCACATTTTTGTTTTCGGAATGCTTATCGTGATGGTTTGTGTCGTTCTATTTACAGTTGTTTTTGGCCGCATCTGGTGTGGCTGGACTTGTCCACAGACAATTTTTATGGAACTGATATTTCGTAAAATAGAATACTGGATTGAGGGGGACTGGCAACAGCAGAGAAAATTGAATGAAGGACCTAATACGGATGAGAAAAAGTTAAAAAAGGTATTAAAGCATAGTATATTTCTATTGATTTCATTTTTAATATCTAATATTTTTTTATCCTATATAATTGGTGTTGATGCACTTTATAAAATTGTAACCGACCCAATTGACCAACATTTAGGGGGGCTTTTAGCCATTACGATATTTACATTTGTTTTCTACGCAGTGTTTGCACATATCAGAGAAATAGTCTGTACAACAATATGTCCGTATGGACGGTTGCAAGGGGTATTGTTAGATGATCAAAGCATAACAGTTGCTTACGATCACCGCCGTGGTGAGCCACGGGGAAAACAGAAAAAAGATGTAGAACAAGTAAAAGGAGATTGTATTGATTGCCAGTTATGTGTCCATGTCTGCCCTACAGGGATAGATATTCGAAATGGTCTGCAGATGGAGTGTGTCAGCTGTACTGCTTGTGTTGATGCTTGTGATGCCGTGATGGACAAAATAGGTAAGCCGAAAAAACTTATTGGTTTTTATACCATGGGTGAGATTCAAGGAACTATAACCAAAAGAAGCAATACTCGAGCTATTGCGTATTCTGTTGTATTGGTTGCATTAGTTTCTGTCTTTGTTTCGCTTATATTGATGCGATCTGATGTAGGTGCAACTTTGTTAAGGGCCAAAGGAAGTTCTTATCAATTACGAGATGATCATACAATCAGTAATTTGTATTCATTGGAGTTAGTGAATAAAAGTAGTGCTGAAATGCCTTTTACACTCGTGCCTCAAGATGAAAAACTAAAAATACAAGTTGTAAATCCGATCAAATCGTTGACAAAAGGAGGATCGGCTTCTTTAAGCTTTTTTCTCATCATCAATAAAGATGATGTAAAACGCTATAAAGAAGATGTGAAAGTTGATGTATATTCGGGAGATCGAAAAATAGAAACCTTAAAAACGACCTTCATTGCTCCTCCGGGGATGTGATAAAGGAAGGGTTAAATTATAAAGAGATAAAGGATGAATTGGGGTACTAAAATATTTTTAAGCTTGGGTATATTTATGCTCTGTATCATAGGTGCTGGGATTTATATGGTCAGTCATGATACAGATACATTAGAAGATACAGATTATTATGAGCAAGGTCTAAATTATGATCAGGTTTATAATAAGAAATCAAATGTTGCCAAGCATAAAGCTGAACCTGTTATTAAAATTAATCATGATACTTTGTATATTCAGTTTGCCACTGTTGCAAATAGCGGTAATCTGATCTTTAAACGTCCTTCGGATCGCAGTATCGATTTGCAGTTACCATTTGAAACAAATACAGGTGTATATCAGTTACCGATTTCCACTTTAAAAAAAGGAGCGTGGAATCTGGAAATTGTTTGGAAGAGTGAAGGTTTAGAGTTTTTGACAGATCAGCAACTGCATTTATAAGATGAGTTACCAATATTTTGCTTTTTTTATGGGTTTGTTTGGCAGTGTACACTGTGCGGTGATGTGTGGTCCTTTGCTTTTTGCTGTGCAGGGTAATCATGAACTGACCTGGAAAATAGCGTTCAATAAGATATTATATCAGATAGGGCGGATATTGACCTATGGTGTTTATGGTCTTGCACTTGGTATGATTGGTAGAATTGCATCGATCCAGGGATGGCAAATGGGATTGAGCATTTTAACGGGATTGATACTACTTGTTATAGGTTTAGTGCAATTATTTAAATTTAAAAACCAGGATTTTATAAAATTGCAGACACGTTTGGTTCAACCGATAGCTAAACTTATGGGACGTTGGTTATACCGTCCAGGTGGAAGTTTTTTTGCGGGTGTATTGAATGGTATTTTACCTTGTGGCATGCTGTATATGGCCGCAGCTGCAGCAATGAATACAGAATCAAGTTTAACAAGTTTCTATTTTATGGTCATGTTCGGTTTGGGAACATTGCCACTGTTATTAATCTTCTCTTTTTTAGGCAACTTTATTCGGACATATTTTAAAATGAATTTTTCGAAATGGTTACCTTTTCTCTATATCTTGATGGGAATCTGGTTTCTGTTGCGTGGAGCAAATTTAGATATTCCTTATTTAAGTCCATTGCTCCATGTCGACGGAGCAATGAACTGTCATATTATTTAGTTTCTGCCCATCCACCTCCTAGGGATTTGTATAGTTCAACGAATGAATCCAGCTGGGATTGCTTTATGGAAACGAGGTTAAGTTCGGATGTCAAGGCATTGGATTGCGCTGTAATAACTTCGAGATAGGTTGCATATCCAGATTTAAACAATAAACTAGCATTTTTTACTGCCAAATGAGAATTTGCGACTCGGGCTTCTGCGAGTACCAATTGCTCTTTTAATTTCGCAAGTGATGTGAAGCTATTGGATACTTCGTTGACCGAACGTAATACTGTTTTCTGTAAGTTGATCTCTGCTTTTTCACGTTCTAATTTTGACACTTCAAAAGCTGTCTTTAGTTTTTTGTTTTTAAATATGGGAGTTGTAATATTTCCCAATGCGGAACCTAGCAATGATCCTGGAATATTAAACCAATTTTCAGGCAACATGGAGTTTAGACCCAGTGTACCTCCGAGCGTCAATGAAGGGTAGCGTAAAGCTTGATTAATATTAACTTGTGCATTTGATGCGATTAAACTTAATTCTGCTTCACGGATATCTGGTCTGTTGCGGATCAGATCTATAGGAGATCCCATTGAGATCTTAGATTCATCAATTAAATACTGTAGACTTTTGCCCCGTTCAATTTTATCGGGCATTCTACCGGTCAATTCTAAAAGTGAATTTTCTTGAATCTGTATTTCTTGTTCCAACTGCGGAACTAGTGATGCTGCGAGCAATCTTTGGGATTGCGTTTGCTGAATGGCTAATGAGGTGATTTCTCCGGCATCAAACTGTAATTGAATCATACGTAAAGTGCTATCATTGAGTTGTACATTACGTAAGGCCACTTCAATCTGAGCATCTAGCTTTAAAAGATTGAAATAACCCTTAGCAATATTTGCAATCAGACTAGTTTGAATCGCTTTTTTTGCTTCTGCAGTACCTAAATAGTTAGCGAGTGCTTCTTCTTTCTGGGCAGATATTTTACCCCATATATCAATTTCCCAACTGAGGTTTAATTCCGTTAAATACTGAGATTGGGTTCTAAAAAGATTATTTTTTGCTTCTTTACCATTATAGATTTTGGAAGCAGGTCCTGCGTAATAATTTTTGGAACGCCATTCTTGGCCTACACCTGCAATCGTTGCATCCAATTCTGGCAGATAACCTGCTTTAGCCTGCGTTAATTGACGATTTGCGATTTGAATATTCAAGATAGCACTACGCATATCATAGTTATTTGCCAATCCGGCATCAATTAGTTTTATCAGGCTTGAATCTCTAAAGAAATCGCGCCAATTGACATAGGCGAGTGCCCCTACACTATCTTGATAGGTCGAATCTGCACGGTATTGATCTGGAAGATTATATTTTGGAGCAGTATAGCGTTGTCCAACTTTACAGGAAGAGAACAGAAGTAAGATAGCCCCGAATAGGAAGATATGGCGATTGATAAGATTCATGTGTATCGGACTAATTTGATTTGAATTTAATTTTTAAACGTTCATCTAAGGTTTTGAAGATGATATAAAGTACTGGGATAATAAAGATCCCGAGCAATACACCGAAAAGCATACCACCAGCGGCACCAAAACTAATGGAATGATTTCCTTTTGCTGATGGTCCTGATGACCACATAAGGGGTATTAATCCTGCTACAAATGCAAATGACGTCATAAGGATAGGACGCAGACGTAATTTGGCTCCTGCAATAGCAGAGTCGTAAATGCTCAAACCTTTGTTTCTTTCCTGTACGGCAAATTCAATAATCAGAATGGCATTTTTGGCAAGCAACCCAATCAGCATGATGACACCAACCTGTACATAAATGTTATTTTCTAATCCTACGAGTAAGATGGTCGCATAAACGCCTACTAACCCAACTGGAATGGATAACAGAACGGCCCAAGGTAAGATGTAGCTTTCATATTGTGCCGATAATAGAAAGTATACAAAAACAATACTCATGATGAAAATCAGTATAGTTTGGGAACCTGATTCCGATTCTTCTAAGCTCATACCGGTCCATTCATAACTGTAGTTTCCAGGTAATTTTTCCAAAGCTAATTTCTCTATCGCCTTCATGGCATCGCCTGTACTGTACCCTTCATTTGGATTGGCATTAATGGTAATTGCATTGTACAGATTATAACGAGTGATGGTTTCCGGTCCCACTACCTTTTTTAAGGTAAGTAATGTACTGATGGGGACCATCTCGTTGTTTTTGTTTCTGACAAAAATGGATTTAAAGGATTCGGGATCTGTTCGGTAATCGTAATCTGCCTGAATGTATACACGATATTGTCTGCCGAAACGACTAAAATCGCCGGCCTGTACACGGCCGTAGTAAGCTCGTATGGTAGACATCAAGGATTTAATATCGACTCCCAATGATTTTGCTTTAACAGCATCGATATCCACTTCATATTGTGGGAAGTTTGCTTTAAAGGAAGTGTATGCACTTTTAACTTCTGGTAATTGATTGATTTCATTGATGAAGTTGTCTGCAATACTGCTAAAATCCAAGATCTCTCCCCCTAATTTATCTTCTAAAACCAGCTGTATACCTGCGAAATCCCCAAAACCTTGAACAGTGGGACGAGGAAAGACATTGAAAGTGGCTTCATTGATTACTGATAAGTCCTGACGGATCGAATCCATAAAGGCTTCAATATCTTTAATTTTTTCTCTTTTATCGTAGCTTTTTAGGTTAATGTAACCAACTGCATATGCAGGACTTGTACTTCCATCTAATGCATTAAATCCTGAGATGGTGGTCATTCCTGCAATATCTGGATTTCTTTTTTGAAGAATACTATCTGCTTGTTTTAAAACTTCTGTAGTTCTTGCTAGTGAAGCACCTGGTTGCATGGCCAGCGAATAGGTCACAAAACTATCGTCTTCCGTAGGGATAAAACTTTTGGGTGCTAAAAGTAATAAGGTAAATCCGATTGCTGAAATACCGATCAATCCTGTAATGGCAATCTTCTTATTTCGGATCAGATATTTAACACCGACAATGTAGCGTGAGGTTAAGCTATCAAATGAGGTGTTAAAGGCCGTGAAGAAGCGCTTTTTATATGCGGTAAATTTATTTTTTTCTTTCTGATCCGTCTGATCTTCATGTTCGGGTGCTTTTAGAATCAAGGCACATAAGGCCGGACTTAAAGTCAAGGCGGTTAGAGCAGAAATCAAAATTGCTGTTGCCAGGGTATAAGCAAATTGACGATAGAATATACCTGCTGGTCCCTCCATAAAACCGACCGGAATAAATACGGCCGCCATGACTAAGGTAATGGATACAATGGCTCCGGAGATTTCGGACATTGTAGAAAGCGTTGCCTCCCTGGCTTTCATACCTGTCTCATGCATTTTTAAGTGAATGGCTTCGACGACGACAATGGCATCATCAACAACAATACCTATCGATAGTACCAATGCAAACATGGTGAGCACATTGAGTGAGAAACCAAATAAATTGAGAAAGAAAAAGGTACCTATGAGGGAGACTGGAATTGCAATCGCTGGAATTATAGTTGATCTAAAATCCTGTAAAAAGATAAAAACAATAATAAATACCAAAATAAATGCTTCAAATAAAGTATGTTTTACTTGAGAGATCGATGCGTCAATCTGATCTCTTACAGAGTAGGAAACTTCATATTTAATACCTTCTGGAAAAGTTTTGGATAACTCTTCCAATACTTTACGCACTTCGATATCAATATCGTGGGCATTGGAACCTGATGTCTGTGTGATATTTAAGGTTAATCCGGGTTTTCCATTTACTTTATTGTCCGAACCTAAGTTAGAAGAGCCAAACTCTATACGGGCTAAGTCTCGTAAATATAAT
Source organism: Sphingobacterium sp. JUb20 (assembly GCF_004342035.1). NCBI lineage: Bacteria > Pseudomonadati > Bacteroidota > Sphingobacteriia > Sphingobacteriales > Sphingobacteriaceae > Sphingobacterium > Sphingobacterium sp. JUb20. The sequence continues at coordinate 283,517 of NZ_SLYV01000010.1, read as the reverse complement.
ACGGAACCATCTTCATTTGTTTTTATAACAATGTTTTCAAATTCCTCGGGTTGACTGAATCGTCCTTTATGCTTAATTACGGTTTCAAATACCTCATCGGATGTTTCGCCAAATTTTCCGGGAGCAATTTCGAAATTCTGATCTTTAATGGCAGTTATGACATCGTCAGGAACTAGATTAAACAAAGCTAGCTTTTCAGGATTCAACCACATACGCATGGAGTAATCACGTGCTCCAACACGAGAAACTTGGGCAATGCCATCAACACGAAGTAATGGCCGGATGATATTGATTTGGGAATAGGCTTGAAGAAAAGTTTCATCAAACATACTTTCTTTGGAATCTGCAAAGAGGTTGATGGTCATGATTACCCCAGATTGACGAGGCATTACCGTGATACCGGCTTCATTGACTTCTGAAGGAATAGAACCTATTGCTTTCGATATTCTGGTTTGGACATTTACAGAAGCTATATCTGGATTAATACCTGTTTTAAAGAACACCTGAACAGATCCTGAGCCGGAATTACTGGCCGTTGAACGGATGTAAGTCATATCTTCTACACCATTTACGGCTTCTTCAATTGGAAGGAGAACAGATTTAGCAACGGTTTCGGCATTCGCGCCAGGGTAACTTAATGAAACGACCACAGACGGAGGAGCTATTTCTGGGAAACGGGATACAGGTAACATTTTTAGCCCCACAGCTCCTAATACTACTAAGAGCATGGAGACAACGGTAGCCAATACGGGTTTATTAACAAATGTTTTTAGCATTTATAGTGCGTTTAATTAAAAATTGGAAAAGTATTTTATTGGGTCTTGTTGATCGGAATGATGGTAGCTCCTTCCGAAATCTTGTCGAAACCGGACATTAAAATTCTGTCTCCTACAGCTAACCCTTCTGAGATGATATAGTTCGAATTGGATTTACCCTCAATTTTGATAGACCTGCGGTGAACCGTATTTTTGTTATCAACAACGTATACAAAGGTTTTATCTTGTAGCTCCGATGTTGATACTTGTGGGATTTGTATCACTCCTTTTTGCGTTTCCACAAATTTTAATGTACCGGTACTACCTGTACGTAATATATTGTCAGTATTTGGGAAAGTGGCACGTAAAGAAATTGCACCAGTGGTTCTATTTACTTGACCATTTACGGCATCAACTCTTCCTTTTTGACTGTAGGCTTCTCCGTCTGCAAGTACCAATGATACTTCTGGAAAAGCAAGTTTTCGGATTTTTCCATCCGATTTGTAGGATTCATCTTGCTGGTCTTGTTTTGCTTGTTTCTTTGTGAAATATAAGAAATCGGATTCGCTCATCGAAAAATATACATAGACTTCTTGCACATCGGATAGTACGGTAAGAGACTGGGAATCATTTTTAGTCACTAAATTTCCTACGCGTTTGGGAATACGGCCTATATAACCTGAAACAGGTGCTTTGATTGTTGTAAACTGTTTGTCTATATCGGCTGAACGTACCGCCGCGGATGCCTGCTGTAAGGATGCTTTTGCGACATCATATTCTGATTGCGCAGATTTTAAGCGTACTTCTGAAATGACCTCATTTTCTACTAAAGGACGGAGACGCTCTACTTCTAAACGTGCATTCTGTAATTTTGCTTTGGCTACATTTTCTGTCGCGACCATATTATTTAATATCTCATCATAGGCTGAGGCATTAATTTTAAATAATTTTTGATCAGCTTTCACAAAATCACCCTCATCGACATATATTTCTTCTAAAATCCCTTCAACTTGTGGGCGGATCTCAACATTGACTTTTCCTTCAATCGTACCAATATAATCTTTTATTGTATTCGCAGAACTTGTATCAATTGAGTATATTGGTAGTGCAATAGCGTTGTTTTTTTTGTCTAATTCTTTGGTTTTACCCGAGTTACAGCTAAAAAAGAGTATTCCGGTCGAGGCAAGGGCTAGGGTAAAAAGTGCGATTTTATTCATAAATATTATTTAGAGTTAATTGTTAATTAACTTTTGACTTTTAGATTATTATACATTAATACATAAATGTTGCCAATAAGTTCTGTATAGTATGATTTAACATTTGTTAACAAAATAAATTGATCAGATTTGACTTCATTTAGAGATACTTTATTTCCAAATGTATCTGATATGTTACAAATGTTAACGTTTGATAGGGCTATTTGTTACTTATAAGATTAAAATAAGTTGATTTTTATATGCAAAACTTCTTTAATGAGATTGAAATAGATTGGAACCAATTGTGGCAATGGCTATTAAATTGGTATTGGCTTCCCTTATTTGTGTTATATTTTGGGGTAATAAGTACAATACTGATTGAAAATAGGAATCCAACGAAGACGATTTCATGGGTAATGGTTATTGTATTTCTTCCAGGTATTGGATTGGTTCTATATTATCTATTCGGACAAAAATTTAGAAAAGTTAGGCGACTGCAACATATTAATCGCGAGCAGAACACAAAACTGTTAGCAGCATGGCAGGAAAGTTTAATACGAATGGACGAGCAACTGGAAACAATTCATGAAAAAATAGGAACTTTATCCCGCGTTTTTGACTATCTGAAAAACCAAAAATTATCGTTTTTCTCTTTAAATAATAGGGTCGAATTGTTTATCAATGGCGAGGAGAAATTTCCAGTTTTATTAAAAAGACTTCGAGAAGCAAAACATTCCATACACCTGGAATACTATATTTTTGAATTGGACAATATTGGTCGTCAGGTGCTTGAAATTTTGGAAGAAAAGGCAAAAGCGGGGGTAAAAGTGCGACTGATACTGGATAGTTTTGGTTCTCCTGATGTGATCAAATATTTAGTTAAAAATCCACCTGGTTATCCTTTTGTTGCATTTTTACCAGTCAATTTTACTTCTTTAGCAAATAGTAATTATCGAAATCACAGAAAGATTGTCGTGATTGATTGTCAATATGGTTTTGTGGGGGGAATTAATATTTCTGATCGATATATCAATACTCCGGATCAGATTGATTATTGGAGAGATACTGCAATGGCTGTAGAAGGGATAGCAGTTAATAATCTGCAGATCCAATTTTGGAACAGTTGGAATCAAACTGAAGGTGAACCCTTTTTATTGACTGATGAATATTTAAATTTTAGTGTACCGCACATTCCTGAGCGTGCCGCTGTTGCATTTTCTTCTAGTGATCCGGGGTCACTTGGTCCTTTTAATATGGAAGCTATCATATTGGCGATCAATGATGCGAAGGAAAGCATTCAATTGTGTACGCCTTATTTTATACCGAGTGAGCAGTTATCTACGGCTTTAGAGATAGCTGTTTCCTCTGGGGTAAGAGTGGAGCTGATGCTCCCAGAGAAAGCCGATTCTTATATTGTACAACATGCTTCTTTTTCCTTTTTGAAGCCTCTTTTGCAACGTGGTGTGCAGGTTTATCTGTATAAGAAAGGTTTTATCCATGCTAAGACAGTATGTATTGATGGTCAATTGGCTTTCGTAGGGACTGTAAACCTTGATATGCGGAGTTTCTACATCAATTATGAAATAGCAAGTATTGTTTCTGATGAGGCTTATTGTAAACGTCTTGAAAATCAATTTGAAATCGATAAGGAGGCGTCTGATCTGATTACTTTGTACATCTGGGCACATCGAAAAAAATGGAAAAGGGGTATTGATTCTTTATGCCGGCTTTTGGCACCTTTATTATAGCCTAAAAAATGTTAAAAACTTGTGATACTTCCGATATCTAATTAAAATTGAATATATTTATCTATTCTATTTTAATTACCAATAGTATTAGATGAAGTATATAAAATTATTGACGCTTACGATGGGAGTTTGTGGAGTAAAGCATGCCGTTGCCCAGACAACCGAAGCTACACTACCTATCAATACAATAGTCGAAAGAGTACAAAAGTTATTTCAAGTATTTCCTGTTGAAAAAGTGCATCTTCACTTTGATAAACCATATTATGCGATAGGTGATACGTTGTGGTTTAACAGTTACTTATCACGCAATCTTGCGGAGTATGAACCGAGTAAGGTTACATATGTTGAGATTCTTAATAGCAGAGATTCGCTGATTCAAACGTTAAGGATTCCGTTGGATAAGGGAGTGGGAGATGGTTATCTTGTTTTAGATCCGCAGTACCTGGCTCAGGACAATTATCGATTTCGAGCGTACACGAAATGGATGGGTAACTTTTCATCGGATTATTTTTATAATAAAGTGGTTCCTATTGGAGATGCTATTAGTAAAAAACTAATCACGGATATTACATTTGTTAACAATGATCAGAATGCTGCTAAAAGTCAGGCTGTTATTCAATTTAGAGATGCTGTTGGTAAGCTATTGATTAATTCGAAAGTGAATTGGTCTATGATTTCTGGATGGGAAACCATTGCTGATGGCAAAGGTGAAACGGATAATATGGGTAAGGTCACTGTCAATTTAAGTGCTAAAGATAAAGAAATCCTGAAAAAGGCATATCTAGAAGTCTCACTTCAAGAGAATAAGAACGACAAGCCACTAAAGAGTACATTTTCCTTAAAAAATGCCTTGTGGGATGCCGATGTTCAATTCTTTCCTGAAGGGGGTGATCTATTAGCTGGAATCGCTAAAAACGTTGCTTTTAAGGCTGTTTCTGCCGATGGAAAAGGTATTGCTGTTAAAGGCCGTATCTTGGACGGTAAAGGAAAACAAGTCGCAGAATTTTCAGATTTAGGCTTAGGTATGGGATTTTTTAGTCTTTTACCTCTCCCAAATGAAAAATATGTAGCCTCGATTACATTTGCTAATGGTCAGGAACGAAAGTTTAAATTGCCGGAAGTGGTTCAGAATAAAGCGAATGTTGTTTTTGTAAAACAAGATGAAACAAATCTGAATATGGCGATTGTGACGAGTGAAGAAGATTTTGCTAAAAATCCAAATCAATCGTTCTATGTGCTGGTACAATCAAACGGTCATCTCGTATATGCGGCACAGGCGAACTTGAAAAGTGCAACAGCATTGATTACTATTCCGAAGGAACGTCTTCCTAATGGTATTGCTCAAGTAACTTTGATGACTTCCGCAGGTAAGGTGATCAGTGAACGTCTTACTTTTGTTAAAAGTGAGAAACTACTGGATATCAATTTAGCGGTCAATAAGGAACAGTTTAAAGCGAAGGAAAAGGTTAATCTGAAACTTTCTGTACTTAATAATGGTAAAAAATACCCGGGTAGTTATTCCATTTCTGTTATTGATGAATCTAAAGTTCCTTATGATGATAATCAGGATTTATCAATTGTCAGTAATTTCTTGTTGACTTCTGATCTGAAGGGATATATTGAAAGTCCAAATACGTATTTTGATGAAAAGAATGTGAATCGCGATAAAGCATTGGATGCTTTATTAATGACACAAGGATTCCGTCGATTTGATTATCAAGACCTGGTGGCTGAGAAACTTCCTGTACTATCATTTATGCCTGAACAGGGAATTGAGATTGGTGGAACGTTAAGACTGAACACGGGTAGAACTGTGCCGAATGGGGGCTTACTCTTATCTATTCCTTCTAAGAGTATTCGTAAAGATACTTATACAGATGATAAAGGGCGTTTCCTATTTAAAGATCTTGTATTTACAGATTCTTCAAAAGTTACTGTTAATGCCCGGGGAAATGATAATTACCGCAGTATGGTGATTAATATGGATCAGACTTATTTTCCGGAGATTGATAAAAACAATGCTTATAAGAATAATTTTGTCATGAATATTGATCGGGCAATGGTTCCGTATCTAGAAAATAGCAAAAAGGAATATCGTAAATCTATTCTTTTGGATGAGGTCGCGGTTACTGGTGTGCAGAAAAAGGTGATCACCAACAGAGATTTTCCTTCCATTTCAGGATTGTCGATGCCTGAACATCGTATTGATGCAGAGCGTTTATCAGGATGTAATGTATTGACGATGTGTCTGAACACATTGTTGACTGGTATTACTTACGATTCGCAGACGCAGAAATACTATGTTACACGATCTTATAATAGTGGAAGTCGGGTGCCCGTTCAATTTTTCTTAAATGGAATGGCAATCGATGAACCAGGATTAAATAGTATTAATGTTCCGGATATTGAAGGAATTGAGATTTTCCTAAAGGATGACCTCGGAACTGTTTCCAGAATGTACCAGAATAATGGGGTTGTGTCTATCTATACGAAGAAAGTAGAGAAAAAACCTAGAATGTCATTGACGGAAATTGAAAAATTATTACCAAAATCAAATGTGATTGATCTGTTTCCTTTGGGTTATATAAAAGAAAGAAAGTTTTATGAGCCAAAATATGAAACACCAGAAAGTAAAGCTATGAATGATTTGAGGACAACAATTTATTGGAATCCAAAAGTTAAGGTTACTGAAACGGGTGAGGCTGCTTTAGAATTCTATAATGCTGATGGAAATGGACAATATAAAGTCATTGTGGAAGGTATGGATGAAACAGGTAATGTGGGTCGAAAAGTGATTCGTTATAACGTTACTCCATAAGGAAGTAATCAATATTATTTTAGAAGGGTGCATTTTGTTATAAAGTGCACCCTTTTTTTATTTTAGAACATGAAGAATTTCTCCTTCTTTGGAATCGGCTTCTTCGCCAACTTTTTTAATGCGTTCTGTCTGTTCGATAACAACAGCGAATGAGGAAGGTTCAATACCGCCACCTAATTTTTGAGCATAGAACTTAGTAAATTCAGCGCCAAAATATAAAATTGCTGCAGAGTAGTATATCCACAATAACATAACGATGATTGAACCTGCGGCGCCGTACAAACTTGCTGTAGAGGATAAAGTCAAGTATAGTGATATAAAATAGCGACCTAACATGAATAATAAAGCTGTGAAGATTGCTCCACCAAGTATATCTTTAAATTTCACCTTTGCATCTGGCAAAAATGAAAATATGAAGCCAAAGAGCGTCGTGATAATGATAAACGTGACACTGGTATTGATCCAGTCAATTAATGTAATCGGGATAAAAGGAAAATATTGTAGCACAAGATTTGTAACTGCTGCAATGACGCCATTGATCATTAATGAAGCGATAAGAAGGAAACCTAATGCAATAATAATCGAGAAGGAGATGAGCCTGTTAATGATTAATTTTAACCAGCCTTTTTTTGGTTTGGGTTTCACTTTCCAGATTTGATTAATAGAATCCTGAATGTCGACAAATATCGTTGTAGCACTAATAATAAGGGTTACAATACCAATAGTAATTCCTAAATTAGATTTATTTTCAAAGTTTATTTTTTCGATAAAGGATTGAATTTGTTTTGTAACATCTGCTCCGAATAAGACCATTAGCTCATCAAAAACTTCCTTCTGTCCAGTAGTTTCTTTACTCAAATGCTGTCCATAAAAGAAACCGATACACCAGATCACGATCATCAATAATGGACCAATAGAAAACACCGTGTAGTAGGCTAATGATGCACTTTTTTTCATGCAGTTGTCGTCCATAAAGCCATTAAAGGCATCATAAACTAATCTTAAAACTTGTTTCCAGTAGGTAGGGGTCAATAAATCTTTAAAGTATACTTCTTTCATAATATGATGGCGGATAAACAAATTTTATTTCAAAAATACCCTCTATTTTTTAGATAGAGGGTATTTTTTCTAATTTTCCTGATAGAGCTTCTCAATTTTCTCATCAAACTCTTTGAGAATGACTTTTCTTTTTAAGCTTAATTTTGGTGTTAACTGACCATCGTTGATGGTCCATTCTTTAGGAAGTAAGATAATTTTTTTGACTTTTTCCCAGTGACCGAATTCTGTAGATAACCTGTCGATTTCTTGATTATATTTTTCGATTACTTTTTGATTTGTAACGATCTCTTCTTTGGAACCTACAGGAATGCCTTTATGTTTCATCCATTTTTCGATTTCTTCAAAAGCGGGAACGATTAAAGCTGATGGAAATTTTCTATTTTCTCCCACGACCATAATTTGTGCAATGAGGGTAGATTCCATTAGTTTTGTTTCAATAGGCTGTGGTGCGATGTACTTGCCACCTGCTGTTTTGAACATTTCTTTTTTGCGGTCTGTAATTTTCAGAAATCCATCAGTCGATATTTCGCCAATATCGCCTGTTTTGAAGAATCCGTTTTCATCAAATGATTCTTTTGTTGCTTCATCATTTTTGTAATAGCCAGAGGTGACACTTGGTCCTTTTACTAAGATCTCTCCATCTTGAGCTATTTTTACTTCTAAATTTTTCAGAGGCCGACCAACTGTTCCGAATTTGATACCCGTGTCAAAAAATGTGTTGACTGCTATAACTGGAGATGTTTCGGTTAGACCATACCCTTCTAATACTTTCATATCAGAAGCCCAGAATACACGCGCTAATCTTTCCTGAAGAGCTGCACCACCAGAAACAATAATTTTTATATTACCACCAAGGGCTTCTTTCCATTTTGAAAAGATTAATTTTCGAGCAATGGCTAATTGAAAATTGTACCAAGCGCTGTTTTTTGTTGGCTCTTGGTAACGAAGGCCAAGGTTTAATGCCCACATGAACAGTGATTTCTTGATTCCAGTTAAGTCTTTTCCTTTCGCAACGATTTTATCATATACTTTTTCGAGTACCCGCGGTACAGTGGTAAAAAGATCCGGTTTAACTTCGTTGATATCCACAACAACATTGTCCAGTGTTTCACAAAAATAGATCTCTATACCTTTTGAATAATACATGTATACAACCATCCGTTCAAAAATATGACATAAGGGTAAAAAGCTGATCGCTTTTTTAAAATCGGGTCTTATGAGATGGTAGCAGGCGAGTACATTACTTAAAATATTTTTATGGGATAAGTATACTCCTTTCGGTTTACCGGTGGTACCTGATGTGTAGATTAACGTGAGTAGATCATCTTCCTGTATAGCGTCATTGTAAGGCTTTAGATCTGTATCCAATGTGTCACCAATTTGATATAAGGATTCTAGATCTTTATGATGATCAGTCTTCTCAAAAGTATAGAGCGGAATTGTTAATTGATGATCTTTTAATGCTGTGTCAACACGTGCAGCAAGCTCGGCATTACTGACGAATATCAATTTAGCTTCTGCATCATTGACAATATAGGATAGGTCCTGTGGAGCTAATGTAGGATACAGCGGTACAAGTGCAATACCCAATTGATTACAGGCAAAATCAATGATACTCCATTCAGGGCGGTTTCCGGACATCAGGGCAACTCGATCTCCTTTTATTAAGCCGATACTTAGTAGCGCTCTGCTGAGACTATTTATTTTATCAATGAATTCACTGGTCAAGTAGGTTTTCCAACGACCATTTTTATCGCGTCCAGCAATAATCGTTTTATCGGAGAACTCGGATTTATAATTTGTGATGAGGTCAAAAATTCTACTTTGTTGTGCCATAATGAAATATTTAAAATATTTGCTTAATTGGTTTATTACTAAGTATTCAAATACAATCTAATATATGAAAAATGTTTTGATGTACATTTTTTATATTTAAAATTGTTAATAACAATTTAGTATTTGCGTCGTTTAATTATTGATATTAACTTTGAACGAATAAATTGAAAAACAAATAGGCACGTTAAATATGAAAAAATTATCTTGGATCTTTGGAGTGACAGTTGGCTTATTGGGCGTATCGAACGAAGCTTCCGCGCAATTAGATTCAAAAGGGGCAATTGGGGCTCGTTTTGGTTCTGCTCAGGGAATTACCTATAGACATACACTTTCAAATGACCGAGCTTTCGAAGGGCTTTTGAGTATTCAGAGCAACTCAAATTATAGACGTTTTAGAGTCGTTGGATTGTACGAATATTATAGGCCTATATCAGGTGGTTTTAATTGGTATTATGGATTTGGTGGTGGCCTGGGGTCTTATAAGGAAAAAGACAAAACGATTGATGGAAAACGTGTTGAATATGATTCGGAGCTGGCGCTTAGTATTGATGGAATTATAGGGATTGAATATAATATTCCTGAAACTCCTTTCCAGGTTTCTTTGGATGTTAAACCTTATTTTGATTTCTTGCAATCGAGTACTATTAAGCTTATAGATCCAATCGGTTTTTCATTTCGATATAAATTTTAGATATCCTCTAATAAAACAAAAAAGGTCACTTGATAAATCGAGTGACCTTTTTGCATTTTTATGATAACCAGAATTCTGCTAATTGTTTTTGCTCTTCCGATTGTTCTTTGAGGGGTTGTATACGGAATAATTTTTTATTGGCCGCCCGTATCTCAATTTTCAGTTCTTTTATAATACCATCTCTTGCTATTAAAATATCTAATATATCTCCTTCATTGCTATGCTGCATAAAATAGTCGTATTCTTTATCTTTGAGGTCGAGTCTGATGCCATTGATGGCTATTAATTCATCACGGACATTTAATCCTCCATCCCAAGCTCCTGAACCTCGTTCTACTGCAGTAACGGTTTGGATCCCATCATTTTTTTGATGACTTATTCCAATTCCTAAAGTTTTGCTTTCGGCATTAATGTCTATGATCTCATAACCTACTAGCTTGAAATATGCATTATAGTCAAGTTCACCATTTTCGTGTGCAGCTTTGAAGATATCGGAAACGGATGTACCTGTAAATTCTTCTACGAGTCGCTGAAATTCATCTTCTTCAAAACCCCTGTTCTGATCTAAATAGAAATGGTTATATGCTTCTTTTAATACATGATCTAATTTTTTTGTTCCTTTTGAAGCTGCTATAATTTTTAAATCCAGCAACACCGTGAGCATAGCTCCTTTATTATAATAGGATATACTTGAATTAGGTGAGTTTTCATCTTGTCTATAATATTTGATCCAGGCATCAAAGCTTGCTTCTGCGGCTGATTGTATGTGATGTCCAGGACGATTCAGTACTGTTGTGAAATCATTTGCTAGTAGATTCAGATATTCTAGTTCTGAGAAGAAACCACATCTTTTGATGATCAGGTTATCGTAGTATGAGGTAAAGCCCTCCATAATCCACAGCCCCGTGGTGTAATTTTCCTGATCATAGTTAAATGGTCCCAATGCTTTGGGACGAAGTCGTTTAACATTCCATAAATGGAAATACTCATGGGCAATTAGGCTGAGGTATGTCTTGTACGATCCTTCGTTACTATATGCTGTCCTTGATGCTCCCAGTACGGTCGAATTGAGATGTTCTAATCCTCCGCCTCCGGATTGGTAGTTATGGGTAATGAAGACGTATCTTTTATTGGGGTTAGAACCCCAGATGCGGGTTTCTTCTTCGACTATTTTTTTGACATCGGCACTTAATCGTTCTTTGTCATAAGTACCACCACCTACCATGGCAAATTCATGCTCTACGTTGGAAGCTTGAATGGTCCAAATATCTTGATTACCGACTTCAAAGGGTGAATCGTAAAGAATATCAAAATCGGGTGCATAAAAAGTATGCGTATCGATTTGTTCAAGACCTGTTGAAATACTGCTCCAGTTTTCAGCGGGTCTGATGGTAACAGTTACTGGGCTGTCAATGTTGCTGTCTATATGTAAAAAGGTTGCAGTCGGTACTATAAAGGCATGCTCGTCATTGATAAAATTAGTACGTACGGATGTTTCAAAACCATAGATATGGTAGTTGATAACAATTGAGCTTTTATTTTTGGTAAATATACGCCAAGTATTTTTGCTTATTTTTTCATATGCTACTTGATCTTCAACAGAGAATCGTTCTACTTGTTTAGAATATTCACGTACTAGGTAGGATCCTGGGGACCAAACGGGCATTTTAACATCAATAAAATCAGACTGAATTTCTTTGATGGACATTTTTACGGCTGCGTAATGTGCTTGAGGCTCACTAAAGGAAACATCAAAATGTATTTTTGACGTATAATTACTTTTTTCAATCATTTTAAAGCGTTAAATAACTGATAGCTATACCAGTTCAAAATTTATTTGTGGTATGCAAAAGTACAAGGTTATGAGGGTTATACAAAATTATTTGACGTAATGTTTTGTAATGGTAGGCCATTTTATTTTATGGCTACATCTTTGGTTAATTTAAACTTGAAAATTTTGTATATTTGATACGCTCGATGTAGCATAATCTTATAATTTATGATTTTAGTCGTTGATAGCGGTTCTTCTAAGTCAGACTGGAAATTAGAACTTCCAGATAGTCCACCTTTGTCTTTTTCGACAAATGGGCTTAATCCTTTTTTTGTAAACGATAAAGAAATAACCCGAGTAATTAAAGAAATACCTGAGATAATACCTTATGCGAATGAAATAACGGAACTTTATTTCTATGGCGCAGGTTGTATATCTCCAGATCGTAGGGAAATGGTTTCCAATGCGCTGACTCCTTTGTTTGAAAATGCTTTTATTTCGGTAGAGAACGATCTTGTAGGTAGTGCTTTAGCGACTTGTGGTACTAATAAAGGGTATATTGCCACATTGGGTACTGGCTCTGATATTAGTTTTTTTGATGGACAGGAGGTGCAACCCTCTAACCATGGAAATGGATATGTGCTGGGAGATGAGGGATCGGGTGCCTGGTTTGGCAAAAAGTTAATTACATTGTTTCTTTATGGTCGATTGCCTAAGGATCTGTCAGAGAATTTCGCAGAGAATTATCGCATAACAAAGGAGATCGTTATTAAGAATGTGTACCAAAAGGAGAGACCGAATGCTTATTTGGCTTCATTTGCACCATTTTTATCTGCGAATATTACGCATCCGTTTATAGATGAAATTATTCGTTCAGGTTTCGAGGAATATGTACAGACTTGTGTATTAACTTATCAGAATTATCAGGATTACGAGTGTCACTTTGTGGGATCAATTGCTTATTATCTGGATCTGATATTACGTGATGTCTGTAATGGATATAATATTAAAATTGGAAAAATATTGAAATCACCGATCAATGAATTGTTTGATTTTGTGATAGAAAGAGAAAAAAGTTCACTTATTAATTTTTAAAATAACATGATGATTTTATCAACGATTATTGCTTGTTTTTCCATGATATTTGGAAATCCTAGCATTTACGATTATAGTTTTAAAAGTCTCGATGGTAAAGATGTTAAAATGTCGTCTTTTAAAGGGAAGAAAATTTTAATAGTCAATACAGCCTCAAAATGTGGCTTTACTAAACAGTATAAAGATCTGCAAGCATTGTATTCGGAGTATGGAAATGATTTGGTGATCATTGGGTTTCCGGCGAACAATTTTGGGAATCAAGAACCTGGTACGAATGGAGATATTCAGGAATTTTGCGAACAAAACTATGGTGTAGAGTTTTTAATGGCAGAGAAGGTTGAAGTAAAAGGTGATCAGATTGATCCTTTATTTAAATACCTGACTTCGCAAGATAATCCGGATTTCAAAGGTGATATCAAGTGGAACTTTGAAAAGTTTCTAATCGATGAGAACGGAAAGCTGGTTCATCGCTATCGTTCGGCAGTTAATCCACTTGCAGATGAAATTGTCAATTGGGTGAAGAAATAGAAATTGAGAAACCAGGAAGTAAATCTTCTTGGTTTTTTTTTGTGAAATTAGATTGTAAAAAAGAAAGTCCACCTTGGGAGGGTGGACTTTAACTAACCAATTATAAACCTAAATTATGAAAAGTATTTTGTAGCTATTACTAGCTGTTATTATCTTGTTATTATAGTTATACAAAGGTAATGCCAAAATATGCCATCATATATTAAGTAAATGTTAATAATTTGTTAAATTATAGTAACATCTCCTGCATCTTGCTTCGTAAGCTTCTTTTTCACCCAAAAGGACTGTTTTTGTATCTGTAGAAGTCCTGAAAGAGTAATTTGCAGGCGCTCCGCATTGCATGCATACGGCATGTACTTTTGTTACATGTTCGGCAATTGCCATTATATGGGGTATAGGACCGAAAGGTTGTGCTTTAAAATCCATATCTAGACCTGCAACTATGACACGAATTCCTTTATTTGCCAAATTGACACATACCTCTGTCAAACCTTCATCAAAAAATTGCGCTTCATCTATACCGACAACCTGCGTATCATTGCTCAGCAATAAAATAGAAGAGGAGTGTTCAACAGGGGTAGATGGTATACTGTTGCTGTCGTGCGAAACAACTAAACGATCATCATATCTTTTGTCTACTGCCGGTTTGAAAATTTCGACATGGAGTTTAGCATATTGTGCCCGTTTTAGTCTACGGATGAGTTCTTCGGTCTTACCGGAAAACATCGAACCGCATATCACTTCGATACTTCCGTATGCTGGGCCCCTTTGTGTGAAATTATGTTCAGAAAAAAGCATTTAAATGAATTAAAATCAATAAATTGAATATTACTTTCAATCAGTATTAAATCTGATTTTTTAAATAAAATAATACTACTTAAGTCCTGCTAATATCAGAATTTAATATTAAATTTGAGTCTATAAAAGCTACAATACTTAACAATAAAGTATAAATCAGTAAGTTGAAAATGAAGTTTTATTCCTTTTGTAAAATTTAGTGTTTTACTGGAATTACGAACAATGAAATGTATTAATTTATGGTTACGAAACAAAATTTATTTGATAAAATAGGAGATTTATTGCAGGAGTTGGAAGCGCAATATCTTGCGCTTTCAAAGGATGGCTTTGAAGATAAGAAAACTGATTTAGCTCTTTTTGAAGCTACCGCACAATATATTGCCGCTCAGATTGGTGTTTTAAAAGCACAGAATTTGTTGGGTATAGCTCAGAAAATTGAAAGAGTTGATGAACCTGCGGCTCCAAAAGTAGTGCATGACCGGATAGAAGAGGAGAAAGTTTCTTTTAATAACTACTTTACACCTCCTTCCAATTTGTTTCAAAGTGTTCCTGAAAAGAAAGAAGAACAACCTAATGTGGTAACGGAGGTGGTAGATGAAACAGCTGATATCAGTTTGAATACACCACAGAAAGAAGTTGCCCCTGTCGAAGATTTAAATTTGAAAGAAGAGCCTGATAAAGAAGAATTTACTCAAGAGGAGGTCATTCCTGAAGTAGAGAAAGTGACTGTTGACAACAGTATCCCTGAGCCTGTGTCTGCTACTACTCAAGGGGATAAACCACGAGATCGTGTAATACCAACATATGAAAAAGAGGAGGCAAAGCCTCAACAGGTAGCTGTTAATCCGGTGGAGCAAGAGAAGCTAGTTGTTAATGAAGTTATTGAAGAATCAAAACAAATCTTGATTGAAGAAGAGATTCGTCCAGATGTGGAGCAAGAGACTCCTTCAAGACCGTTAACGTTAAATGAAATTATTTCACAACAGAAAAAAGCTGGTGTACAAAACCGGGTTTATGAGATGAACAATGCTTCAGGAAATTCGGGGCAGGTTAAAGATATCAAATCGATCATTAATTTGAATGATAAGCTGCTGTTTATTAAGGATCTCTTTAATGGGTATAGTTTAGCTTACAGTGAAGCTGTTGAATTATTGAACAGATGTAACGATTATGCGGAAGCGGATGCTTTTCTGCAAACGAATTATGCGGTTAAAAATAGATGGGTTGAAAAACCACAATCGGTTGAAAAGCTGTATTTATTGATTCGTAAAAGATTTGCATAAAAAAAAGCTGACTTCAAGTCAGCTTTTTTTATTGTAATTGAAACTGTATCCAGGTATTTCCCTCTAAGCCGTAAAAAAAATATTTGGGCTGCAGTATTTCCGCTAATGTTTCTAATTCTAAGCAGTAGTCAGCTCCCGGAGTTTTTCCAAATTCCTCCTTATTGATTAAAAAAACTTGATTTAGCTTAACGGCATTACTATCAGACCAGTTTGTGTCAGATAATAGTGCGGGAATTTGTGCTATTGTTAATTCTTCTGAATTGATAATAATAACTTTATCTGCTTCCGAAATGGTGTAAGTAGGGATACCACCTGCTATTTTAATACACTCTTGTAAATAGTCACTGGTATTGATTACGGCAGGGTTGAGGCCATCTAAAAGAATTACTTTGGGGCGATCGCTTGCTGCAATAAATTTCAATTTATGAATGATGATATGAACTTCATCATCCAAAATTTCTAAAAGCTCTGCGGTTTTTTCATCCTTATTTAATAGTCTTCCAATAGACTCTGTATAATTTATAATATCATGACTCGTGACCAAATTACTGGATAAGGTATAGATTTGCTCTAAAATATCCGTTGGCAACTGCGTTTTGTCTACTTCATATTGATTCAGAATAGCTTCAACTAAAATTTCTTGATTGCTTTGCATGATGCAAATTTACAAATGATGATTTGATTTGCGAATTAAATTGAAAGGTTATTTTGTCATCTATGATTTGAATTCAAATGTGTAAATTGCATTATATTTAGAATTGTTCATTTAGATCATATATTATGTTTGATAAATTATTCCAAGCGCAACAAAAAGCACAAGAAATTAAACAAAGATTAGATAATATTTCTGTTTTTGGAGAAGCTGAAGGTGGATTGATAAAAGTAGTTGCAACTGCCAATAAAGAAATTAAAGAAATTACAATTGATCCGATCTTCTTGAGTAATGCGGATAAAGAGGAACTGGAAGAATTGCTTGTTGTGGCTTTAAATAAAGCGATGACCCAAGCTGAAAATGTGAGTCAATCTGAGATGTCTGCTGCTAGTCAGGATATGCTTGGTGGTTTAGGAGGCCTATTTAATCAATAGTTTTATGAAAGCGACATATTACGGACAATCTTGTGTTATGTTCAATTTTGATGGACACGAGGTATTAATGGATCCTTTTATCACTTATAATCCCTTGGCAAAGGGTGTAGACGTTAATGCTCTATTACCAGAATATATTTTTTTAAGTCACGGTCATCAGGATCACGTGGCAGATATGGCACAGATTCAAAAAAATAGCCAAGCAACTGTTGCAGCTATTGTAGAGACTGCAGCATGGGTTAGGAAACAAGGAGTTCCGGATGAAAAAGTAATTGAGTTCAATTTAGGAGGTACTATTGTGACTTCTTTTGGGACTGTGAAGATGGTGTATGCTATGCATACAAATAGCACTCCTGACGGACAATATGGTGGATTTCCTGTTGGTTTCATTCTGCATTATGGTAACAAGAAAATTTATTTTGCAGGAGATACAGCGCTTACAATGGAAATGAAGCTTTTGGCAGATCTTGAATTGGATTGGGCATTTTTACCTATCGGTGGACATTATACCATGGATGTTGATGATGCGGTAAAGGCGGCAGAATTTATTAATTGTGATAAAATAGTGGGTGTGCATTACGATACATTTCCTCCTATTACCATTGATAAAGTTATTGCTTCTGAAAAATTCGCAAATTATGGTAAGACATTATACTTACCAGCAATTGGTGAATCAATCGAATTATAACAAATAAGGGGGATGCAAATCCCCCTTATTTGTTATATCGTTACCAGATTTTTTAGATCTTCTAAGGTGAATAGTGGTGTTTCTGTCAGCTTGTTTTTGAGAATGGATTCTTTATAATCTTCGTAATGAAATAATCGCCATTCGCCGTTATGATATTCTAAACTGCTTAAGTTTTCAACCCAATCACCTGAGTTCATGTAAGTCACTGTTCCTTTCCGGGTAATGACTTCTTTGATTTGTGGTTGATGGATGTGTCCACAGATCACATAGTCGTAATTTTTTTCAATAGCTAGTTCAGTGGCTGTTTCTTCAAAATCAGAAATATATTTGACAGCTTTTTTAACACTGTTCTTTATTTTTTTTGATAATGAATATTTCTCACGCCCCATTTTAAGCAAGATCCAATTGATCATATGGTTTAATTGGATCAGTTTATCGTATCCCCAACCGCCTAATTTTGCTAACCATTTTGAATGATGGATGGAGGCATCAAATACGTCACCATGGAATATCCATGCTTTCTTATTGTTAAGGGATAATAAGAGCTTGTTGGTTAATTTGATATTGCCAAGTTTTAAATCTGCAAATTTTCGGAGCATTTCATCATGATTACCGGTGATGTAATGCACTTCGGTGCCATTGGCGCTGAGATCGATTATTTTTTTGATAACATGTAAATGCTCGGATGGGAAATAGCTTTTTTTGAATTGCCAAATATCGATTATATCGCCATTTAAAATCAGCATTTTTGGTGCGATCGACTCTAAATAATAGAGTAACTCTTTTGCGTGACTTCCATGTGTTCCGAGATGAATGTCTGATAATACTACGATATCGAGATTTCTTTTCATAACTTCCGTTTTTCAAAAGACGCATTTTATTATGATCTGTATATAAATGCTTTGTTATGAAATTATTAAAAATATAAAGGGTGAAGATACGATCTACACCCTTTATATTTTTAATACTAAAATATCTTGAAACTATTTTGACGCTCTATTGATGTGGAATTGAACTAAATCATCGATAGGGGAACGTAATATTTTGCCAACTTTCATGCCGTACTGTACTGCTTTTTCCTCCAAAACATTACGGAAATTATAGCCTACAGAACCGATACAGTTGAATGTATATTCTTGGTAGTTTGGATATTTACTAACTAAGTTTTTGAAAAATGCTTCGAAAGCATCATCTACAATAGCACGTGTATATTCAATATTCACATTGTTGTCGTAAACAAATTTGCTGAAACTTGCGCAGAAACGGTTCGCTAATGGCTTTGTGTAAACGGTATCCATGATTTCATCTGGAGTGATCTTGTAGGTGTCGTAAAATACTTTACGAACATCTTGAGGCATTAAATCACGGATGTAATCTGTTAATAATTTTTTACCGATATAACTTCCGCTACCTTCATCACCTAAGATGTAAGCACATGAGTCGATGTTATAGGTAATGTCATTTCCATCATAAATACAAGAATTGGTACCCGTTCCTAGAATGGCTGCAAAACCTGATTCAGTACCTAATAAAGCTCTTGCGGCAGCTAATAAATCGTGACCAACCTCAACTTGAGCTTGTTGGAAAACTTCTTGGATGGCTTTAATAACGATTTCTGCTTTTTCTTTATTATGAACGCCTGCACCGTAATAGTTAACCTCTTTAATTTCATCAAAAGGTAAATCATTTGGTAAGCCTTTTCTTAAAGAGTTAACGATGTATTCGCTATCTACAAAATATGGGTTATACCCTTCTGTATTGAAGTAAATTTTTTTGTTTGAATCATCCAACAAACACCAGTTTGTTTTCGTTGACCCGCCGTCAGCAATAATAATCATTATTGAGTAGTTTTAATTGAGTTTTTTCGTTTTAAAATTGGATCATTTGAATCCGATTTTCGAAAATACATTTTTTTATTTATAATTTATGTATGATCAAAGCACTAAAATGAAAAATTATTTCATCTACTTTACAGCAATTTGAAAAAAAAGGCCTTAAAATTGTATTTAAGGCCTTTTTTTTAAGATGCTATTAAATTGATTTAATAGTGTATTTTTTACAATTAGTTAGCTTTATCAATAAGCTTAATGTGATCCCTCTGCTTCGACATCATCAATATTAATTCCTTGTTTTTTGAGTACTGATTTTACTGCTATTGCAAAGAATACAATGTAGGCAAAACCTAACAATGGAAGTAGGTAAGAGTTGTGGATACCTATGATATCAGCTAATTTTCCTTGGATAGGGGGAATAACACCACCACCTAAGATCATCATGACTAAGAATGCTGATCCTTGTGCTGTATATTTTCCAAGTCCTACGATTGAAAGGCTGAAGATTGATGACCACATGATAGAACAAGCTAATCCTCCTGCTAAGAAAGAGTAAATAGCTACTGTACCTGAAGATAATAAACCAACAGTCATAGCGATAATTCCGAATAGACCGAAAACGATTAATGTTCTAGCAGGTTTTTCTTTACTTAGGTAAAATGCTCCGATTTGTATAAGTATACAAACAACATAATAGTATAGGTGTGACATTTCAAAGCCCGCCATTGCATTAACGCCTATAATAATAGAAAATGCGACAAGTGGAACAATGATAAGTAATATGTTTTTAGTTGTTTTAGTTAGGTTAAACGCTGTAATCGCTCCAGCCCAACGACCAATCATCATACTACCCCAATACATCGAAACGTAAGGCGTAATTTGCGATGATTGTAGGCTTCCAAATTCTTTTAATGTAAGTAGTTCACCTAAGTTACTTCCTATGGCTACTTCAACTCCAACGTATAAAAATAGGGCAATCATACCCAATACAAGTTGAGGGTATCTCATAGCTCCCCATCCTTCTGGGTTTTTCTGCGCTTTTACATTTGCAAAAATCAATCCACCAACAACAACAATCAGTGCACCTGCTAACCACAGCATACGTTGTATTTCAAGTGGGTGAGCAATCTCTTTAATCTGAATTTTTAATTGCTCTATACTTGCTGGATCAACTAAAGATTTTAATTGTGCCTGTAATTGATCTACCTGAATTGCTACTTCACTTTTGTAACTTAAAAATACAGGAGCGAACATGGCAAAAAGCAAGATGGTCATGATAACCAAAGTATTAAGGGCTTTATTAGCTTTTTCCATGGGTTCATTGCTTATTCCTGCAGGCACCTTTTTACTGAAGTAAAACAAACTTGCTGCTAGTAGAAACAATAAACCAACACCTATATATAGGAAAACGACTTTGTCTAAAGGTAAATTAGCTATTTCGGAATCGGATATTTTCTCAAATGTTCCGAATAACGCAAAACCGATAACTAAGGGTCCTATTGTTGTTCCGAAAGAATTGATACCACCGCCTAAATTGACACGTGAAGCTCCAGTTTTGGGATCTCCTAATAAAACTGCAAATGGATTTGCAGCGGTCTGTTGTAATGAAAAACCTAAGGCAACAGTGAAAAGTCCAAGTAACATACCGATGTATACATTTACTTCTACTGCCACGATCATTGCTCCGGCACCTAATGCTGAGAATAATAGACCATAGACAATACTTTTTTTATAGCCCCACTTACCAACTAAATCTTTTCCTGAAAATGTGCTGAAAATAAAAAGTAATAATGCACCAAGATAATAAGCGGTGTAAAATGCAAAATCAATCAATTGTGACTGAAATTGGTCTAAGTGAAAGTAGTTTTTACAAAAGGGAATAAATACGCTATTTCCTGCTGCAATAAAACCCCAAAAGAAAAATACAATTATTAATGTATATAAGGCGGGATAATTTGTTTTAATGAGTTTATTTTCCATCTAAATCGTTTGCTTTGTTTTTTTTGCACCGCTAACTTACAAAAAAATATATCATATTTAAATATAATATTGTTGTTAATAACTACGTTTGATTTTTTAGTAAAACGTTTTAACAAGATATGATTTGTTATAAGTATGTTTTTTTTTACAAATAATTTTGAATTGTCAGATTTGTTTTTTTTCTTTGTGCAGGTTCTCATAATTTATTCCGCTTCAGGTATAGAAGAAATCACTTAGTTCTTAAATCCCTTTGTTTGTTAATCAAAATGATTAATGGAGTGTAATAAATTTCATTTTAAAATAAAATCCTAATATATCATAATAAAAATTTAATGGATATTAATGAATTAAATGCAAAACTCGTGTCTGAATTACGCGAAATTGCAAAATTAATAGGTATCGGTGACGCTGATAAGCTTAGAAAGCAAGAGTTAATTGAAAAAATAATCAGCACTGGTGATGAGTCCGAAAATACTTCTGAAAAAAAGGAAGAAAATCATGATGAGTCAACGGAGAGACCTCGAAAAAGAATAAGAACCGCAAAAGCGTCTGAGCCGGTTACTATCCGTAAAAAAGAAAATGAAGAAACAGATTCAGCTAGCGAAGTAGCAATCTCAGAATCTGAAGAAAATATAAAAGCAGCTCCCGCAATTAAGTCAGCACCTCCAAAAGTAGAAACAGCTTCATCAAATGCAGATTTTGACAATGTTATTGTCAATGAAGGTGTGTTGGAAATTATGCCTGATGGATATGGTTTTTTACGTTCTTCTGACTATAATTATCTAACATCTCCAGATGATATTTACGTTTCTCAGTCGCAAATCAAATTATTTGGTTTGAAAACTGGTGATACAGTCAGAGGTAGCATTAGACCTCCAAAAGAAGGTGAGAAATATTTTCCATTGGTACGTGTAGAAGCGATCAATGGTCAAAATCCTGCTGAAATTCGTGACCGAGTTCCTTTTGATTTCTTAACGCCATTATTCCCTAATGAACGTTTGAATTTGGATTTGGGTACAAGCAACTATTCGACTCGTATCATGGATTTGTTCACTCCTATTGGTAAAGGACAACGTGGTCTTATTGTAGCTCAACCTAAAACAGGTAAAACCAATTTGTTGAAAGAGGTTGCAAATGCGATCGCTAAAAACCATCCTGAAGTTTATTTGATTATCTTATTAATCGATGAGAGACCTGAGGAGGTGACAGATATGGCAAGAAGTGTACGTGCTGAAGTGGTTTCATCTACTTTTGATGAACCTGCAGAGCGTCATGTAAAAATCGCAAATATTGTTTTAGAGAAAGCAAAACGTATGGTCGAGTGTGGTCATGATGTCGTGATCTTGCTAGATTCAATTACACGTTTGGCTCGTGCTTATAATACAGTTGCCCCTGCATCTGGTAAAATATTATCAGGTGGTGTGGATGCAAATGCTTTACATAAACCAAAACGTTTCTTCGGTGCTGCTCGTAATATCGAGCACGGAGGTTCTTTAACTATTTTAGCAACAGCTCTTACAGAGACTGGTTCTAAAATGGATGAGGTTATTTTTGAAGAGTTTAAAGGTACTGGTAACATGGAGTTACAGTTGGATCGTAAATTGGCGAACAAACGTATTTTCCCTGCTATCGATTTAACAGCTTCAAGTACGCGTCGTGATGATTTATTAATGGATAAAGAATCGATTCGTCGTCTTTGGATATTACGCAATCACTTGGCGGATATGAATTCTAATGAGGCAATGGAGTTTTTATTAGCGCAAATGCGTGGTACTAAGTCTAATGAAGAGTTTTTGATTAGCATGAATGGGTAATTCCATTTGATTTTAATAATTTAGCCATCATTTATAAAAAATGATGGCTTTTTATTTATATTGAAAATATGAAAAAACATATTCCTAATACCATAACCTGTTTAAATCTATTTAGTGGATGTATCGGGGTGTTAATGGCACTTAAAGGTGATTATATGACAACAGCTTATTGTGTATTGGCTTCTGGTATATTTGATTTCTTCGATGGTATGGTAGCACGGCTTTTACATGTCAAATCCAATATCGGTAAGGAATTAGATTCACTGGCTGATATGGTTAGTTTTGGTTTCTTGCCAGGTGCTATCCTTTATATGTTATTGTCTGAGGTTTTTATTGAGCAACCCTTGTTTGCTTATTTAGGTTTTGTGGTAACCGTGTTTTCAGCGCTTCGATTGGCAAAATTTAATCTGGATGAACGCCAAACGACTGATTTTATAGGGTTAAATACACCTATGAATACTTTTTATGTCTTATCACTGCCTTTTATTGCTGAAAAATATCCAGATATTATATTAAATCCCTTCTTTCTCTTGATCAGCACTGCACTAACAAGTTTTTTATTGGTTAGTGAGATTAGATTGTTCTCTATGAAGCTATCGTCATTGGCTTGGTCTGAAAATAAATATAAATTTATTTTTGTGATTTTAGCGGTTGTCTTATTTGCTGTTTTTCAATTCGTGGCATTGCCAATTATTTTATTAAGCTATATCTTGCTTTCACTGTTACATTTTCAACGTTTGAAATAAAGATTAAATCGATTTTTCATACTGCTCTAATTCTGTAAATAATTCATCGAATTGTATTTTTAATAAGGAGCATTCCGATTCAATGTGATTAATGTCAGCGGTTTCTTTTGCTAATGATTCTATGAGCTGCAGTTGCTCTTTTAAATGTGGTGCTCCAATGTATTCCATAGTAGGTTTGATATGGTGTGCTGCATTATTAATCTCCTGATAGTCTTTCGCTGTTATTGCTGCTGTTAATTTTTCAAAATCTAAAGGAGTTTGTGTTCGGTAAAGGGCGATAAACTCTTTTATCATGTCCTCATTATTAAACATACTTTGCTTGATAATATCTGGTTTTATGTGTTTATACATTTTTTTTGTAGATGTTTACGTCTAAGGGATCTGTGCATATTGCTAAGAGTTCCTTATTACTCTTTTTTAAAATCGGGTGTATATATTCTGGAGCGATCTGGACTAATGGAATTAGTGTAAATTTACGATCCTGTATATAGGGATGTGGAATTTGGAGGTTAGGCAAGTTAATGTGCTCATTTTCGTAATATAAAATGTCAATATCGATCACACGTGCTCCCCATTTTTCTGAACGAACTCTCCCTAATTGATTTTCTATACTTTGACAGATTTCAAGCGCCTCTATTGGGTTAAGAAATGTTTTGACTTCAATTACTTGGTTTAAGAAACTGGGTTGATCTTCTACCCCCCATGCTTCGGTTTCGACAATAGCTGAAACTTTTGCAATGTTGCCCAAGGAATCCTCCAGAGCGCTTAATGCGCTGTTTAATTGCATTAAACGATCACCCAGGTTTGCTCCTAATAAAATGTAGATGCTTTTCACCTTATAAATATAGAATTTTAGTTAATTAAATGAAAGATTTAAAAATTTATTTGTAACATTTGTACTAAATTGGCAACTAATAAATCAATTGAACTTTAGATTATTCATTTTATGAAATCATTTTTTAAGTATGTACTTGCTACTGTCACGGGAATTGTGATATCATCGGTAGTTTTATTTATAATAATGTTAGGTATTATCGGCGCGTTAGTAACTTCTGCATCTTCGGAAAAAGAAGTTATGGTTAAGGATAATTCAATATTGTATCTTTCTTTTAATCATGAGATTACAGAACGTTCCATAGATAATCCTTTTGGTTCCTTGGATATTCCTGGTTATAATTTGAAAAATCTTGGTCTTGATGATATTCTGTTGAGAATAAGAACAGCTAAAGAAGATAGTAAGATTAAAGGGATCTTTATGGATGCAAGTACAATTGCTACTGGATTTGCTAGTCTTAAAGAGATTAGAGATGCTTTGGTAGACTTTAAGTCATCGGGTAAATTTATTGTGGCTTACAACGAGGGTTATTCTCAAAAAGCTTATTATGTCGCTAGTGTTGCAGATAAGGTATATGTGAATCCAGAAGGAACTGTTGATTTTAAAGGATTGGCAAGCTCCACCATGTTTATGAAAGATGCTTTTGATAAATTTGGTGTGGATATGCAGGTTGTAAAAGTGGGAACTTTTAAGAGTGCTGTTGAACCTTATTTCTTAAACCAAATGAGTGAGGCGAACCGTTTACAGGTTAATTCTTATTTGGGAAGTATCTATGATTCATTTATTCAGGAAATTTCAACTTCAAGAAAAATGTCTGCCGACTCATTAAGGAGTATAGCGACAAATTATTTGGTTCGTAACGCTGATGATGCTGTAAGGTATAAATTGGCTGATGCTAAATTGTATAAAGATGAGCTGATTTTAGAATTAAAGAAAAGATTGAACGTAGCAACAAAAGATGATCTCTCTGTTGTATCCCTAATTGACTATAAATCGAAGATGCCGAGTGGTTCTGAATCTAATCAGGTTGCTGTTTTGTATGCTGAAGGTGCTATTGTAGGAGGAGAGGGGACTAAAGGTGAGATTGGATCCGATAAAATTTCACGTGAGCTACGTTTGTTAAGACAAGATGATAATGTGAAAGCAGTTGTTTTCCGTGTTAATTCTCCTGGAGGTTCTGCTTTAGCATCTGATGTTATATGGAGAGAGGTTGAGTTGACAAAGCAAGTAAAACCGATCATAGTTTCTATGGGGGATTATGCGGCTTCGGGCGGTTACTATATTTCGGCGGCAGCAGATTCAATCTTTGCTGAGAATAATACGATTACAGGTTCAATCGGGGTGTTTGGGGTTATTCCAAATTTTAAGAATTTATTGAATAATAAAATAGGTGTTCATTTTGATGGGGTGAAAACTGGTAAATTCTCTGATTTAGGTATGGTTCCGGATCGTCCTTTAACTGCTGAAGAACGCGATATCATCCAGATGGAGGTTAATCGTGTTTATCAAACGTTTATGAAGCGTGTGTCTGATGGTCGTAAAATAACGGTTGCTCAGGTTGATACTATTGGTCAAGGCCGTGTGTGGACTGGTAAACAGGCTGTAGAGATTGGATTGGTAGATCGTATAGGTGGTATTGATGATGCTATTAAAGCAGCAGCAAAGAAAGCAAAAATAGGACAATATGCAGTTAAGCAATATCCTGCCAAAGAGGATGCAATTTCAACTTTTTTAAATTCGTCTAAGGAAAAGGTTCAAATATGGATGGCACAACAGCAAATGGGAGAATTCTATAATTACTTTGATGTGATCAAAAAAGTTTCTGGACAATCTGGTATTATGGCGAAATTGCCGTATTCGATTGAAATACATTAATTATTTTTCATTTTATCAAAAAAAGCCTTTTATTATTCGGATAGTAAAAGGCTTTTTTTATATTTAGCTGTCCATTTGAATAGGTGGGTAAATACTTCATAATAAATAATAGAGATGAAAACAGTTGACAACTTAAACTTCGCTGACAAAAAAGCGCTAATACGTGTAGATTTTAATGTTCCTTTGGATGACAATTTTAATATTACAGATGATAATAGAATTCAAGGTGCGACACCCACGATTAAAAAAATATTAAAGGATGGTGGATCTGTTATCTTGATGTCACACTTAGGTAGACCAAAAGATGGGCCTACAGATAAATATTCACTAAAGCACATTGTTTCACATTTATCTGGAGTGTTAAAGGTTGATGTTCAGTTTGCTGCTGATTGTATTGGTGAAGATGCGGTTGAAAAAGCAAAAAATTTGAAACCAGGTCAAGTTTTACTTTTGGAGAATCTTCGTTTTTACAAAGAGGAAGAAAAAGGTGATGTTGCATTTGCAGAGAAATTATCAAAATTGGGTGATGTGTATGTCAATGATGCTTTTGGTACAGCTCACCGTGCTCATGCTTCTACTGCTGTTATTGCTCAATTTTTCCCTGATGCGAAATATTTCGGGTATTTAATGGCTGCAGAAATTGGTAATGCAGAAAAAGTGTTGAATAAAGCTGAACGTCCATTTACTGCTATCATGGGAGGGGCGAAGGTTTCTGATAAATTAGAATTAATCGAAGCTTTATTGGATCGTGTTGATAACCTGATTATAGGCGGAGGTATGGCTTATACTTTTATTAAAGCTCGTGGTGGAGAGATCGGTAAGTCATTAGTTGAGTTAGATAAGTTGGACTTGGCAACGGAATTGGTTAAGAAAGCAGCGGCAAAAGGCGTTAACCTGGTATTACCGACTGATGCTCAAATTGCGGATAAATTTTCAAATGATGCAACTGTTTATGATGGACCAAATGATCAGATCCCTGCGGAATTGGAAGGATTGGATATTGGTAAAGAATCTGGAGAAGCGTTTGCAAAAATAATTGAATCGTCTAAAACTATTCTTTGGAATGGTCCTATGGGCGTTTTTGAATTTGATACCTTTGCTAAAGGTACAAAAGCTGTTGCCGATGCGGTGGTCAATGCAACTGAAAAAGGTGCATTTTCATTGATCGGTGGTGGTGATTCTGCAGCTGCAGTTTCTAAATTTGGCATGACTGAACAGGTAAGTTATGTATCCACTGGTGGCGGTGCTTTGTTAGAATATATGGAAGGTAAAGTTTTACCTGGAGTAAAGGCTATCGAAGAGTAATAACTTTGAAATATAAAACAGGAAAAGGCATCGTTAGATGCCTTTTCCTGTTTTAAGATTTTAGTAGGTATAATTTAAACTAACGGTTGGTACAACTCTTTGTGTAGCGGTAACATCGTTGATATAAGTGAGTTTAAGAGCGGCTTCAAAATTGGGTAATGGGTATCTGAAAGCATTAAAATCTGCTGACACAGAAAGACCGAAAGTTTTTGGACTCATGTCGGACTGGTGATGGATATTTTGATAGTCGGCAAATACCCCTCCCTTAATTCGTTTGATGTACGTTATGCCTCCAACTGCCCAATCTGGATAGCTGATCGGGAATCTGTAGTTTAGTAATAAGGTGTTTTTAATTTTCTCGTACTTATAGTACCCGTAGCCGCTAATTGTTGGTATATCGTTGCTGTATTGATAACGGCCTGATGCTTTTTGATAACCAAATCTAATTTGAAATCCATGATTACTGACAAATCCAGGAATATAGAATCCACTTCGAATGGAGAAAAGATTTCCTTCTTGATCTTCGAATGGAAGGTGGCGATAAGTCATACTAAAGTTTTGTCCCCATCGAGGTGTGATATCCATTTTTGACATCATGGCGTTTCTATTCCAATAAATTTGATAAGTTAAGGGGAACAATACCTTTGAGTCGAAGTTTTTAAGGTTTTTAATACTTGTGTTGTATCGTTGAAGGTATGATGTCGCAAAATTGAAACCTAAGCTATAGACATAATTGCTTTTATAGTAAGCCAATGGAATGGAGATCTGACCACTTATATCATGCTCTCTCCAATCGAAATTGATCGTGCTATCAGATTTACTATTGATTTTTGCTGTTCCTATCTGTCCTTTGTTTTCATATTTAAGTGTGAATTTGGGAAAATATTTATTGTAATTTAAGGTTGCAGAGTAAATAGATTTTTTAATATCGGTATCGTATTCGTAACCGAGTACAAATTGTGTTGTATTTAGAATATTGTTGGAAAGCCAAAATACACCTGGTTTGAAGTTATCTAAGCTTTCGAAATTGGTGTTGCTAAGAGAAAGGCTGTGAAAATTAAATGTTCTAGATAAGCCTTTATAAGGACTTACATTGTAATCTGAAACACTTTCTGTGATGCTATCAATTTTGTTTTTTAAATTGTTACTAATAGTTTTTATGCTATATGAGTTCTTAAGAACTGTATCGGTGTCATTAAATGTTATTTTGGATATTTTATATCCATTGTACTGGTAATTATTAAAGAGAATTTCTTTTTTATTGACATCATAAGAGGGGTTGAAAGCTCCGAAAGTGGTATTTGTAAGCTTCGTTAATGCTTTTGATAGTTTATTATATTGATATAAATTATCGATACCTGAATATTGTGCTTTAAACAGAAAAAGGTGATCGTTTATGTATTGCGGTCTTTCAAATTGTTCATTGCTCCAGTCCTGAAGAAAAGTAATTTGGGAGGATTCTAATTCGATTTCTACTAAGGTTGTGCCTTTGTTTGAAATAGCAATAGCTACTATTTTTGAGCCCTCTTCATTAAATGAAGGCTGTTGAAGATAAATATCGGAAGCTATCGGAATTCTTTTTAATATTTTTTTGGTTTTAATATCGAGCAATAGAATTGCTGTCTGATTACTTAAATCTACTTCAATTGTCAGTATTTCTGCTTTGGATGGGTGTAGTATGGGATAGAAATAGCGACTTTTAAAACTAATCTGCTCTCGCTTTTTTGTTTCTAAATGGTAAAGGTTAATTACATTGTAGGATCTTTTGGTGTATCGGATATCTCTTTTAACTTCATCCCATACAATCATATTATTTCTGAAATCATAGTTTGGGACGATCTGATTTCCCAATTTTAACAATGATTCTATTTTATTGTTGTTATCTATTTTAACGATTTCAGCTGTTTTTTCTGGGGTCTGTAAAATAGATAGGGTGCTATTGTCGTGATTGTTTTTAGGCAATAACCAATCCTGGTAGTTTTTACTGGATGTTGGTTCAATTATCGGGTAGGATATCGTTGGTCTTTCATGTTCTTCTTTTTTCCATTTAATATTCAGATCATCCATCGTATGTGCAAATAGACTCGTATTATTAAATCCAGTTGTTTTTTTTAGCGACCGACTAAAATTGTAGGGCATCAATATATTTTTGTTGATGTTTTGATACAGTTCGGGTTCAAAGTTCTCCTTTACGTTTTGTTTTAAATAATTGGTCATGAAATAACCAATGGTATAATAGCTCGGTATTTTATCACGATAAGAACCTAATAAATATTTCTCGAATTTATATTTTTTATCAGTTCTTTCATTAGCTTTTAGCGTCATTTCAAAAGAGGGGAGTCGACCTCTTCCTCCTTTGGAATAAAATGTTTCTGCCCAGACTGCATCACCTTCAAAATACCAGGAAGGCAACGTTAGACCGTATATAGCAAGGGCAAGCTGTTCTAAGAACGGTGCCTTTAATTTTCCGGTCAATTTATCAAATTGAGCAACGTGTCTAAGTTCGTGCAATGCTAGATTGGAGAGCCATTCCTGATTATCTGGCTCAGGGGTTGGACTGCTGTACAGCTCCGATTTGCGTGGAGCGAGTTGGACAAAACCATTAGGACGAAGTTCGGTGTTTTGAAGAATTAAAGAAATTTTACGCGGTTTTACTTGTAAGTCTTTATGATTTGTTTTTAAATACTGTGTAATTTGACTGGCAAGCGTTGAAGCCTTTTTTTTCATTTCGACCGGAAAGATCAGTTTAAATTCTTTAGTGTCAATCTGATGCCATTTTTGAGATGGAGGTGCCTGACTGTCTTCAAAGATTTGGCAAATACCTTTATGAAATGTTAAAATCGATAGTATGAAGGAGAGTAGGTAGATTTTCATGTACTTAAGTTGCTGTTGCTAATTATTTTAGATCGATGGTTGTTTTTTTAACTTTCGAATAACTATATAGCTTGATCGTTAGGTGTTTATGTTTTGTAATTCGTTAAATGTATTCAATAATTTGCAAATTAAATATAGGTTTTTTATTTCAATTTACTGAGTTACTTGTTCTTTATGTTGTAATGAATTGATAGTTAGTGTTGTTGTTTTCTTTGATTTAGATTGTCTTATTTGGAGATTTTATGAATTGGATTTAAGAAAAATAGATCTAACTTTTTATAAGTAACTGTTTTTCATGAAGTTGTTTTTTTTTATAAATTATTGTTGGAGACACTATCATTTATTTTTCTATAGATTAGGTGTATCGATTATGATCACGATCTTTATTTTATGATCTAATACTGCATTAGAATATGTTTTTTATTGTTCTATTACCTATTGAAAATTTCTATTTTCAATAGGTAATAAATAAATTCTTATATTATTTTTAAAAAGACGATTTTTGCATAAAATTTTAAATACACCGATGTAGCATATTAGTAAAGAAAGGGAATTATGGAAGAATTGGAAATGCAGGTAGAACAAATCGAACAGTTCATTGAGTCGAAGGATAATGAGGGGTTACAAGCATATTTAAATGAGCTAAATATTTCGGATGTAGAGGCGTTGATCGATGAGCTACCCGAATATGGCCACATATTCATCGAAACATTAAATTTGAACCGTGCGGTTAATGTATTTCGTATTTTAGATTTCCCTACGCAAGAGCGTATTTTTAAGAAGCTTTCAGGTGCAAAAATTAGTGAATTAATTAATGAAATGCCTCCGGATGACCGGACATCATTTTTCAGTGAACTGAAGGATGGTGATGTCGTAAAACAATTGATTATTTTACTGCCACCTCAGGATCGTAAAGAAGCTCTTTCTTTATTAGGTTATCCTGAAGATAGTGTGGGGCGTCTGATGACCCCAGACTATATCACTGTAAAACCACATTGGAATATCATCCGAATTCTTGAGCATATTCGCCGTTATGGTAAAAATTCGGAAACAATTGATGTCTTATATGTCATTGATGCCGCAGGTAAATTAATAGACGATATTCGTATTAAAGATGTATTAATGGCAGATCCAAATGTTGTTGTTGGTGATCTTATTGACAATAGGCTTATTTCTCTACATGCGAATGACCCACAAGAAGAGGCTGTGAATATTTTCCGGATGAATAATCGAGTTGCTTTACCTGTTGTTGATGAGCAGGGAATAATGTTAGGTATTGTTACGATCGATGATATTCTTTGGGTGGCAAATGAAGAGTATACGGAGGATATGCAACGATTTGGGGGAACTGAAGCTTTAGATGAACCATATCTGGATGTGTCGATCGTTAATTTAGTTAAAAAACGTTCTGGGTGGTTAGTGGTCTTATTTTTCGGTCAACTGTTAACTGCGACAGTCATTGAGCATTTTGAACATCAATTGGCGAGTGCTATCATGCTCTTCGCATTGATGCCACTGATCATATCGAGCGGTGGTAACAGTGGCTCACAAGCATCTACCTTGATCATTCAAGCCATGGCATTGGGAGAGATTACGATAGGGGACTGGTGGCGTGTTATGAAGAGGGAGATCGTTTCTGGTTTTCTGCTTGGTTTAATATTAGGTATTTTAGGTTTCATCAGAATTATGACTTTTCAGGGGTTTTCTGATGCTTATGGTGAACATTGGGTTTTAGTGGGGCTTGTGGTTGGCTTTTCTTTAGTAGGAGTAGTGCTGTGGGGATCCTTAATGGGATCTATGCTTCCTTTTATTTTAAGAAAGCTTGGTGCTGATCCTGCTAGCTCTTCAGCTCCATTTGTATCGACTTTGGTTGATGTGACCGGCCTATTAATTTACTTCACATTTGCTGTTTTACTCTTGAAGGGTGTTTTGATCTAAATGAGATGAAAATTATTCTTGTTGGAAGCGAGGGAGTTGCAAAAAATGTTTTTAAAAGATTTGTAAGATTGCAATAATCTTCCGATAATTGCATCACCGAAACGGAAATGACGCTTCGGAAAATTAACCGGATTCCTGAATAGCTCAGCTGGTTAGAGCATCTGACTGTTAATCAGAGGGTCGCTGGTTCGAGCCCAGCTTCAGGAGCAAAACGATTTTAGATAGTAAAATCGTGATTCAATCGAAAGTCTAGATTGAATGTATTTAAGAGATAAGAATGCAAATTCTTAAATAACCAAAGAGCTATAGTAATATACTCTTGAATGATTCCTGAATAGCTCAGCTGGTTAGAGCATCTGACTGTTAATCAGAGGGTCGCTGGTTCGAGCCCAGCTTCAGGAGCAAATGAAAGCCTTTCCAGTTTGGAAAGGCTTTTTGCGTTTAGTGTGATTTGATTCTGTTTTCAATCATTCCTTTAAATTGAGGAGGAGAGAGCGCTTTTAATTTTTGAAGTTGGTTTGAACCCGATGCTTTACCGGAGAGCATAGATGTACTATTCGAAAAGTTTCCTGTTACTATGTAATCATATGCGGCTTTAAACGATTGTTCATTTAAATTGCCGAAAGGGTAGTAGGCGTCATCGTTACTTGATTTGTTAACGGATATACCGTTATAATAATCGCTTTCATTTGATGCATTTCGTGATTCAAACATACTGAAATAGACATCATAACCGCCGATTGTCAAGGGGAAAAAACCAATTGGTTTTCCATAGGTTTTTGCTCCCACGATTTTTACGTTTAGATGTGGTTTAAATATATTGATCAATAACTCACTTGCTGAGGCTGTATTTTCTGTTACAATAAATACAAGGGTATTGATATTTATATTACCTGTAGGGTTGAATTTGAATGTATTCCCCGAAATACTGTAATCTAAATCGGTGTATCTGACCTTAACTTTCTCGCCCTTACTGTTTGTCGTTTCAAGGCTCAAGTTCTTTAAATATTTTGTTTTATTGTTTTGCATGGTGCTGTTGAAGTTTTCAGTAAACATAACTTTCCCATTTAATGAATTTGGAGCTATTTTATTGGCAAGAAATTCGGCAGTATTGATATACCCACCTCCGTTGTAGCGCAAATCAATTATGAGATCTGTAATACCGGCGTGCTGAAATTTATTAAAGGTCGCCGTTAAATCGGCTTGGGTGTGGCTTAGTTTGGAGAAGGAATTGAAAACAAAATAGCCAACCTTTTTTGTTTTATCTAAATATATGCTGTCTTTAATGACTGATTTTGTTTGATATTTTATCTTGTTCAAGGTCATCTCAAATGGGGTACCGCTACTTGTTTTTCCTTTAATAATTGCAGATTGGCTTTCAAAAAGCGCGTTGCTTAAGGAGGGTACTTCATGATTGAAATTGGTGCCATACTTAACTCCATTAATTTCGGTGATGATATCTCCACGTTGTAATCCCGAAATTGCAGCTGGTGATCCAGGATAAGTCAATTGAACTAGGATCTTGTAATTCTGCTCGACCCCGTATAGACCTATCTTCAGACCTAAATCGTCTCCATTTCCTTCTAAATCGAGGTTTGACAATTCATTTTTTTTAATGAATGATTTACTTCCATCGTAGCTTTCTTTGTCGATGTAACTGTATTTTGTATCGTTATTATCGATTTCATTGTATTCATAGGGTTTTCCAGTAGCAGGGTTTGTACCATATCTAGTAATATTGAATAGTACTTTATTCAAGCTATTGAATTCGACGCTTCCTTTGCTAAATTGTCTCGGATTAAATACTTCATACGTGGGTAATTGGTCGTTCCAGAAATAAATGTCCTGTGCATAGTAGAATAGTGAGTCAGCTAATCGATCTACGCGACTGACTTTTTTTTCAGGTTCTGGTTCTACAACATTCTCCTTTGGCTTTTCTTCCTCTAGATTTTTTTTACTACAACTGAACAGCATAGGAGCAAATAAAAGCAATGTGATTGTTTTTAAAAGTGGTTTATTCATGAAAATCGGTTATGTAAGAAATTTATAGTGATGGTTAAGTTATGTAATTGCCTTGTTTTCAATCGCTACAATTTGATAATCTAAATATGATGAATATTTAGATGAAAAAAAAGTAAAAAATCTTTAAAAAAGATTTGGAAATACGTTGGATTTAGCTATTTTTGTGGCATCAAAAGAGAAAGATATATAGTCATCTTTCTTATGAAGATTCCTGAATAGCTCAGCTGGTTAGAGCATCTGACTGTTAATCAGAGGGTCGCTGGTTCGAGCCCAGCTTCAGGAGCGTTAGGTGAAACCGGCTTTATAGCCGGTTTTTTTTGTTTACAGTTATTTATTTATATACTATGAGTTTAGTAGTAATGGGCACGGTAGCATTCGACGCTATCGAAACGCCTTTTGGTAAAACAGATAAAATTGTTGGCGGAGCAGGTACTTTTGCAGCTCTTTCTGCGTCTTTTTTATATGACCAGGTGAAATTAGTAGGTGTAATCGGTGAAGATTTTGGTGATGATAACTTACATATCATTACGAGTAAAGGTGTAAATGTAGAGGGGATTCAGATTATTGAAGGTGGAAAATCATTTTTCTGGGCAGGTAAGTATCATAATGATATGAATAGCCGTGATACAATCACTACAGAATTGAATGTATTAGCTGACTTTGATCCGATTATTCCTGAGAGCTACCAGGATTGTGAGTTCTTGCTATTAGGCAATGCTACTCCTCAGATTCAGATGACTACTTTAAATCGTTTAAAGAACAAACCTAAATTGGTTGTTTTGGATACCATGAACTTCTGGATGGATATCGCGATGGATGATTTGAAAGCGGTGTTGAAGCATGTTGATGTTTTGACAATCAACGATGGTGAAGCGCGTCAATTATCTGGTGAATATTCGTTGGTGAAAGCTGCCGCAACTATTCTTGAGATGGGACCTAAATATTTGATTATTAAAAAAGGTGAGCATGGTGCATTATTGTTTGGTGAAGGACAAATTTTCTCTGCACCAGCATTACCACTGGCAGAAGTATTCGATCCAACAGGTGCTGGTGATGCATTTGCTGGTGGCTTTATAGGATATCTGGCGAAGGTAAAAACGATTAACTTTACCAATATGAAAAATGCGGTTATCTATGGATCGGCGTTAGCATCATTCTGTGTTGAGAAATTCGGTACGGAGCGTTTGCAAACGTTAACGCAAGACGAGATTGAAGCTCGATTAAAAGCCTTTGTTGCTTTATCTAAATTTGATATCTAATTATCCGATCTTTCCTATTATAGGAAATTTTTTAAATACTTGATCTGAGTGAGGAGCTTCTGAAAGCTCCTCAGTTAGGTCTTGACCTGCCCAATGTTCGTAATGTTTTCCGGACCTCCATAATCGACTTTCTGTAACATCATATATAATGCCCTGAAAAGCAACCCATATTTCAGGCTTATCTTGCCCATTTCGTAAAGCAAGTTTTGATTTAGAATATACCGTTAACTCCTCATGATTGTCCATAGGACGAAGTTATAAAAAACTTAGTCGATAAGTTTATATGTGGATAATGATTTCTTCATTACTTTGCGGGCGATATGTATCCGGGTTTTTACAGTACCAATTGGGATTGCTAAATATTCTGAAATTTCATGGTATTTATAGCCTTCGAAATACATGCTGAATGGAACGTAGTAGTCTTCCGATAATTTTGAAAGCGCATCATGGATGTCTTCCATGACAAATTTGTTTTCACCTTGATTTTTTGATGCTGATAAGATCAAGTTTGCATTTGAAATTTCTTCTTCTTTTGTTATGAAAGAATTCGTTTTAACAATTCTGCGGTAATTGTTAATGAATGTATTTTTCATAATAGTATATAACCATCCTTTAAGATTGGTTCCTTCTCTGAAGTTGTTGAAATATGTAACAGCCTTAAGCAGAGTGTCCTGCACTAAATCGTTAGCATCTTCGTTATCATTTGTAAACTTCTTTGCATAGTGTTTTAGAGAGTCTGACTGCTCTACCACTAACGAGTTGAATTCATACTTAGTCATATCACTGAATTTTTATTCACTTTAAAATGAATGGTTTACAAAACACTGAGTGAGAAATTGAAATGTTGATTCCTCAGCGATTTTAATACGGTTCAGTAGACTAATCGCAAATAGTATGCTAATTATTGAGAATTGATATAAATTTAATAAATATTTAACAGGAAGTTTCGTCTATAGAAATGTTATTTTGTGTAAAACGCCTAGCCAGAAGCTTTAAATGACCATTTTTATAAAGCTATTTTTAAAATATTTTTTTATTAAAAATCAAAAAATATTTACTTCACGTTCTAACTTTACATTGAATTTTTGATCAACATCGTTTATTATTTTAGACGATAATTCAAAAATTTCAGTTCCGCTTGCAGATTGTACATTTATTAGTACAAGTGCTTGATTTTTCCATACACCTGCCTGGCCGATCACTTTCCCTTTCCATCCGCATTGCTCTATTAACCAGCCTGCAGCTAACTTTACACCACCATCGGGCATGTTGTAACTGACTATATCTGGATAGAGTTCTTTTAATCCCTGATATTTATTTAATGAAATAATCGGGTTTTTAAAAAAGCTTCCGGCATTGCCTACCGTACTTGGATCAGGTAATTTTTCAACTCGAATAAAGGATACCACTTCCGCAATATCTTTTATGGTAGGATCACTTATATTTCTTTTTTTTAGTTCGGCACTTATGGCTCCATAAGAGGTATTTATTGATGGAGAAGAATTAACTTTGTAAGTAACCTCTGTAATTATATATCGTCCTTTTTGTTCTGATTTGAAAATACTATCCCGGTAAGAAAATTTGCAATCTTCATTATAGAATATTCTAAACACTCCTTCTAATGTGTCGAAAGCAATACAACTGTAAAAAATGTCCATAAGCTCGGTGCCGTATGCGCCTATGTTTTGAACTGGAGAAGCGCCCACTGTTCCAGGAATTAGAGCCATGTTTTCTAAACCACTATAATTGTTATTGACACAGAACCAAACGAGTTCATTCCATATTTCACCACCTGCAGCGGTGATAAAAATGTCGTTCTGATGCGGTTTTGCTGTAATCCCCTTAATGTTGATTTTAATGATATAACCTGCGTATGGTTGGGTAAATAAAATATTGCTTCCACTTCCCAATGTCAAGAAATCTTTTTCAAATATTCCGGCTTCATAAGCGCTTAATAACTGAGTGGGTTCTGTTATTTCAATGAAATGTGAAGCAACTTCAGTAATGCCGAATGTGTTATATTTTTTTAAAGAGATATCTGACTGTATATTTATACCCATTGTTGACTAGTTTTTTCAAAAATTCAAAAAAATAAATTATCTTTATATAATAGTTAGTAAAGATAGTACAAAGCAGTTATTATGTGTAATTAATTTTTGAATTGATGGCAAATGCAGATTTAAAGAGGACAAGGATTTTAGAGGCAGCAACGCGTAGATTTGCTCATTTTGGTATGGCCAAAACAACCATGTCCGAAATTGCAACTGATCTGAACTTTTCAAAAGCACTTCTTTATTATTATTTTCCAGATAAGAATAGTCTTTATTCTGCTGTATTCGAGTATGTGATTGATAAGATGGTGCAGGATATTAGAGAGAAGATCAACACCTGTGATGATTTTGAAGAAATCATGATGTATACCATCGATAAAAGAGTTGAACTAATTAATCAATATTATAATCTTTTTGAATATACGATCAATATGGTCAAAGAACTTCCT
Source organism: Sphingobacterium sp. JUb20 (assembly GCF_004342035.1). Lineage (NCBI taxonomy): Bacteria > Pseudomonadati > Bacteroidota > Sphingobacteriia > Sphingobacteriales > Sphingobacteriaceae > Sphingobacterium > Sphingobacterium sp. JUb20. The sequence goes on along the minus strand of NZ_SLYV01000010.1, from coordinate 245,185 downwards.
GAAGAACTGGAACGCGTTTTCAAAGAATCTTATGTAAGGGAGGTTGATCTTTTTGCTGAAATATTAGAAATAGGTGTTGAAACTGATAAAATCGAGGTAGAGGATGTTGAAGAGACTGCCCGCATTTTATTATATTCTTTGTTTGGAATGAGAATGGGAATATTGAAAGATATGAAGAATATGCTGTTTCCGACCAAGGATGAATTTGATGTGATATTAAGTTTGCAGAAGAAGATGATGCAAATATTTTTGAGAGGTTTAAGAAAGTAAATTATTCTCTCATTTCTTTCTTCTTGATATCTGCTAAAATTTGTTTTGCGTGTATTCGTGAATTTTCAATGAACCATAAATGAGTATTTAAACCTCCGCAGACCACTCCTGCAAGATACAACCCATCAATATTTGTTTCCATACTATCAGGATCATGTTCAGGAAGACAGGGTGATTCGGAGGGAATATGAATACCGATTTTTTTAAGAAAGTTGAAATTAGGCTGATATCCTGTCAGGGCCAAAACAAAATCATTTTCTAGTATGATATCGCCTGTTGGGGTATGGACGTGCGCGTGCGAATCTGTGATCTCTTTTAATTTGCTATTATATAGTACACGTATTTCGCCGGAGGCGATTCTGTTTTCAATATCTGGTTTGACCCAATATTTTACTCTTGGACTAATTTCTTTCCCGCGAATCACGAGCGTCACGTCTGCGCCTTTTCTATAAGTCTCAAGTGCGGCATCAATTGATGAATTGCTTGCTCCAACTACAATTACTTTTTGATTGGCATAATAGTGCGGATCATGATAATAATGTTTTACTTTTTCTAATTCCTCACCTGGAATATTAAGTAGCGTGGGGATGTCGTAAAACCCGGTAGCAATGATGACATTTTTCGAACTGTAGGTATTTTTTATCGTATTGATTTTGAAAAGATGGTGATCTTTTGTTATTTCAGTTACTTCTTCGAATAGTCGGGTATTGAGCTTAAATTTCTGCTGGATGCGGCGATAATATTCTAATGCTTCTGCTCTTTTTGGTTTAGGTAAGGTGGTTACAAATGGGATGTCGCCAATTTCTAAGCGGTCGGAAGAGGAAAAGAAAGTCATATTCTGCGGATAATTATATAACGAGTTCACCAAACATCCTTTCTCCAGGATCAGGTATGTCTTGTTATTTAAAGATGCTTCTAAAGCACAGGCCAGTCCAATTGGTCCTCCGCCTACAATGATGATATCGTAATAATTATCGTGCATAGTTGCTTGTTGTATGAAAATTAATGCATTTTATTGTTTAACATGGGGTCGATCTCAGCGCTTGTTTTTTCTTTTAATTGCTGTACCAATTTAGCTATGTCTGCAACAATTTTAGTAATAAATTGAAGTTGTTCGGTCATTAAAGTACTGTTTTCATCGGCCGTTTCATCAACTGATATTTGATTTTCTGGTATTTGAAAATCTACAGGTATAAATTGATTTTCTTCATTGGGGTTGGCCAATGCTTTGATAGCCGTTTCTAAGGAACTTAATATTTTACGGATCAATTTAATATGTTCTTTTGTTATTGTGTGGTTGACTCTTGAGGATGTAACCTGATTATGCAGGGTTACTGCAAATGAGGCTAAAACATGGTTAAAAATAACAAACTTGTTTACATCTTTTGTGTATTTCTGTTTATTTTTTGGTTCCGTTAACATGCGTTGAAAGGTTGATCCCATATTGGCTGTTTCAACGTAAAGTTTTTTCCTTACCAGTTTGTATTCTGTAATAGTGGGCTCATTTCCTGCGATTTCTTTTAAAGTTAGTGCTATATAGTGATAGCTTGCGATAAGTAGTTTTTGCATGGAGAATTTGACCTGCGTTGCTTCCCAATTTGGGAAAATGACATAACTGGACAAAAATGCTATCATACCTCCTATGAAAGTATCTAAAATACGCTCTTTTGTTACCTCCATGGTATTTGTACTTACAAAACTTAGCATAATGAGTACATAGGGCGTCATAAAAATAACAGCAACGATATAATTGACCCGAAAAAGACTGTATGCACTTAGGAAGAAAAAAATAAGCAAAACAAAGCGAATCGTTTCGTCGTGAACTACGAATAAAATAAGAGCGCCAATAAGACCGCCGATTACGGTTCCCATGAGACGCTGTATATTTCTTGATTTTGTTAAGCCAAAACCAGGTTTTAAAATCACCATAATCGTCAACAGTATCCAAAAGATATTTTCAGTTATATGAAATGATTTGGCTACAAAATAAGAAACAGACATGACAATAGCCATGCGTAATGCGTGTCTAAAATAAGTGGATTCTAGGGTTAAATTTTCTCTTATTTTTTTAAAATCAATGATCGAAGGTTCTATAAATTTTTTTGCTTCGTCAATTTCCATTTTATTAACTTCTGTAGATTTTAAATGGGAATAGCTGTAGATATCATTGATATGTCTGATGATATCTCGGACATTGATTAAAATCTTCCTTAAGGCAATCGTACTGTATTGAAGCTCTTTTTCAACAGTATCAATTTTTTTATGTAATAAATTGATCTCTTGATCAAAGTTATACATAGGTTTCGGCATTCTGTTGGCATTGAGTTGATATGCAATGTGATCGAGCTCATTCGTCAGTTTTAAAATGATATGTTTGAATTCGTTCAAAATACCGGTATGACCAAATTTTTCACTGACGGTGTTATAGTCATAATGTGTCGCCATACTTTGTTCAAAAAGGTCAATGATATCATTGAAGACAAAGGTTAGATAGCGGCCCGTTTTGGTGGTATCTTTTATGGATCGCTTACTTTGAAAAAGTAAGTTTCTTACATTTTCCTGATGATCATTTACTTCTACTTGTTTTTCGATAAGTTTAAGGTAATTCTTATCATTATCCACATTGATATCATAAAAATTAGCCTTTAATCTGAGGTAATCGGCAACATGACGAATGGATTCTGCGAGTTCCTGCTGTGTTAATCTGTATGGACGAATCTGCGTGATGGATAGGCTGATGATGATATACCAGAGGCATCCGATACTATAGTAAAATAGATATGATAGGGCACCAAATAGGGTAAATGGCGTATCGACATGTATCAACATCATTAGCATACACATTAATCCTACATTCGCAGCTCGGGCATTGAAAACTGCAAACATTGCGAAGATAAAACATAATGCCGCAATGAGTATGGTCAATAAATAGATATTAGCGTTTACGGAAACAGTAAGTATAAAGGTAATGATGGTTAATATACCTGCAAAATACATTCCGGTACGGCGATGGGAAGGGGCACCGGGCGTGTCTGATAATCCGACCAATAAGGCTCCTAATGACACATAAGTACCATTTATGAATTGACCCATGGCAGCAAAAATAATGACAGGAACTATGCACCCAATGGTTATCCTAATACCATCTGCGAAATATTGGCTATAAAAAAAACTCTTTATCTCTTGTGTCTGCTTCATAATATCGAATACAAACAAATATACAAGATTGAATAGGAAAAGCTATGCTTTTTATTGTAAAAGCATAGCCTGTTAATATTTAAATACAAGAATCTAAATTCCAGTTATTTTGGTTTCTATATTTCCTTTGGTCGCCTTAGAATAAGGGCATACACGATGTGCTTTTTCGGCAAGCTTTTGAGATTCTGATGCACTTAATGTGGGAATGTGCAAATCAATTTCAGCTGAGATAAAGAATGCATTGTTTTCTTCATTAAATGAAGCTCTAACGGTTACGGTAGCATCTTTCATGTCGACATGATCTTTTTCTCCTACTGCAGCTACGGCACCTAAAAAGCATGAACTCCATGCTGCCGCAAATAATTGCTCAGGGTTGGTGGCATTACCTTCACCTCCCATTGCTGTTGGTTTTTTAACGATCAAATCAATTATTCCATCTGAAGATTTCACTTCGCCATTACGTCCGCCTGTTGCGGTAACTTCTGCTGTATATAGTTTTCCCATTTCGCTCTTTGTTTAATGATTTAAAATAATATAACAAATGGCAAAAGGTTTTTGTTCTTAATAATATTGTAATATTACAATGTTATTATTATCTATTTTTCATTTAAATGATTATTTGAATATTAATTTTATATATTTGAATGTTTGATCTTATTCAAACATTCTCCATTAACGACAATTTGTTTTTTCTATAATATGAAATTGAGTACAAAAGAAGCCGTTTTTCAAAACGAAGTTTTGACGCGATTTGAACTTTTTAAAAGTCTATTTTTAACACTGCCCTTCCAGCAAGTGAAGGATACTGGTACCTTGTTACCTTTTTTTGCCCAACATTGTGAGAAGGGTGTTGAGAAACATCAAACTCCAGAGGAAATTATCAATTCTTTCTTTGTGCAGCATGAGCTTTATTCGGATGAACAAACTCAGGTCGATCTATTATTTCGATTTGTGCAATATATAGAAAGACAGGTGGTTCTTTTTGATGCTATTGAAGATTCTTCATTTAAAGCGATCGGCAAGACTGATCAATCTTCACAGCTTGGGTCTTTAATTAAATCTTCTGAAATAAATCCGGAATTAAAGCGTAAGATAGTTGGTAAATTGAAAGATTTTTCGGTTCGTCTTGTGTTAACGGCTCATCCAACTCAGTTTTATCCTGGGACTGTTCTATCGATTATCAATGATTTAATTGGAGCGATTAAGGAGAATGATATTCACAATATTCATTTATTATTGCAACAGTTAGGTAAAACACCATTTATTAATAACAATAAGCCAACTCCAGTTGATGAAGCTATTAGTTTAGCTTGGTTTTTGGAAAATGTTTTTTACAAAGTTGCTTCTGAAATCCAAACATATATTGATGATGAGCTAGGTATAGAGACGGAAGAGGTTAGGCAATTGATTGAACTGGGTTTCTGGCCGGGGGGAGATCGTGACGGTAACCCTAATGTAAGTGCTGAAAGTACTAAAAAGGTAGCGACACTTTTAAGGACAATCTTATTTCGCTGTTATTATAGGGATTTTAGAGTTGTAAAACGTCGCATTACATTTAGAGGGGTTGAAAAATATATGGATAATCTGCAGGAACTGTTTTATGAAAATAGTTTTAACCCTGTTGAGAATCCTGTTGATGAAACAGCACAGATTGTTGAAAATCTAAAAGCTATTCAAGTTGTGCTTAAAGAGGACCATAATAATCTTTTTGTTGAGATTGTTGACGATTTGTTACGCAAAGTAATGACCTTCGGTTGTTTCTTTACCACGCTTGATATTCGTCAGGACAGTAGTATTCTGACTCAAACTTTTGAATATATCATTAAGAAATATCCGGAAGAAACTGGTATTTCAGCTGATTTCTCATCGTTATCTGAAGTAGATAAACAGACTGCTATTGATTTTAAAGAGTTAGATCTAGCGTTTGATGAAGAGGCTACCGCATTGGAAGTTGATACTTTACAAGTTATTCGTTTACTGAAAGATATTCAAAAATCAGGATCTGAGCGTGCTGCACAGCGATTTATCATCAGTAATTGTCAGCAAGCGAGCGATATTTTGGGATTACGACAGTTATTTCTCTGGTCTGGCTGGAAGAAAGATACTTTAACTATTGATTTTGTACCTCTATTTGAAACTGTTGATGATTTGACGCGTGCTGCTGATGTGATGAAATCACTTTATACGAATAAGGAGTATGCCAAGCATCTTAAATTGAGAGGAAATAAGCAAACAATTATGCTTGGTTATTCTGACAGTACTAAAGATGGTGGTTATTTGATGGCTAACTGGTCTATTTATAGTGCTAAAATTGAATTAACCGCTATTGCTCGAGAATATGATGTGGATCTCGTATTTTTTGATGGTCGTGGTGGTCCGCCTGCGAGAGGTGGGGGTAAAACGCAACGTTTCTATGCATCAATGGGGGAAGAAATTGCTAATGATCATATTCAATTAACTATTCAGGGACAAACTATAAGTAGTCAATACGGTTCTCTAGATACAGCACGATTTAATATCGAACAATTACTTCATGCTGGGATTATTTCAGATCTTAAACAAAGGTCGGGTGATACTTTAACGCCGCATCAGAAAGGTATTGTGGATAAATTGGCAGATCTCAGCTATAATAAGTTTATGGATTTACGTAAGAATCCTTTATTCTTAAGCTATTTAGAAAATTTATCACCTTTAAAAGCGCTTTCCTCTATCAATATCAGTAGTCGTCCAGTTAAAAGAAATTCGGATAAGGAGCTGAAGCTTAAAGACCTTCGTGCTATCAGTTTCGTAACTGCCTGGAGTCAATTGAAACAAAATATACCCGGTTTTTATGGTGTCGGTACAGCATTGAAATGGGCGGAACAAAATAATCTTTGGAAAGATGTTCAACAGTTATATTTATCTTCTGGTTTCTTTCAGACTTTAATTGATAACTGTATGATGTCCATGACCAAATCGAACTTTGATATTACTTCTTATATGCAATATGATGAGAAATATGGCGAGTTTTGGAAGATGTTGCATGCCGAGTTTTTAATTACCAAAGAGTATTTGTTAAAATTGAGCAATACATCGAAATTAATGGAAAATTACCCTATTGATCGTGAATCCATATTGGCACGTGAGAATATTGTGTTGCCATTATTAATTATTCAACACTATGCTATCAAGGTAATCAATGAGGGTAAATTGGATGAAAAGAAGCGAGAAGCTTATGCTAAATTAATTGCCAGAACAATTTATGGGGTTGTTAATGCCGGTAGAAATGTGGCATAAAGTTCAACTCTTTTTTAATTAGAGTTTTGAACCCCGTTTATTTTATTATTTTTGTGCTGTTAATATAATTGATATGAAATTTAATAAGTTATTTGTAGCGGTAGCAGTTTGTGGAAGTTCTTTATTAGCTTCTTGTAACTACCAAACAGGTTTGGATAACCAATATAAAAATTCGCGTGCTTCTTTGGCTGATGGTGATGCTTATGCCATGTTTAAGTTTGTGGGTGAGCAAGGGAACTATTTGATGAATTTGGCGAAATTTGCTGAGTCAAAATCTACTTCTGCAGAGACGAAAGCTTTATCTGCAAAAATTCAAGAGTCGTATAGTACTATTCTTCCGCAGTTGGATTCATTAGCATTGAGCCTTCATGTTAATGATGCGATGAGAGGTGTTCCTGCTTTTCAAGCTCCGGTTGCTTTAGGTGCGGACAGTACTGCAGCATTTAATGATAAAGCTTATACTCATCTTGTTGCTGAGATTCAAGCTGAAGTAAATAAAAAATTGACGAAAGAGTCTCACAATACAAATGCTGCTGTTAATCACTTTTCACATGAGAGCTTAGAAAAACTTCAAGAGGTTTATAAACTTGCTGGTGGTAAAGTAGATGAGCATGCACATCACTAAATAAAATCTTATTTTAATGACTGTAAATAAAATAATTACAGGTGTTTTGTCGTATGGAATGTCCGGAAGGGTATTCCATACGCCATTTATAGCCAATAATGATCGCTTTGAATTGCGGGCAGTTGTAGAGCGATCAACTAAAAAAGCACAATTAGATTATCCTTCGATTATCAGTTATGATAGTGTTGAGGAGCTTCTCGCAGATGATGCAATTGAACTTGTCATTATCAATACACCAAACGATACCCATGTTTCTTTAGCTAAGCAAGCTTTGCTGGCAGGAAAACATGTTCTGATTGAAAAGCCTTTTGCGCCTACGGTATTAGAAGCAAAGGAATTATTTGATTTGGGACGAAAGGTTGGAAAGTTTGTATTACCTTATCATAACAGAAGATTTGATTCGGATTTTAATTCGCTAAAATCTGTTTTGGAATGTGGTAAAGTTGGTGAACCTGTTGAACTTCATTTACGATTTGATCGTTATCGTGCTGAGATTGGACAAAAGGTCTTTAAAGAAACTAAGCGTCCTGCCGCAGGAATTTTGTTTGATCTGGGATCTCACTTACTGGACCAGGTGATCTCTTTATTTGGCAAGCCATTAACTGCTGTCAAAAGAACATCTATACATCGTAAAGATTCTGAGGTTGATGATTTTGCTACACTTCTATTGACTTTTGATCATGGTCTTACCGTATTTATCACGGTCAGTATGTTGGTCTTAGAATCACAGTATAGCTTTCTGCTCCATGGTACACAAGGAACCTTTGTTAAGGATCGTACGGACGTGCAAGAGAATCAACTGATTGATGGTATTAGTCCTATTGATGAGCATTATGGAGAAGAGAATGAACATGCCGAAGGATTGCTTACTTACTTAGAGCAGGGTAATATGGTCTCAGAACGATTAAAAGCTTTAAAAGGTAATTATATGCTGTTGTTTGATGCTGTTTACGATCAAATAAGAAACGATAAGGCTTATTTTGTTACGGAAGAACAGATTTATTGGCAATTGGAAATTTTGGAATAACCGACTTAGTGTTAAATTATTATCTTGTTCATAATTATTTAACACTAATTTCACTTCGTCTTCATTTATTATTTATATTTTCGAAACAATTAAAGAAGGCTTATTGTGAAGGAGTATTTTATCCATTCTCAGTAAGAAGTCAATTTCATTTTTATTTACTTTAAATGTATTAATGTGAGGTATGCTGCGATAGATATCGGCTCCAATGCGGTTAGACTTTTAATTGCTGATATTGTTCAAGAAAAAGAAGGTTTTTCTTTTAAAAAGAATACCCTACTAAGGGTGCCGTTGCGTCTTGGTGATGACGCTTTCATCCATCAAAAATTATCGCCTAAAAAAGCGGATAATTTAGTAAAGACTATGCGTGCATTTCGTGAACTGATGGATGTGTATAATGTTGAAGATTATATGGCATGTGCTACATCGGCGATGCGTGATGTAACCAACGGTCCTGAGGTTGTGAAACGGGTAAGTGAAATTGGTATTGATATCGCTATTATTGATGGAACCAAAGAAGCTGAGATAATTTACAATAGCCATCTGGAAGCGAAGATGGATATGGATAAAGTTTATTTGTATATCGATGTTGGCGGCGGAAGTACTGAATTATCGTTGTTTGCAAATGCCAAATTGGTGAATTCCAAATCTTTTAATTTAGGAACAATCCGTATTTTGGATAACAAAGATGAACAGGAGACCTGGGATGACCTTAAGGAATGGGTAACCAATAATACAAAAATGTATAAGCAGGTGTACGGTATAGGAACGGGTGGTAATATCAATAAGCTTTCCCGCTTGGCAAATGAAAAAGGTGATAAGCCTATTTCTTATGCAAAATTGAAGGCTCTTTATCATTATCTAACTTCGTATTCTTTAAAAGAACGCATTACTTTATTGGGATTAAATGATGATCGTGCCGACGTCATTATCCCAGCGACAGAAATTTTCATGACTATCATGAAGTATGGACACTTGAAGCAGATTATGGTACCTCGCGTAGGATTAGTTGACGGGGTTATCCATACTTTGATAAAAAAGAATTTGCTAAAATAAGAGGTAAAAATAAAAATGAATATACAGGTAAAAAATACTTGTAGAATTTAAAAAAACGTTTAAATTTGCGATACCATTTTGAAATTAGGCCCAGGTGGCGAAATTGGTAGACGCACCATCTTGAGGGGGTGGCGCCTGTATGGGTGTGGCAGTTCGAATCTGCTTCTGGGTACATCATATTGATGATAAAAAAAGGTCTGGATATTTTTCCAGACCTTTTTTTATATTCGATTAGCTCGTACCGTTATTTCGGCGATATCTAATACTTCTATTTCCGTTTCTTTGTCTTTAATTTTTACTCCATCTTTAAGCATAGTCATGCAGAATGGACAGGCGGCGGCAACAATCGTAGCTTGGCTGTCGATTACTTCCTCTATGCGCTCTATATTGACGTCTTTTGTGCCTTTCTCAGGTTCTTTAAACATTTGCCCGCCACCAGCTCCACAGCATAGTCCATTGCTTTTACATCTTTTTAATTCGATTAATTGTGCATCTAGACTTTCCAGTACTTTTCTAGGTGCTTCGTAAACTTCATTGGCGCGACCTAAGTAGCAGGGATCATGGTAAGTGATCTTTTTGCCCTGAAAAATATGACCGTCTGCAGGTTTCAGTTTTCCTTCATCAATTAGACTTTGAATCAATTGCGTGTGATGAATTAGTTCGTAGTTCCCCCCAAGTGCAGGATACTCGTTTTTAAGGGTGTTAAAACAATGGGGGCATGCAGTTACTATTTTTTTTACTTCATAGCCATCTAATACCTGAATATTCATCATGGCCTGCATTTGAAATAGAAATTCATTGCCAGCACGTTTTGCTGGATCACCGGTACAACTTTCTTCTGTTCCCAATATCGCGTATTTGATTCCGACATGCTGTAGGATACGGCAAATATCTCGGGTTATCTTTTGAGCCCTTTCATCAAAACTTCCGGCACAACCTACCCAAAATAGAATATCTGCTGTTTCACCTTTAGCCACTAACTCGGCCATCGTTGGGACGTGTAATTCTTTTTCCATCTTTATCGTTTTATAAAAAGCATTATTTTTGAGAAGTCCAGTTTGCACGATCCATTTGTGAATATTTCCAAGGTGCACCGTTATTTTCTACATTTCCAAACATTGTATTAATGCTTGCAGGTGCTTGTGATTCTTCCATCACAGAGAACCTTCTCAATTCAATAATTATTTCAAGGGGATTGATATTCACTGGACATTGCTCTACACATGCATTACAGCTTGTGCAGGCCCATAATTCTTCACGAGTTATATAAGTGTCTAATAAAGATTTTTGATCATCTACAAAGCTTCCATTGGCTTTAATATTTTTTCCGACTTCATCTAGACGATCGCGTGTGTCCATCATGATTTTTCTTGGAGATAGCAATTTGCCTGTTATATTTGCGGGACAAGAGGATGTGCATCGTCCGCATTCTGTACAGGTGTAGGCATCCAATAAGTTTTTCCATGTTAAATCCTGAACATCTTTTGCACCAAAACGAATAGGTTGATCTGATACAGGAGGGGTGAAGGTTGGATCTAACATCGCTTTTACCTCATTGGTTACACTTTCCATATTCGTTAATTCTCCCTTGGGTTTTAAATTCGAAAAATAGGTGTTCGGGAATGCCAGCAAAATGTGCAGGTGTTTTGAATAGGGTAAATAATTAAGAAAAGCTAATACTCCAAGAATGTGGAACCACCAGCAGATCCGCTCAATCATTATCAGAGCAGATGGATCGGAAGGTAGGAATGAAATTATATATTGACTGATTGGAAATGAGCCGGCAATAATATAATGTGATTCGCCATAGAGCTGTAATTTTTGATCTGCGGCATTCATTAATAAAAACGCTGTCATTAACAGAATTTCTGTAATCAGAATAAGGTTTGCATCTGTTTTTGGCCAATTCTTTAATTCTGGGCTATTGAGGCGCTTTAAGTGAAGGACATTTCTGCGAATAAAGAAAATGATACAGCCCAACAGAACACCAAAAGCTAACCATTCGAATGAGGCAATCAAGAAATTATAAAATCCTCCTAAAAATGATAAAAAACGATGGGTACCAAATATGCCGTCTACTACGATCTCAATCATCTCTATATTGATAATACAAAAACCGATATAAACGAAAAGGTGAAGTATTGCGGGAATAATCCGCTTAAACATTTTTTTTTGACCAAATGCAACCAAAAGCATGGTTTTAAAACGTTCGGCAGGTTTGTCATTTCGATTAAGCGCTCTTCCTATTTTTATATTTTTATAAATCTGCCTAGCATTTTTTGCAAACAGAATTATTGCGCTAACAAAGCATAATGTAAATATAAGTTGGTTAATCATATCTTTTTATCACTGTATACACAAATATAATATAAATAATATATTATGCATGCATAATATATTATTTAGAATTTTTAAAAATTAATGACTTTTTTGAATAAATAAGTTTGGCATTGTGGTTTGGAGGTAGGCCTGGGGTGTGTATTCAATTCTGACGATATTGCTTATTAGCTACAAATGGTAAGGTAAGGTAAGGTAAGGTAAGGTAAGGTAAGGTAAGGTAAGGTAAGGTAAGGTAAGGTAAGGTAAGGTAAGGTAAGGTAAGGTAAGGTAAGTTAAGGTAAGGTAAGGTAAGGTAAGGTAAGGTAAGGTAAGGTAAGGTAAGGTAAGGTAAGGTAAGGTAAGGTAAGGTAAGGTAAGGTAAGGTAAGGTCATAAAAAAAAACAGCAGACCTTGAAGGGACTGCTGTTTTTTTATGACCTGAATTTATTTCAGGATTTAATTAATTATTTTTTTGCAGGAGTTGCAGGAGCAGCTGTTGCAGAAATACCTAATTTTGTTTTTAAAGCAGGTGTTAAATCATCTCCGCCTTGGAAATAAGGAATGTTTGTGCTTGAGATATCAAAAACATAAGCAAATCCTTTTTCTTTAGATACAGCAGTAAGTGCATCTGATACTTTTCTATGAATAGGAGAAATCAACTCTTCTTCTTTTTTGTTTAATTCTTCTTGAGCAACACGTTGGTTTTCGTTGATACGAGTTTCGATATCGCGTAATTCAGTACCTAATTTTTGTAATTCAACATCAACAGTCTCTTTGTTTGCTTCGCTTCTGTTACGTGCTTTATCATTTGCTTCTTTTTGTTTCGTTTGATACATCGCATACATATCTTGAAGCTCTTTCGTTTTTCCGTCGCTTAAAGTTTTCAATTGGCCTTCCGCTGTTTTGAATTCTGGTGTTGCCTGAATAACTTCAGCTAAATTAACGTGACCAATTTTTTGTTGTGCCTGAGCTAACTGAGTAGCGAAAATAACTGCTACAAATGCAATAGCACCTTTAAATAAATTTCTCATTCTTTTCATTTTAATCTTAAATCGTCTCTTCAAATTATAAATGAGACAAATTTTTGTGTTTCTAATTTAATACTTACTACTACTGGTATTTGTTCTCGCAATATTAATAAACTAATATTTAGTTTGCAAGTGCTGAATTAGGTTTTAATCCTAATTTAATAATGACGTCATTACTTTTATCCAATTTTGGATTTGCATATAGGAATGTTACTTCTTGACCTCTATCTAATACAAGATCGAATCCTTGTGATTGCGCTACATCTTGAATTGCTTTGGACACGCGTTGTTGTATAGGTTGAACCAGTTGCTGACGTTGTTTAAATAACTCGCCTTCAAAACCAAATTTTTGTTTTTGATAATCTTTTACTTCTTTTTCTTTTTTCACGATTTCATCTTCGCGACGTCTGCGCATATCTTCATTTAGTAAAACTTGATCATTCTGATAAGCTTTATACATTTTTTCTATTTCAGCATATTGTTGATCTACCTCTTGTTGCCATTTTTGAGAAAGATCATCTAACTGTTTTTGTGCGGCTGTATATTCAGGGATATGCTTTAAAATATATTCTGAATTAACATAGGCAAAATTTTGTGCAAAAGTAGCTGATATGGTAACTACGACAAATGCTATTACTAAAACTATTTTTTTCATATTCTCTGAAAGTTTTATAGACTATAATATATTATTTAACACTAATTTACTTTAAGACCATGGATAAACCCAATAGTTTAATTTGGGAAAATCATCTCCAGTAAACTTACTGCCCAAAAATAATAAAAAAGAAGCAATCTATGCGATATTTTTCGGGTTTAACACTATTTAACTTGTTTGCCCTTTTTCCTTCATGTTATGAGTAGTATAGATTCTAGTGGTTAATGATAATTTGATGAATTATTATTTTTTTTGTAGGAACTTTTTTTGAAATATTATCAATGATATGTAGCATTTAATGCGTGTTTTTTATTTGTTTCGTTAAATAGTATTATCACTTATAGTCGTTTTTTATAAATGCTGTTTCGAGGGGTTTATAATCGAGTTGCTGGATGTGAGTATGGTATTTTATACTTTTGGCATAGGAGATGAAACGCGTTTTTAGAATAATTGAAAACTTAGTGTTTAAAACAAACTTCTCAACCCTTTTAGGAATTGGTGGTAAAAAGAAAGGCTTTCACCATTGTGAAAGCCTTTCTTTTTATTTTGATAGTACCTGAGGGTTGGATAAATCCAGCGATTAAAACCCGCCCATATTTTGCATGATACTGAATGTGAAATTTTGTTTCCACTGGCTACTTTGTAAACCTGGGATCGGATCAAATGCGTGACCGTAATCGATACCTAACATACCAAATATAGGTAAGAAGATACGTGCACCAACACCCGCTGCGCGTCTTACTTTAAATGGATTGTATTCAGAGAATTTGTTCCAAGTATTACCAGCTTCAGCAAAAGCTAATACAAAGACTGTTGCTTGTTCATTTAACATGACAGGATGTCTCAATTCCATTTGGTACTTGGTGTAAATTGGACTACCTGAACGCATAGCGATATTAACGTTTTGTGTTCCTTCTGGAATAATGGAACCATTTGCATAGCCACGCATCGCGATGATTTCAGACCCCTGTAGGAAATCAAATCCTTGCATACCGTCACCACCTAGTTTGAAGCGCTCAAATGTAGAGATTCCTGTTTTGTTGGAGTAACTACCTAAGAAACCGAACTGTGCCTGTGCTTTGAATACCAATTTACCAGCAATCTTTGCATACCATTGTGAATCAAATTTCCATTTGTGGTATTCAGTCCATTTATATTTAACTTCAGGTGCAGATGTTTCATAGTTAATTTTGTTAAACAATGAATATGGAGGCGTTAGTTGTACTGAAAACTTTAGATTAGACCCTGAAGTAGGGTAAATCGGTGCATCAATTGTATTACGGCTGATTTCCTGTGTTAAGTTAATATTGTAAGCAGTACCGTTGTCAAACAAGAAATAGTTTGAATAGTTCTGTAATTTGTAACGTTGGAACGAAAGGGAAGTATTTACCTGGAACCAGTTGTCTGGCCATTGTACACGCTTACCTAACGTTGCGGTAACCCCAGTCATCCAGATGCGGTTAAGATCTGAATCTTTTACCATTTGCTCTCCTGTATAGTAGTTAAAACCTCCGTAAGAAGAGCTTGATGTATAGGCGCTAAGACCAAAATAAATTGGTTTTTTACCGCCTAACCAAGGTTCTGAGAATGAGAAACTATAAGATTGGTAACGTTTACCTGAAGTTTGTCCACGAACACTCAATTTTTGTCCATCACCGCGTGGTAGTGGTTTCCAAGAGCTCTTATCAAAGAAGTTACTTGTCGAGAAGTTATTGAACGTTAAACCTAAGGTACCGATAATTTGTCCAGCACCGTAACCGCCTGATAGTTCAACTTGATCGGAAGGTTTTTCTGTAACGTTATAAACGATATCTACGGTTCCTTCAGCATGGTTAATATTTTCTGGAACTGGATTTGTTTTCTGTTCGTCAAAATTACCCAACTGTGCAATTTCACGAACAGAAGTCATGATAGCTTCTTTTGAAAATTTTTGACCTGGTTTTGTACGAATAGATCTTAATACTACGCGATCATTGGTCACGTCATTTCCTTTTACTATAATATTGTTGATGGTGAACTGTGCACCTTCATATACGCGTAAATTTAAATCAATTGTATCGTTATAAATACGCGTTTGTTCAGGATCAATTGAGAATGTCAAATAACCATCATTCATATACAGAGAAGAAATATCATCACTATTTCTTCCTCCACCCATCAATTTAGTCGTTAATTTTTCTTCACTAAAAATATCACCTTTACGGATTCCTAAAATTCTATTTAAAACTGTGTCTGTATATTTTGCGTTTCCTGACCATTTAATATTACCAACATAATATTTAGGGCCTTCATACACATCGATATTGACTAAGACATTTTTATCATCAACTTTAATTACGGAATCTTGGATAATTTCGGCATCGCGGAAACCTTTGTTTTGCATTTTCGCAACTAAGGTTTCTTTTGCTTCTTTATATTTTTCTTCTTTGAATTTTCCAGGTCCAAAAATACGGAACCAAGCTTTTTGCTTAACCCCTTTTAAGTTCTTACGAAGCTGTTTTTGTGTGAATTCCTTATTTCCGGTAAATGTTATCTTTTTAACACGAACTTTATTTTTACGGTCAACATCAGCAATTAATATCTCATTATTAGCTTGAGTAGTATCTTTAATAGTACTAATCTTAATTTCTGGATATAAATAAGCTTTCTCTCTTAAAAAACGTTGAATTGTATTGCGTGTTGTATTGATCAAGTTTTCATTGACAACTTTACCTGCGTTATCTTTTAATCTTTTACGAACTTCCTCTGTTTGACTTTTACTTAAACCGTTAATGTCTATACGGGTCAATCGAGGTCTTTCGTTAACACGAATGTTTAGAAAAATAGTTTCACCTTCTATTTTTTCAGCCCATAATTGGACATCATCAAAAAGGCCTTGTGCCATCATCACTTTCACGACATTTGATGTGGCCTCACTAGGAACTTCAATATATTGGCCAACGACAAGTTTGGAGATGGTAATTAATACATTGTTGTCAAGATGCTGCGTTCCCGAAACAGTAACACCACCAATAATATAGTCTTTAGGGGATAAATAACTTATCTGGTCGGGGTCATTCAGGTTTATAGCAGTTCCATTCACTTGAGCTTGTGCGAATTGTGGTTGGGTACATGCTAAAAATAATATAACAAATAGTATGCGCTTCATTTATAAATTTTTATTGATGCTAAAGTACACCAATCAGTTGTTAATTTTTGTTAATTAAGAAAAATTTAAGAACCAGCAGATATGAAGGTTTAAAATCAGTCAGCAAAGTTACTAATAAAGATTAGATCTGTTCACTTGTTTTTCCAAATCTTCTTTCTCGCTTTTGATAGTCAAGAATTGCCTTAAAAAGGTCTTCTTGTTCAAATTCAGGCCACATCTTATCTAAGAAACAGAATTCAGCATAAGCAATCTGCCATAAAAGAAAATTACTAATTCGATATTCTCCGCTTGTTCGGATTAATAAATCTGGGTTTGGTAAGTTTGAAGTGTAGAGATTTTCCTGAAATACCTCGGTTGTTATATTCTCAATTTTCAGATCTCCTTTAACAACTTTTTCTGCTATTTTTTTTGTTGCTTGGACGATTTCCTCCTGCGAACTATAACTTAATGCTAATGTTAGTATACATTTATCATTGCCGGCAGTTAAATTCATTGTTTCCTGCAATTTTTCTTGACAATTTTTAGGGAGCTTAGATAGATCTCCAATTGCATTTAAACGAACACCGTTTTTTTGGAAAGTTTTCACTTCTTTTTTTAACGAAGATACCAGCAACTCCATTAACGCTATTACTTCTAGCTTGGGTCTATTCCAGTTTTCTGTTGAAAAAGCATACAAAGTCAGGTGTTTTACGCCAACCTGTAAAGTTGCTTCTAGTGCCTCTCTTACAGCTTTTACTCCGCTTTGATGACCAAAAATCCGTAATTTTCCTTTTTCTTTTGCCCATCTTCCATTGCCGTCCATAATAATAGCAATATGTTGAGGAAGATTGTTTTTGTCAATATGATCTATTATGCTCATTTTCTATTTCTTTACTTCTGCCTATCTCACGATTGGTAAAAACATTTATTTCTAAATATATGCTACAAGTGTATCGATTTTTCGTAAGATAGTTGTTGAAATTGGCCTGATGCCTGTTTTAATTTCAATCGTGTATACTTATTTTAATGTCGTTGTATACAAACTACCACTGCAATTAAATTATTAAATTAGTTTGAAGTGCTACGTCAGATTTCCTTGTATCAGGTGTGATTTTCATTTGAAAAATGTAATTTCCTAATATCCTCAAGAAATTGCGCTTGCCATTAAGCAATTTTTTCTTCATTAATTTTTAAGTATTGCTGCATAAGGATAACTTATATTAACCAGATTCTTTAAAATATCGTGCGGTAAATATAAATCTTTTTGACGAATAGCGGATTACAAATTCATGTTAACGCTAATAATTTCTTACATCTAAGCCCCAAAGTAGTTTCTCCCGGAGTGTTTCAAAATAGCTTTCACCTTCTAATCTGATTAAATTAATATAGAATGGCGCTTTAGTTATTTTTAGTTTGACATTACTTTCTATTGTTTCATTTTTAGAATCACAGCTCAATATATATTTTTCGGAACGACTTTCAA
Organism: Sphingobacterium sp. JUb20; assembly: GCF_004342035.1. Taxonomy (NCBI): domain Bacteria; kingdom Pseudomonadati; phylum Bacteroidota; class Sphingobacteriia; order Sphingobacteriales; family Sphingobacteriaceae; genus Sphingobacterium; species Sphingobacterium sp. JUb20. Next base: position 227,124 of record NZ_SLYV01000010.1, on the reverse strand, counting down.
TTTCTAATGCTAATTCAAATTCAGATGATATAACTACTGGACGAACATTTAAATTGTGTGGTGAAATTGGGGTAATTACGAAATTGCCACTTCCAGGCATAATGATAGGTCCTCCGCAACTTAATGAATATGCCGTAGATCCTGTTGGTGTCGCGATAATTAGACCATCGGCCCAATAGGAGTTTAAAAGTTCGCCATTTAAGTACGCATTTACTGTGATCATTGCAGAACTATCATATCTAAAAACGGTAATATCATTCAAGGCATAATTACTGTTTCCGCCAAATAATTCTCTGTCAGGCGATTCTACGGCTAATAATGCTCTTTTTTGTATTTTATAGTTTTTAGCTAGAATTTGATCAATTGAAGGTTCAAAATCTGTTTTATTTATGGATGCTAAGAAACCTAATCTTCCGAAATTTATGCCTGCAATAGGGATTCCGGAATTATGGATTAGTGATACTGCTGATAACATAGTTCCATCACCACCCAGGCTTAACATAAAATCTGTGTCTTTTGGCAGATTCTCATTAGAGCTGTAAGTGGAGAAGGTTTTATTACAGTCAAATTGTTTTTGTAGAAAAGTATAAAAGCTGTCGTAGATCCAAATCTCAACATTTTTCCCATTTAAATATTCCAGTAAATGCTTTACATGGGGAATAACTGAAGGACTAAATTCTCTACCATAAATTGCTATTCTCATATTGTACAGTATTTTTTATTCTAGCAGTAATGATTGCATTATTTTGCCAAAGATGAGAAAAAACTAGCGTATTGCTAAATATTGATGTAATTCATGAGTTGTTGGTAACGATCTTCTAAATCATCAAATTCTTGCAGTGTATTGAAAGATGCAATGACTTTATAATTTTGTCGTGCGAAGGAAGATAGTAGAGAAGCGATGTTTGACTTATTTACTTTCATTGTCACAAGCAATGTTGCATTTTCAGGGACTGTTTTTGTTGAACAGTTTAAAATTTGAGCATTTTCTGCTTCAACTAGATGTGCTATTTTAGATAAAGAAAAATCATGTATTCCAATTTCTAAGGTAATAATTGCTCCTATATCATTTAGTGATTGCAATACTGAAATCGTTTTTACCAACTCTAAAGAAGTCAATACTCCTTCAAATTTATTGTTTTCATCTAACACAGGTAAAGTACTTATGTTATAAGCTGTCATTAAACGGATCGCATCGTATGGATGTTGATTTGCCTTGATATAAATTGGGTCAGTTTTTAAATGAACAGAAGCAACTGTATTTTGATCATCAAGGGCATTCAGTAAATCATTTTGAGAAATAAATCCTAAATAATTATCACCATCAACAACAGGCAACAAATGAAATTGGAAATCTTCCATTCGATCTAAAGCAAAAGCAATTGTGTCAGATTGCTTTATCGTCGTGTTTTGTGAAAGAGGAATGTTCGCTATATACATATGGATAATTTATCTGTATACTATTGACCTTAAATTTAGTAAAATGTTTAAAGAAAACCTTTTTTATTAATAAAAAAGCTTTCTTGCATTAAAGGTCATTAAATTTTTACTTTAACTTTGCACAGTTTATATATTATTGATAATGGATTGTACAAATTTTATCTACTTTTACAAAAGTGCGATTTATATTTTGAATATATAATGAAGTTAAATCATAGTACTGAAATTTTATGAGTGAGGTTGCAAGTCGGAAATTTATTGAAGTTAGAGAAGTAATTCGCAAGAAAAGTCCCAAGTTGATAAAATGGATTCCATCTTTTTTATTAAAGTATTTGGAACGAACTATACATGAGGACGATATCAATGATATTATGACTCGGTTTTCGGACTTGAAAGGTTTGGATTTTGTTGATGCTTTAATTAAAGATCTAGGCGTTAATGTTGAGCTAAAAGGTGCGGCTAATATTCCGATTGATGAAAGCGTTATTTTTGCTTCAAATCATCCCTTAGGTGGATTAGATGGAATTGCTTTTATGCATGCTATTGGACAGTACCGTAAAGATGTTAAATTTTTAGTCAATGATATATTGATGAATGTCGGTAATCTTCAGCCGCTATTTATACCTGTAAATAAATTAGGGGGACAAGGAAAAAGTGGGATCGCCGCCATAGAGGAAGCCTACGCGTCTGATAGTGCTTTATTGGTATTTCCTGCGGGTTTAGTTTCTAGAAAACAGGGAGACGGAAGAATTGAAGATCTTGAATGGAAGAAAAGTTTTATAAATAAGGCAAAGAAATATAAAAAAGATATCGTACCTGTCTATATTGAGGGGAAAAACTCTAACTTTTTTTATAATTTTGCAAGGCTAAGACAGAAGATTGGCTTAAAGGCAAATTTGGAAATGCTTTATCTACCTGATGAAATGTTTTCTCAACGCAACCAAACTGTGACGATTGTTATTGGCAAAAAAATATCTTACACACATTTTGATCAATCTAAAGGCGAAAAAAAATGGGCTGAAGAGGTGAAGCGATTGGTTTACGGAATGTCTCAAGAAAAATAGAATTATGCAAGAAATTATTGCTCCTGTTGATAGAAAATTGTTAAAGGCAGAATTAGGTAAAGATGCTTTTATACGATATACCAACAATGGAAATAACGAAATATATTTGATTAACTATCATAATGCACCTAATGTGATGCGGGAGATAGGACGATTAAGAGAATTGACGTTTAGAGGTGCTGGTGGTGGAACTGGTTTATCAATTGATATTGATGAAAATGATACATGCGAAGATTGCTACGATCAATTGATTGCCTGGAATCCTGAAGAAGAAGAAGTTGTTGCAGGCTATCGTGTCATCAAATGTGCCAATGCTTCGGTAAAAGATGGTGTCCCAAATTTATCAACAGCTCATTATTTTCAGTTTTCCGAACGATTTAAAACGGATTATTTGCCCTATACAATTGAATTAGGCAGGTCTTTTGTCCAACCAAAATTTCAACCAGCAATTGATAACCGCAAAGGAATCTTTTCTTTAGATAATCTATGGGATGGATTAGGTGCATTAGTGATGATTAATCCAGATATTAAGTATCTTTTCGGTAAAGTGACCATGTATCCGCATTATAATAAAGAAGCCCGTGATTTGTTGCTTTATTTCATGGAGTATCACTTCCCTGATCATGAAAATTTAGTGGTACCAATCCCAAGTTTAAATTGTGAAAATGATTTTTCTAAATTTGAAGGTATTTTCGATGGATTAGATTATAAGGAGTCTTATAAATTATTAAATAGTAAGGTTCGTGCGTTGGGTGAGAATATTCCTCCTCTGATTAACACTTATATGAATCTATCTCCAACGATGAAATCGTTTGGGACAGCAATTAACGATGAGTTTGGTGAAGTTGAAGAAACAGGGATTTTGATCATTATTGACGATGTTTATCCTGTGAAAAAAGAAAGACATATGAATACTTTCGAACGTGATCGGGAGTATGGTAATAAAAAACCAAAGAGAGGCTAAGCCTCTCTTTTTTTGTAATTATTTTTTGCTTTAAGAATCTCTTCTTCTCGAAGAAGTTCTGTTTCTATTTTCAGATCTTGGACCGGATGACGTTCTTCTTCTATTTCCTCCAGGACTAGCGTTATTTGAACTTTGGCCATTTCTGGATGTAGATGATGGTCTGCCAGATTTCTTTGCTGTACCAGCTTTCTTTGGTGCTACACCTGAGATATGTAAAGCATAGGGATGCTTCTCAACTAAAGGGATCTCCATACGGATGGATTTTTGGATATCTAGTAAGAATGCATATTCTTCTTCGTCGCAGAATGAAATCGCTTGACCATCTTTACCTGCTCTACCTGTACGGCCTATTCGGTGTACATATGATTCTGGTATATTGGGTAAATCATAGTTGATTACAAATGCCAACTCATCTATATCAATACCACGTGCAGCGATATCGGTAGCAACCAGTACACGTAGTGTACGATCTTTGAAGTTTTTAAGGGCATTTTGACGGGCACTTTGAGATTTGTTTCCATGAATGGCCGCAGATTGAATATTCTTTTTTGCAAGATCTTTAACGATGCGATCTGCACCATGTTTAGTTTTAGAAAAAACTAACACGTGATTTATATTTTTCTCCTTTAAAACATGGATTAACAAATCTTTTTTATCGTTTTTCTTAACGTAATAAACTTCCTGTTGGATCTTTTCTGCAGTAGTAGATTCTGGAGTTACTTCAACCTTGATAGGATCAACAAGAATATGATTTGCTAATTTCTGAATCTCAGGTGGCATTGTTGCTGAGAAAAATAATGTTTGTCTTTTTTCAGGTATTATTTTAATTAGCTTCTTTACGTCATGGATAAATCCCATATCTAACATACGGTCAGCTTCATCTAAAACAAAAAATTCTAAATGTTTTAAATCGATATATCCTTGACCGTATAGATCTAGTAAGCGGCCTGGTGTAGCAATAAGCACATCAACACCTCTCTTCAAGGCATCACGTTGTGGTTGTTGTCCGACACCTCCAAAAACAACTAGACTTTTAAGTGGAAGATCTTTGGAGTATTGATTGAAATTTTCTTCAATTTGAATTGCTAGTTCACGTGTGGGTGTTAAAACTAATGCACGAATATTTTTTTTCGCAGTTTTAACTTTTGAATAACTTAACATTTGAAGTATAGGAATGGCAAAGGCAGCTGTTTTACCAGTACCTGTCTGAGCGCAACCTAATAAATCATTTTTTCTAAAAATAATAGGAATCGCCTGTTCCTGAATTGGGGTAGGAGTAGTATATCCAACAGCTTCCAATGCCTTAAGGATTGGTGCTATGAGTTTTAAATCTTGAAATTGCAATCTAATTTATTTATTTGTAAGCGACAAAGGTAGCTTAATTTTATGGATTGCAACTGAAATTTGTTGAAACATTTATTTTTAATATGATCTAAAAATATGATTAATACCTACTTATCCTCTTGAAATCCTTCAAAACTTGGGTCAACGATTTCTTTCCATTCTGGATGTTTTTTTATATACGCGTATACCAAAGGGCATAATGGAAAAAGGGTGTAATGATGTTCTTTCAGGTATTGTAATGTTTTTTCAATGACAGCAGTTGCTACTCCTTGACCCGCTAATTGAGGGTCGGATTCGGTATGAATGAGCCAAACTTTACTAGGTCTTTCTTTGAATGCGATAAAGGCTTGGTATTCTCCTATATGAAGTTCAAAATGATTTAATTGATCATTTTTAGTTAAAGGTAAGTTGATAAATTCTTCTTTCATGGTTTGTTATATTTTATATGGATATAATATCAATTGCATGCATATTGTTTTGGCGGGTCGAATGATAATGGTGCTTCGGGTAGACAAATAATCTTATTTTTAGCATAAGAGTTTCCTGGTAGCACTACTGGCGATCTCAGTCTGTTATTCATCTTATTTTAGCATGCTTCTTCTAAACCCTTTATATTAATTTTTTTCATCTTGACCAAAGCTTCCATTGCTTTTGGATTTGAAATGAGCATATGAATTCTTTTAGGAATTATTTGCCAAGAAAAACCAAATTTGTCTTTTAGCCAGCCACACATATTTTCTTGACCTCCATTTGCGGTCAACATATTCCAATGGTGATCGATTTCTTGTTGATCTTCACATTCAACGACAAATGAGACAGCATCTGATGGTTTATATGATGGACCTCCGTTAAGTCCCATAAATCGAGTTTTGTTAATTTCAAAAATAACGACCAGAGAATTGGATGAGATGATTTTTCCATCTTTAAATACTGAACAGTAGAAGTTTGCTGCATCTTGGGCTTGACCATCAAACCATAAACAATTATAAATTGAATCTGTCATAACTATGGTTGGGTTAAAGTATTATATACCTAAAATACAAATTAATCATGAATAACAGATATTAAATAAAACAAAAAAGGTTAGAAATGAAAATTTCTAACCTTTTATTGTGAGTTGACTACGCGCTTATTGGTAGCCCAATAATTTCATAACCTGTTTTGAATTTTGTTCCTCACCAAAAACTTCGTAATTGAATGTTTCGTCGCGGTTACGGCGAATCAGTACATGCTTTGGAGATGGTAATAAACAATGATGTATACCGCCATAACCACTCAATACATCTTGGTATGCTCCTGTATGGAAAAAACCTAGATATTGTAATTTACGTGTTTTAGGCATGAATACTGAACTAGTATGTGCTTCTTGATTGTAATAATCTTGGCCATCACAAGTAATACCACCTAGGTTTACCCGTTCATATTCAGAATCCCAATTGTTGATCGGAAGTAAGATATATTTTTGATTTAAAGCCCAAACATCTGGTAAGTTTGTAATAAATGAGCCATCAATCATAAACCATTTTTCACGATCATTTTGTAATTTACGACCTAAAACCTTGTAAAGGATACCTGATGCTTCGGCAACGGTATATTTACCAAATTCAGTAATAATATCCGGTTCCATTACTTCATGTTGTGCACAGATCTGCTTGATCCTGTTCACAATTTCATTGACCATGTACTCATAGTCAAAATCATGCACTAATGAATCTTTGAAAGGCATGCCTCCACCGATATCTAAAGTATCTAAGTCTGGGTTTACTTTTTTAAACTTACAGAACAATGTAACATATTTTTCTAGCTCATTCCAGTAATACGGGGTATCCGATATACCTGAATTGATAAAGAAATGTAACAGCTTTACTTTGAAGTTAGGATTGTTCGCAATTTTGTTGTTATAGAATTCTATAACTTCTTCGATACGAATACCTAGTCTTGAAGTGTAAAACTGTGAGTCTGGCTGTTCTTCCGATGCGATACGGATACCTAAAGCACATGGTTCATCCAATTCAATTTCATCGTCATAGAGATTGAATTCCTCTTTGTTATCTAGGACGGGGATAATATTCTTATACCCATCATGGATCATGTCGATGATATACTGTTTGTATTGGTATGTCTTAAAACCATTACAAATCACTGTAATGTCTTTTTTTACTGTACCTTGACGTTCTAAGGAATCGATCATCGGCATATCAAATGCAGATGATGTTTCTAAGTGAATCTCATTCTTCAATGCCTCTTCAACAATATGTTTGAAGTGGGAAGATTTGGTACAATAACAATATTTGTAGGACCCTCTGTAGTTGTGTTTCAAAATTGCGGTTTGAAACAAAATTTTCGCTTGTTGAATTTTTTTGCTGACGATTGGCAAATAAGTAAAACGCAACGGCGTACCGTACGTTTCTATCATTTCCATTAAATTCAAATCGTGGAAATACAATTCGTCGTCGATGATTTCGAATCCGTCTTGCGGAAAACCAACACTTAGGTCAAGAAATTCCTGATAGCTCTGCATTTTTTATTATTTTTGCAAAGATATACTTTCAATATGAATACAAGAATAGCGAATGTGAATTATTTTTGTATTCTATTTCAGGGAGTTGCATATTTTACATAATCATTACATGGCGAATTCTATTCAAAACAGACTTATTGAAGTCACTGTTCAAGCTGTAAAACAGCTTTATAATGCAGATATTTCTGAAAATCAAATTGCTCTGCAAGAGACACGCAAAGAGTTTGAGGGGCAAATTACAATTGTAACTTTTCCTGTTACCCGATTTTCTAAGAAATCTCCTGAGCAGACTGGTACGGAAATAGGTGAGTATTTGAAAACTCATATCTCAGCTATTACTGATTTTAACGTTATTAAAGGGTTTCTAAATATTTGTCTTTCGGATGAATACTGGATTTCTCTTTTAAACGAGACTATCGTGAAATCTGATTTTGGGGTATTTCCTTCGAATGGTAAAAAATTAATGGTGGAGTATTCTTCTCCAAACACCAACAAGCCGCTTCACTTAGGCCATATTCGTAACAACCTATTAGGATATTCTGTTGCAGAGCTTTTAAAGGCTTATGGTTATGATGTCATAAAAGCCAACCTGGTAAATGATCGCGGTATTCATATCTGTAAATCTATGCTTGCATGGCAAAAATTCGGAAATGAAGAAACTCCTGAGTCTACGGGTATGAAAGGTGACCATTTGGTGGGTAAATATTATGTAGTTTTTGATAAAGAATATAAAAAAGAAATAGAAACACTCAAAGCTGAAGGTCAAACTGAAGATGAGGCTAAGAAGAATGCGCCATTGATTAAAGAAGCACAAGCGATGTTACAGCAATGGGAAGCTGGTGATGAGGCTGTGATTGATCTTTGGAAAACAATGAATACCTGGGTATATGCTGGTTTTGAAAAAACGTATAAGCAACTGGGTGTTAACTTTGATAAATATTATTATGAATCAAATACGTATTTGTTAGGAAAAGATATCATTCAAGAGGGTTTAGATAGTGGTGTTTTCTTTAAGAAAGAAGATAACTCTGTTTGGATTGACTTAACTGCCGACGGATTGGATGAAAAGCTTGTCCTGCGAGGCGATGGTACTTCTGTATATATTACTCAAGATTTAGGTACAGCTCAATTAAAATACGATGAGTTCAAGATGAATGATTCTATTTATGTGGTCGGTAACGAACAAGATTACCATTTTAAAGTATTGTTTTTGATCTTAAAAAAACTTGGTAAATCTTGGGCAGATGGCTTATTCCATTTATCTTACGGGATGGTCGATTTACCTTCTGGAAAGATGAAATCGCGTGAAGGTACAGTTGTAGATGCTGACGATTTGATGAGTGAGATGATCGAAACAGCGAAAGAGCGCACAGAGGAACTGGGTAAAACGGAGGGCTTGTCTGAAGAAAATAAAAATGCACTTTATAATACCATCGGTATGGGGGCTTTGAAATATTTCTTATTGAAAGTTGATCCCAAAAAACGTTTATTGTTCGATCCGAAAGAGTCTGTTGATTTTCAAGGAAATACAGGTCCTTTTATCCAATACACTTACGCTCGTATTAAGTCTGTTCTTTCTAAAGTAAATTTTGATGAACAGTCGAAAGTATCGGTGCCAGTATCCATATCGGCTTATGAGCGTGATTTGATTATGACTTTGGGTAATTTTCCAAGTATTATAGCAATCTCAGCTCAAGAATTCAGTCCAGCGCAGATGTCTAATTATATTTATGATGTAGCTAAATTGTACAATAAGTTTTATCATGAAGAGACTATTTTAAAGGCAGAAATTGAAGAAGTGAAGAATTTCCGTTTGCACCTTTCGGCTTCTGCAGCAAAAGTTATTGCAAAAGGAATGAGTTTATTAGGAATTGAAGTTCCTGAACGTATGTAATTTATCTCATGATGGCTCAAAAAATCCGTGTTGGTTTAATTGGTTTTGGTATTTCAGGACAAGTATTTCATGCTCCTGTGATGCGATCTATTGCTGACCTAGAATTAGTAAAAATAACTGCTCGCAAAGCGGAGCAAAAATTAATTGTAAGTGAAAAGTATCCTACAGCGTTGGCTGTAGATCATGCTGACGAAATATTAAATGACGATTCCATTGATTTGGTGGTTATTGCTACCTCTAATGATATGCACTATCCTTTTGCTAAGCAGGCATTGCTAGCAGGGAAACATGTGGTAGTCGAAAAACCGTTTACCAATACATCTGAACAGGCTGATGAATTGATCGCATTGGCAAAAGAAAGCGGTAAAATTTTATCTGTATATCATAATTTAAGATTCAACTCAGATTTTAGAACGATCAAAGAGGTGATTAAGGATGAACGATTGGGGCAGATTAAGAATTTTGAAGTTCGTTACGATCGTTTCCGTAACCATCTTAGACCGGGTGCGTGGCGAGAAGATAATCTGCCTGGTTCAGGAATCTTTTATGATCTTGGAGCGCATTTAATTGACCAGACGCTACAACTCTTCGGTAGACCAAATGCTGTATTTGCAGATTTGACTATTCAAAGACCTGGAGCGGGGGCAATTGATAATTTTGAATTACTACTTTACTACCCCGAAATGCGTGTTTCTTTGAAAGGAGGGATGCTTGCTAAAGAGCCGACTCCGCGATACACTGTATTTGCATTAAACGGAAACTTCCTTAAAAATGGTGTTGATCCTCAAGAGGAATTATTACGTGCTGGTGCATTTCCTGATGAAGATCCAAACTGGGGCAAAGAAGATCCAGCTATTTATGGTAAATTAAATTTACTTTGGAATGGCGAAGATATCGAAGAGACCGTTACTTCGAAATTAGGCAGCTATCCTGATTATTACCAAAATATAGCAGATGCTATTCTTGGGAAAACTCCTCTAATTGTTACAGCAGAACAAGGACGTGATGTTATTCGTATTATCGAACTGGGGATACAAAGTCAGGCGGAACGCCGTGTCATTTCATTAGATAATGAACTAATAGGCTATTAATATATAAATATGAAGCAATATGATGCCATTATAGTTGGGGGAGGGGCGTGTGGGCTCATGTGTGCTGCTCAAGCTGGATTATTAGGTAAGCGAACTTTAGTGATTGAACGAAATGATAAAGTTGGAGCTAAGATTCTAATTTCGGGCGGAGGAAGGTGTAATTATACCAATTTGGGTACTGACATCGATAATTTTGTGTCCGAGAATGCAGACTTTTTAAGATCTGCATTTAGTCAATGGACGGTAGATGATACATTGAGTTTTTTTGAGTCGCATGGTATATTTGGTGAGGAGAAAACGTTGGGACAATTATTTCCTTCTTCGAATAAGGCTAAAGATGTTGTAGCCGTTTTTACTAAGATCTTATTTGCAACGGATCAGGATATAAGATTAAACACGGTTGTTAAAGCTATAGAAAAGCTTGAGGATGACTTTGTCTTAACAGTGGAAAGTGAAAAGGGCATTCAGCAGTTAACGACAAAGAAAGTTGTTATGGCCAGCGGAGGTTTACCTGTCGCGAAGTTGGGAGCCTCTGATTTTGCTATTCGTACGGCTAAGAAATTTGACATGGCAATTGTCCCTACCGCACCTGCTTTAGTACCTCTAACTATTACAGGAAAGGAGGCTGAATGGTATGCTTCTTTAGCTGGTAATTCAGTTTTTTCTAGAGTTTATAATCATAAGATTAGTTTTGAAGAGAACATCCTTTTTACGCATTGGGGCTTAAGTGGTCCTGCGATTCTACAGATTTCATCTTATTGGCGTGCTGGAGAAGAGTTCTATATTGATCTTTTACCTCGGTTTCAATTGGATAAAATAATCAAAGATGAACGTAATGAAGGTGGAAAACGTTTGGTTTCGAATATCTTGAACGATTACTTTACTAAACGTATGGTGGAGGCACTGGGTAAATTTCTTCCTTTAGAAACTAAAATAGCATCTTTAAGTAAAGCGGATGCAAAATTGATTATTGATACTATTCATAAATTTAAAGTCAAGGCTGCTGGAGATAAAGGGTACGATAAAGCAGAGGTAATGCGTGGTGGTGTTTCTACTGCAGAGCTGCATGCTAAGACTCTAGAAAGTAAGCGGGTAAGGGGATTGTTTTTTGGAGGAGAGGCTGTTGATGTCACCGGTTGGTTGGGAGGCTATAATTTTCAGTGGGCTTGGGCATCTGGTTATGCTATAGCACAAGCACTTTAAATTCAAAATTTCATTCTTTTCTTTATTTATAGGGAATAATTATCAATCTAAATCCTACCTTTGCAGAAGAAGCAAACTGGTTCTACCGCTGCTCCCTTGAGGAGGAGAGGAAAGTCCGGGCAACGCAGAGCAACACGCTTCCTAACGGGAAGGATGCTGTTACAGCAGACAGAAAGTGCCACAGAAAATATACCGCTTTTCGGAGTAAGGATGAAAACGTGAGGTAAGAGCTCACGGTCTTGTATGGCGACATACATTGCGGTAAACCTCGTGTGTTGAAAGACCAAATAGGTTGCGAAATTCGAAGGCTGCTCGTCTTCTTTTAGTTTAGGCTAAGATTCGTAATGGGTAGGTTGATGGAGCTAGTTAGTGATGACTAGCCTAGATAAATGGTAGAAACTCCGATTTTTTCGGTTTACAGAACCCGGCTTATAAGGTTTGCTTCTTTTTTACTATATTACCAATAATTTAGATAACCTTTAAGGAAGAGTAATAATACTTTTATGAGTACAATATTAATTATTGATGACGAACGGGCAATCAGAAATTCACTAAGAGACATCTTAGAGTATGAAGATTATAATATACTAGATGTAGATAATGGTATTGAGGCCTTAGAGATCATTAAGAAGGAAAAAATTGATCTTGTTCTTTGTGATATTAAAATGAATAAGATGGATGGTATGGAGGTTTTGGCAACTGCCCAAAAAACAAATCCAGATCTTCCTTTTATTATGATTTCGGGTCATGGTACGATAGAAACTGCTGTCGAAGCCGCTAAAAAAGGTGCCTTTGATTTCTTAGAAAAGCCACTTGATTTAAATCGTTTACTTATCACGGTAAGGAATGGCTTAGAGAAGGTCTCATTAGTTACTGAAACTAAAGTTTTAAAGAAAAAGGTAACGAGCTATAAAACCAAAGAAATCTTAGGTAAATCTGAAGCGATTAGTCGTATTAAAGAAACAATTGATCGGGTTGCACCTACGGAGGCTCGCGTACTTATTACAGGTGCAAATGGTGCCGGAAAAGAACTTGTTGCACGTTGGTTGCATGAGAAATCTAATCGTGCAGAAGGTCCTTTAATTGAAGTTAACTGCGCAGCAATACCATCGGAATTAATTGAGTCTGAATTATTTGGTCACGAAAAGGGATCTTTTACTTCCGCTATTAAACAACGTCTTGGTAAATTTGAATTAGCTACCAATGGTACACTTTTTCTGGATGAAATAGGCGATATGAGCCTTTCTGCCCAAGCTAAGGTGTTAAGGGCTTTACAAGAGCATAAGATAACCCGTGTAGGTGGTGATAAGGAAATTGATGTGAATGTTCGTGTTGTTGCAGCGACGAATAAGAATCTCTTTAAAGAGATTGATGAAGGGAATTTTAGAATGGATTTATACCATCGCCTTTCTGTAATTCTTATTCACGTACCTTCATTGACTGAACGTGTGGATGATATTCCTTTATTATCGAAGAATTTTTGTGAAGAAATTTGTAATGAATATGGGGTTCCAATAAAAGAAATTACACCTGCTGCATTAAAAGAGTTGAGTAATCTTCCTTGGACGGGTAATATTCGCGAATTACGTAACATGATTGAACGCTTAATTATTTTAAGTGATAAATCTATTACGGATAGGGATGTTATTGCATTTGCAAATCCTTCAAACACGGTGAATGCTATTTCTTCTCATGCACATACGGATAATGGATCTAGCCATACGACGCAAAATGGTGGAAAGGTTGATCTAGATAACTTTGCTTCTTTTCAAGATTTTAAGGATTTTGCGGAGAAGGAGTTTATCAAATATAAATTAGAGAAAAACACGTGGAATGTTTCTAAAACTGCTGATGATTTAGATATTCAGCGAAGTCATTTATATAGTAAGATCGAAAAATTCGGTCTTAAAAGAGATTAGAAAAAAGGGCTTGATAATTTTATCAAGCCCTTTTTAGTAATTCTAAAATCTTGTCAGTTGATATCTCCGTGTAGTCATTGATGTATGCATGACAGGTTGGAAGTTGATCTTTGGTGTGGGTAGATAATACGCCAACTACTGTCATTCCCGCATTCAGACCAGCTGTAATTCCTGAAAAAGAATCTTCAAAAACGACGCAATTTATAGGCTCTACCTCTAAATTATTAGCGGACGTTAGATAAACTTCTGGATGTGGTTTATGATGATTAACATTTTCACTACATAAGATCGAACCCATTTTGGGTCGGATATGAAGTGCATCTAAGATTAAATCCATATTTTCTTTAGGTGCAGAAGTGGCCACTCCAGTTTTTAAATCATTTCTCTTGAGGTCTTCTAAAAATTCTAAGTAACCTGCTATTGGTGTGATCTGATCTTTATAAATAATTCTAAAGAGTTCTTCTTTCTCAAACTCTAACTTGATCAATTCATCAGGAGCTATTGTTCTCTTGAAAAAATGTTGCATGATATAGCTATTGTGTTTACCATACATATGCTCCTGAAATTCTTCTTCACTACTTTCAATATTGTATTTTTTGAAAAATGCTTCAAAAGCTTTAGCGTGATAGGGATTGGTATGACAAATAACACCATCCATATCAAAAATAACTGCGTAATTACTCATAGTGCTAAGGTACATTTTTGACATTAAAATATGATATTATCCTGGTTAAGTTTTGTCATTTGTAACTTAAAAAACTAGGAACAAAAAATAATTCGTATTTGTTTTGCTTGCTTAGCGGGAATTTTAAAGTGATTTATTGCTTTGTTAATGAGTTGTTGTTGTAGAAATGTTGCTATAATGGATAGTGTGAGAATAGCTATCCAATTTAAATACCAGTTTTCTAAATTGATCAAGAATAGAAATAATATATGCCATAGATAAATCCAAATTGTTGAAGAGCCTATGAAATTTAAAATAGGTTTGTTTAATTTTTGAATAGTTGGTTTTATACAAAATATAAGTGAGAAAATACTTACTGCATAAAAAATATAAAACGAATGTGGTGGATATTTCAATGCTCCAATATCAAATGGTATTCCCAGGTGGAATTTAAAATATATCAAGCCTCCAATACTTATCAAAGCACTTATGATAAATAATAGTGTTTTAGTTCTTACATCATAATTTCGGTATTGTGCTCCTAGCATGAAGAAAATGAGAAAACCTAAGCTATAGGTGCCAAATTGATTGAAGTATTTTTGTACGCCTGGTTGAAATAAATCAGTTGAAAACTGAACGACCATTTCATAAATGGCATAATAAATCAATAATTGCCATTTATTTTTAATGACTTTACTGAACAATGGCCCTAGGATGGCAATCATTAAAAAGATGCGTATAATCCAAACATAGCCAAAGCCATCTAATAGCAGATAGCTCGAAATCATAATATCTGGAAACTGTGTGTAATTGATCTTAAAGGATAAGGGGAAAAAGTACTGAATGATGTAAAATATCGATAAGAAAATCCATACGGGTACAACAAGACGGAAAAAGCGTTTCCATAGATAGGTTGTAAAATCGGTTATGGATTTAAAGGTTTGATTTTTGTTCCCAAATAAATATCCTGAGATAAATACCATTAAAGGAACATCAAAGTTTCTGATTTGAAATATTGTAAAGGGTGGGTTTACATGTGCGAGAATAATGCACAATAAACCTACACTACGTATAATATCCAGTGAATTGTCCCTTTCTACCATCTTTTTTTTGCGAAGATAGTGAATAGGTGAAATTTGCAAAGGACTTATACGTATAATCGAAAAAAAATATTATTTCTTACTCTGGCTTCTTCAGTAGATCTTGAATTGTTGCGGAAATTATTGCAGGATCTTCACCATCTTCTAAAAGTGAAAAAGCAATATAGGTGGCATATATTTCAATACTGAAAGTTTCGTGTTTGTCAGCAATAAACCCATCAATTTGTTGTTCGTTACAATCAAAACCAATTTGTTGTAATTCATTAAAAAGGTTTGTTGAAATCGTTGCATGATCTTCGCCACATGCGAATGCAACTAAAACATGAAATAGAAATTTATCGATGATCTCACTATCAGTTTCTTTGAATAAAGATAAAATATGTTTGTAATCAAACCTTGTTTTTGCACTGTTAACAATGCTGTCCCAAATTTCATATTCTAAAGTTGCTTCCATACTTCAGCTGTTTTTTTATTTATAATCGGTAATCTAAATATACTGAAAAACAATTAGTAATGAAAGCTTTGTTAGAAAATTTTTATTCGTTATGAAACTCTTTTTTTTGCTTTTTACGTCAACAATTGATAAAAAGAAAAAAGAATCTCCCCAATAAAGCAACCCAGCAGTATTCCTAATATTATCGAACCAGTTACTTTAAACCAAGAGGGAGTTTGTATTAATTGTAATTTCATGATGCAAAACTCGTAATTAGATTGGTTTTCCTAATCAATTTTGGTTTCATTAGTTTTATTTGTAGTCGTTTACTGACGTTGTATTTTCAACCTATTAACCATTGATAATTATATCTGATAATTTTTTAAGATTTAGCACTTTTTTTGAGTAATTTTAAGAGAGCAAGAATAAACTGACACATTTAATTTTAAAACCTTTTATTTATGACAATTAAGATTCTTTTATTTTTTTTAATGATCGGTTCTCATGCTTCAGCACAAGAATTGAATCTTCTTAAAATTCGTAAAGAGTATTCTTTAGCAGTGAAAGATGAAAGTATTTGTGAAAATAATCTGAATTTACTACGGGCTAAAGCGAAAGAAACGACTGATAGAGGTTATTTAGCTGTTTATGAAATGGTTTTTGCTAAACATATGGGTAATCCATTCCGGAAACTTGGTCAATTTAATAAAGGTAAAAATTTATTAGAGACTTTAATTAAGGAAGAACCCAGTAATGTTGAACTTCGTTTTATCAGGTGGAGTGTTCAAACTCATGCACCTTCTATTTTAAATTACAGCAATGATATCAAAAAGGATAAATCTTATATAATTGACCACCTATATAGTCTTCAGCATCGGGATGTAAAAGAAATTATATATAAATATATCAAAGGTGCAAACTCTTTTAGTGAAGATGAATTGAAAGAATTGATGAAATAATGATTTTTAAATTAGATTTCTTTTATAGATATTTTTATAGGTTTAACTTTTATGTTTAAAAAGTCAGTAATGTGACTTTAACTTGATGAATGGTGTTTTATATATTTTTTTATAATTATTATTTTTGCAAAAGATAATCTGTAGCAATTTTATTAATAAATTAATTGTATGGCAAAGCGTAATTTTGTTTCAAATTCCACTGAATCTTCAAGGATGTTTAAAAGTGATTTTTTAGAATCATTGACAAAAGTCCATTGGAGTGTTCCTTTAATATTTTACTTACCAATAATTGGTTACTTTTCATGGACTGCTTTAGGTCCTGGAGATATGAGTATTCTTAGTTATATCCAGTATTTTGTCTTTGGACTTGCTTTCTGGACTTTATTCGAATATGCATTACACCGTTGGGTTTTTCATTATCATCCAACAACTAAGTGGGGTAAGAGAATAGCATTTATTTTTCACGGTGTACATCATGATTATCCAAAGGATAGATTAAGATTGGTTATGCCATTATCTGCGAGTATACCTTTGGCAGCATTGGTTTATTATTTGTTTACTTTCTTTTTTAGTTCGGATATTATATTGGCGTCTTTCTTTTCGGGTTTTATGATTGGTTATTTAATTTATGACGAATGCCACTACGCAATGCATCATGCTAACTTTAAGAGTGGAATTTTTAAACGAATTAAACAACACCATATGTTGCATCATTATTCTGATCCAGAACACGGATTCGGTGTAAGTTCAGCTTTGTGGGATGAGATCATGCGCTCCGGCTTTCCAAAAGAGGATGAAAAAGTAGAAAAAACAGAACGAATCAGTATGGATAAATAATACTTAAAAAACAACAAAAGCCCAACTTTGCAGTTGGGTTTTTTTATTGGGAGAGATTCAAAAGGGAGGCTCCATCACAAAATATAACCAATTGTTTTACTCATTTCCTTTGTTTTTTATAAAGCTTTATAAACTTCATAAAACAACAAAAGCCCAACTTTGCAGTTGGGCTTTATTTTTTGTTGGCGGAGAGCGAGGGATTCGAACCCCCGGACCTATGACAGTCAACAGTTTTCAAGACTGCCGCATTCGACCACTCTGCCAGCTCTCCGCCACAAAAGTAGAAAAATTCATTTAGTCGCCAAAACTTATTTTTTACTCCATTGAAAATGAGGGAGATTAATTTTTTAAGCTATATTTTAGTTAAAAAAAAGGCTTAAATTACTTTTAAAGGCTATGGAAGTAAGATTTCATAACAGTGTTTTTTGATGTTCTGTGCGATTTTATCAATCGGTAAATCATCACTATCTGTTCCGAAAGGTTCTTCAATGGATTCGCCAATTAATTCTAATGATGCTAGTACATAAAATATAAATGGTACTGCTGCAATCACAAAATAACCAATTGAAAAGACGTATCCGATGGGTAGTGTTGCTGTATAAAGGATGATGAACTTTTTTATGAATGCATTATAGGATAGCGGTATTGGTGTGTTTTTAATCCGTTCACATGCTCCACATACATTGGTGAAAGATTCAAGTTCATTGTTGATAATTCGAAATTGATCTCCTGTTATTTTTCCTTCTTTATAGAGGGAATTTGTTTTTTTAAAAATTAATGATGCTACCTGATTGGGACCATGTTTTTGATCATCCAGATTTTCTAATTCCGGATGTGACACTTCATCAAGCATAAATTTGGTGTAGTCCGAACGAAGAAAGGTATAGAGTGTTTCTGCATAAAGCGGAATTGCTTTCCTATAAAAGCTGCGGTTTACCTTATCATCGCTTTCCAGAAATGCATTCATTTTATAGGATAAACTTCTACTGATGTTTGTTAGTGAACCCCATTGTTTTCTAGCTTCCCACCAACGGTCGTACGCAGTATTAGTTCTAAATACAAGCAAAAGGGAGAGTACGAATCCAAGTAAGCTATGAACTATTGTGATATTTTTAATCCAACTTTTTTCAGCTAGTTTTAGATATTCCAGTTCTAGGTACGCAATGCCCCAAGAATATAAAGATGCTAAGATAAGATATGGAAATAATTTACGGAAAGTATCCGTTTTATGGAGTTTGAGAGTTGAAGTAAGCCAATCTTTTGGGTTGTAAACAATCATAGACAAAAATACAAAATGTTTATTTTAATTTTGATTCTTTGTAAAAGATAGATTAAATTCATTGCCAAATGAAGAAAAAGAAAGTTCAGCGCAAGAAATCAGGCGAGATCACAGATGACAATGGTAAAAGATGGAAGTATATCGCATTTTCTGGAGCTTTTATTCTTCTTGTTCTTTTAGCGTTTGCATGGCATTATCGTGCGGGAATTAGATATTACCTCAGTACTTTGGGGAAAGCTCGAGGAACTGCTCATAAAGAGGCTAAATATGATATTCGAAATGTGGAGATTATGTCGAGCCATTCAGATAAGATTTTTGGTTTAGATATATCGCAATATCAAGGTGATATTAACTGGATAGAAGTTAATACAATCAATGATCAATTTCCAATAGATTTTATTTTTGTAAGGGCAACGATGGGTGAAAGTAAGGTGGATGATCGATTTGATGATAATTGGAAAGCAGTTGCTACTAGAGCGAATTTAAGAGGGGCTTATCACTATTTTAGACCAAATGAAAATTCCGTTAAGCAGGCTAAAAATTTTATTAAGACTGTTAAACTTGAATCGGGAGATCTACCGCCTGTACTAGATATTGAGGAATTGCCTAAACATCAATCTATGGACAGTCTGAAAGTTGGTTTAAAACGGTGGCTGGACGAAGTTGAATCACATTATAGGGTAAAGCCTATTTTGTATTCAGGAGATAAATATTATACAGATTTTCTTCAAAAAGAATTTAGTAATTATATTTTATGGATTGCCAATTATAATTTTTGGGTCGAAGATCTTAAAGATCATTGGAATTTTTGGCAGTTTTCCGAGAAGGGGACTGTTAGAGGGATTAACGGGAATGTGGATCTAAATATCTTCAATGGTACTATTGAAGAACTTGAAAAAATTACTATTCCTTTTAAAAATTGAAATTACATAATCTTGAGACAATAAATACAGAGGATGCTTAAGGGGGTATGTTCCTCTTTGAAATTTATAAACATACATCATTATTTTCTGGTGGAAGCGATCAGCATCGCACATCAATTCACAAAAGAAGTTGAAAGTATCGGTTTTAATTGCTTTATCTTCTTTTAAAAATTAATACAGATGAAAAAAGAATATTTAACTTATATAGTTGGCGCGTGTGCAACAGTATTTTTTATTTTAACATTTACACAGATAGGTTTTGGAAAAGCAATATCGGAAAGTGAAAAGAGATCTCCTTCTATTTCGCTTATCCCTCCTGTTTCAGCTTTGAATTTAACGCAATTTATGTCATTGGAAGCAACAGGAGCATTGGTGTTAGATACCAGGTCGGTAAAAGATTTTGCAGCAGGTTATATTCCTAAGTCGGTGTTTATCGGTTGGAACGGCCCATTTAAAGCTTGGGTTCCAAAAATATTAGCCAACAAAGACCAACCGATTATACTCCTTTCAGATCAGGAAACAGTAGCACAGGTATGCTTAACATTGGAAGAATTAGGCTATACGCATATATTAGGGTATCTTGAGGGAGGTGTGCGTAGTTATAAAAAGCAGTACCTTTTAGATTCTATACCAGAGGTCGATGCTTCGACTTATTTAGATTTATCAAACGAAGGTCAAATAATAGATGTCCGGTCGGAAAAAGAGTTTGCCACAGGGCATATTGACAATGCTATGAATTTTCCATTAAAAGATTTAGGTAACTTTAATCTAGATTTACCAGACAATAAGAATTATTATGTCCAATGTCTTTCTGGATATCGTAGTATGATTGCTATGTCTATTTTGAAGAAGAAGGGCTTTGAGCATGTAATAAATATTAGAGGTGGATATCAGGCATTGAAACAATTAAAAGAGGAGAAATAATGGCTACATTCGATGAGATTATTAAATCAAATAATGTTGTACTGGTAGACTTCTTTGCAACTTGGTGTGGACCGTGTCAGACCATGGCACCCATATTACAAGATGTAAAAGAGTTTTATGATGAAAGTTTGTCAATTATAAAAATTGATGTGGATAAAAATCCTAAGATAGCATCCATTTATAAAGTAAGTGGAGTTCCTACTTTTGTATTATTTAAAAATGGTACTCAAGTATGGAGGCAAAGTGGAATGATTACTAAAACAGATCTACATAAGCTTATTGATGCTCACAAATAAAAAAGGAGATGATTAATCATCTCCTTTTTTTCTGAATGAAATTTTATCAATTCGATTACCATCCATATCCAGGACTTCAAATTTTATATTTTTGTACTGAACCTGTTCCCCTTCTTCAGGAACGTGGTCAAGGAGCAAAAATACAAGTCCACCTAAAGTGGTAATATTATTTATTTCATCTTCGTCTTCTTCAGAGAGACCAATTTCAAACTCTTCCATAAACTTATCCAGTTGGTATTGCCCATCTGCAATATAGGATCCGTCCTCACGTTTACGGATTCGAGGTCTGTCGATTGATTGATCTTCAGGTAAATTACCTACCAGGTCAGATAGAATATCTCGAAGGGTAATAACGCCTTGTGTAGAGCCATATTCATCAATTACGATAGCCTGGTGTATATGCGATGCTCTCAGGCTTGTTAAAATACTGTAAGCGGAGCTATGCTCGTTAACAAATTTAATAGGTTCTATCAAACTGTTTAAATCTATCGGTTTTTCTTTTAAATATTGTGACAGTAATTTTTTTACATGTACGACTCCTTTTATGTTATCAAGATTACCTTCGCAAATTGGGTACATGGTATGCTCCGTGTTCATAATGATATGTCGATGTTCTTCGAAACTATCTTCTAGGTCTAAAAAAGCAATATTACTTCTATGGGTCATTAGATTTATTGCTTTTTTATCGCCTAAGCTTAATAATCGGTCTACAATATCGTGTTCTATCCCCTCAATAGCTCCACTATCCACTCCTTCATCGACCAATGCTTTTATTTCTTCTTCTGTTACTGAATTGTGTGTGCTTTTGATATTAAATAATTTGACAATACAATCTGTTGAAATACTGAGTAGCCAGACAAAGGGACGAACTATTTTACTCAGTAGATTCATTGGGTAAGCGATGACCATGGCATACTTTTCTGGAATAGCCATACCGATTCTTTTTGGCACTAGTTCTCCAAGTACCAAAGAAAAAAAAGTGATGATAAAAACAACGATTACTACAGACAACTGTTCACTGTATGGTGCTAAAAATGAGATTTGAACAAATATCTGCTTCAGGTAGACTGCAATACTTCCGCCGCTAAAAAAACCTGTTAGAATCCCTATTAAAGTAATTCCTATTTGAACAGTGGATAAAAAATTGTTTGGAGATTCTTTTAAAGCTAAGGCTATTTTAGCTGCAGGGTTATTTTTGTCAGATGCTGCTTGCAGTCGGGCTTTTCTACTGGAGACGATTGCAATTTCTGATGCAGATAATACTCCATTTAGAATAATTAGAGCTAATATAATAAGGACTTCTGTGAGCATGTTTTTTTTATACTTAGGCTAAATGTAGTAAATTTTTAGAAATTTATATGTAAAAAAGATTGAGAGATCTCTTTTGTCAGGGCATTAGCCTTCGTCTATAACATAAAAAGGCTTCTATTTAGAAGCCTTTTTGTTATTTTACAATCCACTATCATCTAGCATGAATGTGTTTTTCTTTGTTTTCCATTTTCCGGAAGTAAAATCAGGAAATTCAACAGTTTGATTACCTTGTTTAATTGATTCTGTTGATAATGGGAATACTGCACTCATTGTAACAGAGTCGTAAACATCGAAAGGAGTTTGTTTTCCTTGTTTGGTAGCTTGGATAAAAGAGTTGAAGACAAACCAGTCCATTCCACCGTGACCTGAGCCTGTTGCTAATGTTTCATACTTTTTCCAAATTGGGTGATCGTATTTATCTACCCATTCCTTTGCAGGGTCCCAAGTATGAGGTTTTGATTTCCCTTCAATATGGATACCTTGTGCAACGTCCATCCAGATTCCCTCTGTACCTTGAACACGGAAACCGATTGAGTATGGTCTTGGCAAGTGCGTATCATGTGTTAACATGATAGTCTCTCCATTTTGACACTGAATCATTGTTTGGGTGATATCACCATTTTTATAATTCAATTTTGCATTTGGATGACCTGGAGATTGTTTTTCAACATATGCAGCCAAGCCTCTCGCTTTACTCGAGTAAGACGTCAGGTGTGTAAAACGATTTCCAGCATTAATATTAACGAAAGGAAGAATTGGACCTAAACCGTGCGTCGGATATAAATCACCATCTTGTTCTACGTTATATTTTGTGCGCCATTGTGCCTCAGAAATTGCTTTAGGGCCAAATTCTACACCTTTACCGTAGTAGCTTTTTCCATCATTAAAAAGAACTTCACGTAAATCATGTTGGTAACCACCTTCTAAATGAAGTAATTCTCCAAATAATCCTTGGCGGTGCATGTTAAGAACAGCCAATACATCACGACGATATGCCACATTTTCTAAAGTCATGTAAGGTTTCCCTGTTTGTTCAGATGCTTTTACTACATCCCAGTGATCCTGTACTGTTAGTCCTGCAATAACTTCGCAACCTACATATAGGCCTGCCTTCATGGAGTCAATTGCTTGATCTTTGTGGAATTCCCAAGGAGTTGCAATGATTACAGCATCTAACTTTTCTTTACTTAACATTTTCTTGTAAGCATCGATACCGCCTGTGTATTCTTTCGGAAGTTTAATTCCTTTTTTATCAAATTGCTTACGACATTGTGATAAAGATTCTTCTTGTGTATCACAAATTGCAACAACTTCAACATCGTCGCGGTTTAATGCGATAGCAACATGGTTACGGCCTCTAAGTCCTACTCCAATAAATGCTAACCTAACTTTACCATCTTTTGCAAATAAATCTGTACTAGAAAGGATACCCAGTCCAGCAGTTGTAAGTGCTGTAGATTTTATGAAATTTCTTCTGTCCATAATTTTTGTTCTTTTATAATCAGGATATTAAATATCCCTTTTAAGTTATATTGTGAGTTTAGTGTGATATAACTTAATTCGCTATCAAACAAATATATAAAATTGGAAATACAAACTTAATGTGCAAACGTTTGTCTAAAATGAAAAAAAAGAACAAACGTTTGTGTTGATATTTTATTAGCACTTTTCACAACTATTTGGGATATTGCAGTCCAGTTAAAAACTTAATTATTTATAGTTAGTATAATTTTTAATGTCAAATTCGAATCAAATGAATGGTCTGAAAGCAGCAGCAGCGTTTTCTTTAAGTGAAGATATCATAAGTGTGGAAGCTTTTGGTTCAGGACATATCAACGATACATATCGTGTAACAACAAGAAATACCATTGGTAAAACCTTTTTATTACAAAGGATAAATCATCATATTTTTCAAAATGTCGATGGTCTCATGTTAAACATTAAACATGTCACCGATCATTTAAAAACTAAAATTGCGCATTTACCAATTGAAATTCAAGAGTCAAGGGTACTCACTATAATTCCGACTAAATCAAATGATTTATATCATCTTGATGAAGATGGAGATTATTGGCGGATGTTTATTCTTATTGATGGTACCAAAAGCTACGATGTTGTGGAGACTACAACGCAAGCTTCAGAGGGAGGGAAAGCTTTTGGTCAATTTCAATTACAGTTGGCAGATTTAGATGCTACTCAAATTGTTGAAGTATTGCCTAATTTCCATAACATCCAGTTTAGGTTGGATAATTTAAGGAAGGCAATTGCGGCTGATTCACAAGGACGTGTTGAGGGCGTAAAAGATATTTTAGAATTTATCTTCTCTAGAGAGGACCGTATGCGAACAATTCTTGATCTAGCTTCTAAAGGAGATCTTCCTTTACGCATTACTCATAATGATACAAAATTTAATAATGTATTATTGGATCAAAATGATCAGGCGCAGTGTGTGATTGATTTAGATACGGTCATGCCTGGATATGTAGCATATGATTTTGGAGATGCAATTCGTACGATTATTAATCCAGTGGAAGAAGATGAGAAAGACTTGTCTAAGATTATTTTAAATATTCCTCTTTATGCAGCATACGCAGAAGGATATTTAAATGAAGCTAAAGAGTTTTTAACTGATATTGAGGTGCACTCTTTATTAGAAGGCGTATTTTTACTGCCATATATGCAAGGTGTACGATTTTTAACAGATTATCTTGAAGGAGATCATTATTTTAAAACAAAGTATGATGATCATAATCTCGTTAGAACCAAAACGCAATTGAAATTGGTTGAAGAGATGGAAAGACAAGAAGAGGAGTTAAAAACTGCCATTAGTTCAGTTTTGCAAGATTAGTAATCAAATAGTAGAGAGCATTGATATTTCAATGTTCTCTTTTTGCTTTAATTTAGTATTATTGTATATGACAAATTCAATCATTATATCATCAATTAATCTGGAACATAGTGATTTAAAGGGGTATCAATCTTTAAATGAATTATTACGTTCTACATCTTGGAATAATATAAATGTCGCGAACTGGAATGAAGATTACCCATATATTCCTCAAGCTAAGTTTAGGGTAGCGTATGATCAAAAGGCGATAATTATTCAGTATGAGATCGAGGAAGAAGTTATCAAGGCACAATATCATGTACACAATGATAATATCTGGGAAGATAGCTGTGTTGAATTCTTCATTTCATTTGATAACAAAGAGCACTATTACAATTTTGAGTTTAATCCTATTGGAGCAGGGTTGATTGGGTATGGCACTAATGTGAAGACTGAGCGCTCGCGATTAACAGAAGAGCAAATTGATCAAGTTGATGTATTTAGTACTATTGAGCGTACTCAAACAGGCTCTAAATGGAGCTTGATTCAGTACATTCCATTTACAGCTTTTACACATAATCAAATTACAAATTCCTTTTTAAAGGAAAATAAGATTTTTGCTAATTTTTATAAATGTGGAGATCATTTACCTCGACCTCACTTTTTATCTTGGAATAAAATAGATCATCCAACTCCTAATTTTCATTTACCTGAATTCTTTGGTGAATTGATTTTTGAATAAGAGTTGGATGACTCTTATTCAAATTATTTGTATAAACTTTCTTTCTTGAATTTCTTAACAAGCAGTGCATATACTAATGCACGGTATTTGTTGCGGTTTGATTTGCCAATTTGAGTAAAAACTTCTTCAATAGCCGCATCTAATTTTGCATCATCTGTAAGACCTAATTTTTTGATTAAAAAATTGTTTTTTAATCTTTTAATTTCTTCAGGATCAGAAGATGCGATTGTTTCAGCATCTGCTTTGTAAATAGAAGGACCTAACCCTTTTGTAACAGATTCGATAAGAGAGTCTTCTAAGGATAGTTTTAATTTTTTTGCCTCTGCAATATATGCTGAGATTTTTTCATCTAATTTGCTCATAATGTGGTCTTGTTAAATTAAGTAGTTTCTAATTTATGTTTAAATTAAACAATATTCCTTAAATAAGGAATAAATATTATCTTTTTTTATGCTAAAATTGACTATATTTGCAGTAGGAGTAAAGGGTAAAAAATAAATACCTTATTTGGAATATTTGTTACGGAATATTCTTGCAAATAAGGTTTTAATAAATTATCTTTGCACCTCAATTATTGAATATACGTAATCATAAGATAAAAATGAAAAAAGATTTGCATCCTTCAAATTACAGATTAGTTGTGTTTAAAGATATGTCAAATGACTATTCTTTCATCACAAAATCATGTGTTGATACAAAAGAGACAATCACTTGGGAAGATGGTAATGAATATCCAGTTGTAAAATTGGAGATTTCTCATACTTCTCACCCTTTCTATACTGGTAAAATGAAATTGGTTGATACGGCTGGTCGTATTGATAAATTCCGTAGCCGTTATAACAAAAAGTAATTTTTGTTATCCTAAGGGTAGCACAATATTAAAACTCGATAATATCCATTATCGAGTTTTTTTTGTTATTTTTATAGGGTGATAGTTATCTTATTTGATCAGTCAACAGAGTCAAGGTACTTACAATGTTTTAATGGATTAGGGGATCTATTTAACTCTGATTCTTTGTGGCCCTTTACAGAAGTTAAACCTACCGCTTCATTACGTATTGGAATACTTCCCTTGTTTGAAAAGTGGAAACATGCTTTAGATGCTGTTGTTTTATATGATTGCTTAGACAATTCTTTATCTATCGATGAACAGATTGCATTATCATCTTATGAAGCAGAGGAACTCTACTTTGTGTCTGTAAATGTTATTCCCAATGAATCCTTTCTTGAAAAATTAATTTCGTTGTCGAAGGGCCAGTTTCTTAAGTCTGGTAATGATCTACTTGCATTAAGGGCTGATTTTGACGAGCCTTCTAAAGTGAGGGTGGCCCATATACCTTTTGATGAGACCCTCATTCGTGTCCGATTTATAGAAGATCTGTATTTACATGTTGGTCCGGAGATTATACGTGATTTTGAGATCTTGACAAAACATTTTTCAGGTGCACTTTATTCTGAGAGCAATACGGTGATTGGTGATCAATTGTATATCGGTAATTTCGTTGAGATGGAATGTGTGACTCTGAATACAAAGACAGGTCCAATTTATATAGAAGAGGGTGCTGTCGTTATGGAAGGGGCTAATTTAAGAGGACCATTGTATATTGGAAAGCATGCTGTTGTTAAGATGGGGACAACGATTTACGGAAATGTTTCAATTGGTGAATGTGCAGTAGTAGGAGGGGAGATCGCGAACTCAAGTATCGGGGATTTTAGTGCAAAAGGGCATTACGGATATTTGGGTTGTTCGGTGATTGGTGATTGGTGTAACCTTGGTGCGGGCACAACAAATTCAAACTTGAAGAATAATTTATCTCCTGTTGAGCTTTATGATTATTTATCGAAAGGATTGCGTGATACAGGATTGATGAAGTGTGGTTTATATATGGGAGATTTCAGTCGATCTGGAATACAGTCAGCTTTTAATACCGGAACTGTTATTGGTACAGGATGTATGTTAGCATTGACGGATTTTTATCCTAAATTTGTTCCGTCATTTACTTGGCTATACGGGGACATAAAGGAAGCTTATCAACTTCAAAAGTTTATTTCTGATTTAGAAGTTGTATTTTTATCAAAAAATAAAAGATTAGACAAGAGACTAATTGAAAGAATTATAGAAATTAATCAATCAACATTTAAAAACTAAAGTATTATGCGTAAGAAAATTGTAGCAGGAAACTGGAAAATGAATTTGGATTATCAGGATGGAGTTAGCTTGTTCTCTGAAGTTGTGAATATGGCTAAAGATGAAATTGTTGGTGACCAACAAGTCGTTGTTTGTAGCCCATTTATTCATTTACATAGTATTGCGCAATTGGCAAAGACGGCTTCTCATGTTGCTGTAGGTGCACAAAATATCCACCAGGCTGCATCTGGAGCTTATACAGGAGAAATTTCTGCAAGTCAAGTTAAATCTGTAGGTGCTGATTATGTTATATTGGGACATTCGGAGCGTAGAGCTTATTTTGGAGAAACAAATGCCTTATTAAGTGAGAAGGTTGATGCTGCGTTAAAGCATGATTT
Organism: Sphingobacterium sp. JUb20; assembly: GCF_004342035.1. Taxonomy (NCBI): domain Bacteria; kingdom Pseudomonadati; phylum Bacteroidota; class Sphingobacteriia; order Sphingobacteriales; family Sphingobacteriaceae; genus Sphingobacterium; species Sphingobacterium sp. JUb20. The sequence goes on along the minus strand of NZ_SLYV01000010.1, from coordinate 198,863 downwards.
GTTACCAATTTTCTGTATTGGTGAAACTAAAGAGGAAAGAGAGTCTGGAAAGTTTTTTGATATTATAAAAACACAATTGGCAGAAGGGGTGTTTCATCTATCCAAAGAGGAGTTTGCGAAAGTTGTGTTGGCTTATGAGCCAGTTTGGGCTATCGGTACTGGTTTAACAGCTTCTCCAGAGCAAGCTCAAGAAGTTCATGCTTTTATTCGTGCTACTGTAGCGGCTCATTATGATCAATCTGTTGCGGATGAGACTAGTATTTTATATGGAGGAAGCTGTAACCCTAAAAATGCAGGTGAATTGTTTGCACAAGCTGATATTGATGGTGGATTGATCGGTGGAGCTTCTTTAAAATCAAGAGACTTCTTAGATATCGTTAAAGTTTTTAATAAGTAAAAATCTATTATGAAATATAGTGAGGTAATATTTACGCGAATAGTAGGGGAAGAGTGGCAACAGGATTTGTTTATTGCCGAGCTAGCTGATATAGGTTTTGATACTTTTGAAGATACTGAGACAGGGTTTGCAGCTTTTATTCCAACTGCAAACCTTGATCTTCAGGCATTGGAAACAGTTATTCTTCAACAAGAAGACGGTTTCGAGGTTCGTTATGAAGTGGTGGATATACAAGATCAAAATTGGAATAAGTTATGGGAAAGTAACTTTAGCCCGATTTTAATTGATAATGATTGTTATGTCAGAGCTAATTTTCATCCGGCTAAACCGGAAATTCGTTATGAAATAATAATAGATCCTAAGATGTCGTTTGGTACGGGGCATCACCAGACCACAACTATGATACTTCGTTATATCCTTGAAAATAACTTTCAGGATAAAGAAGTTTTGGATATGGGTTGCGGTACAGGTATATTGGCTATTTTAGCATCACAAAAAGAAGCAAGACATGTATTTGCTGTAGATTTTGATGATGTTTGTATCGCTAGTGTTGAGGAAAATAAGTTACTGAATAACGTTAGTAATATAGAATCAAAATTAGGTTCATATGAAACAATAATAGGTCGGGAATTTGACATCATTTTAGCTAATATAAACCGTAATATATTGTTGGAACAATTTCCGCAGTATAGCAAGTCTCTTCGATTAAACGGAGAGTTGTATATTAGTGGTTTTTTTGATGGGGAAGATTTATCAATTTTGAGAACGAGTGCAGAAGCTGTAGGTTTTGAGTTTGTTTCCAATAAAGTAATGGACAACTGGTGCTCGGCTAAGTTCGTGAAAGTAAAATAATAATATGCGCATACATTTTATTGCGATAGGAGGAAGTATCATGCATAACCTTGCTATTTCTTTGGAAAGGCAGGGGCATCAGGTCTCTGGGTCTGATGATCAGATTGTGGAACCTTCCCGTAGTCATCTCATTGATGCAGGTTTATTGCCTGAGCAACTAGGGTGGTTTGACGAAAAAATTACCGATGATATTGATGCTGTAATTTTAGGAGCTCATGCACTTATCAATAACCCTGAGCTTATAAAAGCGCAGGAGTTAGGGTTAAAGATTTATTCATTTCCCGAATTTATTCAAGAACTTTCTCAAGATAAAACGAGGGTGATCATAGCAGGTAGTTATGGTAAGACTACGATCATGAGTATGATCATGCATGTTTTAAAAACTCTTGAAAGACCTTTTGATTATTTAGTTGGAGCGCAACTTGAAGGTTTTGATAATTTGATCGAAATTACAAAAATAAACAAAATTATATTAATCGAGGGTGATGAAAATGTAGCTTCTAGCTTGAGCAATAAGTCAAAGTTTATGTTTTATAAACCAAATATTGCCTTGATTAGCGGTATAAATTGGAACGAATATAGCACGACAATAACTTTCGATAACTATTTAAAACAGTTTGAAGACTTTATTAATACGATAGAGTCTAAGGGAACTCTGATTTATAACAAAGAAGATAAATATCTGCAAAAGATTATAACAGATACTAAATCTTGTAAAATTAATCGGCATGGATATCAGATTCCTGAATATGCTATTAATAAAGGTACCACATATATTAAGTCCGTAAAAGGTGATATTCCTTTGCAGGTATTTGGGAAGCATAACCTTTCAAACATTGCTGGGGCATATACGGTTTGTGAGTGGCTTGGTATTAAGAAGGAGGATTTCTTTGACGCCATAAAAACTTTTAAGAGTTCAATTCGTTATCTGGAATTTGTAGCAAGTTTCGAGGGATCTGTTGTTTATCAGGATTTTGCTCATACTCCTAAGAAACTGAAAGCAAGTATTCATGCTATTAAAGAGCAATTTCCAAGTCAAAAGTTGGTAGCAATAATTGAATTAAACGCTTATGACAGTTTGGATGAGAAATTTGTCAGTCAATATAAAGATACGATGAATGAAGCGGATCTTCCGGTTGTTTTTATAAATATGGAATCAATTAAGGAGGTAAATAAGTGTACTACACATCTATTGGAAGACATCCGAAACGCGTTCAATCGATCAGACGTGGACATTGTGACGAATTTAGGTGATCTCTACGATTTCCTTGAGAATTTTAAATCAAAAGGCAATAATTTATTGCTGATGAGTTCTGGCAATTACAGTGGGGTTAATTTGACCGAGCTGGCGGATCATTTTTTTAAGAATTATTAATAAAATTGCCTTAACACTTTGAATAAAAGATTTTTTATTTTATATTTGTTTTGTAAATAAAAAAATCTACCAAATGAATGCACTAGGAAAAAAAATTAGACTACTGAGACACCAAAAAGGGTGGAGCCAAGAGGATGTTGCAAAGAGATTAGATATCTCAATTCCAGCTTTTTCAAAAATTGAAACAGGAATTACAGATGTTAACCTTTCTCGCTTAAATCAAATTTCGAAATTATTTAATTTGTCAGTAGTTCAGCTTTTATCAACTTCCGATATGGAAGAGGATAAAGAAGCTATCAATGAATTGGCAGAATTAACTAAAAAATTGCAATCCCGTGAAACTGAAGTTATCGAGTTGCAAAAGAAAGTTATTGATCTTTACGAGCAATTGCATAAGAAATAGGTTTTATTCAATTTTGGGAATGAATAAAATAAAGGCTTGCAGATATTAATCTGCAAGCCTTCTTACTTTTTGACTGACAACGTAAGTTGTTTTCTATAGATCTTTGTGATTGATTTGGATTAAAATTCGTCTTCGTCTCCGAAATCGTCAAATTCTCCAATAGAGTCAATGTCTTCTAAATTAAAGTCATCTTCTAAGATATCATCAGAATCATCATCAGGTCCATTAAATGAACCAAATTTATCATCTTCTACATTCATAGATTCACTTTTCATCATTGCCGTGTTCATAAAATTATATTTTTTTTTGCTTATTTAATAATGTAAAATTATATAACAAAATTCGAACTTTAAACTTTTTTTGAAAAAAAATAATCAATCTAAAAGATTGATTATTAGTGTTATTCGTTGATTTGTAAATGCGGAGCAAAATTACTAATGTCGTTATTCGACGACCTCACCAATTTCATTGTCTACAGAAACGATATCTTTAAGTTGTGGTAGGTCTCTTACACCATTAATGCCGAAGTGGTTCATAAATTGAGCACTTGTGCTGTACAGCAGAGGTTTTCCTATTGAATCTGACTTCCCAGCAATCTGAATTAGTTTTTTTTCTAAAAGTCGTTGAACGGAGTAGTCACAGCTCACACCTCTTATCTGTTCGATTTCTAGCTTTGTAATAGGTTGTCTATATGCAATGATTGCTAAAGTTTCCAATGCCGCCTGACTTAACTTTTTCTTGTCCCGATGCAACTGTAATTGATTGATCGTTTCATGGTAAGTTGATTTTGTCAAAAATTGGTAGCTGTTATTAATCACTTTTAATTCCAACACTTCATCTTCGCTTTGATGCTTAATGATGATCTTATCTATTAAATTTTGCAATTCATCTTTTGAAATTTCGATCGCTAAAGCTTCTTGCAATACATGTTTGATATCTTGCGACGTAATGCCGTCTTCCGAAGCATATATAATTGCTTCTATGTTACGAATAATATCCTTCACTGATTTTAGTAATTGATGACTTGTTCTACCATATGTTCAGGAAGCTCGCGGAACTCATAACGCTGCGTTCTCAGTTGGGGTTCAAATCCAGCTTCTTTGATCGCTTGTTGAATAGATTTTGCTGTAAATCTATGCGGAGCTCCAGCAGCGGATACTACATTTTCCTCGATCATGATGGAACCAAAATCATTAGCACCGGCGTGTAGGCATAATTGAGCAGTTCGTTTACCTACGGTCAACCAAGAAGCTTGAATGTTTTTAATATTTGGAAGCATGATTCTGCTTAAAGCAATCATACGGATATATTCTTCCCCGGTTACGTCATTTGTAATGCCTCTGAGCCTTTTTAGTAAAGTACCATCATCTTGAAATGGCCAAGGAATAAATGCTACAAAACCGAAGTGGTTTTCAGGCTTTTCAGTTTGAACTTCTCTAATCCAGACAAGATGCTCGAAACGTTCTTCAATTGTTTCGATATGACCAAACATCATTGTTGCTGAGGTTGGGAGATCAATTTGATGTGCTGCACGCATTACATCTAACCATTCTTTACCGCCACATTTCCCTTTTGATATAAGGCGTCGTACACGATCATTTAAGATTTCTGCACCAGCTCCTGGTAATGAATCTAATCCGGATTCCTTTAGGGCTTTTAATACTTCAATATGAGATAGATTCTCTAGTTTAGCAACATGGGCAATTTCTGGAGGACCTAAAGCATGGAGTTTTAATGTTGGATAGAGCTCCTTTAATTGTTTAAAAATAGTCGCATAAAATTCTAAACCAAGATCCGGGTGATGTCCCCCCTGTAACAATAATTGATCTCCCCCGTACATAAAGGTTTCCTCAATCTTCTGTTTGTATGTTTCAAGATCTGTGATGTAACTATCTTCATGGCCAGGTCTGCGAAAGAAATTACAGAATTTGCAGTTTGCAATACAAACATTTGTGGTATTTACATTACGATCGATTTGCCAAGTTACCTTTCCATGAGGTACTTGAATTTTACGTAATTCATTTGCAACATAGCTTAGATCAGCTGTGGCTGCATTATGATATAAATATATGCCTTCTTCTTTGGTTAAGAACTCAAATTTTAAGGCTTTTTCTAATAAATTGCTTACATTCATTAAGAACAAATATAAGGACCTTTTACTTTATATTTATTGATTGTCTGTAAGTTTTCATTAATACTCATACGAAATGTTTGAAGTAGCTGATCATTAATTAAGCAATGTTTTTTAGTGTAATAGCTTTCTGCTTGTTTTTATATTGAAAGCGAATGTTTACTTAGGTTAAATAATAATTGTTTGGCTGTTTCCTTCATGCTCATTTATGGCCATGAGGGAAATAAGTAAAACCAGTATTATGTCTCAATTTTCGTAGTTTTACAGGGATGGAATTTTTTAAGAGAATATTTATTGTTTTAATTTTAGTTATTAATATTTATAATGTTAATGCCCAGGTGTTTAGTGATGTTTACGCTAAATTGCAGCAATCTCAAATACTTAATGATCATTTTTTTGGATTTTCCTTATACGATTTAGACAGTAATCGTTATGTTGTTGATATTAATGGTCACAAGCATTTTACACCGGCTTCTAATACTAAGGTTTTTACACTTTATACAGCTCTAGAAATGCTTGGTGATTCAATTCCTGGGTTACAGTATGTTGAAAAAGGTGATTCGCTCTTATTTTGGGGAACAGGTGATCCGACTTTTTTACACAGTAAAATGGATTCACATGTTGTCTACAACTTTTTAAAGAAGACAGAAAAAAAGCTGTTCTTTATTCCAACTCCTATGCAGAATCGTTTTTTTGCTGCAGGTTGGACAATGGATGATTTTGATTCTTATTATCAACCCGAAATTGCAACATTTCCAATTTATGGAAATGTCGTTACTTTTAGGGAGAATTCGAACAATGGTCTGAAGCTTGTTCCATACTTGTTTCAGGAGAAGTTAACGATTGATCCTTCTTTAGATAAAGGTAAGTTTACATTAAGTAGATCATTTGTTGAAAATCAATTCTTACAATCTCGGGAAAAGGTACCTTCCAACTATGTTAACGAAATTCCTTTTAAATATTCGGATACTTTAGCCATTAGATTATTATCAGACACTTTAAATAAATCTATTCAGATCATTGAATATAGTAAACCAACTGAGGTAAAAACTCTTTACTCTAATGCTACCCGGTATGTTTTACGTGAAATGATGTTACCTAGTGACAATTACCTAGCTGAGCAAATTCTCATGATGATATCACTACAGAAATTTAAGATGTTTGATACTTATTTAGTTCGCAACTGGATGAAGGATCATTATTTTAAATATTACTCGGATGAAATTGTATTACATGATGGATCTGGGCTCTCTTCTTATAATAAGATAACGCCACAAAACATGATTGATGTTTTAGTGGCTATAAAAAATAAGCTTCCAGATGAATCTCAACGATTTAAACTTTTTTCTACAGGTGGCGTTGATGGTACATTAAAACGTTCATACAGTACTGACCGTGGTGTTCCATTTGTGTTTGCTAAAACAGGAACCATTACATCAGTTTACTGTCAAAGTGGATACTTAATAACCCGGTCTGGAAAAAAACTTGCTTTTTCTTTTTTAAATAATAATTTTATTGATGAAAGAAGCGCGATTATTAGAAAGGAAATGGTTAATATCATGACTTATATCAGGCAGAATTATTAATATTTCAGTTTATACTGCTTAATTATTATTTTTATCGACTAAACCTTCAGTATGTCTGTTATTAAAAAAGATAATAAAAAATTAATTCGTTCTTGGGCCATGTTTGATTGGGCTAATTCGGCTTACAATCTGGTTATTACATCAACGATTTTTCCTGTTTACTATACAACAATCACCAATACAAAAGAACATGGTGATGTGGTTAAGTTCTTTGGGTTTGAATTTGTTAATACGGCATTATCAAATTTTGCTTTAGCATTTGCTTATTTGGTCATGGCATTGATTTTACCTTTTATTTCTTCGTACGCAGATGCAAATGGCAAGAAGAAACAAATTATGAAGTTTTTTACTACTGCTGGAGCAGTCGCATGTATGGGACTCTTTTTCTTTAAACTGGAAACTTTGGAAGTTGGTATTATTTGTTTTGTGATTGCGGCGATGGGGTATATAGGCGGTGTTCTATTTAACAATTCTTATCTTCCTCTTATCGCTTCTGTGGAACAGCAAGATAAGGTGAGTGCACAAGGTTTTTCCTATGGTTATGTGGGCTGTGTTACCTTACAGATTTTATGTTTTATCATTGTATTGAAACCTGATTGGTTTGGAATTACTGATCCTTCTTTACCGGCAAGGGTTTCCTTTTTAATGGTTGGAATTTGGTGGTTGGGATTTTCTCTTATTCCTTTCAAATATCTTCCTAACATTCCGGCTACCCGAAAAGGAGAGGGTTTGTCATTAATTAACAAGGTAAAAGCAGAAATTTCTTCAGTTTGGGGGCATATTCAGCAGATAGAGGAGATCAAAAAATTTCTTCCCGCATTTTTCTTTTACAGTATAGGGGTACAGACATTAATGATTGTCGCATCGGCATTTGGAGAGAAGGTATTGCATTTGGGCGCGACTAAATTAATTGGTACTATTTTATTGATTCAACTTGTTGCAATTGCAGGTGCATTTATTATGTCGGCTATTTCAGCTCGTATTGGAAATGTTCGAGTGTTGATGTTAGTTGTGGTTATTTGGATCAGTATCTGCATTTCTGCTTATTTTTTAACAACCGAAATTCAATTTTATATATTGGCAGCTTTGGTTGGATTGGTAATGGGAGGAATTCAATCGCTTTCAAGATCGACATTTTCTAAATTAATTCCTGAAGGTATACAGGATACAACGGCTTTTTTCTCTTTTTATGATGTTACAGAGAAATTAGCAATTGTGGTGGGTTTGTTTTCGTTTGCGCTGATTGAACAAATGACACATAATATTAGATATTCGGCATTATCCTTATCTTTATTTTTTGTAATTGGATTGTTACTGCTCGCTCGTCTGTTGCGGTTCAATAAATCCTAAATTTAAATTTTAGAATATTAACATATGAAAGTTGAACTTTTTGTTCCTTGCTTTATAGATCAGTTGTATCCGGAAACGGCTTTTAATACTATTCGACTGTTAGAGAAAGCAGGATGTGAAGTTACTTATAACGCAGAACAAACATGTTGTGGTCAACCTGCTTATAATGCCGGTTTTTGGGATGAGGCAACAGTTGTTGGGCAAAAATTTTTAAAAGATTTTAGTGCAGATCATTATATAGTTTCGCCATCTGCATCATGTACCGGAATGGTGAAGCATAGTTACAATGATTTATTCACGGGCTCTATTGAGCAGTCACACTGTCGTTCGATACAGAAAAATATATTTGAAATTTCTGATTTTTTAGTAAATGTCGTTAAGAAGGATTATTTTGGTGCTGAGTTAGAGGGGATTGCTGTTTATCATGATGCATGTTCAGCATTACGAGAGTGTAAAATCAAAGATGAACCGCGGCATTTATTAAGTAAAGTCCTTGGTCTAGAAATGGTAGAAGTAAAGGATAGTGAAGTTTGCTGTGGTTTTGGTGGGACATTTTCAGTAAAATTTGAAGGAATCTCTTCTGCTATGGCAGAGCAAAAAGTAAAAAATGCCATGGATATGCATGCTGATTACATTATTTCGACAGATGCCTCATGCTTACTTCAGTTACAAGCATATATCGATCAATATCGATTACCAATAAAAACTATTCACCTGGTTGATGTTTTAACAGCTGGTTGGGGTAATATTTAAAAATAAAGAACTTAAACTAAATACTATAATTATGAATTCAAGAAGAGATTTTCTCAAAAATTTGGGTTTAACGGCTGCCGGAGTGGCCTTAATGCCGAGCTTAGATTTGCTGGCAGCACCTAAAAACTGGTTCGATATTTCATTAGCTGAGTGGTCATTGCACAAAACATTATTTAAGGGAGATCTTAAAAATATCGATTTTCCTGAATTAGCGGCAAAAAAATTCGGAATTTATGGAGTTGAATACGTGAATGCTTTTTTTAAGGATAAAGCACAAGATATGACGTATTTGAAAGATCTTAATAATCGCGCTAAAGACAATGGTGTTCGTAACGTTTTGATTATGATCGATGGCGAGGGTAATTTAGGGGATGAAGATGCTACTAAACGTAAGCAAGCTGTTGAGAATCACTATAAATGGATTGATGCGGCAAACTTTTTGGGATGTCACGCAGTACGTGTAAATGCCGCTGGTAAAGGTACTCCAGAAGAAGTTAAAAAAGCTGTAGTAGAAAGTTTATCTACTTTGGCTGATTATGGTAAAAAATCAAAAATAAGTGTTATCGTTGAAAATCATGGTGGTATTTCATCACATGGCGATTGGTTAGCAGATACTTTAAAAACTGTAGGTAAAAAGAATTGTGGAAGTTTACCTGATTTGGGTAATTTTTATGAGTATGATCGTTATCAAGGTGTTCAGGATTTAATGCCGTATGCCAAAGGGGTGAGTGCTAAAACACATGATTTTGATGCAAATGGTAATGAAACTCAAATTGATTACGCACGCATGCTTAAAATAGTAAAAGATGCTAAATTTAAAGGTTATATCGGTATCGAATACGAAGGAAGCAATATCAGTGAAGAAGCAGGTATTTTTGCTTCAAAAAAATTATTGGAGCGTTTACGTCCAACAATTTAATACTTAAGTATAATAGCGTACAAAACTTTTAGATAGCTGAAACCCTTTATTTATGCATTTGCATAAATAAAGGGTTTTTTATTGAATTTAAATCTCTATTAGACTTATCTGCGGGAATGATTATTTTTCTAAGCTGTGAAGAAACTGCGTGTCATTGTATTACTTTAAGACCATTTAGTATCTTTCTCATGTCGCTAGCATGTTGAAGTATGACTTTTAAATGCTTAAGATAAGGCAAAAACAGTTTTATGAAAAATTCGATTGTTTATACGGCAACTGAATTAAATTAGTATTTTGCAACTCCTTATTTAAAGAAAAACAAATATTAAAACAAACCAAAAATATGAGTCAGGTAAAAGATGATGCTCTTGCCACGCATTTGCATCAGCTGCAAGTAGAAAACATTTTAGTAAAAGGTCATCCAGCGGGTTTATTTGTTTTATTTTTTACTGAAATGTGGGAACGTTTCAGTTATTACGGTATGCGCGCTTTGCTGACAATTTTCTTAATTAGTGAAATTTCAAGTGGGGGATGGGGATGGACGAATGCTGAAGCGATGAAGCTGTATGGTCTTTATACTGGTTTTGTGTTTTTAACTCCGCTCATCGGAGGAGTAATTGCTGATCGCCTGCTTGGATATAAAAATGCAATTTTAATTGGTGCCTTAACGATGACCATAGGTCACGCTTCCATGGCGTTGGAAGGAATAAATTCTAATTTTTTCTTTCTAGGATTAGTACTTATGATTTTAGGTAATGGAATGTTTAAACCCAATATTGCTTCGATGGTTGGAAAATTATATCCCGATTCTAGTAGTAAGAAAGATGCCGGTTACACTATTTTTTATATGGGTATCAACGGTGGTGCATTTTTGGGTATGATGTTATGCGGTTATATCGGGGAGAAAGTTGGTTGGCACTTTGGTTTTGGCTTAGCAGGTGTTTTCATGTTCTTGGGTATGTTGCAATTTTATTTTGCTCAAAAGATATTTGGAATTATAGGCGATTCGCCCCAATTGCAACAAGTTGATCCAGTAAAAGAAATAGATGACCCTAATGAGTTAAAAACACCTGCACATGTAACCCGTGACCGATTAATTGTTATAGGTATTTTTATGTTTGCGAGTATTATTTTTCATTTAGCTTTCGAGCAAGCTGGAGGATCAATGACAATTTTTGCAAAGAATTACACTCAACGTGTTCTCGAGGGAAATACTGCGGTCATTTTTAAATGGGTCGATGCGGCTTTGACGGTATTTCCAATACTCGTCGTTTCCGCCGTTTTATTTGCGTTAGCAAAAAAGATCTGGTCCAAGTATCCACTTATTGTCATATGTTCGGCACTTTCATTTTTAATTATCTGGATACTTTGCGGTTGGAAATTATTTAGGGAATTCAATTCGTTGAGTTCTGAAGTTACTGTCTCTTGGTTTCCAATGCTAAACTCGTTTTTTATCATCACTTTAGCGACCTCTTTTAGTCGTATCTGGGAAAGAGTTTGGAATCCTTCGGGGCCTATAAAGCTTGCTTTAGGTTTAGCAATTGTTGGTTTAAGTTTTGCAGCGTTGGCCTATGGCAGTTTAGCTATCCCTCAAGGGGCTAAAACAGCTTCAGTGAGTATGATCTGGTTGGTATTGGCTTATTTTCTTCAGACAGTTGGAGAGCTCTGTTTATCACCAGTTGGTCTTTCTTATGTAAGTAAATTATCGCCTCAGAAAGTCATTGGTCTTCTATTTGGTATCTGGTATTGCGGAAATGCGATTGCCAATTTTATAGGAGGTTTTATAGGTTCTTACATAGATGATATTACGGCAACACACTCTATGTCTTATTTCTTTGGTATGTTTACCGTTGTTTCTTTTATATTTGCCTTAATATTGGTTTTGTGTAGTTCGGGGATTAAGAAAATGATGCACGGTATTCATTAATCCATAACTTTTTGTTAATTTGCTAAAATTTTAAACTTAGATAACCCTATTAATATATTATATGTATCAAGAAAGAGATGAAGCTCTTGTTATCCATTTGAAAAAACAAGGTGTGGACGATAAGATGGTAATTGGACATCCTGCGGGATTATTTGTCCTATTTTTTACCGAAATGTGGGAACGTTTTAGTTATTATGGCATGCGTGCTTTACTGACATTATTCTTAATCAGTTCTCTTGCTGATGAAGGATGGGGATGGAGTAATGAGGAAGCCATGAAGCTTTATGGACTTTATACTGGTTTGGTTTATTTGACACCATTAATTGGTGGAATGATAGCTGATAAGTTGACTGGATTTAAAAAAGCAATTTTAATTGGTGCATTGATTATGACCATGGGCCATTTATCTATGGCTTTTGAAGGGATAAACCAAAATTTCTTTTACGTTGGCCTTGGTTTAATGATTCTTGGTAATGGTATGTTCAAACCAAATATTTCCTCCATGGTTGGAAATCTTTATCCAGATGCTAGTGCTAAGAAAGATGCGGGATACACGATATTCTATATGGGTATTAATGCGGGATCTTTTCTTGGTATGTTACTCTGTGGTTATATTGGAGAGAAGGTTGGCTGGCACTACGGATTTGGTTTAGCTGGTGTTTTTATGTTTTTTGGAATGTTGCAATTCTACTTTGCCCAGAAGATTTTTGGTGTCATTGGTGAGTCTCCAAAAGCTACCAAAGCTTTTCATGACCAAAAGATAAAAAATCACGAAGAAGAACCTGAAGAAGTGATTCCTGCTCATGTTGTAAGAGACCGATTGATCGTAATTGCTATATTAATGATTGCGAGTATCGTTTTCTTTTTAGCATTTGAACAAGCGGGTGGATCAATGTCTATTTTTGCTAAGGATTATACACAACGTGTTCTTTCGGGAAACACAGCTACTACTTTTAAATGGATAGATACCATTTTAACCATTGCACCGATGGTTATTGTTAGTGTTGTCTTGTTTGCATTAGCAAAACGTATCTATAAGCAATACCCATTAACTATTATATTTACAGGAATTTCATTTGCAGTTATCTGGTGTTTAGGTTTATGGAAAGTTTTTAGAGAATTTGGCGCTACAGAAACAGAAGTAGCTGCTTCATGGTTCCAAATCTTGAATGCTTTTTTTATCATTTCATTAGCAAATTCATTTAGTAAGTTTTGGGAAAAGGTATGGAATCCATCAGGTCCAGTGAAATTTGCGTTAGGACTTGCTTTGGTAGGTGTCGGTTTTGCCGCTTTAGCTTACGGAGCGAGTGAAATACCTCAGGGAGCTAAGACTGCAACTGTGAGTATGATCTGGTTGATTATTGCTTATTTCTTTCACTCTACAGGAGAATTATGCTTATCGCCAGTTGGTCTATCTTATGTAAGTAAGCTATCTCCTAAGAAATTATTAGGTCTATTGTTTGGATTTTGGTTCTGTGCATCTGCAATCGCTAATTTTATAGGTGGTTACTTAGGTTCATATATTGATAAAATTACTGCTGAACATTCTATGTCATACTTCTTTATGATTTTTGCCATTGTTCCAGCAGCTACAGCTTTAATTTTATTAATTCTAAACCCAGTGTTAAAGAAAATGATGCACGGTATCAATTAATCTGTGCTCATTATATAATATTTAGAAGAGGCGTTTCAGTAGAGACGTCTCTTTTTGTTTTTAAATGATGCCTTATAATAGAGATAATACAATTATTCAGTAAAAAATGCGATTGTTTTTTGTTTCTTTGTAGACTGTTAATACATTTTTTTAATACGCATAAATAGATTTAAATTATTGATATGAGTCAAGCATCTAAGGCTTCATTTTCAGGAGGGACGACTTCTGATTTTTATAAATCAAATGTTTTAGGACAACGATCGGGATTATTTGTCCTATTCTTTACCGAAATGTGGGAACGATTTTCGTTCTACGGTATGCGGGTATTGTTGATCCAGTTTTTGACTGCTGCAGTTCTAAAAGGAGGCTGGGCATGGAGTGCAGAACAAGCCGGTGCATTATACGGTACATATGCGATGATGCTGTATTTAACTCCAATTTTGGGTGGTATTATTGCCGACAAATATATTGGATCACGTAAAGCTGTAATTATTGGATCTATTATCATGACAATCGGTCATGCTTCAATGGCATTTGATACACAGATGATGTTTTTTATTGGTTTAGCCTGTTTGGTGATCGGTACAGGTTTCTTTAAGCCTAATATGCCATCCATATTAGGTGAAATGTATAAGGATCTACCTGAAAAGAAAGATGGCGCTTATACGATCTTTTATATGGGGGTCAATGCAGGGGCATTTTTTGGTATGATGCTTTGTGGTTATATTGCTGAAACACAAGGATGGCACTGGGGTTTTGGTTTAGCCGGAATTTTTATGCTTTTAGGGACATTACAATTTGTGTTTGCTAAACCTTTGATGGGTAATCTAGGGATATTAGGTAAAGCGAAAGACTTAAGTGCTGAAGATAAATTGTTAGAAGATGCTGACAAAAGAAATCCTTTTACTTCTCTTGATTACATCTTAATAGCTATTATCTCGATCATAGGATTTTTATATGCTTTTAATGATCCATTGTCTAAAAATGGTATTATAGATATGTTTAGTGCATTGGACTTACCTTTCCTGAGAGGTCAATACCTGATGATCTTTATTGCTTTAGTTCTTTTCATCTATTTAATTGCATCTCGTATAGGACGATATGATAAAGTTGTAAGGGATAGAATGATAGCTGTGGTATTTCTAGCATTCTTTTTAATATTCTTCTTTATGAGTTTTGAGCAGGGAGCTACTTCATTGGTTATAGTTGCTCGGGATTATATCGATAGAAGTTTAACTGGTGCTGCTTTGACTACTTTTAATATTGTAAATGCGTTATTAACGATTGTTCCTTTGGGACTTATATCTTGGGTATTAATCAAGTTAGCAAAAGCGACATGGAATAAAATTGCTTTATCTAATATCATTTTGATTATTTGTTTTGTACTTATTTGGGGTGCAGCAATCTGGATGTTGAAAAATGAGTTTTCTAAAGAAGCTTCGGAGATTACTGTTTCTTGGTTCTCAACATTAAATTCCTTTTTTATTATTGCTTTAGCTTCAACGGTTTCTAAACTATGGGAGTCTAAGTATAATCCTTCTGCCGCGATGAAATATGGTTACGGTTTAATTTTAGTAGCGATTGGATTTTTGGTCATTGGTTTAGGCTCATGGGGAATTGGTGAAGGTGTTAAAATCTCCATGATTTTTCTAATTCTTACTTATTTATTCCACACTTTGGGTGAGTTATTTATCTCTCCGGTAGGTCTTTCTTATGTTTCGAAACTTGTACCGGGCCGTATGCTGGCTTTTATGTTTGGTATCTGGTATTTAGCTATTGCGATTGCGCAAAAAGTTGCTGCCGTATTAGGTGGACAAGTGGAGACTATTCAGCAGGAATATTCCTTAAGTCACTTCTTCTTTTTGTTTACTGCTATTCCAGCAGCAGCAGGTTTGTTAGTAATGGTATTTAATCCTATTATTAAAAAATTGATGCACGGTGTTAAATAATGAAATCTGATAGAGCTTCCTAAAAAGGAAGCTCTTTTTAATAATAATCGAAATGTCAAAACAAGGACAACAAACATTAGAACAGGTTCAACATTTTGAAGGAAAATATCCAAAGCAGATTTGGAGTTTATTTTTCTCGGAAATGTGGGAACGCTTTTGCTTTTACGGTATGCGGGGTATGCTGGTTTTCTTTATGATCACGCAGCTTAATTTTGCAGAAAAGGAAGCAAATTTGCAATACGGAGCGACTCAGGCTTTTGTATATGCTTTTACTTTTATCGGTGGTTTATTTGCTGATAAAATATTAGGATTTAGAAAATCTCTTTTTTGGGGTGGTACTTTGATGATTGTAGGTAGTGCATTATTAGCAACAGATCCACATCAATTTTTCTTCTTCGGATTAGCATTTATCATTATCGGGACGGGTTTTTTTAAGCCAAATATTTCAACAATGGTTGGTGAATTATATCGCTCGGATGATAATCGAAGAGATGCGGGATTTTCATTATTCTATGCTGGGATTAACTTAGGTGCATTCCTAGGTGGGTACATTTGTGTTGCAATTGGAAAGGGGTATATGCTAGCTTCAGTAATTGATGAGGCACATCGTTGGAATGTTGCTTTTGGTCTAGCTGCTATTGGTATGCTGATCAGTCTCATTAATTTTCATTTTACCAAGTTTCACTTAGGACCTATCGGTTTAAAGCCAGGACATCCAGATGCTATTGTTAAAGTTAAGGCATTACCTAAGTGGGCAGAATATGCTGTTTATCTAGCGACTTTATTATTAATACCGTTAGTGCAGGTGATGGTTTCTAAAACGGAGTATACGGATATTTTTATGTACCTAATCGGTCCATTGACATTAATATACTTGTTCTATGAAATGACAAAATTGAATAGGGTCGAAAGAAATAAATTGATTGCCGCTTTGGTCTTTATCTTATTTTCTATCATTTTTTGGGGAATTTACGAACAGAGTGGTGGTTCATTGAGCATTTTTGCAGCAAAGAATTTGAATGACTCCATGTTAGGTGGATTATTTCATTTAGATCCTAATGGCGTTAATAATTCGGGAGGAGCATTTTTCATTATTATTTTGGCTCCAATTTTTGGACTATTATGGATTTGGCTGTCGAAAAGAAAGATGGAACCGAATACTATTATTAAATTTGGTTTAGGATTTATTTTTCTAGGTTTAGGTTATTACGTATTATTTGGAACTAAATTTTTCGCACAGGATGGAATCGCATCTTTAGATATCTTTACGTTAGCGCTTTTAGTGATCACTGTTGGTGAATTGTGTTTATCGCCTATTGGTTTATCTATTATGACTAAACTGTCGCCAGGGAAGCTGCAGGGCATTATGATGGGGATGTGGTTTTTAGCTAGTGCTTATGGTCAATATGTAGCGGGTTTAATAGGAGCTAGTATGGCTGAAGCTCGAGAAGGTGATTCTTTGGCGGATAAATTAATCACATATACGGATAGCTATAAGCAACTGGGGGTTTATTCATTAATAGCCGGGGTGGTTTTAATTGCTTTATCACCATTGGTGAAGAAATTAATGGGGGGAGTGAAATGATCTACTTCTCCATAATTTTGTGAAATAATAAAAAAGCTCGATAATTTATTATCGAGCTTTTTTATTATTTCTGATCGTAGATCCATTTAAATTTATATTCCGTTTCTGGAACCTTCATTCTGTCTGCTAATCTAAGTAAGCGATCTGGTAATCTCATTAGATAATCTCTCGCTTTTTCTCCTTTTTCATTTAAACCGGTCACTTGATCAATTTTCCAATCAGCATTTAATTCTTTTAATATATCAACATAATCAATTGCTGTATAGATATTGAGACGTTGTGCTGCATCAGAAAAGTGCGCAAATGCTTCCCCTTGTGGTTCTCCAGACTCTCTTAAGAATTGAGCAGGCATAACAATTTTCTTACGCATCATATCTTCAAAAGCAATCATTACTTCACTAGGGTCAACGACTAATGCATGGGATATAAATGACATATATGCTTTGGCATGACGTGCTTCATCTGAAGCAATAACACCGCACATTTTTGCTAATAATTTATCACCGCTCTTTTTGGAGAGACCTGCGACGCGGCGGTGAGAAACATTGGTTGCTAATTCTTGGAAAGATGTGTAAATAAAGTTACGGTAAGGGTCTGCCCCGGTACCAATATCAAAACCATCTTTTATTAAATATTGTGTTGAGATCTCGAATTGACGCATATCAATTCTTCCTGATAAATATAGATACTTGTTCAGAAGATCACCATGACGATTTTCTTCAGCAGTCCAAGCACGTACCCATCTCATCCAGCCACCTTGTTCATTTTTCTCTACATCCTCAACCATGGTTAACCACGATTCGTATGTAGGTAACGCTTCTTCTGTAATCGTATCACCAACTAATACAGCAACTAAATCATATGGAAGTTCTCTTGCACTCTCTTGTAAATCTCTAATTTCTTCAAAAAATGTATCTCTAGAAGCATCTGGTAGAAAATCTGCAGGTTGCCACATTTCGTCTACAGGCTTTAAATAATCGCTCATCTCGTTAAGCATGAACGGTTCCAAATAGCTCATAACTTCTTTTCGTGAGCCTTCGGGTAAATTTAGAGGTAATTCTTGCATATCAATACAAAGATAATTAAATAGGTTCAATATTAATTGTATTAGAAAAAAGATTATACGTTTATGTGATAAAAATCAAGTATAGAGGTGGATTAAAAAATTGGGACAAATGTACCGCTATATTTAAAAAGTAGATAACGAAGACATTTTTTCGCTAAAATACTGTTAACTTTGCTCATATCATGGAGCAAAACAAATTGAAAGATTTCGATGTAAGTAAGATAAGAGCAGACTTTCCAATACTTAAAAGGGAAGTCAATGGAAAGCCTTTAGTTTATTTAGATAATGGAGCGACGACTCAAAAGCCGCAGTCTGTTATTGATGCAATAACTCATTATTATTCAGATATGAATAGTAATGTTCACCGAGGAGTTCATTATTTAAGTCAAATTTCCACGGACGCTTTTGAAGTGACTAGAAGGAATATTCAGTCTTTTATAAATGCTAAGCATGAGCATGAAGTCATTATCACTACAGGTACTACCCATAGTATTAATATAATTGCGACTTGTTTTGGTAAAGCGAATATTGGTTCTGGTGATGAGATCATTATTTCTGCAATGGAGCATCATTCGAACATAGTTCCTTGGCAGATGATCTGTGAAGAGAAAGGTGCTATTTTAAAGGTTATTCCTATGAATGAGCAGGGGGAACTGGATATCGAAGCTTATAAAGGGTTGTTCTCTGAAAAAACTAAGATTGCTTCTTTTACTTATGTTTCAAATTCATTAGGTACGATCAATCCTATTAAAGAGATGATTGCTATAGCACATGAACATCATGTTCCTGTTTTATTAGATGCAGCTCAAGCTATTCAACATATAAAAATTGATGTACAAGATCTAGATGTCGATTTTCTTGCTTTTTCTGGACATAAAATGTATGGCCCTACGGGTATTGGAGTTTTATATGGAAAAGAGGATGCTTTGAATGCTATCCCTCCTTACCAGGGTGGGGGAGATATGATTAAAGAAGTGACTTTTGAGAAGACAACGTATAATGAATTACCATTTAAGTTTGAGGCGGGGACACCAAATATTGAAGCAGGTATTTGTTTAAATGCTGCTATTGAGTACATTAATGCTATCGGTATTGATGAGATTGCTTCTTATGAGGAAGAATTATTGACTTACGCACAAGAGCAATTGGAAACTGTACCAGGAATCCGTTTTATTGGTACAGCGGCTCATAAGAGTTCGGTAATCTCTTTTCTGATTGATGGTACTCACCCTTATGATGTTGGGGTTATTTTAGATAAGTTAGGAATTGCAGTTCGTACAGGACATCATTGTGCGCAGCCGGTTATGGACAAATTCGGTATTCCAGGTACAATAAGGGCTTCATTTGCCTTGTACAATACGAAACAAGAGGTGGATACTTTAGTTGCTGGTCTAAAGAGGGCTGCAAATATGTTAGTTTAAAAAATATAAATAGTAATGACTATTAACGAAATACAAGATGAGTTAATTGAGGATTTTTCTTTTTTTACAGATTGGATGGAGAAATATGAATATATCATTCAATTAGGAAAGGAAGTTCCATTAATAAGTGAAGAACATAAAAAAGATGATTACATCATTAAAGGATGCCAATCGAAAGTTTGGTTATTTCCTGAAGTGAAAGATGGAAAAGTTTATTTCACTGCTGATAGTGATGCAATCATTACAAAAGGCTTGGTGAGTTTGATGGTAAAGGTTTTGTCTGGTCATACAGCAAAAGAAATTGTGGATGCTGATTTATATTTTATTAATCAGATCGGTCTTAATGAACATCTTTCGCCGACTCGTGCCAATGGATTGCTATCCATGGTGAAACAAATGAAATTGTACGCCTTGGCTTTGCAGGCAAGAGCGTAAATAAATTAGAACACTATTAGGTTAAGGGTTTAAGTTTTATTAAATAAAAAATCCCGATGAGAATTATTCTCATCGGGATTTTCTATTTAATAGCTTTTATTTGTTATTAAACTTCTAATAACAAACGAGCAGGATCCTCTAATAACTGTTTTACACGTACTAAGAAGCTTACAGACTCACGACCATCAATCACGCGGTGATCATATGAAAGTGCGATATACATCATTGGACGGATAACGACTTGACCATTCTCTGCAACTGGACGTTGGATGATGTTGTGCATACCTAGGATAGCAGATTGTGGAGCATTGATAATCGGAGTTGACATCATTGAACCAAATACGCCACCGTTCGTAATTGTAAATGTACCACCAGTCATTTCGTCGATCGTTAATTTGTTGTCACGTGCTTTTACAGCTAATGCGCCAATTCCTTTTTCGATTTCATGTAATGACATTGACTCTGCATTTCTAAGAACAGGAACTACTAATCCTTTAGGAGCAGAAACTGCGATTGAAATATCTGCAAAATCGGAATATACTAATTCATTTTCTTCAATTCTAGCGTTTACTGCAGGCCATTCTTTTAATGCTGTTGTAACAGCCTTAGTGAAGAATGACATGAAGCCTAGACCTACACCATGCTTTTCTTTGAAGGTATCTTTGTATTTAGCACGTAGATCCATGATCGGTTGCATGTTAACTTCATTGAAAGTTGTTAACATTGCTGTTTCATTTTTAACAGAAACTAAGCGTTTCGCAATTGTTTTACGCAATGAAGTCATTTTTTCACGACGTTCGTTACGTGAACCAGCTACAGCAACTGGAGCAGCAGCCTTTGGTGCTTCTTTAGCAGGAGCAGCTGCTTTAGGAGCTACTTGTGCTTTTTCAGCATCTTCTTTTGTAATACGGCCTTCTTTACCTGTACCCTTAATAGTAGCAGGATCAATTCCTTTTTCTCTTAAAATTTTAGCGGCAGCAGGGGAAGCAGTTCCAGCAGCATAAGAATCAGGATTCTCATCAGCAACATTAGCTGTTGCAGCAGGAGTGCTAGCTTTTTCTTCAGAAGCAGCAGCTGCAGGTTTTGCATCACCAGCAGGAGCACCACCTTCTTCGATAGTACATACTACAGCACCAATTTCTAAAGTATCACCTTCTTGAGCAATGATTCTTAAAATACCTGCTTTTTCTGCTGGTAATTCAAAAGTTGCTTTATCAGATTCCAATTCAGCGATGTTTTCGTCCATTTCGACGTAATCGCCATCTTGTTTCAACCATTGTGACAAGGTTACCTCAGTAATGGATTCACCTACGGTTGGTACTTTAATTTCTAAGCTCATATATAATGTTCTTTACAGACAATTGCGTCTTTTTGATAAAAGACGCAATTGGATAAAAATTGTTTTTATTCGAATGATTTATTTAAAATGCTAGCTTGTTGTGCTACGTGCTGTTTCATATAGCCAGTAGCAGTACTACCGCTTTCCTTACGTGCTACAAATCCAGTGAATGCAATTTCAGTATTCATTAGTTTACGACAGTAGTAAGACCAAGCTCCCATGTTTTCGTTTTCTTCTTGAACCCAAATAAATTCTTTTGCTTTGTTGTATTTTTTACGGATAGCTTTCAACTGTTCCTCAGGAATAGGGAATAATTGTTCTAACCTCACAATTGCAATATCTTTACGTTTATCAGCTTCTTGTTTTTCTAATAAATCGTAGTATACTTTACCAGAGCAGAACAACACACGTTTTACATCTTTTGCATTTACATTTGCATCGTCAATTACCTCTTGGAAAGTGCTGGTCGTAAAATCTTTCAATGAAGAAACAACTTTAGGGTGGCGCAACAACGATTTTGGAGTAAACGCTACTAATGGTTTGCGGAATTCACGAACTTGTTGACGGCGTAATAAATGGAAGTAATTTGCAGGTGTTGTACAGTTTGCTAAGATCAAGTTTTCGTCCGCACAAAGCTCTAAGAATCTTTCGATACGAGCTGAAGAGTGCTCAGGACCTTGACCTTCCATACCGTGAGGTAATAACATTACTAAACCATTAGAACGTTTCCATTTCGTTTCTGCAGATGATAAATACTGATCCACAATAATCTGTGCACCATTGTAGAAATCTCCAAATTGTGCTTCCCAAATTGTTAATGCATGTGGGTTAGCTGAAGCATAACCATATTCGAAACCTAATACTGCATACTCAGAAAGTAGGGAGTTGTAGATTGAGAATTTATCTCCACCATTGATATTTGCTAATGGTGTGTAAGTTTCTTCTGAATTTTCTAATGTTAATACAGCATGTCTGTGAGAGAATGTACCACGTTGTACATCTTGACCAGAAATACGTACGCGGCTTCCTTCATTTAATAATGTAGCATAAGCCATTAATTCGCCCATTGCCCAATCGTAAGAATCTTTTTCAATCATCTTTGCACGATCTTCGAATAAGCGAGAGATTTTACGGAAGAAGCTTTTATCTTTAGGAAGTGTTGTAATTTCTTTTGCTAACTGTAAGAATGTTTTATCCGATACATTAGTTTTTACAGGTTTGAAAGACTCACCTTTTTTAGCGGGACGAAGACCTTTCCAAGCGCCTGAGAACATTGGAGTTTCTTCTGTTAAGTTAACAACTTCTTTTGATTCTTCTAATTTCTCTTGTAGAATTGCTTTGAAGTCTTTTTCTATTTTTTTAGAATAAGCTTCATCTATACTACCTTCTTCGATTAATTTTTTAGCATAAACTTCCTTTGGATTAGGATGTTTTTCGATCAATTTGTAGAGTAATGGTTGCGTGAACTTAGGTTCATCAGCCTCATTATGACCAAATCTTCTGTAACATAATAAATCAATGAAAACGTCAGTTTTATATTTTTGACGGTATTCAACTGCCAATTTAATGGCATATACTAAAGCTTCAGCATCATCACCATTCACGTGGAACACAGGTGAAGAAGTAATTTTTGCAACATCTGTACAGTATGTACCTGAACGGGCGTCTTTATAATTTGTTGTGAAACCAATTTGGTTGTTAATGACAATGTGGATTGTACCACCTGTTTTATAACCATCCAATTTGGACATCTGTGTTACTTCATATACAACACCTTGACCAGCGATAGCAGCATCACCATGAATAGCAATAGGAGCGATTTTAGAAGAATCGCCTTCATATTTCATGTCAATTTTTGAACGAACTAAACCTTCAACAATTGGATCTACGGTTTCTAAGTGAGATGGGTTTGGAGCTAAACTCAAATGGATTGTTTTACCGTCATCTGTTTTAACATCTGTTGAATAGCCTAAGTGATATTTTACGTCACCACCAAAGTTAATTTCAGGGTCTTCGGCATAAGTTTTACCTTCAAATTCTGAAAAAACAGTTTTGTAAGGTTTACCCATGATATTTGTTAGTACATTTAAACGGCCACGGTGAGCCATTCCGATTACAAATTCTTGGATACCTAATTCAGAACCTTTTTCGATAACAGCATCTAAAGCTGGAATTAAACTTTCTGCACCTTCTAAAGAGAAACGTTTTTGACCTAAGAATTTTGTTCCTAAGAAACTTTCAAAAGCAACTGCATGGTTTAATTTGTCTAAGATTCTTTTTTTGATGTCTAAAGAATAGGTAGGCTTGTTACGATCAGCCTCCATACGATCTTGTAGCCATTTAATTTTTTCCGGGTTACGGATGTATTTGAATTCTGCACCAATTGAGCGACAATAAGTATCTTCAATTAATTGTCTAATATCTTTTAATTTGGCAGGACCTAAGCCAACTTCTACACCAGCATTAAAGATTGTGCTCATGTCAGCTTCAGAAAGACCAAATGTCTCTAATTCTTTTCCAGGATAATATTTGCGACGTTCACGTACCGGATTTGTTTGCGTAAATAAATGACCACGGTCTCTGTAGCCATTAATCATGTTCAAGACATTAATCTCTTTTAAAACATGATCTGGTGTTGCATCTCCAGAAACACCAACACTTTCGCCAGCATTTTGACCAAAGTCAAAACCTTCAAAAAATTTTTGCCATCCAAAATCTACGGATTCTGGATCTTGTTTGTACGCTTGATATAAGCCGTCGATATAGCTCGAATCAGCGTTACTCAAATATGTAAGTTTGTCCATCTATTTGAAAAAATATGAATGTGTCAAAGTTAGGAATAAAAATAGAGTTTTAGGTACTGTGATTGATTATTTTAGTAACGAATTTCAATTTTAATCTTGTTTTTATTGTGAATAAAAATTTGACTCTATATGATGATTTGTTATTTAATTATTCAAATAAGCCATTTTATTATTAACCCCAATAATCCTCTGGTTCTTGAATTCCTTTTGGATAATGTGTATTAATTAACTTTTGCCAATCTATTGGTGTATTATCTTTTTCACTTGTGCCGACCCCTGCTATATGCGACCAATTGCCATAGTTGGTTGCGGGACTGTAGTCGAATATATTTTGTTCAAACCAATATGCGCCTTTTAGCCAATTAATATTATATTCTTGCACAAGAAAGCTCGATACAATAATTCTAGCAAAGTAAGGGAGGTATCCTGTTTTTTGGAGTAAGATCATGCTTTGATTAACAAAATCATTTTCTGTTTCTCCAAATCTCCATTTATCAAAGAGTAATTGATCATTTTTACTCATTATTTGTTCTTTTTTAAATCCTTTCTCCTTAAAGAAAACATTTGGATATTTTTTTAACATGAATCTGAAATAGTCTCTCCAGAGTAACATATCTATGATTTTGTCAAAACGTTTGTTTTTCTTACCGTTTTCCCTTTTCTTAATTTCATGATATAGGTTTATCGGCGATAATGAGCCAAGAGCTATAAAAGGAGATAGTAATGTATAGTCATGTTCTGACCCTCTAGGATCATCCAGTACAGCCTGCATCATCTCAAGTGCTAGATCTTCTCCACCTTCGATGAATTTGTTTTTAACAAGTTCTATTTCTTCTTTGCTATAACCTAACTCTTCCAAAGTAGGTAGAGCTGTTTTTTCGAGATGAGGGGCTGTTACAAAATTAGTAGGGTAATCTGCTGATCTTCTTACAAAACTTTCCCGTTCTATTTTCTTTTTGAATGTTGCAAATGAATTTGGTATATCACGGATTGGAAAAGGTAAATCTTCCTTATGATAGAGGGTGTGACCGATGATATGCTTTAAATTAATTTTACTTTTCCAGAGTTCTCCTTCTACTTTTTCGGATATTGTAGTTTCTCTGTTAGCAACTTCACGATGATGATAGACTTCATCGACCTCATATTTTTGTGCAATGCGAGGAATAATATCTTCAGGATAGCCGACAAAAGTAATCAAATCACTTCCTAAGGACTGTAATTTTTCTTTGAGGGCTTTAACTGTTTCTAGTTGGAAAGCAGCTCTTATAACATTTGTATTTAAGAAGTCGTATTGGTTTTTAGCATAATATCTGGGATCAAAACAAAAGATAGGGATGATAAAGGAACTTTTTGAGGATGCTTCTAAAAACACTTCATTGTCATGAAGCCTCAAATCATTTCTAAACCAGATCAACGCGGCCCTTTTTTCCATACAGATATAATTTTTTTGTATTATTTTCCTCGAAAAAGCTTATAGGAAGTACAAATATATAAGGTTATTGTTTGTTTTATGGACATTATTTACATATTGACAATAAAAGGACAATAATTGTAAGTGTAAAAAAATGGTGGTAATTAAACCTTAGTGTTTTTTATTTGTTTAATCTCTAATTAAAGAAATTTGAATGGTTCATTCATGGAAGTATTAATTACTGGTTTAAACACGTATTTGGGTAGAAGGGCTGTCAGTCATCTAAATTCTGAGGAATTTAGAGTCACTGGATTGGTTCGTAATTTGGAACTTTTTAATAAACGATTAAATGAACCTGTAACCGCAGATTTAATTGAAATTGATTTATTTAAAACAAATACTTTGAGTAAAAATTTCTCTCTAGGAAATTTGCAGTTAGGGATTTACTTTACTCAGGTTCCGGGTTTGAATGACCAATTAAATATGCAAATGGAGCTTATTTCACTTCGAAATTTTATTCAAGTTTGCAAGGAAAACATGTGCAATAGAATTGTTTATGTTGCACAGTTGATGGATTCGTTCTACATTGACGCCATTCAGAGTTTATTTGAGGAACATCGAGTTAAATATACGGTTGTCCTTAAATGTAGTGCAGTAGGGAAGGGGACTATTATTAGTGATATATTCGGTCGCTTGGCCAAGAGTAAATTTATTCCTTACTGGAAGCTTATCGGCGATTTAAAATTTAAGCCTATCCCGCTATTGGATGTTTATCGTTGGATTAGGACAATTCCCTGGGAAGATAATTTTATTGGTGAGGTAATTTATTTGGGCGGGGAGGAGTCTTTAAACTATAAACAGCTTTTTAATCAATATATGGAAGTTTACCATCCTGATCGTGAGTATAAAACATTTTCGATCAAGAAATGGTTGGTAAAATTGGTATACACTCGTTTTTATCGAATTCATGAAGAGAATTTTGATGAATTTAGGAGAGTGATGAAATATGAAGCTGAAGTTGATAATACCAGCTGGTCTAGAAAAGTGCACTTCACTTTCACCACAATTAATCGTTGCTTTTTGCTTGATCAATAAATCAAGGTAAGTATTTTTAAAACTTTTTCCTCCCAATTATTCTGTTAATTTTGTAATAGAACAATAGAATGGAGCTATATGGGATATAGAAGTTTAGCGGAGTGTGTTAGCGATTTAGAGCAACATGGACATTTGATCCGAATTAAGGAAGAGGTAGATCCTTATTTAGAAATGGCAGCCATTCACATGCGTGTTTTCGACGTAGAGGGACCGGCTTTGTATTTTGAAAATATAAAAGGCACAGATTTTCCTGCAGTTTCTAATTTATTCGGGACTTTAGACCGTTCTAAATTTATGTTTAGGGATACATTAGATCATATTAAAAAGCTGGTTGATGTCAAGATGGACCCTACCGCAGTTTTAAAAAATCCGTTTAAATATTTAAGCTCTTCGGCTGTCGCATTAGGAGCTCTTCCTTGGAAAAAGAAATCTAATGCGCCTATTTTGTATGGTAAAACTGAAATTAGCAAATTGCCTCAAGTGGTAAATTGGCCTATGGACGGTGGTGCATTTGTAACCATGCCTCAAGTTTATACAGAGGATATTACTAAGCCGGGTATCATGCAGGCAAATCTAGGGATGTATCGTATACAACTCTCTGGTAATGATTATATTCAAGATAAAGAAATAGGACTTCATTATCAATTACATAGAGGTATTGGTATTCATCAACAAAAAGCAAATCAATTAGGGAAACCTTTGAAAGTTAGTATTTTTATCGGAGGGCCTCCTTCACATCCTCTCTCAGCAGTAATGCCCTTACCTGAAGGGTTGTCAGAAATGATTTTTGCCGGGGCTCTAGGAAATCGTCGATTTCGTTATTTTTATGATCATGAGGGATTTTGTATTTCAGCAGATGCTGATTTTGTGATAACAGGAACTGTGTATCCTAATGAAAATAAGCCTGAAGGTCCTTTTGGTGATCATATCGGTTATTATAGTTTAACCCATCCTTTTCCTTTAATGAAAGTTCATAATGTGTATCATAAAAAAGATCCGATTTGGTCTTTTACCGTTGTTGGTCGCCCTCCACAGGAAGATACAAGTTTTGGTAATTTGATTCATGAAATTACAGGTGCCGCAATTCCTAAGGAAATTAATGGTCTGCAGGCTGTTCATGCTGTTGATGCCGCTGGTGTGCATCCTTTATTGTTTGCTATAGGAAGAGAAAGCTACACGCCGTATCAAAAAGTGGATAGACCGCAGGAGATCTTGACGATAGCCAGCCAGGCATTGGGTAAAAATCAACTGAGTTTAGCGAAGTACTTATTTATTGCAGCGATTGAAGATGATCCTGATCTTAATATTTATGATGTTGCAGGTTTTTTGCGTCATATGTTAGAAAGAATTGATCTTTCAAGAGATTTACATTTTCATACTAATACGACTATAGATACTCTCGATTATTCTGGTGATGGACTTAATGCCGGCTCTAAAGTTATTTTTGCAGCCGCAGGTTCAAAGAAAAGAATATTGAGTAATGAAATTCCTTTGGGATTATCGGTTCCTCGTCCTTTCAATCATGTTAAGATGGCGATGCCGGGTATCCTTGTTGTCGATGGTGCTGCATTTACATCTTATGAGCAAGAGGAAGTGATTTTGAAGGATTGGTGTGATGGAATGAAAGACGTTGATTTTACGGGGATACAGATGGTTGTTTTAGCTGATGACGCATCTTTTACTGCTGCAAATGAAAACAATTTTGTATGGGTAACCTTTACAAGATCGAATCCAGCATATGATATTTATGGTGTCAATAGCTTTACAAAATATAAACATTGGGGTTGTTATGGACCGGTTATTATCGATGCAAGACGTAAGCCGCACCATGCTCCTGACTTAATTAAAGATCCTGCTGTTGAAAAAAGAGTAGACGCAATGGGAGCAAAGGGGGGATCATTACACGGTATAATTTAGTGATCAAATATAACTTTTAATAGTTTTCGTCAAGGAGAGGGTATAAATAGGATTATTTATGCCCTCTTTTTTATTGCTCATATAAATAATATTCAATTACAATTTTCAGTAGTTTTATTACCACCACTTGAAACTAGGTTTCAATAAACAAATAATTGTTACGATGATGATCTCAAAGTCCGTACTAGTCCGTGAAACTCCGTACTTGTCCGTGAAAGTGCAGACACCATTTGACATTGACTCGTTAAAGATAGTATATTCCTAGGGCAGTGTTTTGGAAATAATTTGTTATTTCTTCGCTGTATATTCAACTTTGTTTAGGTAGGGAGCTAAACTATAGTCAAAAGCATCTCGAGCAAATGTTGAATCATATACGTTCAAGTCCCGAAAGTTTTACGAACAATGCTCAAATAGAATTCATAGACCTATTTCCCTTTTAAAAAATCAGTTATACCGTTATTTAATTCTTTACCTACTGTTTATTGTTTTTTATGCGCTCTTTTTGTACCCTCAGTAAGCTTTGTTTACAAAGTTTACAAATTTGCTGCCAATCCATTACGAGGATCAAGATTTTTATTTGAGATTGGGAGTTTTAAGAGATTATATTTTAGGAATATTTTTTTCACCTAAAAGGGGGATGATATTCTAGTAATCTGTTTTTATTAGCTTGCTTGTATTTGTTGTTTTTTAGAGAATTCAATTTCGTTAAACGGAACGCTTCTAAATAGAAGTGAGATTGCGTAAAGTTAGTTCATTATCTCTAGTTTTGTATAGAAAACACATTAATAAAATAGATATGTCGAAGACGAAACTTACAATTAATAATAACGGATCAGTAAAAATTGAAGGCGATTTTGAAATCGTTGATAGAAATGGTGACACTTATGGTTTGCAGGGAAGAACAGTACTTTCGATTTGTCGTTGTGGATTATCCAAAAATAAACCTTTTTGCGATGGTGCTCACAATGGTCATTTTGAACATGAGGCTATTGCCTTTGATCTTCCTCCAAAGAAAGCATAGCCACTTCTGTAAGCAAATTTGATTACGAAATTAAAATAAATAATACCCATTTTGATGTCATTATGATGTCTAAATGGGTTTTTTGTTTTAATCTGAAATTGCTATTTTATGCATTTAAAATGAAAAGTCATTGCATAAAAAAACCTTCATCAAATGATGAAGGTTTTAGCGGAGAGCGAGGGATTCGAACCCCCGGACCTATGACAGTCAACAGTTTTCAAGACTGCCGCATTCGACCACTCTGCCAGCTCTCCGTCACAAAAGTACAAATTTTAAGCTCAATACCAAATTTATTTTGGCATTTAAAGCTGTTTTAATGTATTGTGAGCTGTATCATCCTGTTTTTTAGTTACTTTTATTTTGATTTTTTTCTTTAAATCTTTATCCCTAGTTTGCAATCATGGAGAAGGATTATACTTTATTACGATCGTCGTTAATGTCATCATGTAAATTACATGTTGAGGATCGCATTGCAAACTTAGAACTGGCATTGAAATCGGCTCACGAGGCAAGTACTGATGATACTAAAAGTAGTGCGGGTGATAAATATGAAACTACGCGCGAAATGATGCAACAGGATATCGCGAGATGTCAAATGCAGTTGGCAGAAGCAAAAAAGGATGAATTAATATTAACGGGGCTTCTTGAACCTAATCATTTGGATTTTGTACAGAATGGAAGTATAGTGGAAACAAATTTGGGTATTTATTTTATTGCAATTAGCATTGGTGTTGTGAAAATCGATCATGATAAGGTGTTTGTAATATCTAATCAATCGCCAATCGGAAAGTTGCTTTTACGAAAGAAAGTTGGGGAATCATTTGTCTTCAATAATGTAGAACAACGTCTACTTTCTATTAATTAGTTTGGGGATCGAAACTATTTACTCTGATAATTGTTTAGATTTAAGTGTCTATATTGGATGATTTAGGCTTTAAAAAAAATAAAAAACTGTGATTATGGAGTTAAAAAGAGTATTCCCAATGTTAATGATGGCGGGCACTTTAGCTGTTGCAATGCCTTCCTGTAAATCTAAAGTTTCTGATGCTGATTTAAAAGCTAAAGTAGAAACGGTGATTACTAGCCATCAAGGTATAACGACATCGGTTAAGGATGGTGTCGTTACTTTGGAAGGTTTCGCATCTTCAGATGCAGAGAAGGCTCAGATTGAAACTGACGTCAAAGCTGCTGATAAGTCTATCAAGTCTGTTGTGAATAATATTATCGTGCAAGCTGTTCCTCCGGCAGAGATTTCTGTTAATACTGTGGATGAATCATTAGCTAAAGGTATTGTTGATGCTACAAAAGATTTTCCAACTGTGCAGGCTACTGTTAAAGATGGAGTTATTTCAGTAACTGGAACTATTGAAAAAGCAAAGTTAGTAACACTAAAACAAGCTTTGGATAATTTACATCCCAAAAAAGTTGATCTGAGTGCGGTTGTCACTAAATAACTAATTCAAAAAACGAATATCATGGCTTTAGAAGAAAAATATAAAGTATTATTGGATACTGCGAGATCATCTGGTATTAATGATTTAAATTATGCCGAGCAGGATGGCGTATTGCAAATTAGGGGTACTGCCCCTTCTGCAGATGTTAAGAATAAATTATGGGAAATATATGGAAATATAGACCCAAATTTTGCAACAGGAGATGTGGTTATGGATGTAGAAGTAGCTACTGAGGTTCCAGGAAGTGAGGTCAGGGTTATTACTGATAGTTCAAATCTGAACATTCGTAAAGGACCTGGTACTGATCAGCCAATCGTTGGAAAAGCTGCAAAGGATGAAATCATCACATTGATTAGTAAAGCTAATGACCAGTGGTGGTTAGTTCGGACAAAAGATAATGAAGAGGGGTATTGTTTTGCACAGTATCTACAGACAGTTTAAGTCTTTCTTAACCTTTAATAGAGCCTAAAATTATATTATTTTAGGCTCTGTTCGTTTTATAAGGTTGTAGCGGGACCTTGACAATTAGGGTAGTTGTAATAACAAATTTCAATATCATTTGAAACATTGTTATCTTTGAGCTTTTGAGCAATTTCTTAATTATATTATGCGAAATTTAGTGCTTGTATATTTTTTGTTTATACTTTCTTTTTCATCTTGTCAAACAGATCCGCCCACATTTGGTGATATTTTAGCAAAGTCATTTGATCAAGAGATATTTAAAGATTTT
The DNA here is from genome assembly GCF_004342035.1 of Sphingobacterium sp. JUb20. NCBI lineage: Bacteria > Pseudomonadati > Bacteroidota > Sphingobacteriia > Sphingobacteriales > Sphingobacteriaceae > Sphingobacterium > Sphingobacterium sp. JUb20. Next base: position 167,289 of record NZ_SLYV01000010.1, on the reverse strand, counting down.
GATAGTACGGCATATTTCTCTGCTATTGAGAAAGAATTAAAAGGTGATAACTCTCGTTTGTTTAACCCGAAATGGATGCGTGTATTAGCAGATTCCTCTCGTGGTTTTACCTGGATACCTAATCAGTTGTTTACGGGTGGTACAGATACTTTATTGTACTATCTAGAAAGATCTGAAGAACATGGTATTGATCCCTCAATTTTTCATACTGTAGAAATTAGCCGTGCTTTGAATCGGCTAAAAAGTAAGCAAATAACGGATTTAAATGAGGCTTACCAATTGTTGGCGAAAGTGGAAGTTCTTTCTTCAGATGCTTTGGTTGCCTATTTGAACGTATTGGAAAACGGTATTGTAAATCCTAAAAAACTTTACGGAAGGTATTTTGTCGGGCATAAACGATATTCGTTAGATAAGGCAAAGCACTTGTTGGATAGTGCTTTAAATGTTTCGGAGGTTGTGAACCATGCTCAACCTACAAATTCGATTTATAGAAAATTTCAGCATCTGTTGCTTGAAGGAGATCTTAATAAGGAAGAACGTGTCAAAGTTTTGATGACCATGGAACGGTTGCGGTGGATGGGGGAAGATTTTCCTGATAAATATGTCTTCGTGAATATTCCGGAAATGAAACTTCAGATGATCACAGCAGGGGCTGTTGAACAAACGATGAATGTTTGTGTGGGAGAGACTGAAAACAAAGCTTTTGCTAAAACAGGGGAAAATCACGAAACTCCTATGATGCGCGGTGTACTGGATAGAATGCAAGTTAATCCTGTATGGAATATACCTAAAAGTATTGTGAAAAAGGAACTGTTAAATAGTGTAAGAGCTAATCCAGGTTATCTTGAGAGTCGGAATATGGTGGTTTATAATCTAAAGGGGCAAATCGTTGATCCTTATACAATAAATTGGCAGGCAGATTCGGTAGAGAATTTTAAATTTAAGCAAAACCCTGGATTTGATAATTCATTAGGGAATATAAAGTTCATCTTTGCAAATCCTTATGCTATTTATCTTCACGATACTCCTGCTAAACAGAAATTTAAGGTGAGTAACCGTGCTTTGAGTCATGGATGTGTACGTGTAGAAGATCCTACCAGTTTAGCTGCTTTTTTAGTTAATAATGAGAAAGAGGCGGAAAAAATTGCAACAGAAATCAAAGATTCAGTTAATAATTCCAGATGGGTGAAAATGAAAGAGGGCATCCCTGTTTACCTATCTTATTACACGACTTGGTTAGATGAGGATAATAAAATTCAACAATTTCCTGATATCTATGGTTATGACGAACGATTGAAGGTGGCAATGAAGAAATATCTCAATTAATTTTTAGTATCCGAATAAAATAAAATCCCCTTTACTTTTGTAAAGGGGATTTTATTTTATTCGGATTTGCTTTTACTAGCTTTCTTTGTTTTTTTCTCAGCTCTTTTTTCTTTTAGCGTCTTTTCAGCTTTCTTTTTATCATTCTTTACCGCATTTTGTTCCTTTGCCATAACAGTTATGTTTAAGTGAATAATAATTCTTACTAAAGCTACTGATAATAAATAAGATTATTTCTGTCTTAACGTATTTAATTGTTTTTGAGATATAATAGTTTATTGGAATAGATATTGAAGTAAATATACATTGCACCATTGTTGAGATTAAACTTTGATCTTATATTTTAGTCTTAACGGGTGGTTTTTATAATTTAAGGACATGAAGAAACAATTTCTAGGTAAGGCTCTGGCTCTATTTGAAAGATTTAAAACACATAAAATTACGTCGGCGGATTTAGAGGAAGCTGAACAAAAGGCGAAAAATTTGGATGTTCGAAAGGAAGATTTTCAATTGTTGATAGCAATGTGTAAGGATACATTTTCGGGAAAATACAAAATGAATAAGTGGAATTTATCCGTTATCGTTGCGACTATAATATATGTGATATCGCCATTAGATGCTATTCCAGACGTTATTCCGGTGTTGGGATGGATAGATGATGTGACTATTATTGGATATGCTATCTCAAAACTCTCCGAAGAAATATTAAAATACAAGTTGTTTAGTAAACAATCTATTGTAGTCAAATCTTAGGTCTAAAATATATTCATTTTTACAAAGCCCTTGTTATTCTAAATTTCAAGGGCTTTATTTTTGAATTGCGATTTGTTTTTTTTTTAGCAAAAATATGTTTAAATCTATATCTTAATTTTAGCTGTTTAAATAATATTTAAATTAATTTGTAGTTATAATGTTCTTATTTTCAAAGCATTGTAAATGTGTAGTTTCAACAATAAGCTAAATTTTGTTTGTATCTATGTGTTATATTTAGCTAGATTTGAACAATATTTTAAAACAAAAGTATGACTTTATCAAAGATTAAACAGTTAGCTGCTTTGGGTATTCACCAGCCCAAGGAAGTATTTTGTCAATTGGATAGAAATGCTCTTATTGGACATGCTATTCAAAAAGGAGAAGCTTCATTGGCTGAAAATGGGGCTTTGAATATTTTGACCGGTAAATTTACGGGCAGATCTCCTAAGGATCGTTATCTCGTAAAGGATGAGATAACTGAAAACAGAGTTTTTTGGAATGAAGTTAACCAAGCAATTACTCCAGATGCATTTAATAAATTGTATGATTTGACTACTGAGTATCTATCGGCTAAGGAACTTTTTGTAAGAGATTGTCAGGTTGTATCGAGTGATGATTTATCGAAACATCTTTTAGTTGTCTCCACAAAAGCTACTCAGGATCTGTTTGCTTCCAATATGTTTATTGAAACAAACGGTATTGAATATACTGAGGTCGATTGGACTGTTCTTGTAGCTTCGGATCTTCAAGTTCCTAATTTTCAGGAGTTGGGTCTTAATGCTCCAAATTGTGTTGTTATTGATTTTAGTCGTTGTGTTGTCTTGGTCATTGGGACTGGTTATACTGGAGAAATTAAAAAAAGTATTTTTTCGATTTTGAATTTTATATTGCCCGTTGAGGATGGAGTTTTGTCCATGCATTGTTCTGCAAATGTTGGTAAAGATGGAGATACCGCTTTATTTTTTGGATTATCGGGTACGGGTAAAACGACACTTTCTGCGGATGTGAATCGTAATTTGGTTGGTGATGATGAACACGGCTGGTCTGACAATGGTGTGTTTAATTTTGAGGGTGGGTGCTACGCAAAGTGTTTAGGGTTAAATCCGCAACAAGAACCGGAGATCTGCGGAGCTATAAAATCGGGATCACTTTTGGAAAATATTAAATTTCACGAGGGTACAGCTGTTCCTAATTTTGAGGATGCAAGTATTACTGAGAATATGCGTGTTTCTTATCCTTTATCCTATATTTCTTCCTATAAAGATGTTAAATTGGTTGATGCACCTAATAATATATTTTTCTTGTCAGCGGATGCTTTTGGAGTTTTGCCTCCAATATCAAAGTTAACTATAGAACAGGCCATGTATTATTTTATCAATGGCTATACTGCAAAGGTTGCTGGTACTGAGATGGGTGTTTCAAAACCAACGGCTACATTTTCAGCTTGCTTCGGGCAGGCATTTATGCCATTACATCCTATGGAGTATGCTGAGTTATTAAGAGATCGATTAAAAAAGAATCCAGATACTAAGGTTTGGTTAGTCAATACTGGCTGGATCGGAGGACCTTTTGGTGTGGGTAGACGCATCAAGCTCGCTTATACGCGTAGTTTAATTCAGGCCGCATTATCAGGAGAACTGGAGGAATATCCTATGGAAGTGCATCCGATCTTTAATTTAAAGTATCCCACATTTTGTCAAGAAGTTCCAGAGCAGATTCTAGGAGCCAAGCAATTGTGGGGCAATGATGATGCCTATGATGAGCAGGCCATGGCTCTAAAATCACTTTTTGAGAATAACTTCAAAAAATATCAAGATACCTATTTTACTACCGTCTAATGTAAAGGCTAAATCATTGTGTATATATGAAAACGTTGGGTCAATTTATTATTGAAAAACAGGCTGATTTCCCTTTTGCAAAAGGAGAGTTATCCCGATTGTTAAGAGATATTGCTATCGCCGCAAAAGTGGTAAATCGTGAAGTTAATAAAGCGGGGTTAGCTGATCTTCTGGGTGCATGCGGGGATATGAATATACAGGGCGAGGTGCAACAGAAACTGGATGTCTATGCTGACGTTCAATTTACTTCCGCACTACAGCGGGGAGGAGAATGTTGTTATTTAGCTTCGGAGGAACATGAATTGGGCATTGATTTGTCGCATGATGTTGTTTCCAAGAATGCTAAGTACATGGTTTGTATTGATCCTCTAGATGGTTCTTCTAATATCGATGTGAATGTTTCAGTAGGAACAATTTTTTCAATATACAGAAGGGCGAACAATGAACCTGTTTCGATGGCTGATGAACTATTGCAACAGGGGCGGAAGCAGGTTGCGGCGGGATATATTATCTATGGTTCGTCAACTATGCTTGTATATACTACCGGAAATGGTGTGAATGGGTTTACTTTAGATCCTTCTATAGGAGAGTTCTGTTTATCTCATCCTAATATGAGAATTCCTGAAAGTGGGCAGATTTATTCTATCAATGAAGGAAATTATATTAAATTTCCACAAGCGGTCAAGAACTATATTAAATATTGCCAAATTGAAGATTCGGCTTCAAAACGTCCTTATACTTCCCGCTACATCGGGTCAATGGTTGCTGATATACATCGTAATTTGATTCGTGGAGGTGTTTTTATATACCCTGAAACATTATCTTTTCCTACAGGAAAGTTGCGTTTGATGTATGAATGTAACCCTATGGCTTTTATTGTTGAGCAGGCAGGAGGCAAAGCTACTACTGGCAGTGAACGGATTTTGGATATTCAGCCTACTGAATTACATCAGCGTGTTCCTGTAGTTATAGGAAGTAAACTCATGGTTGAACAGGTGGAATATTTTTATAGTATGGAGCTTGAATCGTCGTTGAATGTATAAAAACTCATGAATGCAGGTTTGTTTTAAGCTTTACTTTCCTTAAATTTGATTTTACATTTGAATAGAATTGTATGCGCAAGATTATAAGAGTTTTCACGTTATGCTTTGTTTTTTTTACTTTTCAGCAGGTTATTGCACAAACGAAGCCTGTAGGAGAAAAAGATACTTTATCATATCCTTATCATCCTGAAGCTAATGCACAAGAGGATTTAGATAAACTAATAGCTCAGGCTAATAAAGAGGATAAAAATATTATTATTCAAGCGGGAGGTAATTGGTGTATTTGGTGTTTGAGATTTAATGATTATATTCATAAAACTGCTGAGATTAATGATTATCTCCGTCATAACTATCTATACTACCATCTTAATTATTCCAAAGAGAATAAAAATGAGGCCATATTTAAAAAGTATGTACCTGATTCGTTAAAATTAGGATATCCTTTTTTTATTGTCATGAATAGTACAGGTGAAGTCCTTAAAATTCAGGAAAGTGGTAGTTTAGAATCTGGTAAAGGCTATGACAAAAATAAGGTCATGCAGTTTTTTAAAAGTTGGTCTAAAAAATAAATATTTATAACCTTCAAAAAGGGCTTTGGGAAATAACTCAAGGCCTTTTTTGTTTACAGAATAAATTCAATTGATCTTAAATATTTGGATTCTTTTATTGGGACTCATATTTTGAATTATTTTCTATTGACAATTGGTTAGTTTTGTAAACTTATTCTCTTAGCATTTTGTTTAAGAGATGACCTTACTCTCAAGGTGGATTTTTTTAAGGATTGAAATGGAAGAAAAATTAAGAATATTTGATTTAGCTGAACGGCAGTTAGGATTATATCCCGGTCTAGCCATGTTCTCCAGTAAAATAAATGGAGACTGGACTGATCTAAAGACTGATGAGTTTATTGGTCAGGTTAATGCGCTATCAAAAGGATTAATAGAATTGGGGGTCAAGCCTAATGAAAAAGTTGGTTTAATCGCCGAAAGTAGTGTGCAGTGGCATATTGTTGATTTTGCAATTCAACAAATTGGAGCTGTAGTTGTTGCTATTTATCCAAATATTACGGATGCTGATTATCAATATATTTTTAATGATGCCGAGATTCGGGTTGCTATAGTTAGTACAAGGAGTCTTTATCAAAGAATTGTTAATATTAAAAATTCCATCTATACGCTCAAGTATATTTTCTGTATGAGTTCGCATGATGAGGTACGGAATTGGAAAGAGATTGTTCAAATAGGAAGTCATATTGAGGATGGGCATCTTCAAAAACTGAAAAATGCAGTAAAATCTGATGATCTTGCAACTTTGATTTATACTTCAGGAACTACAGGAAAGCCTAAAGGTGTGATGTTGTCACATGATAATATCATAGCAAATGTTCGATCGGCCCGAGAGATTACGCCATGTAAGGCTTATGATCGCGGACTAACATTTTTACCTCCTTGTCATGCTTATGAAAGGATGGTTATATACACTTATTTTTATATCGGTATAACCGTTTACATTGCAGAGTCTTTTGATAAGATCGGTCAAAATCTAATAGAGGTAAAACCTAACATAATGACTGCTGTCCCTCGCATTTTGGAAAAAGTATATGAAAAGATCATTAAGAAGGGACATGACCTGCATGGTCTTAAACGTAAAATATTTGATTGGGCTGTATCGGTAGGGGAAAATTATGATCCCGATCCTCAAAAAAGAAGTTTTGCATATGATGTTAAATTAAACCTAGCTAGGAAACTGGTATTAAATAAATGGTATGAGGGACTTGGAGGTTCTTTACAGACAGTTGCTTCTGGCAGTGCTTCTTTGCAAAGTAAGTTGACACGTGTTTTTTTAGCTGCAGGTATTCCTATTTATGAGGGATATGGGATGACTGAAGCATCTCCACTTATATCTGTTAATCATTATTTAAGAGGCACTCGTGTAGGTACTGTTGGACTTGCGGTAAAGGATGTTCAGATAAAATTGGCCAGTGATGGTGAGGTTTTAGTGAAGGGGCCAAATATCATGATGGGATACTATAAAAATTCGGAAGAAACGAGTAAGACGATTATTGATGGGTGGTTGCATACAGGTGATATCGGAGTTTGGGAGGACGGTCTATTTTTAAAAATTATTGATCGAAAAAAAGAATTATTTAAGATCTCAGGAGGCAAATATGTGACTCCTCAGCCTATTGAAAAAAAATTAGTAGAGTCTAAGTTTATTGAACAGGCGATGGTGGTTGGTGATGGGATGAAATTTGCTTCTGCTTTTATAGTTCCTGATTATGGACATTTAATTGACTGGGCCAAATCTGAAAATCCTAATCTTCTAAAATTATCTAAGGCAGATTTTCTGAAGCAAGATCAGGTTATTAAAAAAATAAATCAAGAAGTGCGTATGGCTAACCAACATTTTGGTAATTGGGAGCAGATCAAAAAACCTATAATCATTGCAGATGAATTTACAATTGAAGGGGGAGAACTTACTCCTACATTAAAGCTGAAACGTAAAGTGATTTTGCAGAAGTACAAGACAGAGTACGATCATCTTTATCAAAGTGCCATTGATTGAATTTGATAAAAGTCAAATATAGGAAATAGTGATTACAAAAAATATGTTTTAGCAAAGAGTAGATATTTTTGCGTTACGTTTTTTTGTCCACACGTAATTTCTAAAGCGAATTTGTTTGTTTTTTATTTAACAAGTGCGGTTTTATATTTTGTATTTATTGCCGATATGCTTGATGAATAGGGCTGAAGTCGATATTTGTGAAAATTAAATTCTTAATTATGAACGAAGTAAAAATTTATTGTAAAAAAAGATTAAAAACAGTTTCTAAATACCAATAATTGTTCTACTTTTGTAGCAACAAACACGGTAGATGTAGCTCAGTTGGTTAGAGCATCGGTTTGTGGTACCGAGGGTCGTGGGTTCGAGCCCCATCATTTACCCCAAGCCAGTACATAAGTACTGGCTTTTTTTATTCTCTTTTATTTCGACAGGTTGTTCAAGTAGTATCCTATATTTTTATTAACTTCAAGCATACAACTTATCAATGAAAATGCATCGCTATCTTTTCTTTATCTTTATTTTTAGTCAAACCACCATTTTTGCTCAGCAAAAATTACCGAAAGGTTTTAGTTATGTTAAAGATATCATACCTGGAATAAATGTTGATCTACGTTATTATAGTTCACATAATTTTGTTGGTAAGAAAATCGACGGTTATAAATCGCCTGTCCTTATATGGAGTACTGCAGCGACAAATGCTTTGAAAAAAGTGGAGAAGGAATTAAATGCACAGGGAATGTCATTGAAAGTTTTTGATGCTTATCGCCCACAAAAAGCGGTTCAGCATTTTAAAAGATGGGCTCTACAAATTAATGACACTTTATCAAAAAGAGAATTCTATCCGAATCTAGATAAAAGAAATTTATTTAAATTAGGTTATATCGCAAGTAAATCGGGGCATAGTCGAGGTAGTACGATCGATCTAACGATAGTCACTCTTATTGATCATAAGGAATTGGATATGGGAAGTCCTTTTGATTTTTTTGGACCAATATCCCATTTTGATACTGAGGAAATTAATGCGACGCAGAAAAAGAATAGAATAATGTTGAAAAGCATCATGATGAAACATGGTTTTAAAGGCTATGCTAAAGAATGGTGGCATTTTACTCTAATTCATGAACCTTACCAAAAAACATACTTTGATTTTGATGTTTATTAAGTTGGTGCTGTTTTTTTGAAATTCAAGAAATTGAAAAACTAACTTTGTTATGTTAATTTTTTAGATCTATCAAAGCGGTAAGAAATGCCTTATTCATTCCTGTTATATGGTTTAAGTATATCGATAGACATGCGATAATGAAAAATTAACTATTCGTTTATGGAAAGCATTCTTTAAAAGCATATACATTCTATCTACGCTGGGTTCAACAGTTAAATCTTATTTTCTGGCTTCTTTTTAGTTTTTTATGGTCGCAAGTTTTAGGAAAAGCCTGTGACCAATTTGTGTAATACACCTATTACTAGATACAATTGTCAGATCTGTTCTGGAAATGCCTTTATTTTAATTTGATAAAGTAATCTACATAACATGAATTTAGGAATTTATTTCGATTCGAGCTCTAAATAAAAATGTTGGAACTTTTATTTCAGATTAAGGATGTCTGAAGGTTCTGCTAGTTCCTTATAATCGTAGATATTTAGTTATTTTTGTTGAACTTGAATTTGATTGCACACATTCATCTTGAGTATCCTTTGTTTTTAATTTAAAGAATATTAAATGAAACCATCTAATTATATATTGATTTTGTTTTTATTGCTCTGCTTTAGTGATAAAAGTTTCGCTCAGATCGCTGTTGATACGATTAGCGCAAGGAAGAGCGAATACATTGTTAAAGCTTCTCGTAATAAGGAAAATCGTAGAGAAAATAGGATGCGACGCAATTTTGTAGATACTGTCGCTAGTTTGCAGTCGAATAGTACTGTTGATAGTCTGCGGGCTGATCTATCAAAGATCAATGTAAAATACATTGCAAATATTCGTGCATACGCATTGGAAAGTGAGGCTATACATAAGCGTGATATACGGACTGAATTTATTGAGAAGGTGAATAATTTTTCTGGAACGCTTCCTCCAGATTCTGTGACTTCATGGACGCATTATGTTCGCACTCAAATCGCTGATTTAAATGCATTTCACAGTAGTTTAGAAAGTTACAACCGTAGTCTTAATTTGACTTTAAGTCAACTAAAAGGGTTTCGATCAAAGTATAGTCAAAGTGAAACTAATGAGCGGTTAAGCACTTATTTGACTACATCAGAACAAGATGTGCAACGTAAAATTGATTCTTTACAAGTGTCTGTAAGTATTACCAATGATAATTTGAAGGCTTATTATGGTTTATCCCATCATGTGAAGGAAACTGTCTCTAAGCAAACTAATGCAGGGAAGTCGGATACCTCAGCTGTAAAAAGTTCATTATGGAAAGCTGGAGGTGCCGCAGTTACAAAAGAGAAAATTTTAAATAATTTAAAAGATAATTACAGAAAGAGTAAATCGCTAGATACTTATGTGAATAAGACTGAGTGGACGAGTCGGGTGTTATTGATTATTTTGGTATTTGCTTATCTCTATTGGATTGTTTCGACAGCTTATGTATTAAATAAGCATAACAATAGCCTATCTGCTACGAAATCATCTTTTAATTATTGGGTTCCTGTTGGAAAAGCATTTGTTCTATTTCTGACGTTATTACCTATTGTTTCCATTGTTACTCCAACTTTGGTTATTCAAGGGATGCAATTGCTAATTATGGCCATATTTGGTCTTTTGTTAAGAAAGAAATTTACTGTAAAACATGGTAAAATTGTAGGATTTTTACTTCTTTTTTATATATGCGATGTCTTTGTCAATTCTGTTGTGAGCGAAGACCTTATTATGCGGATTGTTTGTATTTTATTTAATATAGTGGCTTTAGGAATAGGGTTTTATCTAAAAAAGAATATTAACGATCCTACTGCCGCGGGCTATATTCAACTTCCAGTTTTTATCATATTTGCCGTTTTAAATATTGGTGCAATTATTCTGAATATTTTAGGCTATGTTGATCACTCTCGTAGTTTTAGTATTGCTGGTGCGGTTGGTCTTGCACAATCTTTTACCTTGACTTTTTTCACGCAGATGATAAAAGAGGATGTTAGAAATCAGTTTTCAAGAAATCGTGTGAAGAGAGGATTTTGGTTGCGATTTAATGAAGAACGTGCTTTGAAGGCTACAGGGGATGCTTTGAAATTTGTTTGTCTTCTACTAGCCATTATTGTGCTGGCGAATAACCTTCAGTTTGCTGCTTCTTTAGCATCTTCGGTGTCTAAATTTTTGAGCAGTAATCATCAGCTCGGTGGAATTAATTTTAATTTTGGTAATTTATTGTTAGCGGTAATTATATTGGCTGCTGCTAATTGGTTTCAAAAGAATTTGAATTTATTGTTGATCGGTGGTGAAAATGGAACGTTGAGTACTGATTACGATCAGAAAATGACCCTTTTTCCCTTATTTAGGTTGATTATAATTGTTATAGGTTTTTTTATAGCTATTTCTGCTTTAGGTGTTAGTCTTGATAAGTTGACGGTAATCGTTGGAGCCTTAAGTGTTGGTATAGGTTTAGGAATGCAGAATATCATTAATAATTTTGTTTCGGGTATTATTTTAGCTTTTGATAAACCTTTTCGCGTTGGAGATCGCATTGAGTTGGCTGATAAAAAGGGTAGGGTAAAAGAGATTGGTATTCGCGCGAGCATCTTAAATACTGGAGATGGGGCCGAGGTTATTATCCCAAATGGTGATTTATTATCTGGACGTGTGGTCAATTGGACTTTATCTAATGATGATGCAAAAACAAGTTTTGTTATTCAGGTGGATCGTACAGCTGAACTTGATACTTTAAAATCGTGGATTACAGAGGCTGTTGAGCATAGTACTTTTAGTAAACCTGAATTGGGTATTGGCATTAGCGTTCAAGATATAAGTGAAGAAATGATTTACCTTAGTATTAGTTGCTGGATTGATAATTCGGGTAATAGTGGTGGTTTTAAAAATGATGTCTTGATTGAATTGAATAATCGGTTCAAAAAAGAGGAACTGAAGTTTTACAGTATTGCCCCTTCAAATAAATAGTTGAACTTATATAATAATAGCAAAAGGTCAGAATTATAACTTAGTTCTGACCTTTTGTTATTTCATCTAAATGCTAATGCTATATAGCTGTTTCTGATAAGTAGAATTTGATTGAAGGAGTTACAAATTGATATGCACTTTAATTTAAATTGAAGAATAATGTATTTTAATAGATACAATCTTTTATTTTCAAATCTCTTTCCTACATTTACGGACCTATAACTACAGTTTTAAAACAAATTATTATTTAACGTCTAAACAGCTATAAATAAAATAAGAAAACACAAAATTGTAACATAATGTATAAACAACACAGAAAGGTGATGTTTGCTTTGGCATTTCCTTTAATGGTTAGTATTGCTCCTACGCAGGCCAATTTCAAGGGAGAGGTTTTGCAGAAGCAAATTAATCCAACGTTAACTATTGTGAGCGCAAAAAAAATAAATGCGACGACAATAGAGGTTTTATTTTCCGATAATCAACGATTAACATTTGATTTTTACGGAGGACATATTTTTCGTTTGTTTCAGGATAATACCGGAGGTATCATTCGTGATCCAGAAGCCAAACCTGCAGCTTCGATATTAGTTTCAAATCCCAGAAAGCCTGTTCATCTTTTAAATCTTAACGATTCAAATAATCAGATAACTATTGCTACAGATGAAATTTCTGTTGTTATTGATAAGTCAACTAATTTATTGACTGTTGTTAATCAAAAAAATAAAGACAAGTCTATTGTTTTTACAAAACCTATTCAATTTGAAAAGGGAAAGGTAACTTTAAGTCTTCAGGAAAAACCGGAGGAGTATTTTTATGGGGGAGGTGTTCAGAATGGTCGTTTTTCTCATAAAGGAAAAGTAATCTCTATTGAAAATCAAAATAGCTGGACCGACGGTGGTGTTGCTTCGCCTACTCCTTATTACTGGTCATCCGGAGGATATGGTTTTATGTGGTATACTTTCAAGCCCGGTAAGTATGATTTTGGTTCAAAAGAAAAAGGACAAGTTCAATTGACACATGACAGCGACTATCTTGATGTCTTCTTCATGGTAAATGATGGCGCAGTTCCTTTGTTGAATGATTTCTATCAATTAACAGGAAATCCTATTTTACTTCCGAAGTTTGGTTTTTATCAAGGTCATCTGAATGCTTACAACCGAGATTTTTGGAAAGAGGATGAAAAGGGCATCTTGTTTGAAGATGGGAAGCGCTATAAGGAAGGTCAAAAAGATAATGGCGGTATAAAGGAGTCTTTAAATGGAGAATTGAATAATTACCAATTCTCGGCGCGTGCTGTTATTGATAGTTATAGGAAGCATGATATGCCTTTTGGCTGGTTGTTGCCTAATGATGGTTATGGAGCGGGTTACGGACAGACAGAAACTTTAGATGGTAATATTGCTAATTTAAAAAGTCTTGGTGATTACGCACGTAAGAATGGGGTTGAAATTGGATTGTGGACACAGTCTGATTTACATCCAAAACCTGAGATCAGTGCATTATTGCAACGTGATATCGTAAAAGAAGTGAGAGATGCTGGAGTTCGTGTTCTGAAAACGGATGTTGCCTGGGTAGGTGCTGGTTATTCTTTTGGATTGAATGGTGTGGCGGATGTTGGTCATATTATTCCTTATTATGGAAATGAAGCTCGACCGTTCACTATTTCATTAGACGGATGGGCAGGTACGCAACGTTATGCCGGCATTTGGTCTGGCGATCAAACTGGTGGTGTCTGGGAATATATCAGATTCCATATTCCGACATATTTAGGTTCAGGTTTATCTGGCCAGCCTAATATTACATCCGATATGGATGGTATTTTTGGAGGTAAAAATAATGCGGTCAATATTCGTGATTTTCAATGGAAAACTTTTACTCCAATGGAGTTGAATATGGACGGGTGGGGTTCGAATGAAAAATATCCACATGCACTGGGTGAGCCTGTTACCTCAATTAATCGTAATTATCTGAAATTAAAATCAGAGCTTATTCCTTATGCTTATAGTATTGCTAAAGAAGCAGTAGATGGTTTACCGATGATCAGAGCACTGTTCTTAGAGTACCCAAATGCTTATACACAAGGAACATCTACACAGTATCAATATTTATACGGTCCTTCCTTTTTAGTAGCTCCTATTTATCAGGCTACGAAATCTGATGATAAAGGTAATGATGTGCGTAATGGCATTTATTTACCAGAGGGTACTTGGGTAGATTATTTTACAGGTGATAAATTTACTGGAAATGTTATTCTCAATAATTTTGATTCGCCGATCTGGAAATTGCCCGTATTTGTAAAAAATGGTTCCATTATTCCCATGGCAAATCCAAACAATAACGTTCATGAAATAAATAAAGGACTTCGTATTTATGAAATCTATCCAGAAGGAAAAACGTCTTTTACGGAGTATGATGATGATGGGGTTTCTGAAGCTTATAAATTAGGTAAAGGATCTTCTACCTTAATTGAATCATCTTTAGACGGAAAAAATCGGTTAGCTGTTACGGTGAATTCTACAATTGGTGATTTTGATGGTTTCGTGAAAAATAAGCAAACAGAATTTAGAATAAACGTTACTTCAAAACCTAAAAAACTGACTGGACTGATTGGAAAACGCAAGGTTAAATTGGTTGAAGTAAATTCTTTAGGAGAATTGGCTAATCAAGAAAATGTTTATTTTTATGATGCTGCGCCTAACATGAATAAGTTTGCAACTAAAGGTAGTGAATTTGAGAAGCAGATTATTACTAAAAATCCTGTTGTACATATTAAATTGGCCTCTACAGATATTACAGCAAATAATGTAAGCTTACTGTTGGAGGGATTTGAATTTAATCCACAGGATCGTTTCCGCATTTCTTCGGGTGCATTGATTGCGCCTCAAAATGCTATTGTTAGTGAAGATAATAAAGCTGCATATACATTGAAGCCGACATGGAGCAAGGTAGACCATGCTGATTATTATGAGATCGAATTTAAAGATATGCTTTATTCGACGATCAAGGAGAATGAATTGCTCTTTGATGGGTTAAGTCCAGAAACGGCGTATACTTTTAAGTTAAGAGCTGTCAATAAGAATGGTTTTTCTGATTGGGTTGAAGTTAAGTCCGTGACGAAGTCAAATCCACTGGAGTTTGCTATTCATGATATTAAAGGCGAAACAACAGCTGAGAATCAAGATGGATCAGGAGTTGATAAATTTTTTGACTTTGACGAAGGTAATATGTGGCATACTGCATGGGGTAAAAATGCATTACCATTTGATATGATTTTAGATCTAAAGTCTGTTAATCAATTGGATAAGATTCACTATTTACCTCGTACAGGTCGTGGTAACGGTATTGTGCTGAAAGGTAAAGTTTATTATAGCGCAGATAAAGATAGCTGGACAGAAGCAGGTGCATTTAACTGGGCTAATAATGATGAACTGAAGATCTTCAATTTTGCTAATCAGCCTACAGCTCGTTATGTTAAGTTAGCAATTACTGAAGGAGTCGGCGGATTTGGTTCAGGTCGTGAAATGTATGTTTTTAAAGTTCCTGGTACAGAGAGTTACATTCCTGGTGATATCAACAACGATCGTTTGATAGATCGAAATGATTTGACTTCTTATACAAATTATACTGGTTTGAAAAGGGGTGATGCTGATTTTGAAGGCTATGTTAGTAACGGTGATATTAATAAAAATGATTTAATTGATGCTTATGATATTTCAGTTGTAGCTACTCAATTAGATGGTGGTATCAAAGATCCTAAAGTCGAAAAAGTTGCAGGTGAAATCAGCTTATCGATTCCGAAAGCAAGTTATAAGAAGGATGAGATCATTGAAATTATGGTTAAAGGTAAGGATCTTAAATCTGTTAATGCCATCAGTTTTGGATTACCATATCAGTCGCAAGATTACGAATTTATTTCAGTTCAGGCGTTAGCTGTTAAAGGGATGGATAACCTGACCAATGACCGACTTCATACTAGTGGTGAAAAAGTATTATACCCTACTTTTGTAAATATTGGCGATCAAAAAGCTTTAAATGGAAATGAAGATCTATTTGTTTTGAAACTTAGAGCAAAAAAAGATTTAAAATATACATTGAAAGCTGTTCAAGGGTTTTTAGTTGATAAAAATCTGAATACATTAAGATTTTAAATTCCTTTTATTTTTTATAAAAAACGGGCTTAGAGAAATATTTCTAAGCCCGTTTTGTTTTTGATTCTTATCCTAGTATTAGACGGTATTATTAACTTGAAATAATTATCTTTATATAAACAATTATAACCCAATGAGTGAATATTAAGTATTCATATTATGTTTCGTGGTTTTTATTTTTAATTGTATGCCTAGTTTTAGATTTGATGTATGAAAAGATCCATAAAAATTATCAAAAATAGATCTGATATAGGGGCTGGAACAAGAGGTTCCGATTTAGGAATTGATGCTATTGAGGTTGCTGCGATTAATAAGGGAAGCCAATACTTTCATAATTATCCTCATATTGATGTGGAAACTCGCAATGATGCAGTTTACGACCCGTCCTTCCATCCCTATGCTAAAAGAATTAAAGAAGTCTACGAGCAATGCCGTGAGGTTGCACTTGTCGTTGAAAGGACATTAAGAGAAGGTTTCTTTCCTTTAGTTTTTTCAGGGGACCATTCTTCTGCTATTGGAACTATTTCTGGAATAAAATCTGTTTACCCCGATCAATCATTAGGGGTAATTTGGATTGATGCTCATGCCGATATCCATTCTCCTTACACCACTCCTTCTGGTAATTTACATGGTATGCCTTTGGCAGCTACATTAGGCGTAGATAATTTATTGTGCACAGTTAATCGGCCTGATGAGGAGACGAAAAAATATTGGCAGAAGTTAAAGGGTATTGGTGGACATTTAGGGAAATTTCAGGCTCAGGATTTGATTTATTTTGGTGTACGTGATACTGAACCTCCTGAGGATATATTAATCAATGATTTAGAAATTAAGAATTATATTGTCGACGAGGTTCGTCAGTTATCTGTAAAGGGCTGTATACGTGAGGTGATGAAGAAACTCGCCGGTTGTGATCTGATTTATGTTTCTTTTGATGTTGATAGCATGGATAGCGAGTTAATTTCTGATGGAACTGGTACGCCTGTCCCTAAAGGTTTTTATGCTTCTGAAGTTATAGAATTGCTTGAAGGTATATTAAGCTCTAAGAAGGTTGTTTGCTTTGAGGTGGTAGAAGTAAATCCGTTATTGGATCACCAAGGGAATAAAATGGCTGAAGTGGCTTTTGAAATATTGGAAAAAGTAACTAAATCCATCGAAAGATAATCTATTATTCATGACTTTTAAAATTTGAATGGATTAAAAAGGCGAAGGATTATTTGATAAAAACAATCCTTCGCCTTTTTAATTTTAATATTCTTTAAGTATCTATTGTGATTTTGGATACCTTTTTTTATTTTATCGTCTATTTGTTGGATATTGTGATTGAATCTTGCATCAATGATTCTCGATATAATTTTTTATCATCATTGTCCATATCTGTATCCAGATCATCTTCTTTATATTTCCCTAATTTTATTATTGGGTTTTGTGCACTACCAGTTATTCGCATTGGAACTCCAAAAATACCAAAAGGAGGGAGCCCTAATCGGAATCCAAGATTCATCTTACCATCCAGTGTGACCTGTCCTTCAAAACGAGGTCTGAAAAATCCCATTTTCATTTTAGTACGTGCAATAGTCATTACATTATTGGCTATGGATGTATTGATCTTTACTTTTTTGACCGATCCATCAGCTAGACTTTCTTTTGAAGTTTCTTTTGAAATGTTGTTCAATAGTTTAAACCCCATGAATTGGATCTGTTCAAGGGTCAAGGAACCACTTCCTTTTATTGAAGGCATTATTGGATTCATGTTGTTATCTAGAAGTCCTGATAATTGATACTCAAGCGATACCAGTCCATGGGCATTTTTCGCAGAAGAAACCATTTCTTTAAACATAGGGATTTCATGATAAGCACGCTGGATGTCAAAACTATCAGCTTTTACGAGGTAATCAAATCGAGCTTTATTGCTGTTCAATGCTTTATATTGACCATTCATAGCCACTTTTAATCCTGAAAGTTCAAATCCTGTATTTGAGAATGAAAGGTTTCCATTTTGAATTGATACTTTGCTCGTTAGTTGATTTAATGTAAGCTGATCATATTTCATTTTATTTACGATGCCATTAACTGAGATATCTAGATTTTTTGGTATTAAAATTACGCCTGAATTAGTACTTGTTGGGCTACTGTTTTCAGTTTCAGCAAAAAATGTAAAATCATTTACATTAATAATGGGGCTGCTTAATTGAAAATTACCTTTTAATGTCTGTGTTGTGTTTGTGAAGTATTGGATAAGATTATCTAAGTATCCTGTAATATTTAATTTGTTATGTCCATATGAAGATGCGATATCGCTAAAAACTAACTTCTCTTTGGCAAAAGTGAAATGTCCTTTTTTAATATTAAAGGGTTTAGGAAATAATTCAGATTGTACTTGTATTTGCCCGATGTCTAATGTTCCATGGTTCTTTAATTTATGGTATTGCCCACTTGTAGCATCGCTTTGTAATCCGGCGAGATCCAGATCGGTTCTAATATAACCATTGACGTTTATCCCATTTATGGCAAATATTTTATATAGGGGTTCTAAATTAAGCTTCCCTTGAGACTTAATTGCATAGCGTATATTTTTAAAGTTTTGCAAATCTGCATGCAAAAAGAAAGGTTCGCCAGCTAAATTGAAAGATATCGGTAAAACTTTAACTTTTAAATCTTTTAAAGAACCTTTTTCACTGGATATATAGGTTTCAATATTTATCTCCTCAATTGGAAGGGGATAATTTAGTGTTTTTAGAAATCCGTTTTTTAAAGTAACTGTTGTATTTGTTTGTGGAAATGTACCTTTTTTTAGATCCATTTTACCATCAGCTACCATATTGACAAAGATTTTTCCCGATATTTCAAGGCTATCGACTGGATATATTTTTTTAATATCGGCCAATTGAATATCAGCCTGCATATTTGATTTGACATCTAATTTTAGCAAATCGTTGATATGTATAAATCCTTTTATGTAATTGTTCAGTGCTTTAATGTCAATATGATCTAATGCAATTTGAGCATTGGTGATTTTTGCATCATTACATGTTGCTTTTAAATCATACTCAATTTTTTCGATAGCTGCAGGTAAATTTGCGAGTTTGAAATACCCTTTGCGTAACGTATTGTGAATATCAAAATTAGGTATAGATGCAATGGTAGTATCTATTTTATTTCTTAATCCTGAGGTTTTAATAGCCGTTGCGTAGGTTCCATTAATAAAACCAGCTAACATCCAATTTCCTCTAAAGCTTAAGGTGGGCAAAGCTAGTGCATTACTGACAGCACTTAAGTCTAGATTACTTTTAAATTCAGTATTTACATATAAAGGATTTAGTCCTTTAACTATTCCTTTGCTGTTGAAATATCCGGAAGCAACCTTAAATTCAAATTGTTTTAATTCAATTAAAAGAGAATCTGGGTTTAATTGAGGAAGGTTAATCTTAAGTTTTGTCTGTAGATCTTCTATTGGGATTTTAGCCGTCTTATTGGAAAAGTATCCATCTGTAATATTTAAACCCACGGTAAGATCTGGTATTTTATGTTCTTCCACAATGTATTCCCCTACGAGATCTATGAATAGTTCTGAGTTACCTTTTATTTTTGTTTCGGCCAACCATTTCGAGTAGGAGGTCGGAACTAAAGATAGTAATTCAGATAAAGTGCTTTTACTGGATTTTAATTTAAAATCCAGATGATAGCCATTTGTTAAGAAACCAAATTCACCTTTAAATTTAACAGGAAGTTTATTGATCCGAATGTCATTCCTTTCAAATATAAAAGCCAATGTATTGGTGTTTACTTTAGTCATGAGACTGGCATGTATCATTTTATCATCTACATATTTTTCTCCGTCGAAAGTTAGGCTTAATGATTGTATGTCTACTTTGCTATCTAAATCAAAAAGTGAAGACATGAGATCACCATGACCTTCATAATCCATTTTTTTAGCTTCTAGGATGATTGGAACTGATAAATCCTCGTAATACACATCTACTTTTTGAAGTAAAATGCTTTTAAAGGCTAAGTCAATTGCGGTACTTGTTTCATCAGTATTTGTTATTTTATCATTCTTTTTTTTAACGATATTATAATTAGACTCACCATCTTTATTTACTTTAACATGGATTTTGCCATGATCGATATAGAATTGTTCAACGACAATTTTTGACTTTAAAAGGCTTAGAATATCGACTCCAAGACTTACCTGTTTTGCTTTTAATAGCTCAACATCTTTAAATGGAGCAGATCCTTTTAGGGAAAGGTCATGAAGGGAAGCTGTTAATGCAGGGAAGTGGTCGAAGAAAGATAAATGAATTTTACTGTAATTTAACTCGCCATCAATCTGATCATTAATAACCTCTTTAATTTTTGTATTTACTTGTTCCTGAAATAATAAAGGAATAGTAAAAATGAGTGCAATAAATAAAATACAAGCTGTAAAGATTATTTTACCAGTGAGTAAAAAGTAGGGTAGATATTTTTTTAACACAAATTCTTTTTTTGAATTTGCAAAGAACGTATAAATCTTTGTAAAACAATATTGAAAAATTACAATTTTCAATATTCCTATACAAAGTGATGGTAAAGAAATTCGGAGCCTTTATAAACTTGATCTTGTGAAACGGATAGCAAATAGGGGGAAGATATTTTTATAAAATATACTAAAGGGATTAATAAATAAGTTATTAATCCCTTTAGTATACGTTTAATGAGCGTTGATGTCCACTTCAAATATCCCAAAGATATTGTTGTCCGGATCAGTAAAATATCCTTGATAACATTTTCCTATTACTGCAAACTTAGGTAAGGCAATCTTTCCGCCATTATGTAAAATATTTGCTGATGTCTGATCAAAATCGTCAACTTCCATTGAACATGTAAATGCATTAGTGCCACAATTTGACGGAGGAACTTCTGCTGGACGTTTTAATAATCCACCCATTATACCTGCTGTTTCTATTCGATAGTATTCAATTGGAAGGTTTTCTTCTTTAATAAATGTCCAACCAAAAAGTTGTTGATAGAATGAAGCAAGGTTTTTAGGATCAGTTGCTTGAATCTCAAAGTATACAACTGCATTTTTCATTATTGCATTTTTTTATTCCCTTCAAAATGAATCATCCACGAAATACCATATTTATCTTGGAATGACGAATATAGCTCAGCCCAGAATTGTTCTCCTAATGGCATTTCGATATTTTGTGCTTCTGCAGTGAGTTTTGCATATAAGTCTTTTGCTTCATCAGCTGTTTTTGTATCCAACATTAAATAAGCATTTGTTCCAGAAGTTGCTTTATGTCCGAAACCTTCGATACAATCGGATCCCATTAGCATGACAGAATCATTGATTTTAATTGCTGTATGCATTATTTTATCTCCTGCATCAGCAGGTAGTGGATAATTTGGATCGGCTGGCATATCCTTGAAGCGGTATATGCCTAGTGATTCTGTATTAAAAACAGATTGGTAAAATTTGAAAGCTTCTTCGCAATTACCGTTAAAGTTTAAGTAAGCATGTAAAATAGCCATAATTTTCTTTTTTATATTTAAGTTATATCAAAGTTAGTTGTTGATTTGACAACTGTATGTCAGTAAATAAATTGGTAAAAAATATTTTTATTATTTAAGTTTTGTTTCTATTCATAAACCAGAATATAAAAGAACTGTTTTAAAGTCTTGACGATCTGTTGCTTTATTTATCTTACTCAAAAGTAAAGTAAACCCTAATCAATCGACTTCGCATAGGACAAGTAATTTTACTGCTCGGATAAATTATATTTCTTTTCGGATTCGACTTAACGATGTGTCTGTTATGCCTAGGTATGAAGCTATATATTTTAAAGCTGCTTGCTTAATTATTTGGGGTTTGGTACTGATTAAATTATGATAGCGTTCGGTAGCAGAAAGTGAAACCATATCTATAAAACGTTTTTTGTTAATGTGTAAAGCATAGGTCATCCATGATCGTCCCCATTCATTAAAAGCTGGAATGTTATGATACAAAGATTGAAAGGTATTAAAATCAATTTTCCAAACGCTACAGTCAGTTAAACATTGAAGATTTTCGGGAGAAGGAAATTGAAGAAAAAGTGAAGTGACTTCGATAACTACATCATGATCACCAAAGAAATCAGTTGTAATTTCATTTCCATTATAATCATGAATAAATGACCTTATGAGGCCACTTTCCAAAATATAGTATTCATGTGCCTTTTCGTCTTTGCGGAGTAAAAAATCATTTTTAGAAAAATGAAGAAGCTCATGTCCGGTCATTATTTTATTTAGGTCACTTTGTTTAATTGCTAGATTTTCATAATGATGAAGTAAAGCTTTCATAATGGGTGATTTATATTTTTTTTTCTAGTATGAATTTATGCAAAAAATACCAAATCTGGTTAGAAAATGAAACAAGTATATTTAGTAATGCATGTTTTATTGTTGATTATTAGAGGGTTCTTTATTTTTTATTTGGTACTGATTGAGTCATTTTAATGTATAAATGGTAAAGAACTTAGTTGTTTAATGTTAAATTTTTAATAAAATTTAAAAAACATTATGAATTTAATTATTTATTCCTTTAATTTGTGTCAATAATTCAATCAAAAGAAAGAAACAATAAAAAAACAATAATATGTGTGGTATCATCGGAGCATTTGATTTAAAGGAATCTGTCACATTAATCAGACCTCAAGTTTTAGAAATGTCTAAGCGTATACGTCATCGTGGACCAGATTGGTCAGGTATTTATAGTTCAGATCTGGCTATACTTGCGCATGAGCGACTAGCTATTGTAGATCCAAAATCGGGTAGTCAACCTTTATATAGTCCAGACGGGCAAGTTGTCTTAGCTGTTAATGGCGAAATTTACAATCATCAGGAATTGCGCGATAGTCTGCCAAATTATGATTTTGCTACACAATCTGACTCTGAGGTTGTACTCGCTTTATATTTAGAGAAAGGACCTCAATTTATAGAAGATTTAAACGGAATTTTTGGTTTTGCTCTTTATGACGCTCGCAATGATTCATTTTTTGTCGCTCGTGACCATATGGGTATTATACCTTTATACTATGGTATGGATGATAAGGGACAATTTTTTGTTGCTTCGGAATTGAAGTCCTTAGAAGGATTTTGCACTACTATGGATCAATTTCCTCCGGGACATTATATTTATAGCATTGAAAGTAAAGAGCCTAAGCGTTGGTATTCAAGACAATGGGAATCATATGACGCAGTTAAGGATGCTGAAACAGATATAGCTAAATTGCGTGAAGCTTTAGAAGCTGCTGTTCACCGTCAATTGATGTCTGATGTCCCTTATGGTGTCTTATTATCCGGAGGTTTAGATTCATCAGTAATTGCTGCTGTAACAAAAAAATTTGCTTCCAAACGTATAGAATCTGGTGATGAAGAAGAGGCGTGGTATCCACAATTGCATTCTTTTGCTGTTGGATTAAAAGGTGCTCCAGATTTAATTGCTGCACAAAAAGCTGCAGACCATATTGGCACTATCCATCACGAGATTAACTTTACTATTCAGGAAGGGCTCGATGCTATCCGCGATGTTATTTACCATTTAGAAACTTATGATGTTACTACGATAAGAGCTTCTACACCGATGTATTTATTATCACGTGTGATCAAATCTATGGGGATAAAAATGGTTCTTTCAGGAGAAGGTTCTGATGAGTTATTTGGAGGATATTTGTACTTTCATAAAGCACCGAATGCTAAAGAATTTCACGAAGAGACAGTTCGTAAATTGAAGAAATTGTATTTATATGACTGTTTGCGTGCTAATAAATCTTTAGCGGCATGGGGTGTGGAGGGACGTGTTCCATTTTTAGATAAGGAATTCATGGATGTTGCCATGACGATCAACCCAAACGATAAAATGATTAAGGATGGTAAAATGGAAAAGTGGGTGTTACGTAAAGCATTTGAAGATTATTTACCAGAAAGTATTGCCTGGAGACAAAAAGAGCAATTTTCTGATGGTGTAGGTTATAGTTGGATCGATACTTTAAAAGAACAGGCTGAAAGTAAAGTAAGTGATGCCGTATTTGCAGGTGCGGCGGAAAGATTTCCTATCAATCCTCCTAAAAATAAGGAAGAGTTTTTATACCGTACGATCTTTGAATCACATTTCCCTTCAGAAGCGGCTGCTAAAACAGTGCCCTCTGTTAAGTCTGTTGCTTGCAGTACTCCTGAAGCTTTATTATGGGATGCGTCATTTCAAAACTTAAATGATCCATCGGGCAGAGCTGTTGCTGCGGTTCATAATGATAGTTATGTTAAAAAAGAGGTATTGGCTGATTAAGATCTAAATTACATCGATAAAATGGAAAGGCCTCATCTTTTAGTAGATGAGGCCTTTTTTATGTGACTTTAATGTGTGTAGCTTTAATTTTTTGACCGAAAAATATTTCTGCTTTTGATTCAAAATCAAGTGGATCATCGGTTGTATAAAATTGCATGCTTCCATTTTTAGAACTTTTGTATTCAATATCATGGTGCAGGTCCAAATATTTTTCTAAGCTTTTAGCGACGAGTGGTCCCTGTGAAATGATATTGATATGGCTGGGTACAAATTGCTTAATCACGGGTAGTAATAAGGGATAATGTGTACAGGCCAATATGATGGTATCAATATCAGGCGATTGTTTTAAAAGTTTTTCAATATCTTTTTCAACGAAATATTTTGCTCCTTCTGTATTGATTTCATTATTTTCAACTAAAGGTACCCAAAAAGGACAATCGTGTTGAAATACTTTTATTTCGGGATAAAATTTGTTGATTTCAATTTTGTAGGATTCCGATTTCACTGTCCCTGTTGTTGCTAGTATGCCCACCTGATTTGTTTTTGTGAATTCTTTTACAATTTCAGTTGTTGGACGAATGACACCCAGTACTTTTTTTCCAGGTGGAAGGTCATTTTGTTGGATTGAACGTAATGCTTTGGCAGAGGCTGTGTTACAAGCTAGAATAACAAGATTACATCCTAAATCAAATAACTTAAATACACATTGTTTTGTAAATTCATAGACGGTTTCGAATGAACGGGTTCCATAAGGAATGCGAGCATTATCGCCTAGGTAGATGTAATCGTATTGAGGCAATTGTTTTTTGATCTCTTTAAATACGGATAAACCACCATATCCAGAATCAAATATCCCTATTGGACCAATTTGTTTTTTTTCTTGCTCCATAAAAAAGTGCTATAAGTATTACCTTATAGCACTTTTATTACTATAGGGTAAACTATATTTGTTTAAGCAAAGATGGTTTTTCTTTATAAATTTTCCATATTAATTCTCCAAATAAAGTATTTTGCCATGCAAACCATTTTCTGGTAAAGTTTTTTGGATCGTCTTTATGAAAGGATTCGTGCATAAAACCTGTATCTCCATGTGTAGCAATCAACATTTTAACACATTCGATTACCTCTTTATCATTATTTGATGTAAAGGCACGCATCATGATAGACATTGGCCAAATGAAATCGCGACCAATATGTGGTCCACCGATACCTTCTCCAGCAGTACCTTTAAAGAAAAACGGATTGTTTTCTGATAGGATATATTGACGTGTACGTTGATATACGGGGTCTTCTACTTTTACTGCATCCAAATATGGTAATGAAAGTAAACTTGGAACGTTTGCATCATCCATCATTAAGAATGAGCCGAAGCCATCAACTTCAAAAGCATATACTTTTCCAAATTGTGGGTGATCTATTATTCCATGTTTTTGAACAGCTGATTCCACTTCATTGGCTAGTGCTTCCATTTTAGTGGCTAAAGTATTGTTATTTTTGACTTTTCTTAAGATTTCTGCAGATTGTCTAAGGCTGACTACTGCAAAAAGATTAGAAGGAATCAAGAAAGAAAAAACAGTTGAATCATCTGAAGGTCTAAAGCTGGAGCAAATCAAACCAACAGGTTTAACGGGATATCCATAACCATCAACCTGCAGGGTGTCTGATCCTCTTGGCGTGGTACGCATAAATTTATATGGACCTAGATTTTCTTTACGTTGTTGCTCAATAAATGTCTGATAGATTTTTTCCTGTGCAGCTTCCCATTCTTCATTAAAAGGGCCTGCATCATTTGTTTCTTTCCAGTAGTGATAGGCGAGTCTGATGGGGTAACATAGCGAATCGATTTCCCATTTACGTTCGTGAATCCCTGGTTTCATGTCTGTATGGTCACTGAACCATTCACCTTTTTTTGTAGGATCATTGTAGAATGCATTAGCATAAGGATCTATGTTGATGCATTTACTCTGTTTATGTATTAATCCAGAAATCAGATTTTTCAAACTTTTATCATCTTTCATAAATGCGAGGTATGGCCATACCTGAGCGCTACTATCTCTTAACCACATCGCATCAATATCACCCGTAATTACATAGGTATAATTGCGATTATTTTCAACATATGGGAATACTGTTGTGTCTAAGGTATTTGGAAGACAGTTGCCAAATAACCAAGCCAATTCTTTATTACTTGTTGCTTTACCAAATGTTACAATTGCATTTTCAATAGCTTTACTTGAAAATAGACGTTTATCTGCAGGAATACGCACTGTTGGGAATGAAGTCTGATTCGAAGCAAAAGATACTTTGCTTGCAAATAATCCAGCACCCAATACGGCTGAATTTTGAATGAATGTTCTGCGTTTCATTGTTAAATTTCAAAAAGGTTATTTATTATCATACTGGTTTTCTCTGTATTGCAAGGTAATAAAAAATCGTTAAAATGGAAAGCAAATACGTTTTAGCATGTTTTTTTTGTAAATAGTAATCTTTATAAGTTTAAAAAAGCGTTATTTTGTTTTTTAGGAATAGATTTTGCTGTCCTATTTTACTGTATAAAAAAATCTCATGAAAGAAAAAGTGTCATTAAAATTTTTAGCATTTGCTGGAGTGCTTGCACTTGGTATGCTAAATCAGAACGAATTAAGCGCACAAATTAAAAATCAACCCTATTCCTATCAACTTTCTCAAAAAATGAACGATGTACTGTATTCGCCACATACGCGTTTACATACATCATCTAAACCATTTCTATTTACCGATGAATTATTGGCGAAGTTTGATTCTATAAAAACGAATCAGCCGGTAGCTTCGGATAATTGGTTTATGCGTAAGATATTTAATGAACATCTTATTGAGGTAGAGAAAGATGATTATACTTTTTATGCTGATTTATTGCCCGATATGATAATTGGGAAGGATATGATGGGAGATAAACGCCGTACTTGGATGAACTCTAGAGGTTTTCAAGCGGGAGTCACAGTGGGAGATAAATTTACATTTTACACCAGTGCAACGGAAAATCAGGCCGTTTTTCCAGAATATTTGTCGGATTATATCGATGATAGAAAAGTTATACCAGGAGAGGGGAATACAAAACATCAGTCTAATAATAAGAAAGACTGGATGAATGCAACTGCTAGTTTAACTTATGATTTTAGTAAGCATTTTCAGGCTACTGTAGCTTATGATAAGAATTTTATCGGTGATGGATACCGTTCGCTTTTATTGTCGGATTTTTCTTCTAATTATACACATTTAAAATTTACAGGTACGATTGGTAATGTTCAGTATACTTCAGTCTGGGCGTATATGAATGATCCAACCAATAAACGTTCTAATGCCTTAGGTGAGACTGAGCGATATGGTGACGGTAAGAAGTGGGGTGTTTTTCAGTATGTGGATTACAATGCTACGAATAGATTTTCGATTGGATTTTTCCAGGCCATCACCTGGGCAAATCGTGATGCCGCAGGTACTCGAGGTTTTGACTTTACTTATATTAACCCTGTGATGTTTTTACGTCCGGTCGAATCTAATAATTCAACATCTCCGGATAAGATGTTTTTAGGTTTGAATACAAAGTATAAAGTTCTTAAGAACATAACAGCTTATGGCCAGTTCCTATTAGGTGAATTTACGGCAAAGGAGTTTTTTGCGGGTAAAGGTTATGTGCATAATAAATGGGGAGCTCAGTTTGGTGTACGGGGATATGACATATTTGATGTAAAAAACTTAAACTTTTTAGTTGAATACAACACAGCCAGACCTTATACCTATGCCCACTTTGATTCTGGTTCAAACTACAGTAATAATGCTGAGCCATTGGCGCATCCTTTGGGAGCTAATTTTAGAGAGGTTGTTGGTATTGCTAACTATGCATGGAAAAGATTTGATTTTTCTGCGCAGCTGAATTATAATGAAAAGGGGTTAGATCTTGAGGATGGTTCAAATATGGGAGGTGATATTTTTCAGTCTTACCGTACTTTTGCTAACATGTATGGTAATCATATTGGGCAAGGGATAAAAAGTCAAGTCGTTTATGCAGATGCTAAAGCTGCTTATGTTCTGAATCCTAAGTATAATCTTAGATTCGAATTAGGTTATTCGCAACGTTATCAAAAGATACAATATGAGACCCCGCTAACGCATAAATCGGGTGTATTTAGTATTGGTCTTCGTTCAAGTTTTAGATCATTATATAGTGATTTTTAGTCTGTAAATTGTTTAAAAGAAACCGAGCTTGGTTGCTCAAGAAGCTATTTATTTTAATGAAAAACATATTAATTCTCAATGGACCTAATCTTAATTTATTAGGAGTCAGAGAAAAATCAATTTATGGAGCACAAGATTTTGATAGTTATTTTTCAACTTTAAAAAATAACTATGAATCTGTTGAGTTGAGTTATTTTCAAAGTAATACTGAAGGATTTATTATAGATAAATTGCATGAGGTAGGTTTTGAATACGACGGTATTGTACTCAATGCAGGGGCTTATACGCATACTTCTGTTGCAATTGCTGATGCTATTGCGGCTATTAATACTCCGGTTGTAGAGGTCCATATTTCAAATGTTCATACACGGGAGGAATTTAGGCATCATTCGTATTTGTCAAAGAATTGTGTAGGAGTCATTTGTGGCTTTGGTTTAGATAGCTATCGATTAGGAGTTGAAGCACTTCTTGCCCGCTAGTATTGATATTATATAATAAAAAATCCCCTTGAGCGATCAAGGGGATTTTTTATTGTTTTTAATTATTCAAATCATTTATTTCTTTAAATGCAGGTCAAAGTATCTGGCAATTTTTTCATACATATGAATGCGATCTTTCCCAGAAACATTATGTTCATGAGTAGGGTATAGGAAATAATCAACCTGTTTTCCTGCTTTGATACATGCTTCTACAAACTCCATACTGTGCTGTTGTACCACTACAGGGTCTTGAGCTCCGTGAATGATTAATAAGTCGCCCTTCAGCTGATCTGCTTTATCGATTAGTGTAGTCAATTTATAGCCTTCTGGATTTTCTTGAGGCATATCCATATAACGTTCTCCGTACATGACTTCATAGTATTTCCAATCCATTACTGGACCACCTGCTACTGCTGCTTTAAAGATGTCGTTATGGTGTATCATAAATGATGTTGTCATAAATCCACCGAAACTCCAGCCGAATATACCCATCTTGTTTTGATCAACAAACGATTTGGATTTCAAAAACTCGATACCTTTCATTTGATCAGCCATCTCTGCTTGTCCTAATTGACGGTGTGTTGCTGTTGCAAATGCTCTTCCACGAGCGTCTGTTCCTCTATTGTCCATTGTGAATACAATGTAACCTTGTTGCGCCATGTACATATCAAAATAACCCGCACCGCCTAACCATTTATTGGTTACTAATTGTGAATGAGATCCTCCATAAAGGTAATACATCACGGGATATTTTTTATTTGTGTCAAAATCACTTGGATAAATGATACGGCCAGTTAAAGGTGTTGCTCCATCTGCAGATGTCAACGTGATAAATTCTATTTTAGGAGGATTGATCTTTCCTAAAAACGGATTTGTTGATTCCACTATCTTTTCTGTTTTACCGGATTTTGTAGCTTTTATCTGAACAATATTTGGAGTTGTCAGATTACTGAATTGGTCTAAAATATAAGAGCCATCACTGTTTAATTTGGCATTGTGTGTTCCTGTACCCTGTGTTAATTGTATTGTTTTACCGGTTTTAAGGTCTACTGAAAATAGCTGACGATCTAAGCCATCATTAGTGACACCTGTATAATAAATTAAATCTCCTTTTGGCGAAAAGTCGCCTAGCTGCTGTACAATAAGATTTTGATGTCCTAATTTTTTGATCAATTTACCATCAGTATTATACAGGTAAAGTTGATTGAAACCTTCTCTGTCTGATTGAAATAGAAATTGTTTTGGGTTATTTGGTAAAAACAATAAATCATTTTGAGGTTCTACCCATGTCGAAGCTGTTTCTTCAAATAATGTTTTGATTAGACGACCATCTTGTGCATTATATTGGTTAAGTTTTAGATGATTTTGTTCACGATTTAATACCCCAACATAAACTGATTGTCCAGAAGGATCCCATGTTACCGCTGTTAAAAACTGTTCTTTTGGTTCTCCCGTCGCAAGGGTAATTTTTTGTTTTGTTTTCGTATCATAAATGACCAAGGTAACTTCTTCACTTTTCATACCCGCCATCGGGTAGCGAATATCTTTGACTGAAGCTACACGCGTGTCCCATTGGATAAGCGGGTACTTAGTAACCATCGTCTCGTCTTTGCGGTAGTACAATAATTTGTCATTTTGCGGGTTCCACCACATACCTTTT
Organism: Sphingobacterium sp. JUb20; assembly: GCF_004342035.1. Classification (NCBI taxonomy): domain Bacteria; kingdom Pseudomonadati; phylum Bacteroidota; class Sphingobacteriia; order Sphingobacteriales; family Sphingobacteriaceae; genus Sphingobacterium; species Sphingobacterium sp. JUb20. The sequence continues at coordinate 136,846 of NZ_SLYV01000010.1, read as the reverse complement.
TTGATACCAAATTCTTGTCTATGCGTATAGTCACTTCCACTAAGAATACCGTCTACTGTATCTGCAGTAACAACAGTTAATTGCCCAGTATTGTCTTTAATTTGTATATTATTACCAATTAAAAAAGCTACTTTACTGTAATCTGTTGTATATTCTTGATTTGTTGCCTCCAACTTTGTTTCCAACAGATGAACTATTTCTTTATTCTTTACGTTAACAGCGATATGATAATGAGCTTGTTTCGTATAGAGTATAAAGCTGATCGTATTTGCATCCTCCCATTTATAATCACTAGGAAAGATCTGCAAATTAATCTGCTCATTCGGAATTCTTGTTTTTAAAGCATTTTGTAAGTCATTTTTGCTCAGTATTATTTCCTCAGACCCTGTGTTCGTAGCACTTTTCTGAACTAAATTTTGATATCCCTTATCCAAATAACTAATGTTATTGCTGTTGGGTATCCAATTGCTGCTAATAAGGGCAGTCGGGGCATATGTACGAGGTCCAAAGACTGTTTCTTCTATATTCAAGTTGCGCTGACCATAAGCCATTGAACTTGCTAATAACAAAAGTAGCGTGAGTTTTTTCATGCATTTAAAGATTTTTAGTGCCTAAAATTATTGTTTTCTTTTGACTATTTCTCATTTGTGTTACTAAAGAAGGTCTTTTTTTTAAAATAAAATATTGATTTTTGATGTAAAACAATATTTTATGAATGTTTTATGGTTATATGTGAACTTTATAGGAGATGAAAATTTCTTTTTGTAGTATTTAATTTGGTACTTTTGCAAAAGTTAAATGATTAGCATATGCATAGTCTTTTATCGATATATTTCCACATTAATAATATAACCTACATTGCGTGATCATTTAGAAATAGTATGGCAAAAGGCACGGTTCTTTATCAATAGTCAACCGTTTCATGAAGGATTAAAAATTACGGTGGCAGTGCTAATTCCGGTTGTAATATTTGCTTGTTTCGGCCATTTGCACAATGGTGTAACCTTAGGAATAGGTAGCATTATTGCAAGTACTCCAGATCTGGTTGGTCCTTACCGGGAACGCCGTCAGTCCTTGTTTATCAATGTTGCTGTTATTTTCGCAATGAGTATGCTTACGCGTATACTTCCTTTTTCAGATGTGTTCCTTGGTTTGTTTATTGCTTTTTTCTCTTTTGCAGCTTGCATGCTCAGTGTTTTTGGTATCAGAGCTATGGGAATCGGAGCTTCTTGTTTATTGGCTCTATTTTTTAGTTTGACATTGACACATGAAAGCAGTCATCCTATAACAGAGGCTTTATTGATGACTGGAGGTGCAGTCTGGTATATGATTTTTGTGTTAGCAGTACGCTACATGAGACCTTATCGGGTCAGTCAACAGGTTCTGGCGGAGTGTGCCTATAAGATCGGTACTTTATTGCGTATCAAAGCTTGCTTCTTTGATGTTCATACTGCGATTGCAAAGACTCATAAACGTGTTATTCAGATCAATGTAATATTGAATCAACGACAGGAAAATGTACGTGAAGTTTTATTTTCTGCGGCTACTGAGAAGCAATTTGCAAGTTACCAATATAAACAGCTTACTTTTATTTTCGCGACCTTGATGGAACTGTTTGAAAGAATAAATGCTTCTCATCATGATTATTATCAGATTCGTGAAAAATATGGACATACAAAGGTTTATCAGGTCATACCTGAATTGTTAATTAGCTGTGCTCAAGAATTGGAGCGACTGACGACTCCAATCAGTTTATTGAAGCCACCGAAGAAAGCTATTCAATTTACAGGACAGTGGGATAAAGCCTATGCTGAGGTTATCGCTTTAGAGAGCCAAGAGCAAGGAACGACAATCGTATTGAAGAAAATCCTTGTTAATATCCGTTATGTCATGCAGAAAATAAGAGAGGTTCATCGTATTTTATCTAAATCTGAGGAAGTTCATGATCACTCTGAGTTACTTGCACACAAAGAACGTTTCTTTAAACAAAGAACCTTTTCGTGGCCAGCATTACAGGCACATTTAAATTTAAAGTCACCAATTTTTAGACACTCACTTCGTGTCGCTATTGTTATGTTGGTTGCTTTTGTTATTACTAAAACACTTCCTGTTTTTTTTCCAGAATACATTGCTTTGACAAAACATAGTTTTTGGATTTACATTACCATAATTGTTATTCTGCGTCCTGGTTTCAGTTTAAGCAAACAACGAAGTATTGATCGATTGAAAGGATCATTTCTGGGGGGCATGTTGGGATTATCAAGTATTTTCTTGATCACAAATATTTATGTACTCCTAGGTCTCATGTTAGTTTATATGCTATTGACTTTTACTTTTTTAAGAAGTAAATATGTTTATGGTTCATTTTTTCTAACTGCCTTTTTTCTAATTGCTTATTATTTCTTTACAGGAGTAGATGATTTTGGCGTTCTTTTATTGAAGGAACGTCTATTGGATACTGTAATTGGCTGTGTGCTTTCATTTTTATCTTTTCATTTCATATTTCCTACTTGGGAAAGTGATTCAGTAAAGACGTATTTGAAAAATGTGATACAGGCGAATGTACATTTCTTATCTGTTAGTTTTCGTAAGTTATCGGGTGATAAAGTCGATATTGCGGATTATAAATTGGCTAGGAAAGAAATTTATCTCAGTTTAGCGGAATTGAATGCACTAAATGAACGTATATTGAATGAACCTATATTTCAACGCCCGTTCACGAAGGAATTAAATGACTTTTCTATTTTTACGCATCAATTGATTTCCTATGCTATGGCCTTTACAAATATGCTGGACCATAGTTCCGGTTTAGCCTTTCATGAGGAGCATGAACGGCTGATGAACAAGATTCTTTCGAAATTAAAAAAGACCTATACTTTGTTTGCCACTGATTCATTAGAAATTCTTGCCTTGAAAACAGCTGTTTCAAAAGCGCATATAAGTGATCAGAGTGACGAGCTATTAATTAGAGAGCAATTAGAATTAATGGATGGTCTTGTGGATAAATTGTATCATAATTCTTTAGATATTTCCTTACTGGCTAAGCGGTCGCTATAGGTAATTTCAGAAAAATAAAAAAGGTAGCTTTTGATTTAAGCTACCTTTTTTTATATGTATTTTATGCCAGCGGGTTTACTTGATCCGCAACTGGAAACTCTTGCCCAGTATTTCCGATTAGTTTGTTGAGTTCAAATCGGGCATTATCTGTCATATCTTCACCTCCAGCCAATTTAGCTTTGTCTAATAAGTCTAAGGCAAGTTTCTCTTCTTCACGTTGTTCATTAACAAGCCATTGAAGGAAATTCCATGTTGCCCAATCACCTTCTTGCATACTTAAATTTACTATTTTATAGATAGATTCTGTATTTTCTATTTCTTGTTGCAGTACCATTTCAAAGCATTCTAAAATGTTTTTAGGTTCTGGTTCTGGTTTCTTTATTGCATCAATTTTTACAGATCCACCTCTTTCTTGAATATATTCTATTATTTTGGCCATATGTACGCGCTCTTCTTGGGAATGCTTCATAAGAAACGAATTGACACCATCTAACATATTCTGATCAGCCCAACAAGCTAACATTAAATATACTTGAGCAGAATATGCTTCTAATGTAATTTGATCATTCAAAGCTTTACTAAGAGTCTGTGATAATCTATTGGTTGTTATTGCCATTTTTTTGAGATTTATGCACCACGAATTCGTATAGGTTTATTCGGGTGTCTGTTAAAAAATTGTATACCTGTGTCACATATGTTAATGTGTACTTTATTAGAATCAACAGCCAGGAGACGAAAATGTTTGCAGATATTCTTTTTAGGGATGAGTAAAATGAGCCAATTCTTTTTATTATAAATAGTTGAAAATGGATTATTCGGTGATTTTTGTGATGTTGTTTCTATTGATCACCTTGTTTATCTTCAGATTAGAACTGTGTGTATATATTATATCTTAGTTGTCTATATTATATCTTATCATCTTGATCTTTATGTCTATAACAAAGCAAAATTTTGCTTGTCATATCGATAATAATTTAATTTTTATATCTTTAACATAAGATTATTAACCAATGAAATTTAATTCATATTTATTTTTTTTATTCTTTATAGCGGTTTTGTTTAATAGCCATGTTCTGGCTAATAACAAACTTAATAAAGCTCCTGTTCCAACTTGGGTTAGAGCGAATAAACTTTCACCTTCAAAAATTGATATTAAAGATATAGGACAAGGGTATTATTATGATTTGATTGAATATCAGGTTAATATAGGGGAGCAAATTAAGTTTTTTAGAGATGTTAAAGTTTTATTTGATAGTAACGGTGCTGAAAATGCAGGTCAAATTTCAATAAACTTTGATCCAAAGTATCAGCAGGTTACTCTTCATGAATTGAAAGTAATTAGGGATGGGAAAACTATTGATAAGCTTGATGTCGGTAAATTTACCTTAGTTGCTACTGAGACCGATTTATCTCGATTTATCTATAATGGAACTTATTCTGCTTATTATATATTGGATGATTTAAGAAAAGACGATAAGATTATCGTTTCATATAGTTTGAAGGGATTTAATCCTGTTTTTGAAAATAAGTTTTTTGACAAATATTATCTGCAATCTTATGAACCTATCGGTCTGGCAGTAGTTAATTATATTGTTCCGAAAAATAGGAAGTTAAATTTTAAATCGCATAACAATGCTAGTAAACCGTTTATAGAAGAAGGTAGTAATCACGTTTCTTATAGCTGGGAAGAGCAGTCGTTTCCTGCCGTTGAATTTGATGAATATGCGCCTGCATGGTATACAAATCTGCAATGGATAGAGTGTACAGAATTTAATTCTTGGTCAGAAGTAGGGGGCTGGATGGCGCGGACTAATCCAACTGTAGATTTTAAAGACGGTTCTCCGCTAGCACTTCTAGTTGATAGATATTGGGATGATTCTCATGGAGATTCGATGAAATTTCTGAAAAAGGTAACGCACTTTGTGCAGAATGATATTCGTTATATGGGAGTTGAGCTGGGTGAATTTTCTCATCGTGCTAACACACCGGAAAAAATTTTTAATCAGCGATACGGTGATTGTAAAGATAAATCGTTGCTGATGATTTCCATGTTAAAACGGAAAGGAATAAAAGGATCTTTGGTTTTAGCGAATTCGTACCTTACATATGGTATGGAAGATTATCTACCATCGCCAGGTGCTTTTAATCATGTTGTGGCTGCTATTGAGATTGGAGACAGACAACAGTATATTGACCCTACCATCACTAATCAAGGTGGCGGGATTACAGATTTATATTTCCCTTACTATGGTAGAGTTTTAAAAATCGATGATTCGAAGCATTTGACATCTGTTGATAAAAATGTCAATGGATTAACAAAAATTTCAGAAACTTATTTGCTAGATAGTAAGGGCGGAGCAATTTTAGAGGTTAAAACGAGCTATAGCGCCTCTAGTGCAGACTTTATAAGAACTTCATTTAAAGAAAATGCAAAAAATCAGATACAAAAGAGTTATTTGGATTACTACAAAAAAATGTATCCCAAAATTTCCATTAAAGAGTCACTAAAATTTGAAGATGAGTTTGATAAAAATATTATTCATGTAACAGAGCGGTATTATATTGAGAAAATTGGTGAAAAAGATGAGGCGTCAAATAAAAATATCTTTGGCATATATGCGAGTCAAATTAATAATAATTTACCTGAACTTAATTCATCAGAAGGTTTAGCGCCTCTTGGTTTGTATTTTCCGTATTGCTTAGAATATGATATTCGCATCGTAAATCATGGCGGGGTTGAATTTAATCCAGAAAGAGAGAGCTCTTTTATTGATCGTGATTCTTATTATTTTGGTAAAACTGTTAAAACGTCAAAAGACACGCTTATTATCAGCTACAATTTTGGATTCCACAATCCTTTCGTAGCATCGAGTGATAAAAAACAATATGTTGATGATTTTAAAAACAGAGATGTTTTATTGTACAATGCATATTATATTGAGGATAATGGAATAATCGTCGGCTCTAACATTTCAGGTAAAATCAGTATGCTTACAATTTTTGGATGTGTTTGCATTATTTTAATCTGTGTTATTTTTATACTTCGCTATAATAAAACAGCATCATCTTCAATGATTCAATTATACGAGGAGCCCGAATACCATTCAGTTGGGGGATGGTTGATTTTATTAATTATTTCGATGGTAATTACTACTCTAAGAGTTGCGTATAATTTTTTTGAGTCTGGGTATCTAACTCAGGAGATCTGGGAGAGTTATAGGTATACTAGTTATTTTCCGGACTATGTTCATAAAATATTTGTTGCGAGTGAAATTTTATTAAATATCATTCTCTTAATGGGTTTTATATACTGCATCTATTTATTTAGTAAAAAAAGAGATCTTTTCCCACAAACTATGATTGTTGTGCTCGCTGTGATGTTTCTTTCAAATGTTGTTTTTACTTTTTTTAATTATTTTTATATGAGTAATATTTTAGCTCCCGATGTAATTTCTACAAATGTGAAGAATATCATCTACAGTGTGCTATGGGGGATGTATCTTTATAATTCAGAACGTGTGAAAGGAACTTTTGTAAACGCTTATAATCAAGAATTAGCGATTGATAAAGATACTGCACTGTCGGAATAGATATGACTACTATATTTTTATTTGCCAGTTTTATGTATGCGTTTTTAAATTAGATCATGATGTTGTATAAAATTTTTGTATTCTTTTGTTTAATCTTAACTAATTTCACTTCTTCAGCGCAGGGTTATAAATTGTTGCAAGATATTTCTTATGTAGAAAAGTCTGAAAAAGATATGTATAAACAAGAGCGCTGTAAGTTAGATTTGTATTTTCCGGAGGACAAATCGAGTTTTGCTACAGTCGTATGGTTTCATGGCGGAGGATTAGAGGAAGGAGAAAAATATGTACCATTGGAGCTTAAGGAAAAGGGGATTGCTGTAATTGCTGTTAATTATAGATTGAGTCCCAAAGTAAAGGGGCCAGATTATATTGATGATGCTGCTGCCGCTGTTGCCTGGGCGTTCAATAACATCACAAAGTATGGTGGTGATCCTACTAAAATATATGTATCTGGGCATTCGGCTGGAGGTTATCTAGCATTGATGGTCGGATTGGATGTGAGCTATCTGAAGAAATACCATATAGATGCTAACCAGATCAAAGGTATAGCTCCTATCAGCGGACAAACAAATACCCATTACACTATCAAGAAGGAACGTAAACAGTCAATGGAAATACCCATTATTGATCAGTATGCACCTATTCATTTTGCTAGAAAGGATGCTCCTCCGACTTTGTTGATTACAGGTGATGCTAGATTAGAATTACCTGCCAGATATGAGGAGAATGCACATCTGGCCAAAGTGCTCGAAAACTTAAAACATTCTAAAACGGAGTTATTCCAATTACAGGGTTTTGATCACGGTGCTGTGTATGCCCCAGGTTGTTTGTTGTTATTAAGATGGATGGAGAAATTAGACCGAAATTAATAATGAAAATTTAGGAATAGATTAAGATACCTTGATCTTGTTGATTTTTAATCTATTCTGATTTTTACGGTTTATAATCTTCTTTCAGATTTTGAATTGAATTCATCGTCATATTATTTTTTGTGGTTTATAGTAAATGAATGAGAATGTTGCTTAAAGTGTTAGGAAATTAGCAATTGTACGAACTATTTAGGTAATTTAATGTTATTGATTATACTAAACTATGCCAATTATGAAAAACGAAAAGATCAATATGAATGCGCGTATTTTACAATATAATCTGCATTATGGTTTTATGGAAAATCATATGATGTTCAATTTTGAATATAATCCTCACAGACTTATTGTAAGAAATTATGCGCTTAGGAATAATCACATAGAGGTATATAAAGTTTATCTGCTTAACTTTTTTCCAGATAGGGCCACTAAAGAATTGGAGCAGTTTGGTGTAGATATCTTACATTTAAAATACTTTAATAAAGACGAAGCATCAAAGTGGCTAATGACTCAAGATGTTAAAGTTTTACAATCTGATATTAATGCAGATGATCAAGATGCTGTGTTTAATATTGTTTATTTATCAGATCAAGATGATATTAACCCTTATCTGAATGAGGACAATGATGATTTCATCTTGCGTCATTCTTGTCCAAATCAAGTACTTAAATCAAGAGAAAAAATATGGTTAGATACGAGAGTTGATGGAATTGGTTTGCAATTCTTATAATTTAATTGATCCGTTTCTGACCTTCTTCTATTTTATTTATTTCGTGCTGAAAACACCAAAGTATAATAAGGTATTTTACTTTTTATTTTCTAGCATGGTCTATGGTTTCATATTCTTTGCTCCGATATGTCTTCAAATTTGTGTGTGAGTTACCAAAAGCTTATTTTTATCTTTTGAAGGAATTAAAAGGTAATCAGATATCATGTCATGAATATAGAGCAACAAAAAATTATCTTGGTAGAGGACGAACAAGATGTAGCTGATCTGATTGTTCAGGGCTTGGAAGAGGACGGTTATCAGGTAATTCATTTAAATAAAGCAAATTTATTACAGGAGCTGCTTAGCAATCATGAAATATCTCTCGTACTGTTGGATATATTGTTACCAGGTACCAATGGGCTGGAGATTTGTAGACAAATCCGGTTTTGGGGTTATACTGATTTACCTGTGATGATGCTAACTGCCTTGGGAACTCCCGAAAATGTTGTTCTGGGTTTGGACAACGGGGCTGATGACTATCTTTCTAAACCTTTTAAACTGATTGAACTTAAAGCAAGAATTCGTTCTTTGATTCGACGCAAGCATTCTATACTTCAGGCTACACAGCGGGATCAGGAACCAGTCCATGAGATATATAAATACGGTTTTTTTGAAATCGATGATTATAAAAAAATAGCTTATTGTGAAAAACAAGAATTAACGCTTACGAGTACAGAATATCGATTGCTTTTATTGTTTATCCAAAATCCCAAAAAAGTATTTGAGCGTAGCGAACTGCTTGATCGGGTATGGGGAATAAACTTTGATATTGGTTCTAATGTAGTGGATGTTTATGTTAACTATCTCCGCAAGAAAATAGAAAAAGTATCATCCAAAAAAGCTATACATACAGTGATCGGTATGGGATATGTTTTAAAAGTCGAAGATTAAGATTTTATGCATAATTATAATAAAAAGCTTATTTACCTCATTACCATTCTGGTTATCTATGTCTGTTGTTTTGTTGGTTTTATTTTTTATTCTATTTCCAATTTTGCGTTTCGCGATTTTTATAAACGGTTAGATCTGAGACGGAATATAGCAGCTGAGAAGTTTTTAAATAATGGTAGCGCAGATCAAAATAACCAATGGAGCTTAGAATTTATTGAGAATCTTGATAATCAGCACGAATTTCTTGTCGAGTTCGATGCCGCTGGGAATATTGTGAAGAGTCGCGGTTTTAATCGAAAGCTATGGAGTAAGATCGATAAAAAAGGTGTTTCTAATTTTAAATCCGATAGTCAGTTTTATTCGACCAAATTTTTTGAAAAGGATGGACGAAGGTATATAATTGGAGCTTCTGCTGAGAACTACTTTTATACGCATCATCTTGCATATCTTCGAAATCTGCTGATAATTAGTTTAATCTTGGGTATACTTTTTATTTTGGTAGTTTCCGTTTTTATGAAACGTTCTTTTTTGAAGCCTATCTTAACAATGATGAAGGAGGTGCAACAAATAGGTTCTGAAAATTTACATAAAAGATTGGATGAAGTTAAATATAAAGGGGAACTTAAGGATCTTGCCAGCACTTTTAATAATATGTTAACAAGATTAGAGACATCATTTGAAACTCAGAAAAATTTTATCAGTAATGCTTCACATGAATTGAATACTCCTTTGACTTCCATAATAGGGCAGGCAGATCTGGCGCTATCAAAAGAGCGAAGGAAAGAAGATTATCAAAAAACTCTTTTGAAAATTATTTCATCTGCTGAGCATTTAGAAAAAAAAACAAAGGCACTTTTGTTGTTGGCACGTACTGGTTTTGTCAGTAATTCATCTTCTTTTAGTCCTGTTCGTATTGATCAAATTATAATGGATGCAGAGTTGACAATCAAAGCTATTAATGATAAGTTTCGTATTGTTACTGATTTTGACTTATTGCCAGATGACAGTATGCGTCTTAAAATTAATGGAAATGCTATTTTACTTCAATTGGCTTTGTCCAATATTATTAGTAATGCCTGTAAGTACTCATCTAATAGGACTGCCTATATTGCTTTAGGTGCTTTGGATAATAAGGTGTTTATTTTGATCAAAGATGAGGGCATAGGTATCCCTTCAGAAGATTTGGAACATATTTATGATCCTTATTTTAGGGCTTCAAATACCGATGGTATTGACGGTTATGGTATTGGCTTGCCTTTGGCTCGCAATATCATTAAATTACACGAGGGGACGTTAAAAGTTAAATCTTCTGTAGGAAAAGGAACAACAGTTGAAATAGAGCTCCCTACTTATCTTAAATTTTAATCCTATTCTAATCTTTTCATTTGTTTTAATCTCATTTTAATTTCAGCTTTGAAATTCTAATAGAAAGCTAATTTCAGCTTCATTCCATTGCAATCTCTCGGTGTTAACTTTGTATCAAAAGTAATTTGATATGAAGAAACGTATATTGATTCCTAGTGATTTTACAATAGATTCCCTTTTATTTGTGATCCAAAGTCTCGAACATTCGAAGGCGAAAGAAGTGGAGGTCGTATTGGTATATGGCAACCGCAGTAGTACGTCTATCAGTGAATTGCTAGGTATTAAACTGGAGGATCAACTGTCAGATCTTCATTCGGAAGATTTTATTAAAGCTTGCCAGATGATCTGTAATCGCTATGAAGATCGGAAGTTGGTCATATATACGGATATCATCGGTACCGACAATTCAAATTACTTACATAATTATTTATTAGGCGCAAAGATTGATGAAATCAGAGTGCCATCAAATTATGCATTTGAAAAAAGAACTAAGCATTTTTTTGATGTAGGAAAGGTTTTACTGCGGTTGAACGCGCGTAAACTGGGGCAAGTCGGAATTATACAGAAACCCAGTACTGAGAAATTTGAGTGTAATGTTTTATCTGATTTATTCTTTAAAAAAAAATGGGATGTCAATTATTAAAATAAATCTACTGGTTAAATTCAACTTTATCTTACTTGCTTTGCTTCTTTTTTTAGCAACAACTATGGTGATGTTTTATGAAAGTCCAGAGCGTATGTTGGAAGGAGAATGGGTCGAACAAGGATGGTATTTTGAAAAAGTGGATAATATGCCATCTTTTCAAAAGCAATCGACGATTCATGAAGAAATTAAAAATACTCTGATTGCACATTTACCGCCTCTTCAAGACGGTTTGTGGCACTTTGAAAGAAAAGGAAGCCGCAGTTATATTGCCCATCATCATGATAATAGATATAATTGGTTTTTAAAGGGAAGAGGTCATATTTTGGAGCTACGGAAAGACGATAAACTTGTGGAAAGTTTTGTGATACATGAACTTAGTGATACCAGATTAATACTACATCTTAATTTAGATCTACAGGCTAAGGGAATTGCACGAATTGTGTTGGAGAAAGGAGAAAAAATAAATTATGCTAAGAAAATATAGTAATCATCGCACGATACAAGACAATATTAAATTGGGATCCTTGACTGCTTTTTCAGCAGGTATGGTCAATGTCGCATCGGTCATCGTTTTTTTTTCATTTACCTCAAATGTAACGGGGTATTATGCCATTTTTGCTCAAGAGATTGCTAAGGGTAACTGGTATCAGGGGGCTGTAGTTTTATTCTGGATATTATTATTTTTAATCGGCAGTATGCTTTCGAATATGATTATTATTCATGGAAAGGGGCGTTTTAGTGCTTTTCTTACTCATTCTATACCTTTAGTTCTTGAAATATTAAGCATATTATTTGTCGGCATTTATCTGGATTTTTTTTATAAAGATTCTTTACAGGAAACAGAAATCTTGGTGGGGGCGCTGTTATTCGCTATGGGGCTACAAAATGGATTGACTGCCAGTATTTCAAACTCAGTAGTAAAAACGACTCATTTGACTGGGCTTACAACAGATCTGGCTATTCTGATTTCTATGTTTACAAAGGAATCTAACAGACATAATAAAGCACTTGTTGATAAGTTTAATTTATTGTTGAGTATAGTAATGGCTTATGTTGCGGGCGGGCTGTTAAGTGGTTTATCATTTGCTTTTTTGACCAATAAGACATTTTACGTAGTATGTTTTGTGCTATTGATCATAGGCTCTTATGATTACTATAAACTATATATTATCAAAAAACAATATGTGCAGCGACACCGCCAATCATTAGTTTCCTAGCTTTTTATATATTTTTTATCATTTCAAGTTGAGACACATTATTTTCAAAACTTAAACTTTTAAAAAATCCAGTGCTTTCTGAAGAACTATTGTCGATATTAAGGGCATATAGTTCTTTTGATCCGGTTGATTGTGTCATCGCATTTATCAATTGTGTTGCTATGCCTTTCCGTCTATGGATTGTAGGAACTGCAATTTGTTGTATTCTTTTTGTCTGAGCATTATAGATTATATATCCGGCCAATTCGTCTTCTAAATACGCGCAGAGGATAGTAATCTTATCTTTGCTTTTTTCTAAAGTTGTTATGGAATTTTGCCAAGATGGTTTAATTGACCAAAAAGATATAAAATCATCCCATTTAAAATTTTCTACTTGTTTAATAGATAAAAAACTGGATTTTTTATCTGATTCAAAACATCCTTTAAAACAATCTAGCGTTCTATTAACCCGATAATTCATTTTCTCATAGGCGCGTATTGCACGTTGGTTACCGACAATAACTTCCAGTACCATATGATCTACATCAAGATCTCTTAGTTTTGGGATTAAGTAATTATACATTTTACCTACCAAACCTTGTCCTCGAAAATCAGGAATGACTCCAGTAGCAGCATTATAAGCGACCAATTTTTCACCAGTATGATTTAAGGCATGAAGCATAAAACCAACTAATTTACCTGAATAAAAAACTCCTAAAGATAAATCAAGCCGGATGTTTTCGGTGAAAATTTTATATTCCAACTGCTGAGAAGTAAGTTGAAATGGAACGATATAATCAGAAAATGATTGGTTCAAAATTTCTGTAATGTAATCAATTCTGATATTTTCTAAAGTTGTAATTTCCATTTTTTATTACAGAATGCTTTCTTATTATTTTTGAGTAAGATGAGTGAACTATTCTATTCACTTTACTAAGGTATAACTTTCTTAAGTGCTAGAAGTTTTACTGTTTTAGTGTACCTGGAGAAATGCCAAATTTCTTTTTAAATGCTGTTATAAAATGTTGGGGATTCTGATAACCGATGTGGTCTGCCACTTCATTTACATATTTATCCTCTTCTAACAACAGCCTTTTTGCTTCTTCCATTTTCAGATCTTTGATGTAGCTGTATACTGTCATTCCAAAAAGCTCTTTAAAGCTTAGCATAAGTTTCCGTTTGTTCATGCCAATAAGTTGAGCCAGTTGTGTGATGGTTAGGAATTGGTCCATGTGCTGCTCGATTAGTTGCTTCGCATGAAAGAGTTTATCTCTATCCATTTTTCCAAAAGAGAGAGATTTTTGGTGGGGATGATTATTGGATTTTTGTAATTGCAGTAGGAAAAGTTCTGTCATTTTTGCTTCCATATATAGCCCGCGCATCTTTTGATTGTAAGGGTTAATTTGAATCTGAGCAATTGTATTACGCATTGCTGGAGTAGTGGTCATCACAGTTCCTGAGAATAGATTTGATGTGTCAGAAACAAAATCACTTAATAATTTTTCAAAATGAGATTGGCCTATCCTAATTTCCAAAAAACTTCCTGTTTCAGTTGGAGACATCACAATATCTTGTCTATAATCTTCTAAATATGTTATAGTATTGCTTCCTTTTATAAGATTCAATGGTTGTCCGGAACGATAAGCTCCACTAGATCCATCTAATCTGAAGTGCATTTCAAGAGCTTCTTTTTCAATATTAATCTGGAGTTGCTCTTCTTTAATTAATGTGTAATTGCACTGGATAAATTGTAACGAATCAAAGGTCGTTTCGTGAAAAAAAAACGCACCACCTAATTTTGTTTTTATATTATGTTTCTTTTCCGAATAAGCAGAAAACTTTTCGTTTTTTAGACTATTGCGTTGGATAATAGTTAATTCCTGATTTTGCATCATTGCGTAGGTTTTAATCTCTATTGCGTTATCTTCTCTCGATATGTAATGATAATATTTGTACAAAGGTAAGCAAATAAGTTTTTATGTATTCTTGTGGAATGAACTCGATATACAATTTGCTTTATTCCTTCATAAGTTGAATTTTTTTAAGACAGTTTAAAATGAAAGTTGAAAAAATACAGGATGTTATTGTTGTCGGAGCTGGGCAAGCTGGACTGGCCATAAGCTATTATCTTAAAAACCATAGAATAAAACATATCGTATTGGAGCAGCATTTTATTGGTTATTCGTGGAAAGAGCATCGCTGGGATTCATTCAAAATGAATACACCGAACTGGATGACCACTCTTCCTGGTATGGATATTCCGATTAATAAAAGGGAATACTTTATGACTAAAGAAGAATTTGTAATGTATTTGAAAAAGTATGTTCGAACATTTAACCTACCTATATTAGAAAACCATAAAGTAATCGGAATTGAAAAAACTGACATAGGTTTTGCTGTTAATATAGAGAAGGAGGGTGTATTTTATACATTTTTATCAAAAGCAGTTGTAATCGCTTCGGGTATTATGAATAAGATTTCATTGCCCAAGCTATGGAAAAACGTACCTGCTCATGTAAAACAATTTCACGCTTCCGAATATAAGAATGTGAAACAAATGCCTACTGGAAATATATTGGTTGTGGGAGGTGGGCAATCAGGTTGTCAGATTGCTGAAGAACTGGCTTTGGCAAAGAGAAAAGTATATTTAGCTGGAAGTAAAGTCGCAAGAGCACCACGCCGCTATAAAGGGAAAGATATCATGGAATGGATGGATCGGATGGGGATGATGGATATGTCCAGTAAGTTGTTAAAAGAAAAATCTCATTTACTTGCTGTGCAACCTCAAGTTTCAGGTCTAGGTTTGTTAGGACATACGGTAAGTTATCAATCATTGTATAGTATAGGGGTCACAATTCTTGGTGGTTTAAAAGGCGTAGATGATGAAAATCTATATTTTGACGATAATGCTAAAAGTAATATCCATTATGCAGATGAAACATCGGTTTTTATTAAGAGTCAAGTAGATGCTTACCTTGAAAAGCATTCTGAATTTATTTCAGAAGAAGAGGAGGATCTTTCAGATTGTCCTGATAATAACTATGTTTCAGCTTCCGATTTACGTATACTTTGTTTAAGAGACTTTGATATAGCTACAATAATTTGGGCTACAGGGTTTGGATATGACTTTAGTTATCTAAATGCATCTTTAGTTGATGATACGGGAAGACCTGAGCATATAGATGGTGAAATGCTAACGGAGGGTCTTTATTGCATAGGCTTTCCCTGGTTACGGAAGAAAAAATCAGGACTTGTTTTTGGAGTAAGTGATGATGCAAAAGCAATTGTAGAAAAAATTATGCAAAATTTGAATAAGAACCAATGAATTGAAGTGTAATTTTTATCCCTTTTGAGCAAGAAGCTATTGTGAATAAAATGTCTATTTCGACATAAAAGACTGCTATCTGCATAAAAAGATAGCAATCTTTAATGGTCTGATCTATTATGAGTTGTTTAGTGACTCATAAATACTATTGATTAATGTCCGTATTTGAGAAATATTTTGATTAGAAAATGAAAATTCATCTGAGAATCTATTTGCCCCTTTCAAAAATTCTTTCAATTCCTGACCGTGCTGAATGTTATCTTCGTTTATGAATCTGTCTTTGTAGTTATTGAGATAGTTTAGATATGCTTGAATAGTGGTTTCATTTGCGGCTTCTTTTTCTATTAGTTGCAATAACTTTAGATAATCATTTTTTATTTTCTCTGAACTTACCATGATAATGGAATTTGTATTACTAATTTTTTAAAAGCATCGTCTCTAACTGCTGGAGGGATGAATAACTGCAGTTCTCCTCCAGGTAGGTGTGGATTAATTACACCTGCTGCAATAGGTTGTTTTGCGGTAATTCCCTGCCAAACTTTTAAAGTCTGCTTTTGTGGAACTTCATATTCGTAGCATTTACTAAAATCGTTCCAAGCGGGCTGAACGGCAGTACCACCAATAACAGCTCCAACAGATTTTGGTTTTTCCTTTGTCCAGTATCCTCCTGCAGGATTACCTCCGGTTACCCGGTAAATTTTTGTTCCGGAAGGTAGAACCGTTGCTGTTGCATCAACAAAGTTGGCGGCCTCAATAGCTGGTAGATCTAAAGCTGGATCATTCCAATCCGGATGGTTAATACCTGCCAATAAACCATTTGATTTATAATCAGATTTTGCGATTCCTGGAATATTGTTCCAATCTTCTATATGAACTCTTTGGTGATAAATGCTGATTGCAGTTTCAAGTTTAGTCATTAAACCAGCTTTATCACTAGTTTTAGAGAAAGCTTCTTTTAGCTTCGTATTATCTAATCCTTTTTCTACCCAATTATTTAATTTGGCCTTAGTACCTGTACCAAGTGATCTTTCCAGATCATCCATCCATCCGGTTGGGTTTTCAATTTCTTCATTAATTGGATCATTGTCTGAAGAACAGTTAATAACAAGTTGACTTGTGAAAATCAACAGAATTAACATCATTTTTTGTGTAAATCTAGTCATAAGAATCTTACGTTGTTTAGGTTTTTGATAAAAATATATTTAATAAAAATTAATGAGTTTAGATTTGAATGGTATTTTTTAAAACTAATTTTGTTCTATTAGGGAATTAAATTCATTTTTTATTTTATTTCTTATTTATAATTCATCAATTTTAATCATAATTAATTAACCCTGCAATAGGAAAATTAAAATAACTTTACATAATTAGGATGTGATTCTATTTTTATGGAATTTGCGGTGTAGCATTTTTATTATAAGCAGGTAAAAATTTAATTTTTACGAGCGATTCTGCTATAACAACATTTTTTTGTATTCTTTTGGTTGTCAGCTGAAACAAAAACATCATTGCTAAAGGGGGGATAGCAAGTGCTGGAAATCAAGATTTATGTGATACGTAAATCGAATGTTCTGAAATTTGGATATTATAATTTCAGAAGGGGAACGCGTAAGAGTTTATCAGAGGCAGTTATATATAGATATCCATCTCCACCGAAATTACAGTTTGCCGTTGCAATTCCGAGTTTAATTCTACCTATTACATCTCCTTTATCGTTCAGTATGATAATTCCGCTTCCAGCAGCGGCAAAAACATATCCGTCAGGATGTACTTTAATACCATCGGCAGCCATTGGTTCTGATGGAAACTTTAATTTGAAATCAACAAAAACCTCTGGTTTTCCCACTTCTAATTTATTATTTAAAGAATATTCCATAATAAATGGGTGCTTGTGATCACTAATGGAGACATACAGTTTATCTTGTTTTGTTGAAAGTGCTATACCATTAGGTCTTGTTAAATTAGAGATTATTTGGATTGCGTTTCCAAAGGAATCTAGTCGATATACACCATTACTAATGATCTCTCTATTTATAGTATCCACTTCCCGGTTAGGGAGTCCGTAAGGAGGGTCAGTGAAAAAGTAATCTCCATGATCATGTTGACAGATATCATTAGGGGAATTAAATCTGAGCTGTTTCCAGTGTGTACTTAATGGTGTAAATTTTCGTTTATTGAGATCGATCTGAACAATTTGTCTATTCCCATGATCACATGCAACGAGATATCCTTCTTTGTTGATCACGAGCCCATTAGTACCTGGTTCTTCACTGTAGATCTCAGTTCCTTGGTATCCTGCAGGTTGTATAAATTTCTCTACTCCATTTTTTGAGGACCACTTATATATGGTGTTCAGCCTTGTGTCGCTAAACAAGAGATAGTTACCTTTTTGAACCCATACCGGTCCCTCTGTCCACTGGAAACCTTCTGCTAGTAACTCAATTTTTATAAGAGGGTCAATTATTTTTTTAAAATCGGGGTGAAATACCTCTATTTTAGCTTGATCATAGAATTTTGAAGGAGTTTGTCCGAATACAGGTGATGAAAATATTATAGTCAATATAGCTACTGTCAATTTTATGTTTCTATGAATAGTCATTATTAAAATTTTGATTGTGGTTTAAATTGAGTATGGTTTTGAATAGATCAGCATTTCTATAAAGTTTTATCCTTTTATAAAACACAAAAATTTAAAAACTATTGGTACTCAGTTATTAATAAAGATAGTAATATTTATCGTTTACTAAAAATAATCAATTTTTCTTATCCAGAAACTTAACTATATGTATGTTTAAGGTTATCTCATGGTTGTATATATTAACCTTTGTTTAGGTTAGATGGCAGAGGAGAAGATCAAAATAGCAGTAGCTCCCGTTTATTATTTCAGATTGGAAGATGAATTTTTATCGGTTAGGGTAACTGAAGTTTTATGATAAAAAAACTCCTGCAAACTTTATGTTGTGCAGGAGTTCCTTTTTTTGTTAGCTATAATTTCGTTTATTTTAAAACGAATTTGAATCCCAATGAGAAACTTGATGGATCAAAGTTAACATCATGAGAAATATTCCACCAAGGTTTCCAATCAAAATGCATCGCCAATGGAGCGGAAGGAATTCTAAATTCTAAACCGAGCGCTGGTCTTATTGCAAAATCTACATGCGTATCATCACCATCTTTCCAATGATACTTTTTGTACCCTTTATCATAATCGATAAACGATACTTGCGGACCAACACCAATATACCAGGAAAGACCACGAGCTCCTGGAATTCTTTTGTTATAGGAATAGTCAACGCCTAGCACTGTGATATTATCCCCAAATAATACCTGTGCATTTACAGCGTCATTTCCGCCAAAGTTATGTTTTATTTGTGGACCAAATAAAGTTTCGCCATCACCTAAATCTATCCCTAAACCAATGGCCGTACGATAAGGTGTTTGTGCATTTGCCTTCTGATGAGCGGCAAATAATAAAGTAAAAAGAGTAAGAAAAGGTAGAATTACTTTTTTCATGATAATTATAAAAAATATTAGTTTAAGTTTTCAAAAGGAAAACTTTCGCTGTTATAACAAATAGTTTGCCAATCCTCTCTAATTTAAATGTTGAAAAAGTCATCATTTTGCTAATGAGGTAGTTATTTTGTTGTTTAATATTTTTTAAAGCTAGATCACTTTACAATTTAATTTTCTGATTCTATTTGCCTTATTTTTTTTATTTTGCTTCTATCTTCCATTCATTCGAGTAAAATCCTGCATCTATTATATTCTCTGGACCATTTTTTAACATATCTAAATTGAAGAACATATAATCTGGAAAACCACTAGCTCCTGCAAAATATTGATTTGCTCCTGTGGCCTGCATTCCTTTAAGTCCAGTTCCTGTAATCACGCCAACACCTCTGGTTTCGGTTCCTGGTTTTTTCCAGTAAAAGTAACCGCCTAAATCATTGCCTTTATAAGTTTGTTTATCTATTTTAATTTGATCAGACGTTACCGTAATTGGGCAGTCACTAAGCAGTTTGTTCCAAGCACTATTTGTTTTTGCATTACCAATTAATATAATATTGCGATCAATGTATTTTTCTGCATCAAAGTCGCGGTCAGCTATCACATCAAATGTTCCATTACCTCTGTAATACCATGCTTCAGCATCATGGAGTACTTTTTCTAAAGCCCATTTATTTTCGTCTTTAGTTCCGGTTGTACCATAAACATACACCATACTGTGGTTAAAGGCCTCTTTAAAAGAACCGTTCCGATGAGGGCCTTTTTGATCTAGCTTTGGTCTTTCAACAACTAACCAACCTTGGGTTTCTCTTTTGAGGTACACTACAGATTGTTCAATTGTATTCCATTGATAGGTAATTGTATTGGAGCTGTCGATATCAATCGTGATGGGTTCATTTTTCTGAAAACCTTCCAAATTTAATTTCAATATCTGTACATTATCTGTTTTACCGATTAGGGTTCTTTTCTCCAGATTTCTAGTAAGTACAATTTGTGAATAATCAAGTGGCTTAATCTGTTGATAGATCGTACTCCAGTAGTATGTCGCTGAGATACCAGGATTTGCTGTTTTGAAATCAATATGATCGACTTCGTTTGTTGTTTTTCTTTGATGTATTTTAAAGTAATCAAATAAAGGTTTCCAGTCGACACTTTCATTACTGTACCAATGTGATCCACCTGGATATTCGTAATAGCTAAAATCCGGATGAAAAGTTCCGAGTAATTTACGCATTTGACGTGCATATTCAACAGATACTGTTCGATCAGCATCACCATGGAGCACATATATTCCTAAAGGTTTGTAGTTGCTTGCATATGCAATTACATCACTTTGATTTCCTGACTTTAATAATATGTCTTCATACATATTTCGGCCTTTTTCTGGTATCAGCCCATCAGCAGATCCGTAGCCTTTTAAAGTTGGATATCCTGCACAAGGTGCTATTGCTGCCCACTTTTCTGGATAAGTAGCGCCTAGGAACCAGGTGCCGTGTCCGCCCATGGAATGACCAGTTAAGTAAATTTTTTGGCTGTCTGGCTTTAACGTTTGCTGGGCAAGGTCGAGTACTTCTAAAGCGTCCATTCTGCCCCAATCCTCCCAGTTGAACCCGCGGGGGCGACGATTGGTCGGTGCGACAAGTGTTCCCCAATCCTTTGCTTGATAAGCCTGTGCTTGCCCTAAGGCTTCTACACCGGCACCATGTACTGAAAAGAAAAGTGCATCTCCTGCTTTTTCTCCTCCTAAGGCTGGATTTACGGCATAATATTGTAAACTATTATCTATTTTGCTGATGAATGTGATTCGATAGGCAGTATTTCCCGATACACTTCTCAGCGGTATTTTTTTCGTCTCGATCAACTTTTCTTTATCCCAGATAGCGATATCAGTTTGTACTTCACCTAAACTATTTATTGCCGATGCATCAATAGGAACGATAATTTTCCGTGTACTATTGGCCATAAGAACAGGTGCTGTTGAAATTACTTTTCTCCCTCCAGTATTGCTCTGAATTTTTATATTATGAATATTTTTATTACTTGTATTAATCAGAACTAGGCCGATAAGGAGATTCTGATTTTGTTTACCCTGTACGATATCTGGAAGTGTCAGGTCTTCGGTTGCTATCTGTATTTTGTTTTTTGGAAAACTGAGTGTCGCAGCTATAAATGAACCTCTTACATAAAATTCGTTTAAGCCTTTCTTCAACTGGACGGGAATATATAGCCAGCCCATACGATAGGGGTCGCCAGTATGCATTTCACCATTAATAAGAACTGCGCTATTCCCTCTGATATTGAGTAGAGCGGCCTGTTCTTTATTTGAATGGTAAGTAAGATAAAGATAGCTCGGGCGCGGCCCTCTATATGTTGATGCGGCAGATGTTGTGTTCTGACTTTGCTGTGCAATACGACCTGGTCCTGGTGGATTATTGGGTTGCTGTAGGTTGGTGCCTGTATTTTGTTGACGTCTAAAGAAGCCACTGGTATCGGCTTTTACAATAGTCCATAAAGCTTTATCATCTTTGCCATCTAAAGTTGTTCCTGCCACAGGGGTGGATAATTTATGCTGGTAAAAATACCAGAGTAGTTCGTCTGTATATATGGCTTCCCTTCCATAGGTAAAGGATGCTTCTATGCTAAGCCCTTCTGTAAAGCGATGTATGTTTTGTGCCGAAGAAGGTATGATTATTAAACTTAAAAACAAGATTATGAAAATCGATTTTATATTTAAGAGTGATTGCTGGTATTGCATGTTGAAAAAGGTTTAGTAAATCTAATATACATATCTTTATTGAGCTCCTCTTCATTCTTGATGTGAATTCAATGTTTTTGCGTCTGAGTGGATCAATGTCGTCTTATAAATAAATATTATTCGGGTTATTTTTTGCAATGGCGAAACCTATTATTTGTCGTAAATTTGTATCATTACTTTGTTGCAATCTATTGATAAAGTAATGTTTTATACTATTTAGTAGTATCATAGACGTAGGTCACTTAGCTTTTACTGTACTCGTAAATTGCTAATTTATCTGAATATGTTAAAGTAAAGTTGAAGTGAAGGAAGTAGAAAATAAAGGAACTTATTGGGTGATGTGCCGGGAATGCTTGGGACGCGGAAAAAAAAGACGTAAGCTTAGTAAGAAAGTACGGTTAAATTACCAGCTTGCATGCGATCAATTTGAAACAATGAAAGGTGAGGGCAATGTACCTGTTCGCCCTAAAGGTCATCAATATACTTGTTTGCACTGTAATGGTTCGGGCTTGATTCTGTCTAACGAACCAGTTATACCTGACGAAGAGCATTATCCACATGTTGCTATTATTGGTGCGGGTATTGGTGGTATTGCGCTAGCGGTGGCGTGTATGCACCGTGGTATTCCTTTTACGCTTTATGAACGCGATCGTGACTTTAGCACTAGGTCTCAGGGTTATGGACTTACTTTGCAACAGGCTAGTAAAGCTATTTCTTCATTAGGTATTTTAACTTTGGACGAAGGTGTGGTTTCCACAAAGCATGTGGTTCATACAACTGCAGGTGAAGTGATAGGTGAGTGGGGGATGAGGAAATGGTTGTCTTCGGATGTTGAGATGGTTGCGAAACGTTCGAATGTACATATAGCCCGTCAATCACTACGGCAGGCACTTTTACAGCAGCTTGGTGGAAATGATAGAATTAAGTGGGCACATCAATTGGTGAATTTTAAGCAAGACGAGAACGGGAGGGCTGTCTTAGATTTCCAAGTGAACCGTGAAATCATAACTTCGAAAGCCGATTTAGTAGTTGGTGCAGATGGTATTCGAAGTTCTGTCCGCAAGTTATTGCTTGGTGATGATGTGAATCCTTTACGTTATCTTGATTGTATGGTGATATTGGGTATTTGTTCTTTGAGTGCGCTCAATAATATCACAAGCACTTTATTGGACGGTGCGACGGTTTTTCAAACAGCTAATGGAAATGATCGTATTTATATCATGCCCTATACTTCAGATTCTGTTATGTGGCAACTTAGTTTTCCTGTCTCTGAAAATGAAGCAAAAGCTTTAAGTTTACAGGGACCGCAGGCCCTTAAAGAGGAGGCATGCCGCAGGGCGCCATGGCACGTTCCTATTCCTCAGATTCTAGCTGCTACCGAGGTTGATCTTATTTCAGGTTATCCTGTGTATGATCGAGCGTTACTTGAAGCGGGGCTTATGGATAATGGGAAGCAGGTAACATTAATCGGAGATGCGGCCCATCCTATGAGTCCCTTTAAAGGACAAGGGGCAAATCAAGCCTTACTGGACGCATTGGCATTAGCGCGGGGTATTTCAAAAGGATGTGGATCATCTCATTGGAAAAAAACTGGAATAAGGGAATTCGTGTTGATGGAGTATGAGTCAGAAATGATAACACGGAGTGCTGTCAAAGTGAAGGATTCTGCAGATGCTGCGAAATTTCTGCATTCAGAAATGGTACTTTTTGAAAGTGATGCGCCTAGAGGGAGCTGTGTAAAGAAAATTGAATAGGATTTAATTTAGTTTTCTTTAATATAAGTTTTCTGTGATTTAATGAACGTTTTCCTATCTCAACATTAGAAAAAAACAATTCTCAAGGTTATAATCAATATGCTTTTCAATCAATTTGATTGATTAACTCCTATTTTATCTAAGAGTAATTTGATCAGTTCAAATTCTGCTTGCCATACATTCTGTTTGGCTTTATGATAGGAGAGAATTGATTGATTGTAATCTGATAACATGGAGCGTCCCTCTCGATATCGTGATTCTTGTTCTTTTTTTTCTTGTGCTGCCAATTGTTCAATATTATGAAAGCGGAAGAGTTTTTGTTGTGCAGTCTTAATTTTAACAATTTGCTGTTGCGCATTGATCTGGTCGATTTGCTGTTCCTGATGTAATTGTAATTCCAATACACCTGAATTTAATATTTCTTTTTTCAAGGTTGGCTGTGCGGTAAAATAAGCGGATAAGGGTATGCGAAGCACTAGATTGATGTAACTATTTCCATACCACGAATGGCCTCTATCCAAGCGGAATTCATTACTAAAATACTGTTTCCCTAGGTAGGCGTTTGTTGATAGGGTCGGCAACAGCTGTTTTTTGACACCTTGCATCTGTAATTTGTTGATCTGTTGATCTAATTCTAATGACTTAATGGTATAATTTTCATGTTGCAAATTTTTGACGAAAGAACAGATTTCCTCGATATTTGAATTTAAGGATTGTGTTTGAGCGAGATCGGTATACTTTCTTAACTCTAAGTCAGCATCTTCTAGAACCGACCAAGCATCGTATAGTCCGATCAGATGCTGTTCATATTCTTGTTGCGCATTTAAATACTGACTAGATGGGAGACGTCCAGCTTCATAACGAGCTTTGCTAATTTTCAAAATTTCATTATAAGAAGCAGAATCCTGTAATGCGAGCTCATACTGTTGTGTTGCAAGTACAACAGAAGCATAAGCTAGTGTAGCATTTTTTTTCCACTCTTGTATATGTTGCTCTTTGTTGATATCTTCTTTTTGTATTTCAAATGATTTTTGTTTCTCATCGAGCTGTCGTTTTGGATCAAATAAATTCCATTCCATCTGTATTCCCGCTTTGGAAGACCATTTTGTGGCAAATTTTAAAGGAAGTATAGCACCTTCCAATGCATTCGGATCAAATGCAATTGCCGGGACTGGCGTGGTCGGGATAATAAGATTCCGTTGCAGGTTAGCATCTATGTAAAATACCGGAATACGAGTATTTCTTAATTCTTTTAATTCCTGTATTTTAATTCCTCTTTTTAAAAGATCTTGTTGGTATATGAGGTTTTTATCAACCTCTTTCCATAGTTGTGCAATGCTCAATTTTTGTGCTTGAACGAAGATTGGAAAAATTGTTAGTATAGTAAATAGGATCTTCTTCATGTTAAAAAACAGATGCCGGTTCTAATTTGGTTATTTTTCTAACTGCAAATAATGAACCGCCAATTGAAATAAGCAATGTAATGAATAGTAGAAACAAGGCAAAAAGTGGGGAAATATCAATTACTAATCCAGCACCGGCAACACCGAATTTAAATCCTGCCAATAAAAACATGGCAATAAGATAGCCAATGACAGCATATAAAAATGCTTGAGCAATAATAAGTTTATTTACATAGCTTTTTTTTGCTCCGATCGCTTTTAGCGTCCCATAATCTTTAATTCTATCTAAAGCAGATGAATATAAGGTAAGTCCGATAATGAAAAAGCCACTAATCATAGCGAAAAGGACAAGAGTTCCAAAGCTCATTCCCATATTGGAGGTAATCAAGATTTCTTTGATTGTAGACTGTTGCAATTTCTTGGCATCCCAAGCACGGAGCTGTGGAAATAATTGCTGAATATCGTTGCGTACCTTTTCCTTATCTGTTCCGGGCTTTAATCTTGCAATAATGATGTTGACTTTAAAAGGAGATACATTTCCCAGAAATATGGCATTTTCCATAGAGGTATACATTAAACTTGCTCCGAAAGCTTGCGCTTGCTTTGTTATTACACTAATTTTGGCACTTTGACCATTGATTTCTATGGCTTTATCGACAAATAAATTTGTATTCCATGTTTTTGAACTGAAAAACTCGGCCGACACTGTACTTGGAGTTGTTAATGAAGATAAATTTCCTTCCTTTATCCTTTCGGTCTTAGGGCCCATAACAAAGTCTGGAGCATCGGCACCAATTAGCGTTACTGAAGCCGTTTTTCCATCTAAAAAAGTTGCTCGTGCTGGTGCTAATATTACAGGATAGGTATGCTCAATATCGTTTAAGCTCCCTATTTGCTGAACCAGTCGCTTATCGATACTATTTACAGCATTTATATTGTTACTCTGTGCTTCAATAATCCATAGATCATTTTCTTGAACAGGAGCATTGCCCACTAGATTTCCCATTAGCCCCATCAGAAAAAAAAGGAGCCCGAGCTGTTGTCCGATTAGAAAGATACTGATGACAATTGCCGTAATGATTCCTACACTTTTTGCGCGATCATATTTGATGAATTTAAAAGCTAATGCTAACATGCTATTTCATCTTTATTGTACAGTCTACCTTGGCATTGATAGGTAGTTGATTATTGTTATTTACCTGTATTTTTATTTTTCGAACACGGCGGTCTTCTCCTTCATTTGCGGTTTCATATAGAATCGATTTGTTCGATAAGATGGGGCTTATGTAGAAGATCTGTCCCGTAATAGGATTATCTTTTCTGCCTACCGGCAGGATAGTTACCGATTGACCAATTTTAACATCCTGAGCAAATAATTCATCGACTTCGGCTTCAATAATTGGGTTTGAAACATTCACTATTTTTCCAAGCTCATTTGCATTGCCGACACTTTGCCCAACTTTGGCAGTTAGATCCATAATAATTCCTGATTTACGTGCCTTTATGTTGAAATCATTCTCCTGATTCTGTATTTTTTGAATCTGTAAATATTGTTCATGTTCTTTTATCTGCTGCGCTCTGCGCTTTTCTTGAAGACCTTTTAACGTTAATTCTTGTTGTCGCCAACTGGTAAGATCCGTTTCCATTACCTCTTTTGACTCTGCATTTTGGGCAAACAGACGTTTAGAAGTTTCATATTTAGCTTGCAATTCTTTTAGATTTAAGTTTGCTTTTTCAATATCCTCAACTGTAGTTCTGTTTTCGGTGACTGCCGCATTTAACTTTGTTTGCTCTTGCTCGATATCTAATGTAATATTGCCTTTATCAAGTAGGACAAGAAGCTCTCCTGCCTGAACTGTATCTCCCTCTTTAATCAGTACCTGTTTAATAATTGCAGCGGTTGTGCTAGCAATAATGGCCCAATCTTCTGAAGGAATTATCTTACCAATCGCTTTTATTTCGGTTATATCTTGTAAGATTTGTTTATTAGTATGTGATGTTTTCGGCTTCTTATCCGAAGTGCAGGCCATTGTCATCATTACAATAGCTATAGTTATCGCGATTCTATTTGTAATCTTGTTCATTATTAATCACATCTGAAACTTTTCCTTCTTCTACATATATTACTTTATCTGCATATTTGCGCAGACGTAAATCATGGGTAACAATAATGACTGCCTTGTTTTTGGAAGCTAGTGTTTTTAGTTCTTGCATAATGCTTGTGGCACTTTTAGCATCAAGCGATGCGGTTGGTTCGTCACATAGGATCATTGCAGGATTAGTCACCAAAGCACGCGCAATTGCTACCCGTTGTTTCTGTCCCCCACTTAATCTTTTTGGAAGTGTCTTCATTTTAGTTGATAATCCTACTTCATCCAAAGCTCTGCTTGCACGGACGATAGCTTCCTTTTTTGTAATGCCTTGCAAAATGAGTGGTTGGATTACATTTTCTAAAGCATTTAATGGTTCTATAAGATTAAACTGTTGAAATACAAAACCGATTTCATGTAACCGTAATTGTGCTAAATCGGATTCCTTTAAGTTGTTAACATGTGTTTCTTTATAAAAAACATCACCAGCGGTAGGATAGATCACAAAGCCTAAAATTGATAATAGTGTTGTCTTTCCACTACCCGAAGGCCCCATTATTAAAGTCAATTTATTTGTCTCAAAACTAACATTGGTAGTATCTAATGCAGTTATAACAGAATCGCCTGTCTTGTAAATTTTTTTAACGTTTTTTAGTGTGACGATTCCTTGTTGCATGTCGAATTTTTATTAAAACAAGTGGTAAGAGGCAATGTTTGCACCGACTTACACGAATATCGATAAAATTTTATAGAAAGTGATAGATAAACGATCATTTAACTGGGATACCCGAACTTAAAATTTTGGAAGTAATGAACTTTGATATTTTTTTGTGATCATAAGGATAGACTTTCTAAGCTTGTGTTTCTTAAAAAGGATTTTTATAATTTTTTAAGATTATAATGATGTGTGTATCAAGATGTTTTTCTTGTAATATTGATAAATAATAACCAAATTAGTTTCATAATACAACCAACAAAAATCATATAGGAAGTAGTTCAAGATCAAAAGAAAATATTGCTTGAGAGAAGATATATGAGTATAAACCTGATAATCTAAAATGATATTATGCAGTACCGAAATCGTATAGAGACAACCAGCCCATAACATGAGTTTTCCGTTATTGGTATTGTGTTACGAATTTTCATTGCGAATATTTAAAGATGTTGTTAAATAGATTCTTGGTTGTGTAGGCTTATGTATCCTAAAAAACTGGAATAAATACCATGTTGTTAATTAAAACTATATTTAAATGAATACAGTAAAAAGATATGCTTTAGTTGGAATTGTCACAGTGACGTTATTTTCCTTTTCTGCTTATGGGCAATTAGCGTATCCGCCAGAGGTACAGAAATGGGATGCTGATGCATTCGGAAATCATCGGGCGATAGTGAGGGTAAATAGTCAAGAAAAAGAGGTACAGGTCGTTTTGCCTTGGCGTAACCGTTGGATGGAACCTAAGCAGCAACTTATCATGGTAGATAGTGCAAGTAACAAAAAGTTAGTTCCCAATACTTATTTGTGGATCAATGCTGAATCGGGGGCTTTTCGCTTTAATCCTTTAGCAAATCATGGAACGTACTACATTTATTATTTACCCTATAAAATGGGGGGACGCAGTGCTAATTACCCTGATGCCATCTACCTCAAGAATCCTATTGCAGCACCTTCGGATGCAAAACCTGAAATTCAAAACTCGAAAGGTGTTTCATTTGATCGTTTCGAATCGGTGGATCACTATAATAGTAATGATCCTATGGAAATTCTTGCAACTCAGAAAGAGATCGAAGCATTTGTTTCCCATAATGCTAAGAAATCCTATTATGTATTTCCGGAGTTAAGGGAATTTCCTGTAAAAATGGAAAAACAATTACCCCAGCGCTGGATAGGCATTGACAGACCTCGTGATCGTATTTATGGACAAGCAAAACGAGGTGAATATTATGCTTTTCAAGTTGCTCTTTGGTCTTCTAAGCATGATTTAAGGGATGTAAAAGTTTCATTTTCAGACTTTAAATCTAAGGATGGATCGTTGATCACTGCAGAGAACTTGAACTGTCTAAATACGCAAGGTATTGATTATACTGGACAACCGATGAAATTAAAAGTTTCTGTTCCGATAAATAATATCCAGTCGCTTTGGTGTGGTCTTCAAGTTCCTGAAACTATAGGTGCTGGAGTGTATGAAGGAACAATAAAAGTAAAACCAGCCAATGCTGAGGAACAAGTGATAAACGTTATTGTAGAAGTTACAGCCGATCTGATAAAGGATCATGGTGCGGATGAACCTTGGAATATGACACGCCTTCCGTGGTTGAACTCTACTTTAGCACAAAAGAATACACTTATCGCGCCATATACAGCACTGCAGATGAAAGCTGATTCTACTTTACAAATATTGGGGAGAGCGGTTAAATTGAGTGCATCGGGATTACCCGGACAGATCAGCACGTTTTTTACACCGGAATTAACGGAAATTTCAGATAAACCAAATAATCTTCTAGATGGACCTATGCAGTTTAATCTTTATGGAGCCATTGATGGAAGAGCTATAAAAATGAATAATAGTGGAATTAAGTTTGTCGAAAGAAATGAAGGCCAATATTGTTGGACAGCAATGAATAGTTCTCCACAACTTAACATGGAAGTAAATGGACGTCTGGAATTTGATGGTTACTTACATTACGAAGTTAAGCTAACTGCTCAGGAGGATGTTTCATTAAAAGATATCCAGATGCATATTCCGATGCAGTCCCAATATGCAACCTATTTTATGGGTTTGGGAGAAAAAGGAGGGAAAAGGCCTAATAAACTGACTTGGAAATGGGATGTGGCCAATAAAAATCAGGATGGTGGCTGGATAGGAGCTGTTCATGCCGGAATACAGTTTTCACTTCGTGACGAACATTATTCAAGACCGCTCAATACTAATTTTTACCTGCAAAAACCATTGGTATTACCAAAATCTTGGGGTAACGACAATAAAGGTGGAATCAATATTATAGAAGAAGGAAACTCAGTTGTAGTAAATAATTATAGTGGTGAACGAATATTGAAAAAAGGAGATATTCTCTACTATAATTTTAATTTACTGATTACTCCTTTTCATCCGTTGAATACCGAAGCCCAATGGAACGAACGTTATTATCATGCTTATAAACCTGTAGATTCGGTTGTACAGAGTGGATCTAATGTGATTAATATACATCATGCTAATGAAATAAATCCCTACATCAATTATCCTTTTATTGCTACTAAGGAAATGAAGCATTATGTAGATGAAGCCCATCAAGCAGGATTGAAAGTGAAAATATATAATACGGTTAGGGAAGTTTCCAACAGAGTCTATGAACTGTATCCGTTAAGAAGCTTAGGGCATGAGGTATTCTCCTCTGGTAAAGGACAGGGATATTCATGGCTACAGGAACATTTGGGAAGGGATTATATTGCTGCTTGGTATGTGCCTCAATTTAAGGATGCTGCAATCATCAACAGTGGAATGAATAGATGGCATAACTACTATGTTGAAGGTATGAACTGGTTGGTCGATCGTATTGGTATTGATGGTATTTATCTCGATGACGTTGCATTTGATCGGATCACGATGAAACGCATAAAAAGGGTACTAACTAAAAATGGTAAAGCTGGATTAATTGATCTACACTCCGCTAATCAGTTTAATAAGAGTGATGGTTTTAATAACAGTGCAAATCTTTATTTGGAACATTTTCCTTATCTCAATAGACTGTGGTTTGGTGAATATTTTGATTATGAAAACAATCAACCGGACTTTTTTTTAACAGAGGTGAGCGGTATTCCATTTGGATTGATGGGGGAAATGTTACAGGACGGTGGAAATCCTTGGCGAGGCATGATCTATGGTATGACTAACCGTATGCCTTATCAAAAATTAACACCTGCCGGACTGTGGAAAGCATGGGATGATTTTGGTATCAAAGGAAGTAAAATGATCGGTTACTGGTCTCCAAATATCCCTATAAAAACGAATAAAGAGAATGTTTTGACTACTGTTTTTCAAAAAAGAAATAAAACTATGCTGGCAATAGCGAGCTGGGCTCCGGAAAATACCGCAGTTAAATTGGAGATTGATTGGAGTAAATTGGGCGTAAATCCACAGAAAGCAAACATATATGCTCCAGCAATACCTCTTTTTCAAGTTGAGGGAAGATATAAAGCTGATGACCTAATTATGATCGAAAAAGGCAAGGGTATGATCCTCATTATTGAGGAATCTACTGAAAGGTAGTCGTTTTCAATTGATCTGAAAAAATTATCATGAGTATTTCGCATGCACGTAACAAAGGTATGCTTATGATAGTTTTTTTAAGACGAAGAGCTGATTATGATTGCTTGATCACCCTAAAAAAATAATCGAGCGAAACGAAGTCATACAGGTTATAACAATTTTATAAATAATTATTCTGATGAAAAAGTGGATTATCTTACTCACATTAACCAGCAGTTTGTACCGGGTACAGGGTCAGAGCCCAGCAAGCATTACTGAAATATACAAGCAGTATACAACTTATCCTTTTTCAGATCCGGATCCTATCGCTGCCCCACAGAAATTATATCCATATTTTCGTTTTGATGGCTTTTCTCATAAAGCAGTTGAAAAAAAATGGAAGGCAGTACTATTAGAAAATGATTATATCCGGGTACAGGTTATGCCAGAAATCGGAGGAAAGATCTGGTCTGCCTATGATAAGGTTAATAAAAGGGATTACATTTATAATAATGATGTTGTCAAATTTCGAGATATTGCGATGCGTGGTCCCTGGACTAGTGGGGGTATTGAGGCTAATTATGGCATTATAGGTCATACACCCAATACTTCGACACCTGTTGATTATCGGATGATTAAAAATGAGGATGGCAGTGTTAGTTGCTTAATTCATGCATTTGATTTGTTAAGCCGGAGCCACTGGACACTTGAGATCAAGCTTGAGAAAGATAAAGGGTATTTTTCAACACGATCTTTCTGGACGAATGCCAATGCCGTGGAGCAACCTTATTATACATGGATGAATCTTGGAGTAGCAGCAAGTGAGGATCTACATTTTTTATATCCTGGCAATAAGTATATCGGTCATGATGGCGATA
Organism: Sphingobacterium sp. JUb20; assembly: GCF_004342035.1. Classification (NCBI taxonomy): domain Bacteria; kingdom Pseudomonadati; phylum Bacteroidota; class Sphingobacteriia; order Sphingobacteriales; family Sphingobacteriaceae; genus Sphingobacterium; species Sphingobacterium sp. JUb20. Next base: position 104,510 of record NZ_SLYV01000010.1, on the reverse strand, counting down.
CACATCCTTGGCCAATGGATTCGCAAGGTCGAGATCTTTCTACTTATCGGGGCAATGCTTTTGGTAGTTCTAAATCTTATCATGTCTTGGGCATACATAGTAATACCTTTGGAGTCTATTATGCTGATCAAAATCAGGGTATGATGCGCTATGCATTGCGGGAAGATAAACTAGGAAAGAAAATATTTTTATGGTCACAGGCTGGCGATGGTCAAATATGGGAAGAGCTATTGACAGATAGGAGTGGGCAGTATGTGGAGATACAGAGCGGTAGGCTTTTTAATCAAAATGTACCTTCCAGTAGTTTAACTCCTTTTAAACAGGTCGGGTTTGCGCCCTATCAGTCTGATGTTTGGACTGAATATTGGATGCCTTTTGCGGGCATTGGTAAGCCAGCTGATGTACAACTTTCGGCAGCGATTAGCTTTGAGAAGAAGCAACAGGAATTGCTCATAACTATTGACCCTAAACGCACTCTCAAAGATACGGTTCGATTTCTGGATGGAAAGGGGAATGCCATAGAATCGACGTTTTTGAAAGCTGATGTGGGTGCGATTCAAAAACTAACTGTTGGGAGTAACTCTAGTGAACAGGTAAAAATACTACAGATTGGAACAGATTATTTTGATCTAAAGTTATCAGATGAAGAAAAGCAATTAAACCGCCCAACACAAATATTGCCGGAAGAAAAGTTAGATAGCAATACAGTTAAACTGTATGAAGCACGAGATTTTATTCGATTCCGTCAGTATGAGCAAGCGGCAATAAAACTGAAAGAATTGGATAGGGATCAATATAGAACTTCGGAGATGATGTTGGAAATGTCAAAATTAGCCTGGTTTAAAATGGATTATCAGGAAGGATATAATTATGCCCGACAGGCTTTGGCAATTGATACCTATGCTGCGGCAGCTAACTATTACTACGGGTTGCATGCCTTAAAATTAGGAAAAAATTTTGATGCTCTTGATGGTTTGGAAGTGGCAACTCTAGATCCTAACTGGAGAAGCGCGGCTTATACACAATTGGCCCGATATTATTATCGAATACAGCAATACCAGCGTAGTATTGAATATGCTGAAAAAGCTGTCTTGGCAAATGCTATGAATATAGAAGCACTACAAATTTGTTATCTGCTAAATGATAAACAAGATCGTGTAAAAGTCGAGAAATACAGCAAAATACTTGCCCATTACGATCCTTTTAATGCATTTCTAATATACGAGGAAGGGCGAAAGATGGTGTCGCAACAAGAATTTAGCTCGCAAACAGTATTTGAACTTGCTATATGGTACGCAGGTTTGCACGAATATCAAAAAGCTAAAATGGTACTTCAGGGAATTGTGATGGACACCGAAATGCTTTATTGGATGGCTTGGTTGAGCAGGAATGATGTGGTCGAGAGTGCGGAATGGATGAAAAAGGCCGAAACAAGTAATCCATTATTTGTATTTCCTTTTAGAGAAGAAAGTGAAACTGTATTTGCGTGGGTACAAGGAAAGCAAAAAAGTTGGAAAATTAATTACTTGATGGCTTTATTATACCGTTTTAGGAATCAAAAAGAGCATGCATTAGATCAATTGAAACATACTAATGAGCCAATTGATTTCGCACCGTTTTATGCTATGAGATCGGGTTTGGAAGAGAAAGATCTAGCGGTTGACGATATGCGACGTGCTGGAGCAATAGATCACAACGAATGGCGTTATGGTCTTCATTTGACCGAGATATTAAATAATCAAACTAATTATGGACAAGCGCTTATTGTTATTTCAGATTATGAACGCAGATTTCCGAAGAACTATATCATAGGTTTGACGTTAATCCGTACTTTATTACTCAATGAACAATATGCAAAAGCGGAAAAGGCATTAGAAGGTATGGATATTTTACCATTTGAAGGGGCAACCGAAGGACATCGATATTATGTACAGTCTAAGCTTATGCTTGCTTATCAGTACATTCTTAAAAAAGAATATAAAGCGGCTCTTCGAAAAATAGCAGAATCGCGAAATTGGCCAAAGAATCTTGGTGCGGGTGAACCGTATGCTGATGAAAAAAATGAATTGCTGGCAGATTGGTTGATGGCGATCTTAATGAAGCAACAAGGAAACAATGATGCTGAAAAAAACTGTTTGCAACAGGTAAAAAATCAAATTAAATCTAGAAATATATATGAGAAACTTTTACAGCAGATAGCCGCAGAAAAGTTAGGAGAGAACATAACAATTTTAAGCAATGTTGTGTCAGAAAGAGCATGTAAGATGGAACAGCAGATTCGAGAAGGACGATTGGAGAGGTACTGGCCAGAGCTCATACGTGCTGTGTATTTTTCATTAGATGATAGGATGTTTTAGTATTATTGATTCTGCCATAAAAAAAGTGTAACAAAATTGATAAAGATGCGACTAATACAAAAATAACTTTATTAATTATGAAGCAGATTCTTTATGCAATTGTATTTGTAATTTTGGGTATGTCAAATACGCAAGCACAGATCAAAGGCGATTGGACCGGTACATTGGATTACCAAGGTACTGCAATTGCCATTATTTTTCACTTAACCGAGACCGACGGTAAAGTTCAGGGTACTATGGATGTTCCACTTCAGGGGGCTGTTGGAATTCCCCTGTCTGTTGTCACTTTCGAAAACAAGCAACTTGTTTTGAGTATTGAGCAAGCAGGAATTAAGTATAGTGGTAAATTGGAAAATGGAAAAATCACAGGTACATATACACAAGGTGACGCCAAGCTATCTTTAATTTTGGAAAATAAAGTAATCACTAAGCCTGGCGATACTACATTGGTATCTACCAAAGAACAGTTAGCAACACTTATTGCATTGGACAAAGGTAATTTTAAATATCAGGTTGAAGATTATTTTGCGAAACCAAAGCTATCCGGTTTTCAGTTATCTCCAAATGGTAAATATATCTCATATCGCGAGAAGGATGATAAGAATAAACGCCATGTAATGGTAAAAGAAGTCGCTACTGGTAAAGTTATTCGGGCTATTGAAGAAAAAAATGAGCTGATCCGCGGTATGGGTTGGATTAATGATGATCGTTTAGTGTACGTCATGGATCAGGGTGGTAACGAGAATTACCATCTTTATGCAATAAATATTGATGGAACTAATAATATTGACTTGACACCTTTTGAAAATATTCAAGCATCGATTTTGAATATGTTGAAGGAACAAAAGGATTTTATTATTATCCAGATGAATAAAGATAATAAACAGGTATTCGAACCTTATAAAGTTAATATTCAAACTGGGGTAATGGAAAAACTATTTACGAATGAAGATCCTGCAAATGCAATAGTTGGTTATGAATTTGATAAGGATGGTAACCTTCGTGGATATGCAAAGATGCAGAATGGTATAAATAGTCAATTTTTTTATAAGCCTCAAGGTGCCACAAATTTTGAACTTTTCCATACGACTAAGTGGGATGAAACATTTAGTGTTGTATCGTTTAACTATGCTTCTAAGAATTCCGATGAAGCTTATGTCTTAACTAATTTGGATTCCGACAAATCTCGAATTGTTTTGTACGATCTTAAAAATAAAAAGATATTAAGAGAAATCTACGCCAATGAAGAATATGATGCGAATCTAATTTCTCTTTCAAGAAAGCGCAATTGGGAAATTGACTTTGTGGGATATGAAGGAGAAAAGGTAATTATAAAACCGGTCAGCGAGACTTTTAAGAAAATTTATAAAAATCTGGAAAGCCAATTTAAAGGTTATGAGTTCTCGATTGCTGGTAAAACAGACAATGAAGATCAATTGTTAGTTGTTGTTCAAAGCGACAAACTTTATGGGCGTTATTATCATTATGATACCAAAAGTGGTAAAGCGACTCTATTAGTGGATTTGATGCCACAATTGAAAGAAGAGGATATGGCAGTGATGCGTCCAATTACTTTTAAATCCCGTGATGGAATGACTATTCATGGATATATCACATTGCCTAAAGTAGCTCTTGATGGTAAAAAAGTTCCTTTGATCGTAAACCCACATGGTGGTCCTCAGGGAATACGCGATAGCTGGGGCTTTAATCCCGAAACCCAATTGTTCGCAAGCCGAGGATATGCAACCCTTCAAGTGAATTTCCGTATATCTGGTGGATATGGAAAAGAATTCCTTCGTGCCGGTTTTAAGCAAATAGGCCGTAAAGCGATGGATGATGTTGAAGATGGTGTACAATATGCTATTGAGCAAGGTTGGGTTGATAAAAGTAATGTCGCGATCTATGGAGCTAGTCATGGTGGATACGCTGTACTAAGAGGTTTAGAAAAGACACCTGATCTGTATAAAGCGGGAGTTGATTATGTTGGTGTTTCTAATATTTTTACACTTATGAGTTCGATTCCTGAGTATTGGAAACCTTATAAAGAAATGTTATATGAAATATGGTATGATCTGAATAAAGAAGATGAAGCTGCAATCGCGAAAGAAGTATCACCAATTTTTCATATTGATGCAATCAAATCACCTTTATTTGTCGTACAAGGAGCAAATGACCCACGCGTTAAAATTGCTGAAGCTGATCAGATTGTAAAAGCTTTGCGGGATAAGGGTGTTGATGTACCCTATATGGTTAAATATGATGAAGGACATGGTTTTGGTAAAGAAGAAAATCAGATCGAGTTTTATAAAGCGATGATGGGATTCTTTAGTAAACATCTTCACTAATCAGGATCAAGATTATTTTATTAGAAAGCTGTCTTCTTTTATAAGGAAGACAGCTTTTTTATGTTAAAGCCGAGAGCCGATATTCGTTTGGACTAAGGCCTACATTCTTCTTGAAAAACCTTGAAAAATGTTGAGGATATTTAAATCCTAATTCATATGCAATTTCATTGATTGATTTACTTCGGTTGTAAATTTTATTTTTAGCTTCATCAATGATCTTATCCTTTATATATTCCTGTGCTGATTTGCCAGCTTCTTTTTTGATTAGGTCTCCAAAATAATTGGGCGATATGTTTAGTTTATCTGCAAAATACGCCACGGAAGGAATACCGTTTTCAATTAAATTATCACACTTGAAATAATGATTTAATAGCTGTTTAAAATTCTTTACCATCCCCCGATTAATATGATCTGGAACGCTGAATTGACGATCATAGAATCTTTCACAATAATTTAAAAACAACTCGACATTCGAGATTAATAGTTTTTTGCTGTGCTTGTCTATGGGTTGACTTAATTCATATTCGATTTTTGCGAAACAGTCAGATACGATCTTACATTCATTTGGAGTTAATAGCAATACTTGATGACTGTTATTTTGAAAAAAATGATAAACATTTAAATGTTCAGTAAGTGCTGTTCCTGCAATCAGATCCGGATGAAATACTAAGGCATGCCCTTTTCTAAAAACCTGATCGGCCGTATTTTCGATTCCGATCGTGTTGCCCGGAGCAATAAAAGAAAGCTTGCCTTCATGATTATCAAGTATAGATAGTGCAATACAATATAAATCCAAATGGACATTGCAATCTGGACGTAAGGTTGCTTTAGACCAGTCAACGATATTAACTAACGGATGGCGCACTTCAAAATGATTGAAAATGTTGAATGCATAAACGCTATTTAGATGAGTGATTTTTTTCATATTACTTACATTTATGATTTGATCAATTTTTGCCATTTAAGATAGGTTCCTGATCTCCATAACCATTCGATCGGACCGTAACGAAATTTCTGTAGCCACATATGACTTAACTGAATCTGGAGCATAGTATAGCCTAAACAGATCATAACGCTTAGAAATATACCAAGATCATATAGACCAAAGCCATATCCATAGAATATAAATACACCTAAGATCGACTGTACCATATAATTGGTCAGCCCCATTCGACCATAGCTTTCAAGTTTTGAAAGTTTCTTTTGCATCGTTTCTTTACTGTAAATAACTATGATGACAGCTAACCATAAATATGCTGCTAATAGGTTAATGAGATTATCTAAGGGAATTACTAGCCATTCAGCAATTGGATTACCATGTTGTGCCGGTAAGATCGGTTTTATAATATAAAGTAATATAACGGCACCTAAGGCCATCCAAGCTAAGCGATAAATCTGATTTTTGTATTTTTCAAGTTTTTCAAATAAACGTAAACGACCTGCCAATAATCCAAGAATAAAAAAGCCCATTGTCATATAGCCTCGTCCATATTCCCCAAATTGGAAGTTGAATTTAAAATGTAACTGTTCACTAAGGTTGTGCTGTATGTTTGTTAAAATCGATCCATTGAAAAATATTTCTTGCCAACGGCCTCTTCTTTCAGTCATCGTTTCAGTAATAGTTGATAGAATCTCTGGAGCAATTGATTTGTAAACAATGTTAGATAGCTGTGCACCGCCCAATAAAAAGAAAATCGAGATCGCAATCAACCATTTGTTGGATAATTTATACATAAAGATCAGCGGTACACCCAATAGCGCATAGATGATCAAGATATCATTTCGAAAAAGAGCGCTATGTATAAGACCGATGATAAATAGGATAATAAGACGCCAGAAAAATCGACCACGAAAATCAATACCTTTCTTAGCAGCATTATCCATTTGTATAAAGAAACTCAAGCCGAATAAAAAAGAAAAGATAATAAAGAATTTCCCCATGATGAAATACTGCAATATCCAGCTTAAGAGCGAGTCCATTGTACCGATCCAGGGCAATGGTGGTGGGGCAGTACTAGTGAATGCACCGAAATGCTGTAAGGCATGTGTCATACAAATACCGATTAGAGTAATACCCCTAATAGCATCTATGACAGTTATTCTATTGTTTGTAATTGCTTGTTTTGCTACTGGTTCCATAAACTATCTTGTAATAGGTAGTCGCAAAAATGTGGAAATTTATTAATGCCTATATGTAGGGATGGAACAAAGCGAAATATTGATTACTGAATACGAAAAATCTGAGAAATAAACGACGATGGTTTTACATATTTACCATCCATTCTTTAAAATCTGAAGCTTTATTTTTACTGACATAAATGCGTTCAGGGGTTTCTGTATCAAGTGTAATAAGTAAGCGGTTATCAAACCAGATGGTGATGCTCTCGACTGAATTTCTTGCAATAATGAACTGTTTGTTAGCACGATAAAAGTTCTTAGGATTTAAAGTAATATAGAGTTGCTCGAGTGTTCTTGAATAAGGATATTTACTGCCATCTTTGAGATAGATATGGGTACTTTTATCTGTTGTGTAAAAAAAAGAAACAGTCTGTAGGTCAATTGGAATTAATCTGTCTTGAACAGGAATTAAGATTTTATCTTTATACTGTTTGGCAGGAGCTAATTGCGTAATCTTTGAGATATAGGCTACTAGATCTGATTGTGTAAAACGTTGAAATTTTTGCAACGCGCGGTCAAGATCATTTTTCTTTATTGGTTTTAGCAAATAATCAATACTGTTGACCTTGAAGGCTTCAATAGCATATTCATCATAAGCAGTAGTAAAGATTATAGGAATTTCGACCTCAACATGATTGAAGATAAGAAATGCCGCACCATCAGAAAGATGAATATCCATTAAAATGAGATCCGGCGGTGGATTTGTAGTTAACCAGTTAATGGTCTGGCTGACACTTTCTGTATTACCTAATACCTGAATAGTGTGATCAATTTCTTTTAATATCTCAACCAAGCTTTCATAAGCTGCAGTTTCGTCTTCAACAATTAATACCTGCATCAATAATTACTTTAAGGGTAAATAAACTGTAAATGTTTTGCCATTATCTTCAATATGTATCGGTTTTTCCAGTAATAATATAAATCTACTTTCTAGATTTTTAAGACCTGTTCCGTTACTGACGGGTGCGACCAATTTAGGGTAAATAGGATTTGAAACAACAAGTTCATTGCGGTCATTGAAGTAAATATCAATGATCATTTTATGATCGCTGTCAATGATATTATGTACAACAATGTTATCCAATAAAGGGAGGATAGATAACACTGGTAATTTATAGTCCAATACTTCATCACTTATATCAACGTTATAGGTCAATTTATTGGCAAAGCGAACTTCCATCATATATTTAAAAGCATCTACGAAAGCAAGCTCTTCTCTCAAAGTAACCAGACCTTTTTTGTCACTCTGCAGAATGTATCGGAATACATCAGATAATTTGTTAACATAAGTTAAAGTGACTTCATCATTCTTTTTTCGAATTAAAGAAGTTAGACCATTTAGGGAATTAAAAAAGAAATGTGGGTTGATCTGATTGGTAAGTGCATCATAGCGGCTCTGTAGATTTTTCATGGTTAGCTCCTCAATCTGCTGTTCTTTTTTTCTCTTATCGCGATAGAGCTGTATAATGTACCCCACGAGCGAACTCAGGATAGAAACAACAAAGAATTGAAAGAGTACAAGACTTCCAAAATGCCTTACTTTGGTAAATAGTAAAAATGAAATACCGCCATATACAACGTAGCCGCTAGCTGATATCAAAAGATTGTAAGCGATCCGTTTTTTTAAGGTTGAAGATCGAAGATAAGTCAGATTGCTTTTAATCAAAATAAAAACCAATGAGATAAAGAACAGGTAGCGAAATAAGAAAAAGATGATATGCTGCATTTTTCTTGTTTCTTCTAATCCTCTTAATTCAAAAGGTAACCAGGTGATATCCGGGTATATAATAAATGTTGCGGCAGCGATACTGATTAATAAGACCTGCCATGAACTGTATTTTGCTAACAATATTTTTTTGATTTTGTACAACAATAAATAGTACTATTTATAAAGATACAACCTTCTGTTTCGAAAATAAATACCTGACCCGACTAAAACGAAAAATAAAGGATGAAGACGAAAGTATATTTTGTAATACACCATTCCCTTAAGCATGTAAATAGAGTTATGCTGTTTATTTTTATAAATATCCATCAGTCCTTACATGATTTTTATAAACAAAATCATGTACAATGATGTCTGTTTAATAGAGAATGAATAAGCATCGGTAATAATGGTAAGTGAAACCGTAATCTGTATACACGACTATTCAATACCATAGCTGAACTTTGCATTGTAATACCCGTTTAAGATCTTAAAAGAAAAAGTAGCGATTGTAAAAAATACTTATTGTCAGTATAAAAATATTAAATCATGGAAAAAAGGAATTTAGGAAATAATAAACTTGAAGTATCAGCTTTGGGTTTGGGTTGCATGGGGTTAAGTTTTGGTTATGGACCTGCTACAGATAAGCAAGAGGCTATTAGCTTAATTCATGAAGCGTATGAAGCAGGGGTAACATTTTTTGATACCGCAGAATGTTATGGTCCCTTTATTAATGAAGAGCTACTAGGTGAAGCCTTGGTCCCTTTTCGCGACCAAGTAGTAATTGCAACCAAATTTGGGTTTCAGGAAGGTGATTCAAAAAAAGGATTGGATAGTAGTCCATCACGCATAAGAGCGGTAGCGGAAGCATCCATGAAAAGGCTTAAAACAGATTATATTGATTTATTTTATCAGCATAGAGTGGATCCGAATGTTCCGATTGAAGACGTTGCAGGAACTATTCGTGATCTGATAAATGAAGGAAAAATTAGACATTGGGGGCTTTCAGAAGCGGGTGCGGAGACGATTCGTAAAGCACATGCAGAGCAACCAGTAACTGCATTACAAAGTGAGTATTCGTTATTCTATCGGGATCCTGAAAAGGAAATTATACCTACTCTTGAAGAATTGGGTATAGGTTTTGTTCCTTTCAGCCCATTAGGAAAAGGATTTTTAACAGGTGCTATCAATGAATTAACACAGTTTGATCCCACAGATTTCAGAAATATAGTGCCTCGGTTTTCACAAGAGAATAGAAAAGCTAATGAAGCCTTGGTTGATTTGTTGAAAGTAATCGCTATTGATAAGGAGGCTACTCCGGCACAAATAGCATTAGCTTGGTTATTGGGACAAAAGTCATGGATAGTACCTATTCCAGGGACAACAAAAATCCATCGATTACAGGAGAATATCAGCGCATCTTATATCAGATTATCGGCTGCAGATATGGAACAGATTGAACAAGCTACTTCAAAAATTACGATCCAAGGAGCGCGGTATCCAGAAGCTTTACAAAATCGAGTAGGGAAATAAGTAATAAGGGTAGTTTTTTCCGTAATCCGTATACTAAAATAAAAACTGACGGTTTGATATTTGTCTAATAAATTGATTAATAATGAAAGCATTAACAAAATACGGATTACTATTAAGTGTAGCTTTATTATTGCTATTATCCTGTTCTCAGGCTCAAGAACCGATAAAAGAGCAGTCTAGCTCTGCTCCAATAACAGACAAACCGCTTCATGATAAAAAGATATTAATCGTGTACTTATCGCGTACAAACAATACAAAGGCAGTTGCTCAGATCATCCACAAAGAAATAGGAGGTGATCTGGTGCCGATCGAATTAATGACAGCTTATCCACTGGATTATCAAAGTGCAGTAGATCAGGTTGCTCGTGAAAATCAAGGAGGCTATTTGCCTCCTTTAAAAACGCAAATTGAGAATATAAAACAATATGATGTAATTTTTGTCGGGTTTCCTACTTGGGGAATGCAACTTCCTCCTCCAATCAAAAGCTTTTTGTCCCAAAATGATTTAAGTGGGAAAACGATTGTTCCTTTTAACACGAATGGCGGTTATGGTATTGGTAGCAGTTTTGAAACGTTAAGGCAATTATGTGCTAATAGTACCGTTTTAACAGGCTATTCTACTACAGGCGGAAAGGAAAAAGAAGGACTTTTTTTGGTGATGAAAGGTGCAAAAGAAGAGCAGGTTAAAGCGGATATAAAGAAATGGCTAGCAACGATTAAGATAGATAATTAAAGATTAGGGGAGCTGGTCTAAGTATATGCTATTTATAATTATTAAATAGGAGAAGTATTTATCTGTAAGAATATAATCTGTAAATTAGTTTTGATATTTCAATAAATTATGAATTTTCAGCTGTCAGATAACAGTTAAATATGGTTGTAAGGTGATGGATAAGAGCATAGACTATGGCGTTTTTTTACCGAATAAATCCCTTTGTGATTATGTAGAAAGCTTTTGGTTTTTGCATAATCAATCTGATCAGGAAAAAGAAACAGTTGGTTTACCAGATGGACGAATTGATCTGATATTTTCTAAATCACCGGAAAATCCTTTTCAAATCATATTATTGGGACTTGGTACACAACATAAACCGGCGATTATTCCCGCACGTATAAAGATGTTTGTGGTAAGTTTTAAATTACTTGCTGTCGACTATATTTTGAAACAACCTATTTCCGATCTAGTGGATTCAGGCAAAGTGCTTCCAAGTGATTTTTGGGATTTTTCTGAAGATGATCTGCAAGATTTTAATTGTTTTATGAATAAAGCAACACTGACAATGGAGTCCTTAATTCCCCATCAAATCGATAAACGGAAACAGCACTTATTTGATTTAATTTATGCCTCGAAGGGATCCGTGAGTGTAAAAGAATTAGCAGAAAAAGTGATATGGAGCAGCCGTCAGATCAATAGGTATTTCAATCAGCAATTTGGTCTATCCCTGAAGGCATACTGCAATGTCTTACGCTTTCGAGCATCTCTGGATCATGTTGCACAGGGAAAATTGTTTCCTGAAGAGAATTTTTTTGATCAGACCCATTTTATAAAAGATATAAAAAAATTTTCTGGCGTAGTACCGAAAGAATTATTGAAGAATAAAAACGACCGATTTATACTATTATCTTCTCTTAACTCTGAATAATTTTACCACATCGTGTTAAAAGAAAAAGAATGTTAGTAGAAAATAAGAAAATTGCTATCGTCGGAGGTGGCGTTGGCGGGTTAACTTTAGCTCGTCTTTTACAGATGCAAAATGTGGAAGTAAATGTTTACGAAAGGGATATTAATCGTGAAGTGCGCGTGCAAGGATCTACGTTGGATCTTCATGAAGGTACTGGATTAGAAGCGATGAAGCGTGCAGGTCTTCTTCAAGAGTTTTATAAACATCACCGACCCACTGCAAGTAAATTGTTGCTTGTCGATCAGGATCTTAACATTCACATGGATGATCATGATCGTGAAATTGGAAAAGGAGAAGACCGACCTGAAATAGACCGCGGACCATTGCGTGATATTCTGTTAAATTCATTAAAACCCGATACTGTCATTTGGGACAGCCAATTTGTGTCCATGGAATCACATCAAGATGGATGGTATTTAAATTTTAAAAATGGCACAACTACATATGCAGATTTGGTAATTGCTGCCGATGGAGCTAATTCAAAAATTCGTCCGCTCATTAGTACTATTAAGCCTATATATTCTGGTATCACCTTGATTGAAGGTAATATCTATGATGCCGCTATTCATGCTCCAAAACTTGTTGAATTTGCGAAAGATGGAAAGGTGATGGCTTTTGGGCAGGGGCAATTTGTGGGATACGGATCTAAAGGTGATGGTTCGATTATGTTTGTTGCGAGCTTTAAATGTCCAGAACATTGGTTCAAAGAAAATGGAATAGATTTGAAAGACAAGCAGCAAGCGGATCAATGGTTCAGACAGGTGTTTGTGGAATGGAGTACAGCATGGTCTGAATTTTTTAGAAATGAGCATGTTCAGTTAATTTTACGTCCACAATACTACTTTCCGCTTGATCAATCTTGGGAAGCAAATCATAACCTGACTATGATTGGAGATGCGGCTCATCGGATGCCACCCTTTGCTGGTGAAGGTGCCAATGTTGCGATGCAAGATGCATTTGAATTGGCATCATGTCTTACCAGTGATAAATTTAGTGATTTAAAGAGTGCTATAGCATTTTTTGAAGCAGATATGATCAAGAGAGGTGCAGAGGCTACAGCAGATACTTTAAAGAATAGTGAAATTATGCATGCCAATAATGCATTAGAGCAAATGCTTACATTTTTTAATCTTACACATGAAGATTAGTAATATTGTATTTAAATGAGCAGGAAATAGTTTCTGCTTATTTAAATTTCGTGGGTGAGACGCCTATATATAGTTTGAAATCTTTTAAAAAATGGTTGTAATCATAATAACCAGATAAGAAAGAGTTCGACATGAAATCCTTTTGATAGTTGCTCTGCCACTCGCCATATATATAAATGAAGCGTTGTAAAGAAATGTATTTTTTAGGAGAAATTCCCATGTATTTTACAAAACTTCTCTGTAGCCATTTACGATTTATTTTTCCTCCCAAACCATGGATTACATCTGCTACAGATATATTTCCTTTTTTCTGTTCAATTTTATTTAAAGCTTCTTGAAGCAGAGAAGGTAGGTTTTCTGCTGGAGTATATGTGCGCATGGTGTTTTCCAGTAATTGCATACGATCTGCAACAGTTTTATTTTGATACAGTTTATCGATTAGCAATTTTGATTTTTCACTTATGATGTCAGTTAAGCTACAGACGGGATGTGAAAGAAAGAATTCTGGTGCTACATCAAAAATTTGATAAAAGGATGAAGGATGAAAACGTAATACAATAATATATTCAAGATCTTGAGGTAGTTGCCAGTAAGTATTCTGTATTGTCCCACAACATACCCATGCCGCATTTAATTTGATTGTTTGATCAGCCTTTTTAATATGAACGATATCCGTTTTATTAGGCATAAAAATTAAAGTAGGAAGACCGTCATTGAATAGTGCCTGGTTGCCTTCTAAGTCTTTGCATGAAAATACATATGCACCTAAGATGCATTCTGATTTAAAAAATAAATTAGAATCCCTCCAGTATCTTGTTGATTCTCCTATTATGGAATCAGATGGTTTAATATCTCCAAAAAAATTAATGGGCATAGTTTTACAAAAGTACTTAAAATATATTCAGTGCTATGTCGAATTATTGTCCAATTTTTACTTTTCTAGTTGTATTATGGTCATTAAATTTGTTTCAAACTATTACTTAATCAGTAGATTAGATGGATGTGTGCTCATTTAGAATCTTGATCCTGGTGAAGTGATATTTATTGGCTAAAAGCCTGATTGTAACAGATTGTAATAAAAATAAATGATATGATTTATAAGACAGAAGAAGAAGTAGCATTAATGCAAATAAGTGCAAAATTGACAAGTCAAACATTGGCTGCTATTGCATCGATTATTAGACCAGGTATCACAACACTTGATATCGATCGTTTTGCAAATGAATTTATTCGTGATCATGGTGCAATTCCTTCGTTTCATAATTTTGGTGGATTTCCATTCCATATCTGTGCTTCAGTAAATGATGCTATCGTACATGGATTTCCAAATCATAATCCTTTGAAAGAGGGTGATTTAGTTTCCATAGATGTTGGAGCATTTAAAAACGGATTTCACGGAGATCAGGCATATACATTTATCATTGGTGAAGTTGCTCAAGAAGTAATTCAATTAGTCAAAATCACAAAGGAATCATTGATTAAAGGTATCGAGCAAGCTGTGCATGGTAATCGTATTGGCGATATAGGTTATGCAATAGCCTCTCATATTTCACCATATGGATATGGTTTAGTACGCGACTTGGTCGGTCATGGATTAGGACGTGATTTGCACGAAGGACCAGATATTACTAACTATGGACAACGTGGTAAAGGTAAGGTCTTGAAAGAAAACTTAGTGATAGCAATTGAACCGATGATTAATTTAGGAACGGATGATAATTATACAGAGGAGGACGGTTGGACTATTCGGACTGCAGATGGTAAACCTTCAGTCCATTTTGAACAGGATGTATGTATTAAGAAAAACTTTCCTCTAATTCTGACAGATATCAAAATTATTGAAAAAGCGGAAAAAGAAAACAATAACTTAAACTCTTCTTACTACTAATTTGAGGAGTCTTACCGTGCTATTATCATGAGAAAGTGATCGATTTAAGATCATTTTCTCATGATTATTATAACAACCAAACCGCCCGTCTCCTTATTTTCAGGATCAGTGTAAATTAAGGTGTGATGCTAAGATATATAGGAGAGTACGATTATCTTCCATTTACGTGTTAATATGGTTTTTAAAATCAATTGTAGATGAGTACTCATGTTTTTAGAATTGATATTGCCTATCGATTATTTAGCTTAAAAACATAAAATACTTCAATATTAATCATTAAATTTGATGAGTGCTCTGACATATAATCTTTTGTGTAGGATAAACTTATTAACCTAATTATTAAAGAGAATGCGCTTTTTGAATATATCTATACTGCTGACCATATTTCTTTTTGTTTCTGACGCATATTCAAAAGTGTTGGCACAAGATAGTGCAAAGCAAGATTTCGTTTCACGTACCGAAATTTTTTTTAAAGAATCGGCGAAAAAAAGTCTTCAAGATATAGAGACAGATAAAGCGGCCATACGACAAAATCAAGTCATTGAAGAAATCGAAGTGCTGTCGAGGCAAGCCCGCTCTTTTTTGAAAAAAGGTTTTGATACTGTAGCCCTTATTCGTGATCTGAATCAAGTTTCCCAATGGCATAATATTTCCAAAGATGGTGTCTTTGAAAATAAGGGTACAACTCAAACCTCGCGCAACCTGACCACAACTTATCATATTCTTGATGCTCTTCATGCAGAGGTTTCCATCTATAAGAAACGGGTTGATCGTTATTTAGACCAGCTGGTTCGTTATAGATTTCAGATTGATTCGTTATGTAATGATAAATCACTATTTATATTATCTAAAGACTCAACGGAACTCAATCAATATATTCACAAACTGAAAGTTGTAGCTGTGGAAATAACTCCTGTCACAACTTTATTAAAAGATAATATTAATACTATACAGACCATACAGAATCAAGTTAATTTTGAGTTGCTTCAACTTCAAACTGGAATGGAAGAAATTGAATACGATCAACAGCAAATTTCAGATAAAACATTTCAACAAGAATTTTTAAATCTTTGGGAAGAAAGTAATTTTGATCGGCCGATCCACGAAGTGCTTTACTTTTCCGCACTAAAAGCAAAGCTAGTATTCTTTTATTACCTAAAGGGGCAGTGGGGAAAGATTATTCTTTCTGTTTTATTGTTACTTCTCGTAACGACCTATCTTCATTCTTTACGATCTGGAATTAGAAATATAAATAATAAAGGAGAAGTGAAAAGTATGCTACTAAGCTCTCCATTTCTATCAGGAATAGTGATTACGCTCAGTGTAGCTCAGTTTTTATTTCCTAATCCACCATTTGTTTTTACTGCGGGAATTGTATTAGTATCTGCTTTGATGATCACTATTATATTTAGAAAAGAAATTTCTAAATATTGGTTGGGTATCTGGGTTATTTTTGTCGTTTTGTTTGCCTTTGTAGCCGTAGATAATCTTGTATTGCAGGCTTCTAGGCCAGAAAGATGGTTAATGGTTATTCTTGCCATGATAAGTTTTGTTACTGGTATCTTTATTCTTTTTAATAAAGAGCGTCATCAAGAATTACGTGAGCGTTGGATTCTTATACCGATCTTTCTTATGACCATAATGGAACTTTTTTCGATTTTGTTTAATGTATTGGGGCGCTTCAATATTGCTAAAATTTTGATGGTTGCAGGTTTGATGAATGTCGTTGTTGCGATTGTTTTTCTTTGGGTGATTAGGCTGGTTAATGAGGGATTGACTTATGCCTCTAATCTTTATAAAAAGCAGGAAAGAAGACTTTTTTACATTAATTATAATCGAGTTGGTAAGCGGGCCCCATTCTTTTTTTACGCTATTTTAATTGTTGGCTGGTTCGTATTATTTGGACGAAATTTTTATGAGTTTAGGCTTTTGTCAGAACCATTAAAAAGTTTTTTTCAGGAAGAACATCAGTTAGGAAGTTATACCTTTTCGATATATAACTTGCTTATTTTTATGCTTATTATGATCGGAGCCACCGTACTTTCCAAAATAGTATCTTTTTTTGCGTCAGACTCCCAATGGAATTCCAACGATGATAAGCAGGAGAAAAAGTTCCGTTTGGGAAGCTGGATTCTGCTCATTCGTATCAGTATTATCTCAATCGGTTTTTTCCTAGCCTTCGCCGCTGCCGGAATTCCCGTAGATCAAATCATGTTAGTGATTGGTGCTTTGGGTGTAGGAATTGGTTTTGGCTTACAATCACTAGTCAATAATCTAGTCAGTGGATTGATTATAGCTTTTGAAAAACCGGTTAACGTAGATGATCTAATCGAAATTGACGGACATGCCGGTAAGGTTAAATCTATTGGTTTTCGTAGCAGTGTAATTGCGACACTAGATGGTGCTGATCTCATTATGCCTAATGGTGATCTTTTGAATTCCAATGTATTAAATTGGACTGTCGGTGGTTTTAAAAAACGAATACATATTCAGATAGAGGTAAAATATGGGTCAGATCTGGATAAAGTAAAAATGTTAATCGTAGATGTTTTACATAAGAATGATCAGATATTCGCTACTCCTGCTGTATCCGTGCAATTTGGAAGTCTGTCAGCACAATCTATAATGATAGAAATTTACTTCTGGGTGAAAACTTTAAAAGACACGGGTCAGGTAAGAAGCGATGTGATTAAAACCATCCAATCTGTATTTCAGGAGAATGGAGTTGATCTGGCCTTACCGAAACAAGAGCTACTGTGGAAAAATGAACCTGAGTCAAATAATACGATTGACTAATCAAATGAGAATGGTTTACGTAATTAATAAATACTAATCAAGGAACGATGAGAAAACGGCTTTTTGCCACGCTATTTCTATGCATAGTGCTTATGCAAGGCTGTATTAAGGATGCTCCGCAAAACCCTGAGGCAGATATTGAATCCGTTACTGTTGATCCACATTTACTAACTGGTAATGTGTTTATAGATCAGATAAATCGGACAATAACATTAAACCTTACAAACGAAGCCTATGATTCGGGAATCTCTCCGGTGCTGACGTTATCTAGGGGTGCTTCTGTAAAACCAGCAAGTGGAACACTGATCAAGTTTGACGGTGATCAAGAAATTGTATATGATGTCACTTCAGAATCAGGAGAAAACACCAAACGGTATACGGTTAAAGTTGTGAATATTGGTCATTGGGATTTTGCTTTTCAAAATTGGGCTAGTCATCCTACAGATAAATATGAGTATCCGGTAGAGGATGATGGATTACAGCTCTGGTCCTCCGGCAATCCGGGAGTTGCGCTTTCGGGTGTTCCTGCGCGCAGTGACGCATACCCGACACGATCCACTACAGATGGTTACCTTGGAACGAAGGCTGCAGAACTGGTTACGATTAAAGGTACACCTTTATCAGAACTTATTGGTATTCGACTGTATGCAGGTTCTTTGTTTTTAGGAAATTTTAATGCTTCTCAGGCTATGCTTAATCCGTTGGCGGCGACAGAATTTGGAGAACCTTATAAGGGGCTTCCTAAATCTTTCACAGGTTATTATAAATATAGTGCAGGACCTGATTTTATAAATAAGGCAGGTCAGGTTCAGCCAGGAGTGAAAGACAAATGTAGTATCTATGCCGTTTTGTTTAACGGTCCGGATAGACTTAATGCGACTAATATTATGAATTCGGACCGGATAATTGCGCGTGCGGATCTTCAGGATGGCTCTGATAAAACCAATTTTACACGTTTTGATATTCCTTTTGTATATAAACAGGATGCTAGTATTGGTAAAAATTTGATGATGGCCATTGTTACCTCGTCCAGTGCTGAAGGGGATCAATATAGAGGAGCGATAGGATCGCGATTGGTGGTAGATAGTTTAAGAATCGTACCTTTATTATGAAGAAATATATAACGTTATCCCTTTATTGTTGTCTATTGGTGGGATCAAATATCTTGTACGCACAAGACATAAAGCGAAAGTTTTTATTTGATCAGATTAAGCATTCAATTACATTAGGTTATAATATTGGTGCTACGGCTCCTTTTTCTTTTCCTAATACCATTCGTCAGATCAATAGTTATGCACCGATATTTTCACCTTCTTTTGGCTATCATGCTACATATGATCTTTCATCAAAGTGGTTTGTAGGTACTGGATTAAGCGTAGATGTTAAAGGAATGAAAGTAACTGACAGTGTCCAGTACTTTCATACTATTATTTCTGTGGATAATGGTAATGGTGAAAAAGGCTCTTTTGAAGGAGATTTTACAGGAACAAACGCCACGACATCCCGAAATGTGTATTTAACGCTACCTGTTTTTGCAGGTTACCGTCAGGGAGAATGGGATTTTAAATTAGGAATGTATTTCGCTTGTTTATTATCGGCTGAATTCAAAGGAACTGTGTCAGATGGTTATATTAGAAAAGGTAATTCATTAGGCGAAAAAGTATTGATTGAAAGTGCTGATTTTGACTTTTCAAGAGAGGTGAGATCCTTTGATATTGGAGCTCATTTAGGAGTTTCAAGGCATTTTGGTCAACGTTGGGCGGCAGATCTGACAGGACAATTAGGCTTAAATCCGGTTTTCCCTTCATCTTTCCGTGGAGTAGGATATAATTTGCATAATATGTATCTAACACTTGGTGTAGCATATAGACTTTGGTAATACAAACTTGAATAGGTTGGCTATTTTTAATAGTTCTGATATTTAAAAACAAGCTCTATTTCAGAGCTTGTTTTATTTGCTTAAATCAAGATACAAGCGCAGCATATTTATATAACTAATTGTTTTTTTTAAGAGATGTTCTCTTTATTTGGTTCATGGTGTAGTGATCTAATCAAAGAAATTATAGCTTTCTTATCATATCCGTATAATGCATGAAGTTGATTCTGGGTTCCCTGTGTCGCAAATGTATCAGGTAACCCCAGACGTTTTAAAATGGAATGATATCCATTATCTACCATAAATTCCATTACTGCACTACCTATCCCGCCTATGATACTACCATCTTCTATAGTAATCACGACTGAAAATTGACTAAAGACATCGTGCAGTAATGTTTCATCAATAGGTTTAAAGAACCGGAGGTCGTAATGGGCTACATCAATGTGATCATCCAAAAGTTCTTGACAGGCTTCTACTGCAAATTGACCTATCGGACCGAGCGATAATATGGCTATTCTTTTTCCAGATTTGATTTTTCGTCCCTTTCCGAGAGGTATTTTGCAAAACTTACTTTTGAGCTCACCAGAGCCTACGCTTTTTGGATAGCGTATCGCGAAAGGACCATTTAACGTATCGCATTGTGCTGTGAAAAGCAGATTTTTAAAATCATCCAAATCCATGGGAGATGCACCTGTTATGTTGGGTATACATCTAAGAAAGGAAATGTCAAATGCGCCGTGATGTGTTGGCCCATCTGTGCCAACAACACCTGCACGATCTATGCAGAATACAACAGGTAACTTTTGCAAAGCGACATCATGTATGAGCTGATCGTAGGCGCGCTGTAGGAATGTTGAATATATTGCGCAAAATGGCAACAGGCCGTCAGCGGCAAGTCCAGCACAAAAAGTAACGGAATGTTGTTCGGCAATACCGACATCAAAAACTCGGTCAGGCATTTCTGATTTCATCTTCGATAACGAGCTACCCGATAACATGGCTGGACTGACTGCTATGATGCGGTCATTGGTTTTTGCTAGTGTAAGTAGCGTATTTCCAAAAACCTCCTGAAAAGTGGGACTGTGATTAACTGTACTCAACTTCGATCCCGTTGATTTATTAAAAGTTCCTGGAGCATGCCATTTTTTAGGATCGGCCAGAGCGGGAGCAAATCCCTTTCCTTTGATAGTAACACAATGAAGTAATTTTGGTCCTGGTATGTGCTTTAGTTTTTCGAACAAACCAATCATTTTTTTTAGATCATGTCCATCTACAGGACCAAAATATCGTATGTTTAATGCTTCGAAAAGATTACTATGCTGCATAAATCCTCCCTTAATGATTTTATCAAATTTTCGCAGCGTCTCTGAAGCCCATTTTGTGGATGAATTTTCTGATGAAAGGAGATTTTTGAGATGTAACTTTAACGTATTGTAATATTTAGCGGTAGTGAGATCTGTCAAATAATTTTGTAGTGCACCGGTATTGCTATCGATAGACATATTATTATCATTGAGTATAATAAGCATGTTTGGTTGTTCATATCCCGCATTGTTCATTGCTTCAAAGGCTTGTCCTGCTGTCATCGCCCCATCTCCAATAACAGCAATATGCTGCCGGTTGAGTTCTCCGCGATATTTGGCTGCGATAGCCATACCTAGGATGGCCGAAATGGAGGTAGAAGAATGACCGGTTCCAAATGCATCAAATTCGCTTTCGTCCCTACAGGGGAAACCGCTTATACCTCCTAGTACTCGGTTAGAGTAAAAAGATTTTCTTCTTCCTGTGAGTAATTTATGAGGATAAGCTTGATGTCCTACATCCCAGATCAGTTTATCTATAGGCGTATTAAAAACATAATGTAAGGCCACAGTAAGTTCAACAACACCTAAACTAGAACTGAAATGACCTCCGTTTACGGCAACATGATCGATAATAAACGATCGTAAGTCTTCGCATACAACTTGTAAAGAGGAAAAGGATAAATTGCGTAGATCTACTGGACTACTTATGAAATTATTAGGGGACATAGTATTTTTTTTCTCAAAGGTAAATTACTTAGATTTGCGATATAGGTGTAGATTTTGTAAAACTTACCAGTACAGATATGAAGGCGTATAAATTCGAACTATTTACCAGTACTATAGAAAAAAATATCAAAGATGGTATTTTCAAGCCAGGTCATAAACTGCCTTCCGTTCGTGAGTTGAAAGAACAGTTTAAGATCAGTGTCAGTACAATACAAAATGGGTACGAATATCTGATGATTCATGGTTTAGTGGAAAGTATTCCTAAATCGGGTTATTATGTAAGTTATCAAACAAAAAAAAATGTAGAAGAGTTAAAAAGTGACCGTATTCCAGTCATTAGGGATGCTATATTTAAGGATCATCTTGGACTTACAACTTCTGCGGGAGCAGGAAAGACATTTTCTGAGTTTAATGTAGCTGCTCCTGGAGATTTGCTTGTGCCACAAAAGTTAGTGTTGCGGACAATGCAACAGGTGATCCGGGAGCAGGGGGCAGGTCTGCTTCGGTATTATCCTTCAAATGGTTCTGTTGAGTTAAAAGAACATATTATCACACGTGCGGCAGCTTATCGTACTGTTATTCATATGGATGAGCTAATTATTACAGATGGTGCATTGCAGGCTTTATATATTGCTCTGGCTACAGTTTGTTCTTCGGGCGATGTTGTAGCAGTGGAAAGTCCCTGTGTATTTTCGGTACTTGAAGTAATAAGGGTATTGAACCTGAAAGTTATCGAGATTTCTGTAGATCCGGTTTTGGGATTTGATATTAATTTTTTCAGAGAGGCATGCCTTCACAATCCGGTTAAAGCGGCGATTGTAACTTCAAATTTTCATAACCCGACAGGGATATTAATGTCAGATGAACAAAAGATTGCCTTAGTTACTGTAGCACAATACTATAATGTTGCGCTTATTGAAAATGATATTTATGGTGATCTGAATTTTCATGGACAGCGACCGACTACTTTGAGAAGTTTTGATGTAAGTGGTCTAGTTCTTACTTATTCGTCCTATTCGAAAACTTTGGCTCCCGGTATAAGACTAGGTTGGTTGGCGGCTGGAAAATTTATGAAACGGGCAGAGCAAATTAAATTTTCATTGGGAAGTACCGTTTCTCCTTTATATCAGGAGACGCTAAATAAACTGATGACAGGAAGTAGTTACGATCGTCATATACGTTCCTTTAGAATGCAATTGGCTAAGAATGCCTATAGTACTGTACACTTGCTTTCTGCTAATTTTCCGGACAGTACTTCTATTTTAATGCCAGCAGGAGGCTATAATATTTGGGTAAAGATGCCTGACGGGACAGACATGCTTAAATTTTATAGACAATGTGAGCAAATAGGAGTGAGATTTACTCCTGGGTATACTTTTTCATTTTCGGGGGCGTTCGCAAATTACTTTCGAGTAGTATTTGCAGACAAATTTTCTGTTAAGAAGATAGAAGCGATTATGCTTGCTGGTCAACTAATGCGATAACAACTGTACTGCT
This sequence comes from Sphingobacterium sp. JUb20, assembly GCF_004342035.1. Lineage (NCBI taxonomy): Bacteria > Pseudomonadati > Bacteroidota > Sphingobacteriia > Sphingobacteriales > Sphingobacteriaceae > Sphingobacterium > Sphingobacterium sp. JUb20. The sequence continues at coordinate 81,472 of NZ_SLYV01000010.1, read as the reverse complement.
TCATGTTGCATAAGCTGTTCTCTTTATTCTTTTGAAAGACTTATACATTTGTGCACACACATTTATGATATCAGTATGAAAATAATAATCAAATTTACTATAGCTACAGAAGAAGGATTGGCAGCTCTTTTAACATTAACGCATGCGATAGCGATAGAAAAGTTTTCAAAACATCTAGAGCTTTCGTTCGTAGAGAAATATATACATGAAAATTTTAGTGATAGCAATTTGGTTGAAGAATTAAATAGCATGTCAAATCAATGGCTCATCGCATACGTCGATAATATACCGGCAGGATTCGTCCAAATTACGTCAAAGGGCGTTAGACCTTCGAGTTTAGACCGTAAACGGGCTATCCGTATTGCCAATTTTGGGATCTTAAAAAAATATTTTAATCTGGGTGTAGAAGAAGCATTACTGGAAAAAAGTTTATCCGTCTGCAGGCCATATGAAGCGGTATGGATCCACGAGTATATTCAAAATCCCTTTATCAGACTTTTTGAAAGTAAGGGATTTGTTAAACAGTCGGAGATAAATCAACTTGATGAATTGCCTTTGAATGCAGTATATTTAATTGCATAATTTATTTAAGAGAATGTTCTTGAAATCTTAAAGGCAGACGTTAAGTTTTGTCTTCTGATTTTATTGACAAGGAAAAAGTATATAGCTAATCGCGATCATATACATTAATCACTATTTTTTAGTACCTTATATTACGTTAAATTGCATCTATTCATGTGATTATAAATTTCTTGAATACGATTTGAAAAAAAATGTCCCGAATTACGATCCTCATTTGTCATTAAAATAAATAGTATATTTATTAACCTTAATTAAGAAAAGATGAAAGAGTTTTTATTGTTGATTCGTGAGTCTTCGACTTATGGCAACCTATCGGTAGAAGATATGCAGGCTGATATTCAGGAACATATCAATTGGGTAGAGGAACTGGTTGCAAATGGACATTTTCTAGAAGGAAATCCACTAGAAGCTAATGGAGTTACATTAAAGAAGGATATGATTTCAGATGGTCCATACATCGAGACAAAAGAATGTGTTAGCGGTTACTACAAATTAAGTGTGAAAAGTTTGGAAGAAGCAACACAGCTTGCTAAAAGTTGTCCTGATTTAAAGAATGGTGCAACTTTAGAAATACGGGAGATTATCATTACCGATGAGCAATAAGGACATTGACAAATTAACAGATCATCTTTTCAGGGAATACCATGGAAAGATGATTTCGTTTTTGTCTGCAAAATTTGGATATCAGCAGATCGATAATATTGTTGATGCAGTTCAGGAAGCATTTGAAATTGCCCTAAGTGAATGGAGATATAAAGGAACTCCCAAAAATTGTTTCGGATGGTTAATTTATGTTTCTCAAAATAAATTAATCAATAAAATCAATCGAGATTCGGTTGGCAGCAAGATTCTTAATCGAATTTCGTACGAGAAAGAAGAATCAATTGCGTCACATGAAGCCGAAGATAGTTTACTTCAATTGTTGATCTTCTTTTCTAAAATCAATGTCTCTGACAGAAATAAGTTGATTATATCTTTGTTTTATTTATGTGGATTTGGCTATTCTGAAATATCAAGAGCCATGATGTTACCCGTTGAAACTATTAAAAAGATCATCTTACGAAGTCAGGTTTTAATAAAAAAAATTGCTATTCAATATGAGAAATGTGAATTCGAAAGCTTGCATAATGAGATGCCCCATCTGCTTCATGTATTGTATTTGATGTTTAATGAAGGCTTCAAATCTGCTCAAAAACGAGAATCAATAAAAAAGGATTTATGTTTTGAAGCGATTCGTCTAAGTGTTTTAGTCAAAAAATATCAGGAGGATCATTGTGAATTAAATGCTCTTTTAGCTTTATTTTTCTTTCATGTTTCTCGATTTCCCGCAAGGATTCAAGAAAATGGATGGATATCTATTCAATTTCAAAATCGGACGCTTTGGGATAAAAATTTAATAAGCGAGGGATATGCTTATCTTAATAAAATAGATTTAAGTAAAAATAGGCTGAATAAATATCATTTAGAGGCTTTAATTGCTTCAGTGCATTGTTCTTCACCTAATTATGAAAAAACAGATTGGAGATTGATATCTTCCTTGTATTCTCAATTAGAATTTTTAGAGCCTAATGCTATAGCAGTAAAAATAAATAGGGTTATTGCTGAGAGTAATTACTTGCCAATAACTCCATTGATTGAGAAAATGTTTGATTTGGAACCTATGTTAAATGACTTTCTTAAATTTCCATTTTATAGCTCTTTAGCATTTCTTTATGAAAAGGGGGAAAAGAAGGAAATGGCCTGCCATTACTATTGGTGTTCTTTATCATATACCAACAATCAATTTGATAACGAATACATAAACCTGAAATTAAGCCTTCTCCATTCGTGATCATAAAAAAAGCCCAACTTCGCTATTGGGCCTAATTTATAATTACTGTAAATATTATGTTTAGAGTTGTCAGCTGGTCATATGATTGTACCGCCCTTCGAGATAAAGTCTTTTTTCACACGATCGTATCTTTCCAGATCTATTGGTTTAGATGCACCCGCTATAATACTCGATTTAAAACCTAAATCTAAAGCATCGTTTGCAGTGTAATATACGCAGTAATCAGCAGCCACTCCACAGACAGCTACTTCTGTAACACCTCTACCTTTAAGATAATCACCCATTCCTGTAGATTTTTTTCTACCATTATCAAAAAAACCACTATAGCTATCAATTTCTTTATCCATTCCTTTTCTAAAAATAGCTTCAATTGCATTTGTTGAAAGTCCAGAGACGAATTCAGCGCCTTTAGTTCCTTGTATGCAATGCTCTGGCCAAAGTACCTGATCTAATCCATTTAACTTTATTTCTTCAAATGGCTCTTTGCCAGGATGCGAGGTATAAAAACTTTTGTGCCCCCTTGGATGCCAATCTTGTGTGGCTACCACAAGATCATACTGTGTCTGTAGCTCGTTAATTGTGTGCACGATTTCATCACCATGATTAACAGCTAAAGCACCTCCTGGTAAAAAATCATACTGTACATCGATTATAATTAAAGCTTTCATAAAGAAAAGTTAAATATTAGTAAGGATACCTTGATATGTAATATTTTCCCTAATATAAGAAAAATGTTAGTAATTGCTGTTGTTGCTTTATTAAAAGGAAAAAAATAATTATTTCGGATTGTTTTATATGGTAAAGCATTCGTTTATGACTCTTTTTTACACCATCACTCCATGTACTCAGATCTTAAAGTTGTTAACTTTATTAGTATATTCCTTGTTTAAAAATTAGGATGAATGTTATAGCATATGTGTTTTAATTTTGAAAATATAGCGTATTTATCAAAACTATAAACGCGGCATTATTTAGAAATATTAAATCCATCATTATATTCATGGCATTCTCATTTTGTATCTTTAGAAGATTGTTTAGAAAAAAGAATTGATATGGATCATATTATAAACCACTTTAACCAGTATCTGCCCCTTGATAGCGAGGAGATCGCGGTCTTAACAAACCATATTACGAAGAGAACTATAAAAAGAAAACAGTTTCTTTTACACCAAGGGGATGTATGTAAGTCTTTTACCTACATACAGAGTGGTTGTTTTAAAATGTACGGTATAGATGATAAGGGGGCTGAACATAATCTTGTCTTCGCAGCTGAAGACGATTGGATTTCGGACATAGGTAGTTTACATCGTGAAACTCCTTCGAAGTTATATATAGAAGCAATAGAACCTTCAGTAGTGTTACAGATTTCCAAAGGTGATTTATGGTATTTATACACTAATTATCCAAAGTTTGACCGTAATTTCCGTGTGATTATTGAAAATAAATATATTGAACTTCAAAATCGATTATTACAAATGTTTAGTTCTACCGCTATTGATAGGTACGAAAGTTTTATTAATCAATATCCCAATTTAGCAAATAGGCTACCTAATACACAAATCGCCTCTTATTTAGGTATAACTGCAGAATTTTTGAGTAAAATAAAGAACGATAGATTTAGAAAATAACTATACTCTTAAACTAGATTAAGGGTATTTCTTATTATAGCTTATAGGTGTAGGTTGACTATTCATCGCAATTTTGTATTGTCAATAATGACAAACAAATTTTTAACATATAAAACGATGAATACAGTAAATCAACAAGTAAAAGTAGCCGTTATTGGTTTGGGTAATATTGGTAAAGCCATAGCCACTAATCTTGTAAAAGGAAATCACCCGGTTATCCTTTCTTCTAGAGCATTTGAGAAGGCAAGCAATCTGGCGGACAAATTTGGAAATCTTGCCACAGCAGAGGAGATATCCCATGCGATTCATAAAGCTGATGTAATCATTCCAGCGATTTACTTTGATAAGATTAAAGAATTTTTGGTGCAGTATGCGACGGAGCTAAAAGGAAAAATTATTGTAGATGTTTCAAATCCAATTGCTCCAGATGGCAATGGAGGTTTTAGAAAAATTATTGATCAACATGATTCTGCAGGTCAGACTCTATTAGCTTTGGTACCTAAAGAAACCAGTTTTGTTAAAGCATTTGGAACTCTAGGTGTACATTCATTATCAGAAGAGGCTTTCGTTACCCCTCAAAATAAAGTGTTATTTTATGCATCGGATAATACTAATAGTAATCAATTTGTTGAAGAATTAATCAAAGCCAGTGGTTTTGAACCTCTTCATATTGGAGGTATCAATCAATCTATTCGCATAGAAGTATTTGGCGATCTGCATGAGTTCGGAGCACTGGGAAAAACAGTGGTACTTGATGAAGCAAAGGATATTATTGGTCAACATAAAATCTAAAATCGTATGATAAAAGCCATGGTGGCGGCAGTGTTTTTTTTTATGTTATTAGCCTGTCAAAATGAAACAAATCAGCGGAATGATTATGCACATATTTCTAAACTTGAAAACTCAACAGTAATGAATAAACAAACAATAAAAGCGGAAATCGAAGATGCTTTGACTATTTATTTTGAGGCCCTGAATAAATCAAATGTCGAGCAGGCCGTCGGTCAATATACGGCTGACGGTATATTTATGCCAACAGGGTTGCCCACAGCAACAGGAAAACATGAACTTACAATAGCTTATCAAAATGTTTTTAAAGCAATCCTGCTTAATGTATCCTTTAAAATGGAGGAAGCAGTTATACTTGAAGATAGTGTAGTATTTGTTCGAACTCAATCAAACGGAAGTCAATTGATCCGTGCTAGTGGACAAAAATCTAACGAGTTAAATCGAGAGTTTTTTTTAATGAAAAAAGAAAATAACAAATGGAAGATCGCTCGGTACATGTTTAACCAACCAAAATAGGTACTAGATAGAAAATCGTAATTTAAAATAAAAATCAAAACCATGTAAATTTTCTGATTTATAGGGTTTTGATTTTATGTAATATGGTAAACCGGCGGATTTTTTTTAAAATAATTTTAGCATTTTTTATTTGACTATTTATATAATTGAATTGAGAGCCCCTGACTAGTTCCATTTTTTAAATATATTTGAAACAAACTAATTGAAGTCGGCACTTCTGTAACCTTATTTATTTTTACATATAGTATAAGTTTCGGACAATCTTGTTCTTTAAATATCGACAAGATCGTTTCGAATATTGGTTGAACTATAGCGAATATCGAAAATGGTTTATATTAGTTGTTTTAAAAAATGATTTTTATAGGGATGAAAGAATATTGTCTAAAAATTGGTCGCTTGCTGAAATTGAATAGAATTTGGAGCATAATTTTCTGCATTTATTTTTTAACCATATTTGTAAGCTGTGACTCCAGTCAGAAGCCAACAATTTCTAAACATGCAGATTTGACTTTGGACAGTGTTGCAAAGCATCATTTGTTAAGTTCGATTATAAATTCAACACAGGATAATAATCGGATCAGAGATAGTCTATTTGTCGAGTATGAAAAATCACCCAATTTTAAGCAGAATATTTATTATTGGGCACTCAAAGCACTTAATTTACCCTTTGGTTTCAAAGATGATTCACTGATAAATAGTGTGAATAACATATATATATTACCTAAGCAGGTGGATGAGTGGGCTTTAAAGAAATATTTGCTCTTAAAAAGTAAAGCCGACCATACAGATATTAATAGCTCAGAAGTGACTAAGGAGCTTATGAATACGAGAAGTCTGGTGGAGAAATCTAAGTCTGTATTCTTATTTTTATATGACAACATGTTGGCCATGATTTTTTACACTAATCAGGACTCCGAGAATTCTTTACGGTATATTAAATTGTTCAGACAAAATCATCCCTATGCAACATCTGCACGCTTCCTTCAAATGTACTATGATATTCGTTTTATGATCTCCTTAGATCTTGATGGAACTCCTGGGGCTGAGACATATCTGGATAGCTGTCAAGCATTGGCTAGAGAATTGGATGATACATTGGCCTTAATGCGTTCGATTGACTTTGAATCACAATGGCTGAAAAAACAGGGGAAGACAAAAGAAGCTGTTGATCGACATAGGATATATTTTAACTATCTCACCAAAACGAAAGAGAATACGGCGTTAAAACAGTACAATAATTTTGCCGACCTATTCCTTGCTAACAATCAACCTGATTCGGCTATTCTATATGTAAAGAGGGGGATGGAAATCGCTCGTAAAAACAAAAAGGAAACCAAAGATATGACTTCGGTATTGGATATCTTAAGCAAATCTTATGAAAAAAAGGGTGATTATAAACAAGCTTACCTGTATGGTAGAAAACAATATGAAGCATATCTACAGGCCACTGAGGTGATGCAAAAGACAGCAATAGCTGACATTACTGCACGTTATGATGCTCAGAAGAAAGATGAAGCAATTCGATCTCTTCAGGAAAATAATGATTTAAACAGTAAATTTATTACCCAACAGCGATGGACCTTTATAATTTTCATCATATTGACGATTTTTATTGTCTTTTTTGTTTTCAGCTCCTACAAACAAAAACTCTTCAAGGCTGAACATGATAAATTGTTATTACAACATAAACAACTTGTCTTAGAACAAAAAAATAGACAAAATCAGCTAAATCCTCATTTTATATATAATTCTATTGCCAACTTGCAGGGCTTGATCAGTACCGATAAAAAATTGGAAGCAAATAAGTATTTGGTTACTCTGACAAAAGTTATCCGCGATATGTTAGAGTTAAATAGAAAAGATTTTATACCGTTAGAAAAAGAAATAGATAGTCTTAATAACTACGTCAATCTTCAACAAATGCGTTTTAATCACTCTTTTGAATATCATGTCGAAACAGGCGATTTAGACTTAGATAATACACTTATTCCTCCGATGTTGGTCCAGCCCTTTTTAGAAAATGCGATAGAACATGGTCTTATGAGCCTGGAGGATAAAGGTTGTCTACAAGTTAGGTTTTACCAAACTAAAGGTACGCTACATATTGAGATTACTGATAATGGAGTGGGAGTGGCGGAAAACTCACAGATAAATAAAAAGAAAGAATCTTTATCTCAGGTAATAACCGAGGAGCGTATTGAACTGCTATTTGGAAAGGATAAGCATGTTGCAGGTATGCGGAAACATCCGAATTTTAAACAGGACGGAACAGGTTATCAAGTTGAAATATATTTCCCATTAACTCTGAATTTTGATTAGATTATGTTAAAGATTTATGTACTCGAAGACGAGGCGAATATACTTCGTTATATCCAATCCATTTTGGATGAAATACCCTATGTGCGGATGGTTGGAAGCTCGTCTAATATCAAAAAGGCCGAGATCGAAATTCCGAGAGAATTACCGGACCTTATCTTATCAGATATACAGTTAAAAGATGGTCTCAGCTTAGCATTATTAGCCAATCTTAATTTAGATGCTAATATTATATTTATAACTGCTTTTAACCAATATGCTATTGAAGCGCTTAATCTTGGCGCTATTGGTTATCTGACAAAACCGATCGATCCAAGTTTACTCATGGAGAAGATTGAACAATGCTATAAAAAGACGACAGAATTTACGCTAAACCAATTACAGCTCAAGATTGCAGAAAGTCATCTTAAACATCCGGCTACTCCAAAAAAAATAGCACTTCGAACCTTTGAATTTACACAGATTGTTGATGTAGAGGATATTTTATACTGTTTTAGTGATAAAGGATATACTACTTTTCATTTAAAAGATGGGGTCAATTTAATGGTTTCTAAAGTAATAAAGCATTTTGAAGCGATGTTGCCTCAAGAACAGTTTATACGTTGTCACCAATCTTATCTTATTAATTCCCATTATATCCATAAGTATTTTAAAGACGGGCAACTGGAAATGAAGGATGGCAGGATGATTCCTATTTCAAATCGAAAGCGAGAAATGATTATGCAGTTTATCGAAGGATTGGGATAATTTTATTTTTTGAACAGGTTTAAAATTTAATGTCACCTGTACTTAGATAATGGATTAAAATTTGTGTAAATAGCATATTGTATTTAGTTTGAATCAGCTCACTCTCTGTCGTGAGCAGGTTCGAACGCGATGTATTTAAGTCGTATATACTGATTCTACCTGCCTCGTAACTTTTTAAACTTAAATCAAAAGCCTTTTTAGTGACTTCCAGAACATTAGTTGCTAGTTTATATTGTTTTTGATAATTATCCAGATCAAGTAATTGTTTTGTTAGCTCCTGCTTGATAGTAAGCTGTTCTAATTGTATTTGTTTTGCATTTTCAGCCTGTTGAATCTTATTCTTTTGAACAGCTGTCTTAACCGTATTTTTGTTGAATATTGGTACATTGATGGTCAGACCTATCTGTTGAGAAAAATTATTTTGAAGCTGATGAAATAAAGGAAGTCTTCCAAAACCTGTAGTCAAATTGTTGAAATAAAAACTACCCAATGTCAGACTCGCATCAATCGTGGGGTAAAGCTGGGCTTTTATAGCTTTTTGATCAAATTGAAGTGCCTCACTTAACAATGCATATTTTTTTAATCCAGGGTGTTGTTTTAAATAGGAACTGTATAAATCCGAAGATTCAGAACTTGATTGCTGTAACGGTGAAAAAGCCTTAGTTTCCGTATTAATTTCAAAATTTTGATCTGGTTCAATAGCTATTATTTGTTTAAGTTCCAATATAGCTTTATCTATAGTGTAGTGCGCCTGTCTATTCTTTTCGTTCTCACGTTCATAATTAGCCTTTGCTTCGTATAATATAGTAAGCGAAGTGGCTCCGAGGTCAGTTGACTTTTGTACTTTTAAAAGTTGGCTCTCTGCAAAAAATAGAGCTGTATCTACTGATTTGCAGATCTCTTTTTGCAACAATACGTTTAGGTAAGCCTGGATAGTTTTTAGTGTTATATCTCTTTTGAGTAAAGCTAAGTCTTGTCGGCTTGCTTCCATTTCTCTCTCTGATTTCTTAATGAAATTTTTCAGTTTGCCATTGTTTAAGATCGAATAGGAGGAAGATAAACCTAATGTACTGTTGAAGTTGTCATTTCGTGCATTGTTACCAAAAATATCTTGAGATTGTCCAAAATTGTTGTATAAATTTGTAAATCCATTTAGATTAGGTAGACGTTCATTTTTGTAATTTTTTATATCTAGATTTTTGTCTTCAAGAACTAATTTCGCTTTGTCTAAAGTGATATTCTTTTCAAGTGCAACGGCAATGCATTGGTGTAAGTCAAAAGTCTGTTGTGCGAACAAAACTTTGCCTGTAATGCATGTGATGCCAAGCGTTAGTAATATATATCGAAATAACACAATCATTAATTATCTTGATATCTAAGTAAACTCCTTAATTGACTCAATATTCTTTCAGCAAGTGTTAATTCTTCTGTAACAATATCAGCCGTTCCGCTCAATTCCTTGTCAAATACAATTGTTTTATGATAAGAAGTCTGTAATCCATTGGGCAGTGCTACTTCTATATAGTATTTACTGTCTTTATCTTGAACTAAAGCAATGGATTTGATTTTCCCTTGTACTATACCATATTCCTGGTACTTATAATTATCAAGCTTGATCAATACCTTTTGATTTATTTTTATTTTACCTTGATTCTGCGCTCCTATATGCATTTGTCCTATTGTTATCTGTCTATTGTTTGGCAGTATACTGAGCAGGGTACTGCCCGCTTTCACAAATTGTTTCTCTCCTAAAAATTGGAGATAACTTAATGTTCCATCTATAGAAGCATAGACGAGATAAGTTTTTTCCCATTGTCGTAGTGCTTTTTTGAGCTTTTCAAGTAATAAGATAGAAGCAGATGAATAGGAAGTTTTTTCTTTAACAATATTTACATCTGCACCTGATTTTATTTTTTTAAAGTTTAAAATAGTTTCTTCCAATTGCGCAATTGATATTTCTGTATTTTTGAAATTCCTTTGCGCTTCCAATAATTTTACTTTTTCATTTTCAAGTTCTAAAGCAGCTATCACACCTTCACGATGTAATGATTCGGAACGCTTGTAGTTTTTTTCGGTCAATTGTAACTTACTTGATTCTAATATATGTTGTTGCCTAAGATTTGCAACACGTTCTTTATAATCTGTAATACCTTTAAGGGCCGTTACCTCTTCTGCAGCATAAGGCTGTAGATTGGTAAATAATATCTCTTCCTCCAGCGCCTTGGCAAAGGCATTGTAATCTTCCTGTACTTCACCCAATCTAAAGCTGGAAACAAGTTGTAATGGAAATTTACTAAGTTGTTTCGTCGATAGAGAATCGAGAATCTTCTTTAATTGATATATATCTTGATCATCGGCTGACGACTCCAAAACCATCAGTAAGTCTCCTTTTTTTACTGTTTTTTGATCTTTTGCGATCAACTTTTCAATCCGTGAATCGATCCTAACCTCAATTTTCTCTGGTGGATTTTGAGATGATATAATAATAGTAGATGAAATGAATTCTGGATATTTAATAATGCATGCCAGTAAAAAAAATAAAAGTATTATACCTAACATCACTAGGCTTCCCCAACGGATAAGCCAATTTGGCGGTGTTTCTAAAACCTCCTGTACCTGCTCTGAACGCAGATTGATATTGTCCAATATGTTGTCTTTAGTTGCCAAGTTCTAATTGATTTTTTACTAATCGATAATATTCTCCTTTTAAGGATACAAGCTGTTCATGGGTGCCTTCCTCGACCACTTTACCTTTATCCAGTACGATTATTTTGTTTGCATTTTTTACAGTAGATAAGCGATGTGCGATAATCACTGCCGTTCGCCCTTTTAGGAACTGATTCAAATTATCTGTTATAACTTTTTCTGTATTTGCGTCAAGGGCAGAAGTTGCTTCGTCGAAAAATACATATTGTGGAGATTTATAGACTGCACGCGCTATTAACATCCGTTGGCGTTGCCCCCCGCTGATACCTAATCCTTCATAGCCAATTTTTGTATTGTAACTTACTGGCAATGATTCAATAAAATCTTTTATATGTGCGATTTCTACCGCGTGCTTTAATTTTTGCTTATCTACACTAATATTACCCATTGCAATATTATTTGCTATACTTTCATTGAAAATGTAACCATCCTGCATAACAACGCCACAGGATGCACGCCACATACTGGGGGCGATATGGCGTATGTCGGTCTTCCCAATCTTAATTTCGCCTTCATCTGCATCGTAAAACTTTGTTAATAGTTTCATTAAAGTCGTTTTCCCAGATCCACTGGCGCCTACAATAGCGGTCGTTTTTTCATAGGGAATCAATAGATTCAAATTTTCAAATACAGCATGAGTTGATCCTTTATAGCGAAATGTTAAGTTCGTTACTGAAATATTTTGTTCTGGAATTTCAGACGCATAGTTATTATCCAGACTTTCCTCATCGTCCTTTCCGTGGATTTCATTCAATCGCTCCAGTGCAATTTTAGCATCCTGCGTTTGTCTGATGAAGTTCATAAATTGGATTAATGGACTATTTAGCTGTCCTATGATGTATTGCACAGAAAGCATCATTCCTAATGTCAATTGACCTTCTACCACCAGGCTTGCCGCGATAAAACTGATGAATACATCTTTAAGTTGATTGATAATATTTCCACCTATAGTCTGTATCTGTTCAAGCTTAAGTGCTCTAATTTTAATTCTGAAAACTTTAATCTGAATACCTTCCCATTGCCAACGTTTATTGGTTTCGGCATTATTCATTTTGATTTCTTGCATACCATTGATCAATTCCATGACCTGGCCTTGTTCTTCTGCTAGCTGGGAGAACTGTTTGTAATCTAATTCTCTTCTCTTCTTTAAAAAAAATGCGATCCAAAAGAAATAAAGAACAGCACCTACCAGATAAATAATAAAAAGCTTATAGCTGTAAAATAGAAGAACAACACCAAAAACCAAAAAATTGATCAATGAAAAGAGTGTCTGTAGAGAGTTGTTGGTAAGTAATTGTTCGATTCGACCATGATCAGCGATTCGTTGCATGATATCGGCCGTTACCCTTGAATCAAAAAAGCTAATAGGCAAACGCATCAATTTAATGAAGAAATCAGATACAATAGATATATTGATGCGTGATGATAGGTGCAGTAAAATCCATCCTCGGATCACTTCTATGCCCATTTGTCCAATATAAAGCATAATTTGGGCAAATAACACTAAATAGATAAAATTTAAATCTTGATTCTGAATCCCTATATCAACGATACTTTGTGTCAGAAACGGAAAAACCAAGGACAGTAAACTTCCTCCTATCAACCCTAAAGCCAATTGAATAATAAAGGATTTATATTTAAAAAAATAATGTTTCAGATAGTTTTTGATAGAAAAGGATCTGTCTGAAATGTCTTCTTGTTGATCAAAACGTGCTGTTGTTTCTAGAACGAGTACAATACCTTCTTCTGTTGTATCGGTAGCACCTTTTCCTATCCAGTTCTGTAGAAATTCTTCTTCTGAATAGCTAATTAAGCCGTAACTTGGATCTGAAATATAGATTCGGTAACCCTGACGTTTTTTTTGAATTTTATAGACAACAACGTAATGTTGTTTCATCCAAAACACTACACAGGGAAGTGGTGCGTCTTCAACAAGTGTCTTGAAATCTACTTTTACAGAAAGTGATTTAAATCCTATAGATTCGGCAGCTTTACTTAATCCCAAAAGACTTGATCCTTCGCGTGTTGTCTCGGACAAATCACGGAGCATCTGGAGGGGTAATATTTTTCCGTAATATTTACTGATAATGCGGAGACAGGTAGGTCCACAGTCTTTGGAATCCGGTTGTTTATAGAATGGAAATTTTGCCATATTTAATTTTTCGGAGCCAATTGTTCAAAACCATAGTACGTTATCGCTTGTTGTTTTAGCGGATTCATAGACCATTCCGACCATTCATTGCTATAGGGGTCATAGCCACATTTTAAGGGTTTGGAAATATCCAAACCTTTTTTATTGTATTGGGAACGTTCTGTAAAAGCCCTGCAATCGGTGCATACATTTCTAAATTCACAATCTTTACAAACCATTATTTCTTCTTTTGTCAGATGCCAATATTCCTGAACCGAATTTTGCTGTAATACTTCTTCTAAAGTCATCTCTTTTATGTTACCAAAAGATTGTGGCATTGCTGGACAGTTCTTGATATTACCATTTATATCGATTCCAATCTTTTTGTGAAGGCAAGAATTATGATTTATAGCCTCTAGAACTTTGGGCATATTTGTATTGAAATAATCTGTGTTTACTTTTCCGCAGGAATTAATAGATAGTGCATCTTCAGTAAAATCAACCATAAATCTGAAACTGGAATTCGATAGCACAGGGACTTTTTCACATTGATAAAATACAAGATGATAAATCCGCTGACTTCGATCATGAACAGCTTGAAGAAAAGCTTCGTTAAGAGCAGTAGAATAGGCTGTAAATATTTCTAAACCTTCTAAAGGTGTATTTTCAAAAGCACGGTCAAAATCGATGATTTCTTGTGAAGATGCTGAACTTCTGCAAAAAACAACCACATGTTTAATATTTAAATTGGTTATTGATTTTATTAATGTTTCTGGTACGGATAGTTTTTCAATTTCTATGAATAAATTGGAAACCAATTGATAGTCATGGTACTCGTAAGATAATGGGGGGAAATTTTTATCCCAATCGTTTTCCGTAATAAAACCATATTCCTTTTCCAATAAATAATCGAGATATTCTTGGACAATCTTTTTGGATTCTGGATCATAATTGTCAAGTACCGATTCAATGGAACTCGATTTTAATTCTTCAATAAGCTCATACAATTCTAACGGATATAATTTGGAAACATTTCTCCCTAAATCGGATATTAGTATACGATTATATCCTTTTGTTATAAAGATGTCAGTGTACAAATTAAAAAATCTCATATCAGTCTTGTCAATCGTTTAAATGGTTTTGTCCGTAACAAATAATCTGTTTGATACGTTGAACATTTTAGATAAAGCGATGAACCTGAACTGGAATCTAAATTATTCGAACTTTTACCATCATACAATTCCATGTATTCAAATGTCAGAGGAAGCTTATTCTCTTCTTTTATAATCAGGTCTTTTACTTTTTCTTCCATATTATAGATATGTTGCTATTTCTCTTTCTAATCCATAGTTGCAGGCATTGGACATTCCTAAAAATTGACCAATGGCATTAATTTCTAAAAAATAAAACTTTTCGCCAGATTTAATAAAATCTAAAGACCCTGAATTTAGATCTAATGCCTGCATCAATACCGTAATTTTTTGCTCTACTTCCAGAGGTAGGTTATACCGGACATTTCTATTGGGAATTTTGCTGTTGTATCTTCTATGATCAATCTTTGTTCTTTCATCATTTTGTGATATAATGGCTGTAGAATAAATTTTTCCATTTAAGTAGAAACTTCGTATCTCGAAATCTTTTTCGATCTTATCTTGAAAAAAAGAAATAAAGAAATTGGATTCTTTCTTTTGCTCGATGACCGATGTGTACATAATGCCATTCTGATTTTCATGAACCATATCTATTATCGGCGTACCAGAAATGGGTTTCACAATGGTTTGATTGATGATAACATCCTTCATATCTTCAGCCAAAAAATAAGGAGGTACATCCAATCCTACTTCTTTTGCTTTTTCTAAAACCAATAGTTTGTTAACATGACTATTACTTTCCTTATTGATGTGTTTTTTTCCTTCCAAAGATTTGATTACATAATCTGTTAACCAGTGCTGCACTTCAAACATATAGCGATTTATAGCTTGATTCTCGTACTTTAATGTATCAAATGCGATATTTCCTCGTCGATACCATACAGCAGTTATTTCATCAAGAAAAAATTGATTTCGCGTGCTTTTTAAAAGAATTCTTTTTTCTGCAGTTTTGATTTCAAATACCTCGTTTTCATGAATACGGATAAATTCCTTCTTCATAGCAATAAGCCACTTTATGACCGTTGTGGTCGTGATTTCATTGTTTTTAGAGATGATTAAAATCATAAATTTGAGTAGTGTATTATTTTTAAGTATAACAGTCTTTTTAAAAACATAAGCTGCTTTTGCAAACAAAAGCAGCTTATGTTTTAGAAATATATTTCGATTAAAACTGAAATTTAGTTTAATCTAGGTGAGGAAATCGGCCATCTTTGATCCATACTCTTGACAGGTATGTACCGCCATTTCCATCATAAACATCTACATCAGAGCAACCATGTGCATCGACGAAGTTTGAACGTATTTCATAAACACCACCAGACATGGCTAATCCGCCTACAGTATTTATATCGATTTTCTTCTTTTCCAAAGCAGAAAAATCCTTCATTCCAGTTAATTTCTTCATAACCTTAAAATTGAAATATTAACAACCTGAACAATCATAAAATCTAGCACGCCATTTACCTCCATGATAGTAATCTACATCCTGACATCCATTTTCATCTAAGAAATTAGATCTGATATACTGAGGCCCACCAGCCAAACTACCTAACACAGCTTTAGAATTATCTAAGTCTAGTTTTTTGTTTTCTAAAGAAGAGAAACTCTTCATTCCATTTAATTTTTTCATTTTTTTAAAATTTATAATTAACAAATTCAATGTACAATTGCTTGTGTTCTTTAAAATCAATCAGTAAGTCAATGGGACTCGGGCAACATACATATTCGCCAGGTAATCAATGTTCCTTTGAATAATGTTAGATGTACACGATGTGATGAATCGATTCAGCTCTTACCAAGAAACGTCACAATCTGACATATCCCATCCTCTTCCAACAAATCTACTACCGATGTACATATCATAATCTTGAGCACCGTCTGCATTTAAAAAGTTAGAAGAAACTTGGGTGAAACGTTCCTGAGATAGACGACCTCCAGTAACACCTTCCACATTTTCTAAGTCTAATTTTTTGTTTTCTAAAGAAGAGAAACTCTTCATTCCATTTAATTTTTTCATTTTTTTAAATTTTATAATTAACAAAGGCCATGCACCATGTATGTATTCTTTAAAAATAATCAATTTAAAAGAGGTCTTTTTAGGCAATAAATATTCGGTTGGTATTTATGTATTTTCGAATGCTTTGGGTAAATATTCGGTTGATTAATAATTTTCTACTGTACGTTTTACATCATTAAATTTCAAAAAAAATACATGTAAAAAATGAGAAAGCCCAGCTTTGTAGCTGGGCTTTTTAGTAGTTTAGGGAGGGAGTGTTATCATTAGTCACCTATGTAGACGCTTTAAGCGATAGATAATCACGCCCATCATTTATTCTTTATACTACAATTATTTCTTAGTCTTTTGTCTCAAATTCAATATGATCGTGGTATGCGATTATCGCACATAAAGTATCTGTAAATTTCTCTCCTAATTCGCTTCTGCTTTTAGAAAATTTTGTCCAAACAATTTTTACAGATGTCGCATAATCGTAAACACCAAAACCGCCACAAAGTAGGTCATTAAACGCGTCTAGATTATGCCCCGTTTGCCAATCAAGATCTTTCGTCAAGACTTGGTCGACTTCATGATAGAAACTTTCTAAATCAGAAAAATTGCCTCCGTTTATTATGATTGTCAGTTTGTCCATTTTAATCTTACATTATTATGTTCGCTCCTAATGGTTCAGCAAAACCAATCTACAAAAAAAGTAGGAATGATACCTATGCTACAGGAAGACTTTATCTAAAAATAAAACCATTCGCTTTGCTTATTCACCTTGTCGTGTAAGCGTGTGTTGTTTTAAGTAAGTTTGCAAAATCCTGTAAACGACAAAACCCAACTTAATAGTTGGGTTTTATTTTTTGATGGCGGAGAGGGCGGGATTCGAACCCGCGGTACCGTTAAGTACACACGCTTTCCAAGCGTGCTCGATCGACCACTCTGACACCTCTCCGGAGTCTGTTGGCAAAAATAGAAGTATAATTCTATTTTCCAAAACAAATTTTATTAAAATGTGTTATTTCCGCATTAATAAAAAAACTACCTTTACTCAAGGTGTTTGAAATAAGAAAATTATGGTCAATAAAAAATTATGGGCAATATTACCGATTGCTGCTCTAGCATTTGGTTGCCAATCCAATAGAAGTTCGGATCAGAAACAAGCAGATCGAACTGTATTTTTAGATGTATCCGGTATGGATACGACAGTTCATCCAGGAGATAACTTCTTTATGTATGCCAATGGACAATGGTTGAAGAAAACAGTTATTCCTCCATCAGAGTCTGGCTGGGGATCATTTTATACCTTGAATGATGAGAACTTACAAAAGCTTCATGGTATTTTAGATAAGGCCGCTCAGTCCAATAGTAAAAAAGGTACGGATCAACAAAAGGTTGGCGATTTCTATTCCAGTGGAATGGATACCCTGACGATAGAAAAGCTTGGAATTTCACCTATTCAGGCTCAGCTGAAGAAAATTGATGATTTAAAATCCATCGAAGAACTGATTGCTTATAGTGCCGACGGTTTTAAAGAGGGGGAGGGAGATCTTTTCTCATTTTATATCGCTGCCGATGAACGTATGAGTAATAAAAATGCCGCTACTTTTGTACAGGGGGGACTTAATCTTCCTGAAGCAAGTTATTATTTGGATCAGGATGAAAAGGCAAAGAAAATACGTGAAGCTTATACGAATTATCTTAGTAAGCTGTTTACCCTTGCCGGTCAACAGGCTACAGCTAAAGCGGATGCCGAATCTGTCCTTAAGATTGAAACTGCAATTGCGAAATCTCATCTTAATCCAGTTGAATTACGTGATCCGATTAAAAACTATAATAAAGTTGCGGTAGCAGCTTTTCAAAAGGAGACACCTAATCTGAACTGGAATGATATCTTGGGCAGATTAGCAATTAAAACAGATACTTTATTGGTACAGCAACCGAAGTTTTATGTTGCTCTAAATAATTTGTTAAAATCTGAACCGCTACCAGTATGGAAACTAAAATTGAAGGCGGATCTGTTGAATTCATCAGCAACAGCATTGACAAAAGACTTCCGTAATGCACAGTTTGAACTGTATGGTAAAACTTTGCAGGGGCAGAAAGAGCAAAAGGAACGCTGGAAACTTATGGTCAGTACGGTCGATGATAACTTAGGAGAAGTACTTGGAAAATTGTTTACCGAAGAATACTTTAAACCTGAGGCTAAGAAAAGAATGTTGGAGTTAGTTAATAATTTAGAAATCTCATATCGTGACCGTATTGAAAAGTTAGATTGGATGACTCCTGAAACCAAGAAAAAAGCGATCGAAAAACTGCAAGCTTTTACTAAAAAGATCGGATATCCAGATAAATGGAAAGATTATTCTGATGTAGAAATCAATAAGGATACTTATTATGCCAATTTACAAGCTGCATCACGTCATGCTTATAAGGAAATGATCGAAAAAATGGGCAAACCAGTTGACAAGACTGAGTGGTTGATGACAACACCTACTGTCAATGCATACTACAACCCACCTTATAATGAAATTGTATTTCCTGCAGGAATACTACAGTTTCCATTTTTTGATGCAAATGCCGACGATGCAATCAACTATGGTGCTATAGGAGCTGTAATCGGACATGAAATGACGCATGGTTTTGATGATCAAGGTCGTCAATATGATAAAGAAGGAAATCTAAAAGATTGGTGGACTCCAGAAGATGCAACTAAGTTTACGACAAAAGCTAATCAGGTAGCCTCCTTATACGACGGTTTTACTTTACTGGATAAACAACATGTGAATGGAAAATTGACATTAGGAGAAAATTTAGCGGATATCGGAGGTCTTAATATTGCATTCGATGCTTTCAAAAAAACAAAGCAAGGACAAGATGCAACCAAAATAGATGGATTTACACCAGACCAACGTTTCTTTTTAAGTTTTGCTCAAGTTTGGCGTATTAAAAATAGTGATGAGCGAATGAGCATGCGTTTGAAAGTCGATCCGCATAGCCCTGAAGAATTCCGTGTCAATGGTCCAGTCTATAATATGGAAGCTTTTTATCAAGCATTCCAGATTCCAAAAACTGCGAAGATGTATGTAGCACCAGAGAAACGTGTTGCTGTTTGGTAGTGGTAAATAAAAAGTGTAATATATTTTTAGAATTGAATAATAATTGCTAATTTTGCCGTTCATTAACAATAAACACATTTAATTAATTTATTAACAATGTACGCAATAGTAAATATAGCAGGACAGCAATTCAAGGTTGCAAAAGACCAATTTCTTTTTGTGCACCGCTTACAAGGAGAAGAAGGCGCTAGTATTGAATTTGACAATGTATTGTTAGCAGAAGATGGTGGTAAATTCACAATCGGTACTCCGAACGTGGCAGGTGCTAAAATTTCGGCTAAAATTTTGTCTCATTTAAAAGGTGATAAAGTTATCGTTTTCAAGAAAAAACGTCGTAAAGGCTACAAAAAGAAAAACGGTCACCGTCAACAATTCACTAAAATCCAGATCACTGGTATTACATTATAATTGAATTTTTAATCAGACATTAGTCTTAAATTGAGATAAAGAAATGGCACATAAAAAAGGTGCGGGTAGTTCTAAGAACGGCCGTGAGTCACATTCGAAACGTTTAGGTATCAAAATCTTCGGTGGTCAAGCTGCTATCGCTGGTAACATCATCGTTCGCCAACGTGGTACTAAACACAATCCTGACTTAAATGTTGGTATTGGTAAAGATCATACATTGTTTGCTTTAGTTGATGGAAAAGTACTTTTCCGCAAAAAAGCTAACAATAAATCTTATGTTTCTATTATTCCTGCAGAAGTTTCTGTAGTTCCTGTAGAGAAGGCATAAGTTTTTTTGCTACACAATATTTGTAAAAGGCGTTAAGTTTACTTAACGCCTTTTTTATGTTTTAAAGCTTAAGTAAGAGCTTCTTAATAAAATTGTATACATTTATTTCTTCAAGAATCTAAGTTTGGTACAATTTTATACAGGAATTGCAGTTTATAGATAATATTAAACGTTCATGATTTATAAAAGTCTACCTTACAGTATTCCAGCAGTTGTGTTATTGTTGTTGTCATCTTGTAGTTCGATGTATATGCCCAATGTGCCAGCCGCGCCAATGTTTAAAGATGCTGGTGAAGTATATGTTTCCGGAAATATTAATTTAAAGGGAAATATTTCTGCCAGTGGAGGAGTCGCCGTTTCAGATCATATCGGAGTGATTGCAAATGGTTCTTATGTGGACCGAAAAGATAGTCCTACAGATTTTGCTCAAAAAATGGGTGAGCTGGGTATTGGCTATTTTACGACTTTTGGTCAACGGCGCAATCGTATTCTCGAAGTATATGCCGGTTATGGGATGGGTGTTGTAAATGAACTAGATACAAGGACATCAACGGCGGGGCCGGCAGTGGTAGAAAGCCGAGATATGGATTTTAATAAAATATTTGTCCAAGTCAATTACTCTTCCACAAAACGTGAGAAAATTCGTTTGTTTGGTGGAGATCGCGCCTTGAACTATGGTACAATTTTACGATTGTCACATGTAAATATGACAGATTTTAAAATAAACCAGCTTAATGCAAATAAAGAACAGAATGTTTTGATAGAACCTGTATTCTATACCCGTATGGAAGTAGGGCGTGGCTGGCAGATACAATATATGACTGGCATGAATTTCGGTTTGATGAGCAATGATTATTTGAAAGCAGGGCATCCGATAAATAGTTTGGGAATTCTTTATAAATTTGGAGGGAAAAATTAAATTATGATAAAAGTATTGAAAAAGAACTGGCTATTGATGTTAATGAGCGTGACATTTTTGAGTAGCTGCGGGATCAGTAGGCAAAAAGCCCAGATTGAAAATCTTGGTAAGTGTAAGTTTGATATACAGTCTGTTGATAGCATTCGTGTAGCGGGAACTTCCATTCAAAAAATAGTGAAAGCAGATGGTATTGATCTATCGGCACTACCGAGTGTAGCTTTGGGAATGTTGCGTAAAAATATTCCTTTGGATGCCGTAATTCGCTTGAAAATTGAAAATCCGACTTTAAAGAAAGCTGCAATTAATCAGTTTCAATATATTATTCTGTTTGAAAAAAAGCAATTAGCAGAGGGTATTGTTAATCAGTCGATTTCTTTAGACCCTGGACAATCTACGGTAGCCTCGGTAAGATTAAATACTAATATTTATGAATTGATCAATAATGGTGATTTAGCAGGATTTATAGGATCTAATTCAAACACTAAAAAAGGTTTGTTTACAATAAAGATTAAACCTTCGATAAATGTCGCCGGTAAATCAATTTTTTATCCCGGATATATAACGATTGATCGTGAAGTTAGCCGTAATATTTTATTATAAAGGATACTTGTAATTTTTAAATAGGGTCTGTAAAACATTGTTTTACAGACCCTATTTTTTTTATTCAATTGTCATTTTTTATCTGTGTAATAAAAAAGTTATGATACTTATTGTTTAAATTACACAATGAAATTAATATCTTAGACAAATAATATATCTGGATTAGTGGTGGGTGATGACCAATTATTTATAGAAAAAAATAGAAATGCGTAAAAGTTTACTTGCTCTTATCTTGTCAGGAATGTCCAGCTCGTTGTTTGCACAGCAAAAGGTGGAAAGCTATGTACAAGAAATAAAAGGGACAAAATTGAAGTTTGACATGGTTGCGATTCCAGCTGGCGTATATAAACAAGGTGGGAATGTTAAAGCAGATGAAAAGCCTATTCATGAGGTAAAAATAGCTCCCTTCTGGATAGGGAAATACGAGGTAACCTGGAACTTGTTTGAACCTTTCTTGTATAAAGATTATGAGTTGACTCAAAGTATAGATGGCAAGATCACTCCCGAAGTGGATGCAGTAACACGTCCTACAAAACCATATTTAGATATGACCTTTGGTATGGGTAAAGAAGGTCACCCAGCTTTGGCCATGACCCATTATAATGCAATTCAGTTCTGCAAGTGGCTGTACGTACGTACAGGAGTTTTTTATAGATTGCCAACAGAAGCGGAATGGGAGTATGCTTGTCGCGCCGGAAGTGATAAAGCATATAGTTTTGGAGATGATACCGCTTTATTGGATCAATATGCTTGGCATAAAGGCAATAGTGACGGTTCAACACATCTTGTTGGAACTAAGAAGCCAAATGCTTGGGGTTTATTTGATATGCATGGAAATGTTTCAGAATGGACTTTTGATCAATATATCGAAGATTATTACCAGCAGTTTGACGGTAAAGTAGCTGATAACCCCGTTGCAATACCTACTAAATTATATCCCAATAGTGTAAGAGGCGGTGCCTTTGATAGTGAAGCTGTAGATTTAAGAAGTGCATCTCGGGTAGCTTCAGATCCATTCTGGAAACAACTAGATCCACAAATTCCTAAAAGTAACTGGTGGTTCCCTGAAGCTCCATTTGTAGGAATGCGCTTAGTAAGACCTGTGACACCTCCTTCGCATGAAGAAATAATGGCCTATTATGATAAGGCTCCAATTAAAGATTATTAATTATAACCAAAAAACCTAAAATATGGAAAATTTTGAACGTCGTGATTTTTTAAAAACGACAGCAGCTATCGCAGGCGGGACAGTTTTAAGTTCAGTGCCATTGGTAGGAGCATTTGCCGCGGGAAGCGATGTAATTAAAGTTGCATTGATCGGTTGTGGTGGACGCGGTACAGGTGCAACTTTTGACGCCCTAAGCTCAGGATTTAATATTAAAGTAGTTGCATTAGCTGATGCTTTCAAAGATAATTTGGACAGCACATATAAAACATTAAAAGATAAATGGCAGGATAAAATTGATGTTCCTGAAAAAAATAAATTCGTTGGATTTGATGCCTATAAAGAAGCTATTAAATTAGCCGATGTGGTGATCTTAACAACTCCTCCTGGATTTCGTCCAATTCATTTTGAAGAAGCTGTGCGCCAAGGTAAACATGTATTTATGGAAAAACCTGTTGCCACAGATATCCCAGGAATCCGTAAAGTTTTGGCAGCTGCTGAAATTGCTAAGAAGAAAAAACTGAATGTAGTGGTGGGTCTTCAACGTAGGTATCAAACAAACTACAGAGAAGCCATTAAAAGAATTCACGAGGGTGCAATCGGTGATGTTGTTTCTGGACAGGTATACTGGAATAGTGGTGGTGTTTGGGTAAGACCACGTAAGCCGGGACAGACAGAAATGGATTATCAGATGCGCAACTGGTATTATTTTAACTGGTTATGTGGTGATCATATCGTAGAGCAGCACGTTCACAATATTGATATTGCCAATTGGGTCAAAGGTGCATACCCGGTACGTATTCAAGGTACTGGTAGCCGCGCGCATAGAACAGGTAAAGAATATGGTGAGATCTATGACAACTTTGCATTAGAGTTAACTTATCCTGATAATTCAGTTGTATACAGTCAGTGTGCGCACTTCGAAGGGGTTACAAACCGTGTCGACGAACAGTTTCAAGCAACCAAAGGTAGAGCCTATCTGTCAGCAAATGGACAAGCAGTACTTTGGGATGCTAAAGGAAATGAAATCTATCGTCATGAACCAAAAGGAAATCCAAATCCTTATCAACAAGAGCATAAAGAATTGTTTGAAGCAATTTCAAAAGGTGAATATAAATTTGATAATGCAGAATATGGTGCATATAGTACTTTAACAGGTATTATTGGTCGTATCGCATGTTATACAGGAAAAGTAATTAAATGGGATGCTGCATTAAAGTCGGAAATCGATATTATGCCTACAAATTATGCATGGGATGCTTTACCTAAGATATTACCAAAAGAAGATGGTTCGTACCCGGTAGCTATACCAGGTCAGAATACAAATTTATACATTTAATAAGAGGATGCATTCATGTATTTTAAATCATGGATACTGCTCTCAATTAGTTTTTTTGGCTTGTGCAGCATAACAGCTGCACGAGCTGAACAAGCTTCTTATTCTTTAAAATCTCTCCGAAAAACTGTTTTATCTGGCCCTGCGCAGGGTACTTCTTATCATATTACGTATTTTGATACACAGGAGTTGGTTTCAAAAAATGATATCGATAGTGTTTTGAAAGTCATTGATTTGTCAATGTCGATTTATAACCCATCCTCTACAATAAGTCTATTTAATAAAGAGGAGAGAAGTGCTGTCAAGTTAGATCGTCATTTTCAAAAGGTTGTTGATGCATCATTCCGCTATAATCGCATCACGAAAGGTATTTTTGATATTACGGTAGCACCACTTGTCCAATTGTGGGGGTTTGGACCTAAACAGATTAAACATTTTCCAGACTCAAATGAAATCAATGCAACCCTAGCGTCTGTGGGAATGGATAAGTTAATTTGGAAAGCTCCTTATCTTAAAAAAAGCAAACCTAACGTCAGTATTGATGTCAATGGTATTGCACAGGGGTATTCAGTAGATGTCTTGGCTAAATTTCTTGAAAGTAAGCATATCAAAAATTATATTGTGGAGTTAGGTGGGGAAATGCGTGTTAAGGGAAGAAATCAGGCAGGTGAATTTTTTAAAATTGGTGTTGAAAGACCAGCCTCCAGCCACAATCAATTACTGAAAACCGAAGTTGTGCATATCAAATCTGGAGCATTGACGACTGCTGGAAATTTTGAAAAGTACATGATGAATGGAAAACAGAAGATTAGTCATCATGTCAATCCTTTGACGGGATATATGTTTTCTAGTCCAGTAGTCAGTGTTACGGTATATGCAAAAACTGCAATGGAAGCAGATGCCTTGGACAATTATTTTATGGCCCTTACACCAGATGAGATACTTGATTTTGTGAAGAAGAGAAAGAATTTAGAAGTTTATATTATATTTAACAATGAAAAGGGAGAAATAGAAGAAAAGTACTCGAAAGGGTTTTCCAACTTTTTTCTAAAAAAAACAATATAAATGAAATTATGAAAAGATCTGAATTTTTAAAAAACACCTTATTGGTTGCAGGTTCCGCTGTGAGCTTGAATACTTTAGCGGGTGAACAACAACAGAAAAAAAATAAGGCAGGAGCAGTATTTAACTTAGATTATGCACCGCATCAGGGCATGTTCAGTGCAACTGCTGGTAAAAATTTTGTTGATGAAATAAAATATATGCATGAACTGGGATTCAGAAGTATCGAAGATAACGGTATGACAGGACGCAGTATCGATGAACAAAAGAAAATAGGTGAAACGTTGGCATCTCTTGGGATGCGTATGGGCGTTTTTGTTGTTCCAAAGGGCGGGAACGGTGCCAATACTTTAGCGGCAGGTAAACAAGAATACATTGATATCTTTCTAAAAGGCTGTAAAGAGTCTGTGGAAGTAGCAAAACGTGTCAATGCAAAATGGGTAACGGTTGTTCCTGGCGATTACGAACGTAATCTATCTATCGGGGTACAAACTGGTAATGTGATTGAGGCATTGAAGAGAGGGGCAGAAATTTTTGAACCACATGGCATAACGATGGTACTGGAGCCTTTAAGTGACAGTCCTGATTTATTTCTTAGATATTCAGATCAGACCTATGAAATATGCAAAGGTGTGGGAAGTCCTTCATGTAAATTATTATATGATGCGTATCATATGCAAAAAAATGAAGGTAATCTCATTCATAAAATGAATGAGTGCTGGAATGAGATCGCTTATATTCAAGTAGGAGATAATCCAGGAAGAAGGGAACCTACTACAGGTGAAGTTAACTACAAAAATGTGTTTAAATGGCTTCACGAGAAGGGATTTAAAGGCGTGGTCGGTATGGAGCATGGTATGTCCAAAAGTGGCAAGATCGGCGAAGAAACTTTGGTCAACGCTTACAGAGAAGTAGATAATTTCTTAGTGTAACTTGTACAATTGTTTTTTTTATGCTAGATTGTCATTTTAAAAACCAAATTCTTGATAGAAATCTCTTATTTTAAAATAAACTAAAACATATAATGTCCACATCTATTAGATTTAAATTATCCTTCATGATGTTCCTGGAATTCTTTATCTGGGGCGCATGGTTCGTTACATTGGGTACATACCTGAGTAAAAATTTACAAGCACAGCCGCTTGAAATTGCGAATGTTTTTTCAACCCAATCATTAGGTGCTATTATTGCTCCTTTTATTATCGGTATGATTGCCGATCGTTACTTTAACGCGGAACGTATATTAGGCGTATTGCATATCATCGGTGCGGTATTGATGTATCAAATGTATAATGCAACTGAAATTTCTTCTTTTTACCCTTATGTATTGGCTTATATGGTTTTATATATGCCGACACTATCATTGGTAAATTCGGTATCATTCAGACAGTTGACCAATCCTGAGAAACAGTTCTCTAATATCCGTATTTGGGGAACTATCGGTTGGATCATTGCTGGTCTTTCAATCAGTTATTTGTTTAAATGGGATGCTGCAGAAGCTTCATCTGCTGGAGCTTTGAAAAATACTTTTTTAATGGGGGCTATTGCTTCTTTGGTGTTAGGTTTATTCTCATTTACATTGCCTAAAACGCCACCTGTTAAAATTGAGTCAGATCAGAAACCATCATTCTCATCGATCATCGGATTGGATGCAATCAAATTATTGAAAGACCGTAATTTCTTGATTTTCTTCGTTTCATCGATTTTAATCTGTATTCCTTTAGCATTTTACTATCAAAATGCCAATCCATTTTTAGATC
Organism: Sphingobacterium sp. JUb20; assembly: GCF_004342035.1. Taxonomy (NCBI): domain Bacteria; kingdom Pseudomonadati; phylum Bacteroidota; class Sphingobacteriia; order Sphingobacteriales; family Sphingobacteriaceae; genus Sphingobacterium; species Sphingobacterium sp. JUb20. The sequence goes on along the minus strand of NZ_SLYV01000010.1, from coordinate 54,379 downwards.
AAATAGGAATGGAAAATCCTACTGGAAAAATGACAATTGGTCAGATTTCAGAAGTATTATTCTTATTGGCATTACCTGTTTTCTTTTCTAAATTCGGCTTCAAGAAAACGATTTTGGTTGGTATGCTTGCTTGGGCATTAAGATATATCTTATTTGCATATGGTAATGCGGGCGATCTTTCTTTCATGTTGATATTAGGTATTGCTTTACACGGTATCTGTTACGATTTCTTCTTCGTTTCTGGACAAATTTATACCGATAGTAAAGCTGGAATCAAATATAAAAGTGCTGCACAGGGTTTGATTACATTAGCGACTTATGGGGTAGGTCAGCTTATTGGATTCTGGGTTGCGGGTTTTATCGGTGAGAAATATGCATACTTGCAACAAGCTAATGTTGCTGATTTTTGGAAACAAACATGGATTATTCCAGCAGGAATAGCATTCGTAGTCTTTGTTATCTTTTTAGTTGCTTTTAAAGATGAGAAGGTTGAGAATAAAGCGGTTGCTGAGTAAAATTAATAAAAGAACTAAAACTAAACAATAAAATAAAATGGCTGAAAATAACACTTATGATGCTATTGTCATTGGTTCAGGAATCAGTGGTGGATGGGCAGCAAAAGAATTAACAGAAAAGGGTTTAAAAACCCTTATGTTAGAACGTGGTCGTAATATCGAGCACGTAAAAGATTATCCGTCGCCGAATAAGAATCCTTGGGATTTCCCACATGCCGGAGGACGTACGCAAGAGATGATCAAAGAACGTCCAGTTTTGAGCAGGGATTATCCGTTAAATGAAAAAAACTTAGATTATTGGGTAAATGAACAAGAAAGTCCCTATACCGAAACTAAACGTTTTGACTGGTATAGAGGTTATCACGTAGGTGGTCGTTCATTGATGTGGGGAAGACAATCTTACCGACTTGGCGATTTAGATTTTGAAGCAAATTTAAAAGATGGACACGGTGTAGATTGGCCGATCCGTTATAAAGATATTGCTCCTTGGTACAGCTATGCAGAGAAATTTGCTGGTATCAGCGGTAACCGTGATGGTTTGGATGTATTGCCTGATGGTGATTTTATGCCTGCTATGGCGATGAATATCGTGGAAAAGGATCTTGCAGCACGTTTGAAAAAAGAATACGGTGGTAACCGCCATTTTATTATGGGAAGAACAGCAAACATTACTGTTCCTCATCATAACCGTATCAACTGTCAATATCAAAACCAATGTTGGTTAGGTTGTAATTTTGGTGCTTATTTTAGTACGCAATCGGCAACATTACCAGCAGCAGTAGCAACTGGCAATTTGACATTACGTCCATTCTCAATTGTTACGAAAATCATTTACGATAAAAATACCAAGAAAGCAAAAGGTGTTGAAATTGTAGATGCGGAAACAAATCAAACGTATGAGTTTTTCGCTAAAGTGATCTTCGTTAATGCATCTGCATTTAACTCAACTTGGGTACTGATGAACTCAGCTACAGATGTTTGGGAAGGTGGACTTGGAAGTAGCAGTGGAGAATTGGGACATAACGTAATGGATCACCATTTCCGTTGTGGAGCAGGAGGTAATGTAGAAGGATATTTAGATAGCTATGTATTTGGTCGTAGACCAACAGGATTATATGTGCCACGTTTTGTTAACGTTGCTGGAGATGACAAGAAACGTGATTATGTCCGTGGTTTTGGTTATCAAGGAGCTGCAGGCCGTGGTCGCTGGTCTGGAGAGGTCGCAGAAATGAGTGTAGGTGGAGCATGGAAAGATGCTCTTACCGAAGCTGGTGATTGGAACGTAGGTTTTACTGCTTTCGGTGAGATTTTGCCATACCATGAAAACAAAATTAGCTTAGACAAAACTAAAAAAGATAAATGGGGTCTTCCTGTATTATCAATGGACGTTGAAATCAAGGATAATGAGTTGAAGATGCGTGGTGATATGCAAAACGAGATGAAAGAGATGTTGGAGAAAATTGGTGTTAAGGACACATATACTTATGATAACGTGTATGGTTTTGGTCAAGGTATCCATGAAATGGGAACTGCTCGTATGGGTAGAGATCCTAAAACATCTGTTTTAAATGGTAACAACCAGGTTTGGGATGCACTTAACGTTTTTGTAACTGATGGTGCAGCGATGACATCTGCAGGCTGTGTCAATCCTTCATTAACGTATATGGCATTAACAGCAAGAGCGGTTGATTTTGCTGTAAGTGAGTTGAAAAAAGGTAATCTTTAATCAGTTATAAATCTAAATTATGGAAAAGAATAATTCATCAAGAAGAGACTTTCTGAAAAAAGCTGCCTTATTTGGCGCTGGAGTGACTATACTGCCCCGCCATGTATTGGGTGGAGTAGGTTTTACAGCACCGAGTGATATGTTGAATGTTGCATCTGTAGGTGTCGGTGGTATGGGGGGATCAGACGTATCGCGATTTGCAGCAAGTGGAAAAGCAAATATTGCTTACCTATGTGATGTAGATACGCGTCGTGCGGCAGATTCTGTGAAAAAGTTTCCGAAGGCAAAATTTTATAAGGATTTCCGTGATATGCTCGATAAAGAGCATAAACATATTGATGCAGTTTCAGTATCAACACCAGATCATCAGCATGCTATTGTAGCTTTGGCAGCAATGCAATTGGGTAAGCACGTTTATGTGCAAAAACCATTAGCTCATGATGTTTGGGAAGCACGTGTTTTGACGCAAGCAGCCAAGAAATATAAAGTTGTGACGCAAATGGGTAATCAAGGAGCATCAGGTGATGGTGTGAGACAGATGCGCGAATGGGTTGACGCAGGGATGATTGGAGATCTGAAAGAGATCTTCTGTTGGACCGATCGTCCTGTATGGCCTCAAGGTATCCAATGGCCTACACAACAAGCTCCGGTTCCACAAGAATTGGATTGGGATCTTTGGTTAGGTACTGCTCCAAAAAAAGATTATGTTGAAAAATTGATTCCTTTCAACTGGAGAGGATGGTGGGATTATGGAACAGGTGCATTAGGTGATATGGGATGCCATAACATGGAAGCGCCTTTTAGTATCTATGGTCTTCAATATGTGAAAGATGTACAGGCAACTGTTGGATCTGTATATGTTGACGAATTTAAAAGAGGATATTTCCCAGAAAGCTGTCCGCCGTCAAGCTATGCCGTAATGACATTCCCGAAAACGGATAAAACAGCAGGAGATGTTAAGTTACATTGGATGGATGGTGGAATTCAACCACCAAGACCAGATGAACTAGGTCCTAATGAGGCTTTTGGCGACGGTGGAAATGGTATTTTATTTATCGGTACGAAAGGTAAAATATTGGCCGATACTTACGCTGCAAATCCGAGATTATTGCCTACAACTGTTTCTTATACGACTCCAAAACAAAAGTATGCACGTGTTAAAGGTGGTGCTGATGGTCACTGGGCGCAATGGGTTGAAGGTTGTATTGCTGGTTATGGTAATATGCAGATGTCTTCTCCTTTTGAAATTGCTGGACCATTGACAGAAGCTTTACTGATGGCAAACTTGGCTATTCGTGGATCGGATTTGAAAGTTGATAATAAATATCCAGGAAGAAACTTACGCTTATTATGGGATAATAATAATATGCGTGTGACGAATTTTGATGAAGTAAACCAGTTCGTGAAGCGTAACTACCGTCCAGGCTGGGAAGTTAATTATACAATTTAAGTATTAAAAGAGATTGATTATGAATAGAAGAGAAGCAATTCAACGTGTCGCAATGTTGATGGGAGGCGTGGTCATTGGTTCAAGCCTTTTTCTTGAAGGTTGTTCACGCTCTGCTACTAAACAGGTAGAAGTTTTATTCGAACCTAAGACAACCGATTTATTGGGAGACTTAGCCGAAGCAATATTACCGAAAACCTCTACTCCTGGAGCTAAAGAAGCAGGCGTGGGAAGCTTTATCCCAGTGATGGTAAGAGATTGTTATACCGATGAACAACAAACTGTTTTCATGGATGGAATTAACAACTTAGATAAAAAAGCACAAGAGTTAATGAAGAAAAATTTCTTAGATCTTTCTGCTGAAGAACGTACAAGTTTTGTAAACTTACTAGACAAAGAAGCTGGTGAGTTTAATAAAAAACAAGATGAGGCGACAAAAGAAGAACGTGAGAAAAATGCTGTAAAACAAAATGAATTATATAGAGAAGTGGAAAACAAACCACCTCATTGGTTTACAATGTTTAAGCAGTTGACTTTAACAGGATACTTTAATTCGGAACTGGGATTAACTAAAGCATTGCGCTATGTGAAGATTCCAGGAAAATTCGATGGAAATTACCCTTATAAAAAAGGTGATAAAGCTTTTGCAGGTTAATGTAAAAACATAAAGAATAAAAAGGGGGTACTTCAAGCGAAGTACTCCCTTTTTATTTAGTTTCGATTTCTAAGGCGAATGAAACACGTTCTTGCTTTGTGACCGTCATGAAATAGCCCTTATCTGTTGAGTTACCACTAATTTCTACACGGTCATTATAGCGGAGCTCTCGTAGGTAATTCATTTCTATGGATACAATTTGATTTGTTAGCACTAATTCCATCGGTAATCTATCCATACACCAATCTAAATATTTGACATTATTAGCATGATTGACAATATCCAGATCCGATATTTTAACCGTATAGTTTTCGATTGGTTTTACGGTCTGTGCTAGATTTAGTTTTGAAAAAGGCTTTTGCGTACTGTGACGCTCTGGAAATGTTTTAAAATCGCCAAGTGCTATTGCCAGTTCCTCAGGTCCTCTTTTTACAGTATTGATAACCGCCCAATAACTTGTAGCAGTCACATAAAGTTGGTTATTGACATACACCTCAAAATTACGGGTTGATTTAGCCCCTTCTAAGTGCTGAATCCAGGTTTTTATGGTCACTATATCCATCCATTTTGGCAAGCGGTTTATTTCAAACCGGATACGGCTTAACACCCAGGTCTGATTATTTTTGGCCATTTCCCTAAAACCAAAACCTGCAATAGTCGCATGTTCACCAGCTGTGAGTTGCAGTAAATTGGAAAGATCAGAATAACGGATTCTGGCATTTGAATAGCATTGTGTAAAATTGATTTCCCAGTTTTTTTCAAATGTTGAATTGTCCATTTTTGATAAATTTCAACAAATTTAGGCATTATTATGCTGTAGAATAAGGCATTTTGTAAAATAAATGTTAAAATCGAAATAGTATTGGTATTTTATCGAGGATTCCTTACATTTAAATAAGGTTAAGTATATGTTATAACAATTAGGAGCGTTATAAATGAAATGTCTTACTTAATCAAAGTGTCAATTATAAATTATTAGTAGTATGATCGGAGAATTGATAGAAAAAGAACAAATCTCTTCATTCAAAATAGTCGCGGCGAATGAAGATAAAAGTCAAACATTTTTAGAAACTTTAAAAGGAGCTTTGCGATTGGGGAATGAATTTAAGTCGAAGACTACAATAGCCTTTCAAACAGAAGTAGGTCCTAAAAGAATAGAAACAACGGTTTGGTCGTTAACGGATAAGTATCTCCAAATAAAAAGCGGTGTATTGATTCCTCTGAGATCAATTTTAGCAATAGAATATTAAACAAAAATAATTACTCAAAAAAAGAAAAGTGCTGTTGTATCAGCACTTTTCTTTTTTTTCCTCAGCTAATTCCCGATCTTCCTGATCTAAATCTAATGTATTGTCTTCTTGTTCTGCATCCGCGGATTTTTCGTATTGTAATACGGTCAGAATTGGGAAGTGATCTGAATCAAAATTATTCAGTCTTTTCATTTTCTTTAATTTGAAGTCTGTACTACAGAAAATATGATCTAAAGGAAAGCGCATAAAAAAATGATGTGCATGAAAAGTATTCAGAAAGAAACGGCCTCTTCTCGGATCAAGTAATTGACTTGTCTTTAAAAATAATTCAGTGGTATAGCTCCAGGCGACGTCATTCAGGTCACCGCAAACTATCACTGGTATTTTTGATGCTAAAGCTTTATCTGCAATCAGAAGGAGTTCCTTATCACGTTCTGTTGACCTTGGGTTTTCACCTGGTACAGGAGGAGTCGGATGTACCGCATATAATTGAATGACCTGCCCATTTCGTAAAATTACTTTTGTATGAATGGAAGGGATATCATCCTCCACAAGAAATTTGACTTCACTTTCCTTCAATTCCAATTTAGAGTACAGCAACATACCATAAGTGTTATCTATCGGTTTCTCTATACGATAAGGATAGGCATCTGTGGCTTCCTTAAGCTGTTCCATCCATTCATGACTGGTTTCCAGTAGCAGTACCAGGTTAGCATCAGTCTTTTTAATTTCCGCAATGCAGCCTTTGTAATTGGTATTATCTTCAAACACATTTGATATCATAATACTGATGGTTTGATCGGGTATTTCCTGTTTTACTCTTAAAATCTGCTTTTTTCCAAGAGGAGTAAAGGGAATGATCTGTTTTAATAGGTATAAAATAGTCCCTGAAAGTAAGGTTACATAAATATAGAAGGTTAACGTTCTGTTAGAGAATATTAAAAGGAGCGCCAGTGACAGGGCTGTTAATACAAGCTTTTGTAGTCTTGGATACTCAAAAATTCGGAACGTCCAATAATCATTTCTTATTAATGGAATAAAACTTATAATGATTAGGATGGAAGAAAAAATATATAGAGCTGTGTGCATATGTAATCTATTTGTGCGATAAAAATAGAAAAATAATCAAGAAAAGATGATTCGGGCACAATAAAATGAGAATTGGAAGATAGCAGAAGCAGGCTATAAGGGCATCATGTATGGGGAATCGTTAAAAATGCATACACCATTATATAAACTTTTTGTTGGAGTTTATATAATGGTGTAACAATGGATCAGCTATTATTCTTCGTATAAGCGCTCAACGGCAAAACCATTTTGTTTCAGACGTAGTGCTATTTCAAACGCTTGAATATTTAGAGCTTCCAATTTTAATATTAATCCGTTACTGAATCTGTTAATATTAATGGTGATGATGTTGGGAATCTTCTTTAAAGTTTCCTCTAATTGATGAATTTTGTCTTCATTAATTAGCATGGTTTCAAAAATGTATTTTTCCATAACAATAAATATTAAGGTTTTAAAATCAATGTACTCGGTAATTTTTTCGTCCATTGCTCTTTCTCAAAAGAAATCTGTTTCCAAGCAATGAAACTTATCAGTATAATATCGAATGAAGAATAATCAATATCTTTAGTCTTGGGTTCCTCTATAATATTGATTTGATTAGGTGCCGCATAATCTAACGAACGAATAGCCTCTTTGAGCTCTACAGAGGTTTTAATGACCTCATCTTCGTCTAAGAAACTTATTTTTACATCGTTGTTCTGTACAAGTTTGTGCACATATATCAATAAGAAACTATCACTAAGTGTTTTGATAGGAACCAATATGTTTTTCACCTCTTCCGGAAGACCCCTATCGACTAAAATTCCACAAGGAATATGAACAGCTTTTAAAAGCGCTGTCGTTTTATCTTCAAATCCGCTATGATTAAATAAACTTTCTTTACCTGTTAATGAACCTAACAATCTTTCCGGATTAACGACTTTACTTGTAAACCCGATGATACTTCCTAAAACAGATCCTTCATAGACAGATTGACCGATACCTGTCAACAGTAAGTCGAAATCTTCTTCATTGGCCATTTTTGCAATGTCGTCGTTGATATTGTCGGTACCTCTAAAAATACCAGTGTACGGTTGCTCTATTTTTTCACTTTCATCATTTAATACTGAAAAATTATCTCTTTCGTATTCGATCGAATTATAAGTATTGAGTTCATTCCCGATCGAAAGATGTAATGCCGTTACCGTACTATTTTCTTTTGATTTTTTAATCAGCATATTGGCAATACGGAGTAAAATTTTTCCAGAATTTGGGTTGCCAAATGAAATCAGAATATTGTATTTATTTTTCTTCGAAATGAGATCGCCATTATTTTCGATTTCAGGCTTAAAAAATTTATTAATTAAATCTAATGCAGGCCCCGTCATAAATGTTGTGATCAAAGCCATAAGAACCAGTATTGCGAACATTTCATCAGTAAGGACTCCTAAATCATAACCTATGTTTAGAGCGACTAGTTCCATCAAACCTCTAGTATTCATCAAAGCTCCTATGGTAAGGCTACTGTGCCAGTTTTGCCCCACAAATCTTGCCGATAAAGCACTTCCAATAAATTTACCCACTACAGCAATTGTAACCACCCAGAAACAGGTTTGCCAATGTTCGGCCTCATTGAGTAATCCAATCTGTGTTCTTAGGCCTGTAAAGACAAAAAATAGCGGTAAAAGAAGTACTTGCGCTACATCTTCTACTTTTTCAATAAAGATACTTCGAAAACTTGTGTTGGTTGGCATGATTACACCAGCCATAAAAGCTCCAAATAGGGCGTGGATACCGATAACTTCGGTGGTCCATGAAGAAATCAGCAATGTTAGAAAAAAGATACCTACAATCGATTTGCCTAACCGTTCTTTAGTGGAGTGAAGGTCACCGATACGTTGGAGAAATGGTTTTACGAACCGGACCATCAATAAGACATAGCCGGCCGCGAAAGCGATCGTGTAAACTGCACTGACTACAGATCCTGCTTTTACAACCGCAATAACAGCTGCCAAAAGACACCAAGCAGTGATATCATCTGCCGCTGCACAGGTGATGGCAATCGAACCTAGTCGTGTTTTGCTCATACCCCTTTCCTGTACGATCCTTGCTAAAACAGGAAATGCAGTAATACTCATGGATATTCCAATAAAGAGCGCATATGATAAAAATGAAATACCTTCAGGTGCTGTTGTCTGGAAGATCACATAGGCGAGCCCCATCCCTAGAAGAAAAGGAAAGATAATGCTTACATGACTGATAACTATGGCATCTTGAGCTTTGTTTTTCAATATTTTCAAATCTAGCTCCATGCCGACGACAAACATAAATAGCACTAAACCTATTTGACTCAATACCCCCAGATTTCCCAAAGAACTGACTGGAAATAAAAATGTGGATATTTCTGGAAAGTAATTCCCTAGTAGGGAAGGCCCTAGTGCAATACCCGCTACGATTTCTCCAATAACAGAGGGTTGACCAATTTTTCTGAATAATATACCAAATATTCGCGCTACAAATATGATTGTTATGATCTGCAACATGAGTATTGCTAGCGGGTAGGAAAGATTTTCATGCAAATGATCTAAGAAATGTGACCATGCTGAGTTGAGTGGTACATCTGCAGTTGTATGTGGTTGATTTTCAAATTGGGAGCCCTGATGGATAATAAAATAGCCTAAAGCTATCCCAATAATTAAAATGGCTAGATAAAAAAAGGTGGAGCGGTACTTACTTTTAAACATATTTCGTCGGATTGTAAAGAGCAAGTATAATAGCTAAAGTTTTTTCTACAAAACGAATTCGTGTTTTTTGTACCAGACCAGAAAAAAAATGTACTAAACATTTAAGCTGTTTACAAAATGATCTTTGTAGGGTGCCGATAAGGTAAGTTGTTTCAGGTCAGGCATATCTTTTATTTTACACGCGACATACTGTGCTGTGTAAGACGAGACCACAGCTAATGCAACAACATTTCGTCTGTTGATCCTACAGAATTTTCCAGAAGGTAGGATCGCCAAAATTTCATCTAAACTGATGTTTTTCGCAAGAATATTTTGACCGTCTTTCATATAGATGTATTTATCCCGCCTATCATGATCGGCCACCTCAATATAGGCAATTTGATCTATTCTTATCCTTGTTTTTCCTTGATTACTGTTTAACTCTATAACCTCTAAACCCGTTTCCTTTGTTGAGTTAAGCCACTTCAAGGCTTTATCAAAAGCAGTCTGTAATCGATCAGCCTGATAAGGTTTTCGTATATAATCCACAGCATTGAGATCAAATGCATCAGCAGCATATTCCTTATGAGCTGTTGAAAAGATAATTGCTTTGTCAGAAAGTATCCGGGCGACCTCTAGTCCGTTCATACCTGGCATATGAATATCTAGAATACAGGTGTTAAAATCAAGTCTGTCAATCTGTGCTAAAAACTTTTGGGGATTATTGAAACTTTTCACGATTTCTACGTCCTTAAAATTTTCACATAAAGCTTGAATGTAACTTAGTGAAGGAAGTTCATCATCCAATAAAATACATTTAATCATTTTGATAAAGTTTTATTTTTACGGTTACCGTGTATATATTTTCTTTTTGCTCAGTATTCAAGCTGTATTCAGTACCGTAAATATTTTTCAACCGTTTCGAAAAAGTTTTATTGCCCAATCCACCTAGGCTTGAGTCTATTTTTTGTTTTTGCATGACCCGATTAGAAACGGTGAGGTGAAAATAATCGTCGATAACCTCAAACACCACAGAGATAAAACTGTTTTCATTTTGAACATCAGCATGTTTGAAAGCATTTTCAATTGGGTTGATGGTCATAAATGGAGCAATAAGCATTTCTCCAGCTTCGGCACTAATTTTTTTTCGTATATGTAGATCAAATAAAGGACTTATTTTAAGTTTATTGATCTCTATTAGATTTTGCGCAAAAGCGATCTCATCTTTTAGCTTTACGAACGTGCCATCTGTTTCATAAAGAATATAATCTAGTACATTGGATAATTTATCAAGTGCATGATAACTTTGGTAGGCATGAGACTGAATAGCGTTTAATGCATTTTTTAGTAAGTGTGGGTCCAACTTATAATAATTCGTTTCATCAGGAAGAGAAATGCTATTTAAATCTCGATTTTGTCGAATTAATAGTTTATTTTGACGTTTTAAAATACGAATCTTCAAGTAGAGGAAGACCGCTAATAAAACAAGAATAAAGAACACAAGAAATAATAAACTATAATAAAAAGTAGACATACTGACTTTGTTTTACTTCGAATATAGCAATTTTCTAAAAAGGCAATGGAATTTTAAGATTTCAATAGGAAATGGGAATCTATAGATCGACTATAATAAAATACAAAAACTGATCCCAAAGCTAAACTTTTTCTATTTCTAAAGATGATCATTTTTTTCATCAAGGAAAATATATATACAAACAGACTAATATACTTACCGGAATTGTTAAGTTATCATAGCCATCTTTGCTAAATGCCTCTGCTAATGTAGCAGTAAGAGCAATTGTGGCTATTACTATAAATTCCTCCGAATCTAAATTAGAATTATAAACGGATCTCCATGTTAAAAACATAACGATCATAGCACATATAAAGAAAACAGTAGATCCCATTAAAGTTTTTTTTGCACCAAAGATCTTATATTGCGCTAAAGGCCATTTCTTGCCGGATAGTGCGGCCATAGGATCGCAAATAGCTAAGGTAACTAAAGGTAAATAATAATATATATAGCATTCATCCAAAGACGTCTGGATTAAGAAGCACAGATAAACTGCCACTGGATATACAATACTACCTACGGATTTTCTGTCAACTGCATTGATGGATTTTAATAAATTAAATTTTAAGGATAGGAGTAAAATCACAGCAAATAATCCACAAAGAAATAGGACTGACCAATGATTTTTCAATAATATTGGAAAGAGCAAACAAATTAATCCCGTACCAATATGTACAAGTTTTCTTGTCAATTCTACCTTAATCTTGTATTGATGGTATAAAAATTCAGAAAGAGCAAATAAAAGCAAGAATGTCAATGCCAGTAAAAGCAGGTTTAACAAATCGTTTTTCATTATAATATTTCTTTAAATAAATCAGCTAACCAATACATAGCTCCAGAAAATATAAAGCTGTCAAAGCGATCTAATATCCCACCATGACCTGGAATTAGCTTACTATAATCTTTAATTTGATATTTACGTTTCAGCAATGAAGCTAATAAATCTCCAGTGAGTGCTGTAAAACAAATAGAAATTGCTGTCGCTATGGTTTGGCCAATTGAAAAATCGATGTATTGGAAAAAGAAAAAGCTGGTCGATGTTGTTAGTATTAAACCTCCAAGTAAACCTTCAAAAGTTTTATTGGGACTAATCTGAGGCAGAAGTTTTCTTTTACCAAATAATTGACCAGTAAGTTGGCTGAATCCATCAAAAGTGACCACAGTAAAGTATACAAAGCATACGTTTTCTGTTAAAGTATTGTCACTGAATTTGATAAATGCAAATAGGATCGTAAGGTAAATAAATACAGAAAAAAAGAAAAATATAATCCGTTTATTGGAAAATATATGAGCTTTTGAAATTTCAAAAAGACCTATTATTCCTATGCAAATAGCTAGAGATACTGTTAATTCAAAATAGATACACGAAAATACCATGATCAGAATTACAAAGTACAACACGAGTTTTAACCAACGTTCATTAGCTTGTCGCACCTTACTCTGTTTATTGATATACTGTGTAACTAAACTGCCTATTCCAAAAAACAGGAACAATATAGAACCAAGAATTAAGTACATGATTAATTTCTTTTTTGTTGCTGTATAAGAAATATGCTCTTTAAATTAGAGTGTAGTTTTGGTAGCGTAATAACTAAGATTAATTCCTCTAGGTACGCTAGACAACTAACAATTAACATCAAGTGAAAATAGAATGCACTAAAGCCAAATACGAAGTAGCTGAAAATAAATATGCCCTGTAAGTAGCCAGTTATTTTATAAGACCATAAATGAAAGCTAGGGAATCTTTGAAATCTGATAAGCGCGCATAACTGTGGAATTAACCACATCGCAATTAAGATTATAAATTCTATTTTGTATGTTGCTACGAATACTTTTTCTAAACTAATCATTCCCATGAACGCCATAATATAAGTCCCGATGTCTGCAATCGAATCTAGTTTTGCACCAAACTCTGTTTGAAGGTTAAACAGTCTTGCGATTAATCCGTCAAGTATATCAGTTACTAGGTTTATGGACAGCAACAATATAAAGGACTCTCTATTTGCTGTAATTATAGTATAAATGATAAAAGGTAATGCCAATAAACGGTATAGTGAAAGTGCATTTGGCACATTCCATCTGTTTTCTTTTTTAGTTTCCATATTACAGTGATTTTTTTCTACCGAACTTTTGATGAGCCTGCGTAAATTGACCTGCTGACAGCGCCGCGGCGATCGATAACTCGCCGGCAAGAACAAGAGCAGCAGCTATCTCGGCATATTTTATTGAATTTCCTTCTCCATAGCAGTCCATCATATCCAGACACTCTCTTTGAGTAGGTAGATTGGTTCCTCCACCTACCGTTCCTACGATCAGATTTGGCAATGTAACACAGGCGTAGAGCGATCCATCACTATTTAATTCCATTCTTGTAATTCCTGTTGCCGCTTCTGCTACGCAGGCCACATCTTGACCGGTAGCTATAAATAATGCTGTAAGCCCATTTGCATAATGACCTTGTGCGCCTATTGCACCGCTCTGGATCACTCCCATTGTAGAAGTACGCCAATACCTATCCATGAGTGCAGATGACGTTTTAAGTACCTCTGATACGATTTTAGCGGATAATTCAATTTCCGCTGTGACTTTCTTACCCCTAACGTTATTAAAGGAATATGCTGTTGCTTTTTTGTCTCCTGAACTATTTCCTTCTATAAACCAATGGCTAGGTTTAACGGGACATTGATCAATCATAAATCGACAGATCGCATCTGTACATATCGTGACCATATTTTGTCCCGATGCATCTGCTGTAAAGTATTCAAAAGATATAGTGAGATGGTTCCCTTCAATCTGAATCTTTGTATCTGTTAGCTTAGCAAATCTGCTTGTATTTTTAACAATATCGTGGAGACTTTCTTTTTTAGCAAGAAACCAAGAGATAAAAAGGCTTAAATCATTTAAATTTTCAAATTTGAATACAGGACTTCTCTGGATACCTTCCTTTAGACATATCGAAGTAACTCCTCCAGCTAGTAAGCATGCTCTCGCTCCACGATGATATGAAGCCACCAGCGCGCCTTCACTGGTAGCTAATGGAACATAGTAAGCTCCATTAGCTGCTGTACCATGAACTTTTAGCGGGCCAATGACCCCCGTAGGAATTTGACTTATCCCAATAAAATTTTCAATATTTCCATTTAATAGCGATAAGTTGATGTTACTGTCAGTAAGTATTGGAAATTGTTTATTCGTTTTTTTGCTGAGATAATCACACAGTTTCGCTATCTCTGTTTGGCTGATTTCTGAAGAAAATGGTAAAGCGCATGCGTCTTCATTATGAACGTCATATGCTTCTGTTTTTTTTAATAATGTTTTCATAATGAGCTTTTAATAAATGGACTGTTTGTTTCGTATTCCAAAGTTATTGTGATAATTGCATTTAAAATTGTGACAAACAATAAAAAATATTTTTAATTTTGCGATTATCGCAAATGATTAAACCAATGTATCAAGAAAAGCTAATCCAAGAAATATATAAAAAAATCGACGCTACTAAGTCTATTATAGAAGCCATTGCAAATGCGCTTGATATTAGTTATGATGCGGCACATCGAAGAATTTCGATGAAAAGTAAATTTTCGATAGAGGAGACAGTTCAGCTGGCTAATCACTTTGCAATTTCTTTAGATAAGATGTTTCAAAAGAGTGATCATGTTTTAGTAAAAAAAACGACAGAAATCCGGACACCACATGACCTTTCAACTTATCTGGAAAATTCCTTTAAGTCTTTAACAGAATTCAATCCTGATCTTGGTACGTCCCTCTACTATTCCGCTAAGGATATTCCAATTTTCTATACCATAAATACAGGATTACTGTCAAGCTTTAAAAGATACGTCTGGCTCAACTTATTGAGTTTTGAGGGGCTGGAAGTATCATTCGAATCTTTTTTATCGAAAAATCCCTTAGACAATGGCGGAAAAAAATTGAACGATTATTATTCCTCCATCAGAGTAAAAGAAATTTGGAATGATACAACTATCAATAGTACGTTACAGCAGATCATGTATTTTTCACAAACTGGTTTATTGACCGCAGCGCACGGGACGATTCTCTGCGATCAGATCAAAGAGCTTTTGTTTTCGCTGGAGAAGAAATGTGTTCCGAATAATGACCAATACCAACTGTATTATCATGAACTGTTGATATTAAACAATAATGTTCTTGTTTCGAACAAAGATAGAAGGGCTTTATTTGTCCCCCATACCATGTTGGGGTATTTTATCACACACGATACTGACACCTGTCAACACGTTTCAAATTTTTATCAGCACCAGCTTAAGAATTCCAGGTTGTTAAACACAGCAGGAACAAGGGATAAGAAAATGTTTTTTAATAAGGCTTATCAAAAAATTGATCTGTATAAGGCAAGAGTAAGCGCGATGGATGAAATTTGATTTAATGCTAATGGGTCGTTTATATAACTGCAGTTTACAGTTTCGATCAGGTGGTGCTTTTAGTATGAAAATCTAGTATTTAATAAAAATATTTTAGACGGCATAGAAAACAAGAAAAGCTCATCTTTTGGATGAGCTTTCTTGTACCTAGGGCGGGAATCGAACCCGCACTTCCTTAACGGAAACAGGATTTTAAGTCCTGCGTGTCTACCAGTTCCACCACCTAGGCAGGTGATATTAATGTGGAGCGAAAAACGAGATTCGAACTCGCGACCCCAACCTTGGCAAGGTTGTGCTCTACCAGCTGAGCTATTTTCGCATTGCTAACAGTTAACAAGTTGTTTTCTGTTTTGGTGATGCAAATATACGGCGATTTTTATAAAATCAAAATTTGAAACCATCATTTTTTTAATATTTAATGTAATGACCTCAAATATTGGCTCTTATTTTTTAGATTGAAATGAATAACAGAAAAACACATTGATCTGAAACTGGAGTATAGATGTTTTTTCAAAATTTTGCACCTATTATACGATGCACTATTTGTACATGTTTCAAGTAAAATGACAGCCTTTCTAAGCCGTCATTTTAAAATGTTCATTTATAAATTTTCTAAAAGTAGCCGAGATCTAGTGCTCTATTTTTTTGAAAATGGAACAAGCGATATGACCACCAAAACCAAAAGTATTGCTCATGGCTATATTTACTTTTTTATGCTTTGCTTTTCCGAGAGTTAAATCCAATTTATCAGCAAATTCTGGTTCTATTTCTTTAGAGTTTATCGTAGGCGGAACAATATCTTCTTGAACCGCCTTAATACAAGCAATAGCTTCGATAGCTCCAGCAGCTCCCAGTAAGTGCCCTGTCATTGATTTTGTAGCGCTAATAGATACCTCGTTGTTAAAACCAAACATTCTTCCCATAGCTTTCAGTTCACTTTGATCGCCCATAGGAGTAGAAGTTGCGTGCGCATTGACATAGTCTATATCTTTTGCAGCGATATTCGCATCCTCCAAAGCAAGTTTCATTCCCAGAAATGCCCCGTCTCCTTCAGGATGTGTGCCCGTAATATGATAAGCATCCGCCGCTAAACTTCCTCCAATTATTTCAGCAATAATCGGGGCATTTCTTTTAATCGCACTTTCATAGCTTTCCAATACGATAGCCCCAGCACCTTCTCCTAATACAAAACCGTTACGATGAATATCAAAAGGGCGGGAGGCACCCAAATAATCTTCATTACTTGTTGATAAGGCTTTAGATGCATTAAATCCACCGATGGAACTTTCGGTTATAGACGCTTCAGAACCTCCGGTAATAATCATATCTGCTTTGCCCCAGCGGATATAATTAAAGGCATCAACAATCGCAGTATTACTTGCAGAACAAGCAGAAGCGGTCGTATAATTTACTCCTCTAAGTCCATATTTAATGGAGATAACACCTGAAGCAATGTTTAAAATACGCTTAGAAATAAAGAACGGACTGAAGCGTGGTATTCCATTTCCTTGCTTAAACTCCGCTATTTGTTGCTCAAATGTTGAAACCCCGCCATCTCCTGAAGCCCAGATAACACCTATCCGATCTTTGTCCAGTAGATTGAAATCAATCTCAGCGTGGTGAATAGCCTCATGAACGCTAGCTAATGCATATTGCGTAAAAAGATCTAATTTTCGTAATTCTGATTTTTCCATGAATTGTAAAGGATCGAAATCTCTTACTTCACATGCGAATTTTGTTTTAAAGTTTGTCGCATCAAATTTAGTAATCATTTTTGCGCCACTTTGTCCCATAATCAGTGCATTCCAAAATTTATCTACGGTATTTCCTAAAGGCGTAATCGCTCCAATACCTGTTATAACAACTCTTTTCATCATTTAATCGTTTTTAATTAAATCTTCTTTAATAATTTTTTGTATGAGAGTGAAATCTTCATCACCTGTCAGTCTAGTAATTTGTACACTTGCAATCATCGTGGAAATAAGTAAGACGGCTTTTGTTCTAGGCTCACCTTTAAAATGAAAAGTACCCTGTTCTTGACCATATTTAAGCCATGCAATCACCCAATTTAACACCTGTTCGGAAAAAATCTTTAGATGTTCAATTATACCTATATCTAAAGTATTGTAATCAGTAGATAGCGATCCAACGATACATATTTTATTGTCATTTTTAATATTCCTGTATATAGAGAGGAACTTGTCTAGTTTTTGTAGTGGAGACTTATCTTCAAAATCCTTTTTCATTTTGTGAAAGTTTTCAATATGATAATCTATAACTGCAATTCCCAAATCTATCTTTTGTGGAAAATGATAATGAATAGAAGCTTTTTTTATTCCAACGGCATTAGATATATCAAAAAAGCTAAAGGCATTGTAACCCTTATCCCGAATCAGGCTATCAGCAACTCGTATGATTTGTTCTTTTGTTGACATCAATTATTTTTTTGTAAATATACAAACCTACCAGTTGGTAGGTAAGGGTTGCTGATATTTATTTGAGATCAGTGGTGTGGTTGGATTTTTCCGCATGATCAGGCCTACCTGATTATGCAAGAACTTTTTTGAAGGGAGCGGATGTATTATCGCTGGGGTTATTGTATTTTGAAATACATGATGATCAGGATTTAAAATCCGAAATTTAAGTTTTAAGGGATATCTTGGTCAATTACATGTAAAGGGAGGCAATTCGAAATATTTAAAATAAACAAGAAAAGCTCATCTTTTGGATGAGCTTTCTTGTACCTAGGGCGGGAATCGAACCCGCACTTCCTTAACGGAAACAGGATTTTAAGTCCTGCGTGTCTACCAGTTCCACCACCTAGGCAGGTGATTTAATGTGGAGCGAAAAACGAGATTCGAACTCGCGACCCCAACCTTGGCAAGGTTGTGCTCTACCAGCTGAGCTATTTTCGCTTTTGATACTGCAAATATAGGGAGATTATAGATACTACAAAATGTTTTTTTATAGCTTAAGCGTAATTCCCTCAAATGAAGCGAGATAATTTTTATCCCGCTTCAAAATACGATGTGTTTAAATTTGAATTCACCACCTTGCTAGATATGTAGGGGAACTAATACAAGCTTTCATAGTAGTCAAAACTTAAAATGAGAGCGTAGTGAATCTCCAGTGGTAAGTATCAACTAGCGTCAGTTTGTCGGAATCAACAGGTAGATCTGTTATAATTTTTAATACCTGCATGGCCATCATACTTCCCATGATTCCAGGCAGAGGGCCTAATACCCCATATTGATCACAGCTAGGAACATCTTTTGGATGGGGAGGCTCTGGAAATAAATCACGCAATTGTTTACTGCCCATGTAATTGAAAACAGCCATTTGACCTTCGAAAGCAAGAATACTTCCATACACCAAAACTTTGTTGGAACGTACACAAGCATCGTTGACCAGATAGCGTGTAGTAAAGTTATCAGAACCATCTACAACAATGTCATATCCCGCTAGGGTAACATCAACATTCTCCGAAGTGATTTTTGTCGCAATGCTGTCGACTTGGATGGATGAATTGAGTTCGCGGATATATACTGCCGCACTTTTTACTTTTTGTAGATGTACACTTTTTTCATTGTGTATAATTTGTCTGTTGAGATTATGAATTTCTACATGATCAAAATCAACAATCCCTAAATGACCTACTCCAGCAGCAGCGAGATATTGAAGAACAGGCGAACCTAGTCCACCTGCTCCAATTACGAGGACTTTTGCCGCCATAATTTTCTGTTGCCCTTCAACACCAATTTCATTAATAAAAACTTGGCGGGAGTATCGATCAAAAGCACTGTGCTGTTGCATAAATACGATAATTTGTGTTATAATTATTATTGCCTACCAGAGTAGCTTATGTCCCAGTCTTTCATAATGGGATCGTATCCAGCCTTTCTGATGATACCTTGGATAGTTTCCATACTGCGCTCATCACTGATCTCAAATTGTTCAAGCGACTGTGGATCCACCACATAGCCACCTGGATTTGTCTTCGAAGCGGCGCTCATGGTCGTGACACCGATAGGAATGATATGGTCTCTAAATTTCTCGCGTTCACGAGTTGATATGGATATTTCTAGATTTTCATTCCATAAACGATAAGCGCAGATCAATTGCAGTAAATCACGATCTTCCATAATAAAATTCGGTGTGGATACACCTTCCGCAGGTCGTAATCGAGGAAATGAAACTGAATATTTTGTACGCCAATAATGCTTCTCAAGATAATCAATATGTAACGCATTGAAAAAGCTATCGACACGCCAGTCTTCTAGACCTAAAAGAACACCAAGACCAATTTTATGAATTCCGGCTTGACCTATACGGTCTGGTGTATCCAGCCGATACTCAAAATTTGACTTTTTGCCTTTTGGATGATATGTTTTATAAACCTCTTGATGATAGGTTTCCTGATAGACAAGCACAGTATTAACACCTTCTTCCTGCAGAATACGGTATTCTTCTAAAAGCAGAGGTTGTACTTCAATGGATATCTGCGCGAAGTGGGGCTTCAGCAATGCAATCGCATTTTTAAAGTAATTGATCTCGACTGTTTTATTGGCTTCTCCGCTTACCAATAATACATGACTGATACCCATAGATTTTAGCGCCATGGCTTCTAACAGTAATTCTGTATTCGAAAGTGTTTTGCGCTTGATCTTATTGTCCATACTAAAACCGCAATAGGTGCAGATATTCTGACATTCATTGCTTAGATATAAAGGAGCATATAACTGGATTGTCTTACCAAATCGACGTTGTGTGATCTGTTGCGTTAATTGTGCCATTTCTTCTATTTCAGTAATCGCCGCAGGAGAAAGGAAGGTTAGAAAATCAGTTAAATTTCTTTTTTCTTTACGGAGACTTCTTCTGACATCCTCAACTGTGGTATTATATATCTTTTCCTTGATTTCCTGCCAGCTGTATAGTGTAAATAGTTCCTGAAAAGTTTGCATAAAACGTTCTTAATCGATTAAAAATGAAGTTAGCGGACTAGAAGCGATAGCACGATTTTCTGATATACCTAATCCTGCCTGATAAGCTTTGCGACCTGCTATTACAGCTTCTTTAAATGCCGTCGCCATCTGTATCGGATATTTTGCGGATGCAATAGCTGTATTGACTAAAACAGCATCAGCACCGATTTCCATTGCCTTTGCAGCATCGGAAGGAGCACCAATTCCAGCATCAATAATAACAGGAACTTGGCTTTGGGCGATGATCATTTCTAAAAAGTCCAATGTTCGAAGTCCTTTATTACTTCCTATGGGTGCAGCTAAAGGCATTACTGCCGACGTTCCAGCTTCTTCTAGTCTTTTACAGAGCACTGGATCTGCATGCATATAAGGGAGCACAATAAAACCGAGTTTTGCAAGTTGCTCTGTAGCCAACAATGTTTCGATTGGATCGGGCATCAGGTAGCGTGAATCTGGATGAATTTCGAGTTTTACCCAGTTCGTTTCCAGGGCTTCACGAGCAAGTTGTGCGGCCAAGACTGCTTCTTTTGCATTACGTGCTCCAGAGGTATTGGGGAGTAAATTTACGCCAGGGATTTGTAAAGACTCGAGAAATGTGTCTGAGGAAGACTGATGGTCCAAACGCTTTAAAGCCATCGTGACCAATTCAGAACCCGATGCGACGATAGATTCCTTCATTTGTTGCAGACTTCCGAACTTTCCTGTTCCTAAGAATAGTCTCGATTGAAATATCTGATCTGCTATTTTTAATGTATCCATTGTAGTTTATTTTTAAGTTCTTGAATGTAGTGAGGGTGTACGGTGATTAAACTTGACAGTGCTATCCCATAAATGCCAATATCTTGTAGGGGAACGATATCATCAAGTGTTATACCGCCAATAGCGTAAATCGGCGGATAGTTTTGACCGTTGTTTTTTAAATGATAAACGATGTCTTGATATCCTGTTAAGCCTAATATTGGACTTAAATTGTTTTTAGTTGCGGTGAACCGTAAAGGGCCAAGACCGATGTAATCGCAGTTTTCTGTGATGCGTTGCTGTACGTCAGAAATATTATTTGCTGTACCACCAATTATTTTGTGCGGTCCTAATACATGTCGGGCCTCTTGTATGTCAGTATCTGTTAATCCCAGATGAACTCCGGCAGCATCAATGGTTTTGGCTATGTGCAGATAATCATTGATAATAAGCGTAGCACTATGTTGCAAGCAATGCTGTTTAATACGACGTGCTAATGCGAGCACTTCATCTTTAGTGCCTTGTTTCCAGCGTAGCTGAATCCAATCTGCACCCGCTTGTAGTGCATTATTAATGTTAGTCTCCTGTTCAATAGCCGTATCTCCCTGCGAGATATACTGTATCTTACTGAACGTGATATTTTTGGGGTATGCTGTCATTGCTATTTCAATTTTTTTACTATCGCATTTTTCTGCTCAGTATAATCCGGTTTGGGTATTTCCTTCTAATCATCTGTAAAGGAATGAATTACCTGTAAGAGCAATTGTTACAGGCAATATGCATGATCTTTTATAAGACAATTTTTAAAACTTTTTACAGGTTGTGCACTCTTCCAGATTGTTCCTAATAAAGCTACACCATCGACGCCGGCGTCATATGCAAGGCCTAGGTTTTCGGAATGGATACCAGCAAGCCCAATTAATTGAACTTGCTGATTATTCCGAAGTTTTAGCTGATCTTTGATAGTATGCTCCTTACCATGACCTGGTTTTGAAATACTTGAAAACATCGGACTAAACAGTGCATATGACCATTGGTTATCCAGTTGATTAAAATCTATCATACTGTGTACAGATGTTGATCGGATTACGGTATGACTATACTGACTTTGTTTTTTTGATTTTCGATCATATTCATTAAAATGTAACCGGTTTAAGTTTAACTTTTCGGCTAGATGGTGATGGCTATGCATGACAAGACGATTTCGATATTGCGGATCTATTCCATAAATAAATTGACACATATCATCATCCGAAAAATTATATTTTCGAATATGTAGTAGTTCCAATCCTGCATCCAGTATACTGTTGATGGTCTGGAGTTCGTTATCAATATCATGCTCGGCTGTCAAGACGATGATCATAAGTATAATTCTTTACCTTGTTCGATAAACTCTTTTGACATATCGATCATGCCTTGTTCTGCAGAATCCCGGATTTCCTGTGTGATCTTCATCGAGCAGAATTTAGGGCCGCACATCGAACAGAAGTGAGCAACTTTAGCGCCGTCTGCAGGTAAAGTTTCATCATGAAATTCTCGGGCTGTGTCAGGGTCTAAGGAAAGGTTAAACTGATCTTCCCAACGGAACTCAAACCTCGCTTTACTTAGAGCATTGTCTCGGTATTGTGCACCAGGATGTCCTTTAGCCAAATCTGCCGCATGTGCAGCCAGTTTGTAGGTGATCACGCCATCCTTTACATCTTTTCGGTTAGGTAAACCGAGGTGTTCTTTTGGGGTAACATAACAAAGCATGGCACAGCCGAACCAGCCAATCATTGCCGCGCCAATTGCTGAGGTGATGTGATCATAACCCGGAGCAATATCTGTTGTCAATGGGCCTAAAGTGTAAAATGGTGCTTCGTCACAAACTTCAAGCTGTTTGTCCATGTTTTCTTTGATCATGTGCATAGGCACATGACCTGGACCTTCGATCATAACCTGTACATCATGTTTCCATGCTATTTTGGTCAACTCACCCAAGGTTTCTAATTCAGCAAATTGTGCAGCATCGTTAGCATCAGCTATAGAACCTGGTCGAAGTCCATCCCCTAGTGAAAAAGCAACATCATATTCCTTCATAATCTGACAGATCTCTTCAAAATGCGTGTAGAGGAAGTTTTCTTTATGATGGAACAGGCACCATTTTGCCATAATCGAGCCACCTCGGGAAACAATACCTGTTACACGTTGTGCTGTTAAATGGATATAACGTAAAAGTACTCCTGCATGGATGGTGAAATAAGAAACCCCTTGTTCGGCTTGTTCAATTAGTGTATCTCTGAATATTTCCCATGTCAGATCTTCTGCAACGCCTTTTACTTTTTCCAAAGCTTGATATATAGGAACTGTACCAATTGGCACCGGAGAATTACGGATGATCCATTCGCGTGTTTCATGAATATTTTTACCTGTTGAAAGATCCATAATTGTATCAGCACCCCATCGGCATGCCCAGACAGCTTTATCAACTTCTTCTTCAATGCTTGAGGTAACGGCACTATTACCAATATTAGCGTTGATCTTTACCAAAAAGTTGCGACCGATGATCATCGGTTCGCTTTCTGGATGATTAATGTTGTTTGGAATAATTGCTCTTCCGGCGGCAATTTCTTCTCTTACAAATTCAGGGGTAATTAATTTCTTTGGAGTACGGGCACCAAAACTGTGACCGGTGTGCTGATGATCCATACCTTTAGTTGCTGCTTCGATTTGCTCAATACGCTGATTTTCGCGAATGGCTACATACTCCATCTCTGGAGTTATGATTCCTTTTCTTGCATAGTGCAGTTGACTTACATTTTTACCCGCTAATGCTTTTTTAGGTCTATGGCTGTATTCAAAACGGAGTTCATCCAGGTCCGAGTCTGCCAATCTTTCTTTTCCATAATCTGAACTGATTTGTGATAAAACTTGAACATCTTTTCTGTCCAATATCCAATTTTCACGAGTTCTAGGAAGGCCTTTGCGGATATCAATCTGTGCTTGTTCATCCGTATACGGACCAGAAGTGTCATAAATAGTGACTGGAGGATTGATTTCTATTCCACCCTTGCTAAGTTTGGTCGGA
The DNA here is from genome assembly GCF_004342035.1 of Sphingobacterium sp. JUb20. Taxonomy (NCBI): domain Bacteria; kingdom Pseudomonadati; phylum Bacteroidota; class Sphingobacteriia; order Sphingobacteriales; family Sphingobacteriaceae; genus Sphingobacterium; species Sphingobacterium sp. JUb20. Next base: position 30,256 of record NZ_SLYV01000010.1, on the reverse strand, counting down.
CTTAATGTAATTTCACGCATGGCAACCTGAATAGGATAGAGCTGACCTGAAATATAGACTTTTTTTGAATTTGGAAATGGGGTCTGGGTAATGTTTTGTTCTAACATGATGGTATAGTAATAGGTATAAGAGATTTATCCGCCCTGTGTTGCAGCGATAATTAGAATTGAGTCCTGATGCTGTAGTTTGGTTGTTGCCCAAGCCGTTTTGGGTATAACCTGGTTATTAATAGCGACAGCAATGCCCTTGCTTTTTTCTGGGAATTCCAAAAGCATCAAACCTTCCAAAGAGGAGGGGGGCTGTTCAAAAAAACGTAATTGGTGATTAATTTTGAGTTCCATTCCTTTTAAAATTTTTAAATAAAAAACTTTAGGAATGGCCACAGTTGTGCCGGTATATGCACAATGAAGACATCTACTTTTCCCTACGCCAGTATGATCCGGATCAGGTTCTAAGGGTAAAATCTCAGCCTGCAAATTTTGCAGACACCCCTAAAGTTTCCACTAAACTAGGTAAAAAATCTCAATAAACGAAAAGAGGTAGATTTATTTTAGTCTGTCCATCTTTTTGTGACAGAACCATATACTTTAAGAAGTGAAGTGTTTTATTAATGGGGACTGCTGGTATAGCGAATAATGATTCTCCCTGGCAGAGGTGGAGTTATGGGCAGGGAGAATCAATGGCAAATACTATAAAATATGCTGGAGTTTAATATATTGAAGCAGCATAATGGTTTTGGCATCTTTGATTTCGCCATTATCAACCATTTGCATCGCTTCTTTTATAGGCAATTCCAAAACTTCAATATTTTCTTCCTCCTGTTCTAGCCCACCACCTTCACTGACTTTCATTTCTTTAGCATATTCGGCTATAAAGAAATACAGAATTTCCGTGACAGATCCAGGGGACATATAAGCTTCAAATATTTTACGTACATCTGTAATTTTATAACCCGTTTCTTCTTCAGTTTCTCTTCTGATGCAATCCTCGGCATTATCTTTATCCAACAAACCTGCACAAGCTTCAATCATCATACCACTCTCATTTCCATTGACAAATGTAGGTAGACGAAATTGACGGGTAAGGATAACTGTTTTCTGTTCTTTGTTGTACAGTAAAATAGTGGCACCGTTTCCTCTGTCGTATGCTTCCCTGCTTTGACTCATAATGGTGCCGTCCTTTTTCAAATATTCGTAAGTGATCTTTCGCAAGACGTACCAATTGTCTGATAAGACCTTGGTTTCTGTGATTTTGATGTTATCTATCATGATTGAGGTATTTCAAATTCGCATTATTAATAATTGTCATATGCATATTTTTCAGTTCTTTTATACTTTTTTTCTAAAATACGGTGGACTTTTAAAAGTAAGTTGTCGATGGCTAAAGGTATATAAATTTATAAACTCCTAAAATTGTTTATATGGGGAAAATCGATCGTGTTGAAGGAAATTTTATTCAGTAGCGATTGCCTTATGAGCTGATATAAAATGATGAAGATCATGTAGAGGACAGGTTAAAAAGTACTTGAGATCTTAGATACATTTTATTGTGTATTTATAGAGGGTTTATAGAGATATACCTCTATGAACCCTCTATAAAACCTCTATAATATCACTATCACCTATCTAGAAATATACAAGATGGAAACAATAAAATGCAATGGTAAATCTATTGATATCAATAAAAAAATCAAAGGTCCAAAAACAAGAAAAGCTCATCTTTTTGATGAGCTTTCTTGTACCTAGGGCGGGAATCGAACCCGCACTTCCTTAACGGAAACAGGATTTTAAGTCCTGCGTGTCTACCAGTTCCACCACCTAGGCAGGTGATATTAATGTGGAGCGAAAAACGAGATTCGAACTCGCGACCCCAACCTTGGCAAGGTTGTGCTCTACCAGCTGAGCTATTTTCGCATTGCTAACAGTTAACAAGTTGTTTTCTGTTTTGGTGATGCAAATATAGAGCTAATAATTAAAAAAACAAATTTTAATATAAGCTTTATTGTCTTTTTTTTATAAGCCCTTTTCTTTCAGGAGAGAAGAAATGAGATCACTTTCAAAACCTCTTGATAAAGCATATTGAAATAATTTATTTTTTAGAATATAGGCATCTTTATCTTTCAATGATAGTTGCTTTTTATCTAAGAGATCATGGAGTTTATCTTCATATTCATCTAAATCAATTTTTGAAAACGCAATTTTAATTAAAGGATCGGATACCCTTTTGAGTTTTAAGGACTGCTTAATTTTAATCTTTCCCCAACTTTTTATTCTAAGCTTGCCTAGGGTATAGGCTATAGCAAAGCGCTCTTCATTTAGAAAATTGTCCGATATCAATTGTGAAATGATTTCTTCTACATCTTCATGATGCAAGCCCCATTCGTATAATTTGTCCCGGACTTCTTGTTGTGCCCGTTCTTGATAAGCACAATAACTGGCAGCCTTAAGCAATGCCTGCTTAGGTGTGTATATTTTTTTTCTCGTTTTCTCTTCGTCAAACATCTTTACAAATTTCAAAAATATATTGAACTTATTGAAAAATTGTGGAGCTTTGATTGAATAAATATTTTAAAAAATGTATACCATATCGGATATTTCAGAGATTGTTGTTCCTAAAAGATCAATTATTGTTCATCATAAATCTATCATTCAAAATCTGATTTATGATACACGTAAGATCGTAAATGCTGAAACAGGATTATTCTTTGCCTTGATCAATCGTCGTGATGGACATGAGTTTATCATGGATGCCTATAGTAAAGGGATTAGAAATTTTGTGTTACAAGATGACTTTCAGCAAGAACTGGTATTGCCAGATGCTAATGTTTTATGGGTAGCAGATACTTTTTTAGCATTACAGGCAGTAGCAGAAACACAGCGCATGAAATTTAAATCTCCTGTATTGGGTATTACAGGGAGTAACGGTAAGACTATCGTCAAAGAATGGTTGTTTCAACTGCTATCTCCAGAATATAAAATCTATCGCAGTCCTAAAAGCTATAATTCACAGCTGGGTGTTGCTTTATCACTCTGGGAACTAAATGAACAATATAATTTCGCCATCATTGAAGCTGGAATAAGTGAGGTCGGTGAAATGGAAAAACTCCAAAAAATGATTAAACCCACGCATGGTGTATTAACCAATATTGGGGTAGCCCATAAAGAAGGGTTTCAATCGAAAGAGGAAAAAATTGCACAGAAACTGAAACTTTTTACAGATGCTGAGGTATTGGTCTATCCTAAAAAGTATCTTGAACAGATCTATATGCCTTCTCAGATTTACAAATTCGCCTGGGGAGAGGATGAATCGTGTCAATTAGAAGTTTATTCACTTAAGAAGGAAGGTGATCAAGCTACATTGGTAAGTTTATGTTTTTCCCGCCAGTTTTTTACGGTTAAAATTCCTTTTGTTGATCAAGCATCAATTGAGAATGCGATTTCATGTATTGCAGTGATGATTACTTTTGGTTATGATTTTAAAACTATAGCCGATCGTATTGCCACGTTGCAACCGATGGAGATGCGTCTTGAATTGAAAAAAGGAAAACATAATACTTCCATTATTGATGATTCATATAGTAATGATCTGGTAGCGCTACAGATTGCATTGGATTTTTTAAAGCAACAAAAGCAAAATTCTCGTAAGGTCCTAATCTTATCCGATATTCCTGGTGTACAGTTGCATGATGAGAAGAGTATCAGTAAACTAAAGCGTTTGGTCGCAGCTAGTGGATTAACTGATTTGATTTTTATCGGACCTATTTTGAGTCAGTTGGAAGCACAGTTTTCATTACCCACGGCCAGCTACTCGGATACAAAATCATTTATAGATGGTTTTAAGCATATTGATTATAGCAATTCAACGATCTTGATAAAGGGTGCACGTGATTATCATTTTGAACAGATCAGTAAACGATTGGTTGCTAAATCACATGATACGATATTAGAGATTAATTTAAATGCATTGGAACATAACCTCAATGTATACCGGGGTCTGTTGCCTGCAGGTGTTAAATTGATGGCTATGGTAAAAGCTTTTTCTTATGGAAGTGGAAGTTTTGAAATTGCTAATTTACTACAGTTTAATCATGTGGATTATTTGACGGTTGCTTTTGCTGATGAAGGTGTTGATCTGAGAAATGGAGGCATCACACTTCCAATAGTGGTAATGAGTCCTGATGAAAATGCCTTTGATGCTATTGTACATCACAAGTTGGAACCAGAGATCTATAGTTTTAGAGTTTTAAATTCATTTCTCCGCTATCTGTTACAGCAAGGGCTAAAAGATTTTCCAGTCCATATTAAAGTTGATACCGGGATGCATCGTCTTGGTTTTATGCCAGAGGAAGTTGATGGACTGTTAGCGATATTGAAAAATCAGGATGCGATGAAAGTGCAGTCTGTTTTTTCACATTTAGCTTCGGCAGGAAATGCTGTTGATAATGCTTTTACTGAGAATCAGATTCATCTTTTAGATGTTTTCACGACAAAACTTAAGCAGGAATTAGGGTATTCTTTTATCAGACATATTGCTGCGACATCGGGTATTGATCTGTGGCCAAGTGCTTATTTCGATATGGTACGCTTAGGGATTGGTCTTTATGGAATTGATATGGATCGAGATGATCTGCCGGTGAGAGAAGTTAGTGTTCTGAAAACCAATGTTACCCAGATAAAAGAGCTTACGGCTAATGAAACAGTAGGATACAATCGCGCTGGTATGTTGCAACGTGCGAGCAGAACCGCAACCATCAAGATCGGTTATGCAGACGGTTATGATCGAAGGTTCGGTAATGGAGTAGGTAAAATGTCGATCAACGGGCAACTGGTTTCTACCATTGGAAATATCTGTATGGATATGTGTATGTTAGATGTGACAGATATTAATGTTAATGAAGAAGACGAAGTCATTGTTTATCCTGATATTAAGGAAGCGGCATTGGCTATAGGAACCATCCCGTATGAATTGTTGGTCAATATCTCACAACGGGTGAAAAGAGTTTATTTTTACGAGTAATTCGAGGCTTATTTCGCATCTTTGTAGGGTCTTTTAGGTACAAGTAATATGTTATCAAAATTAATTAGAGCTTTTTTAAATTATCTTATCAAAGGAACTTTGGTCGTTGTTCCTTTAGCTGGTGCGGTTTTTTTAATTGTTTGGATTGTTGCTTCAGTCGATTCGGCGCTTAACCTTACAGGGTTATTCCTGGAGGATGAGACAGGACATCCTTTATATATTCCCGGAATTGGTATTTTAACAGTCATTTTATTTTTGGTTGTAGCAGGGATTGTTTTTACCAATTTTGTGACAGATCCAATTAAACACTGGCTGAATAATCAGATTAACCGTATTCCTTTGTTGAATACGCTATATTCATCCATTAAAGATTTTACTGAAGCCTTTGTAGGTGATGCCAAAAAATTTAATGTTCCTGTTCTAGTTAAAGTGAATGAAATAGGTGTTAGTAAAATTGGTTTTCTGACACAATCAGATCTATCAAAAATTAAGCTTACAGATGAAGTGGTGGTTTATTTTCCCTATTCATATTCATTTGCAGGTCAGGTGGTCGTTGTAAAATCATCCTTGGTAACCAAATTAGATATGTCTGCTACAGACGCGATGAAGCTCGTTGTTTCAGGTGGTGTCAGTGGTTTAGAATAAGATACAAATACATACGTTTATATAAAACAAAAGGGAATCATTGGTAAAATGGTTCCCTTTTGTTTACATTTATCTTGAACTTTAAATCATAATTAGTGATGAATGTTGAATTTAAAACAGTAGAAGAGTATATTGCTTGTTTTCCAAAAGAAGTGCAGGAGATCTTGTTGCAGGTCCGTAATACAATTCTGCAGCATGCTCCTCAAGCTACTGAAGGAATAGCTTATGGCATGCCAGCTTATAAATTAAAAGGAAAACCGCTTGTTTATTTCGGTGGTTATCAAAAGCATATCGGATTTTATGCAACGCCGACTGGTCATTCAAAATTCGAAATAGAACTTGCTTCTTATAAGCAAGGTAAAGGTTCGGTGCAGTTTCCGTTACGGGAGCCGATCCCATTTGAACTCATCGGAAGAATTGTTGAATTTAGGGTTTCAGAGACATTAGATAAGTTTAAATAGGTTATTAGGATTTTAAATTAAAGGTGGTGATGGATCGATTATGGAATCGTTTATGGAGCAGTAAAGTTCCTGAAAACTTACACGAACAATGGAAAGATAAGGCAAAACTTTCTTTTGTAAACAGTCAGTTTGATGTAGAACTTATACGAGGTTGCTTGGATAAAATTAAGGATGATCCAAAGAATACCTTATTTTTACAAGCTTTTCTAGCTCATCAGGATATTGCTTCGCAATTGGAAACTCAGAATAGTGCTGAAGCAGAAATTGATTTTATGGAAAGATATGTTTCTTTATTTAGTCAGATTTCTGCTGTAGACCTTTCCGTTGTTTGGACTAAAAAGATCGAATATCCCACTTTGTCTGTACCGAGGTTTATCTTATTGCCATTGGTTCAGAATGCTTTGTGGCAAGGATATCATGCAGCAGCAAAATATCCAATGAAAATCAAGATTTCAGTATTTGAAAAAATCATTTCATTGGATATTACAAATCATGTTAATCACCATATTGTAGATCAAAAAGTTAATGACTCTGTGGAGAATTATCAGGCTCGTCTACAGTATGAATTTGGTGATCAACATACACTTATTATGAATAGCAATGCACATACATTTCGCGCAAATCTAACTTTGAGGTTTTAGATAACCTCAAAATGTGCTAGAGCATTGTATATACCGTCACTGTCTACATCATCTGTAATATAGTCTGCAATAGCTTTTACCTCAGGATTGGCATTACCCATAGCAATTCCGTAGGCCGTATGTTTCAACATGGTGATATCGTTTCCACCGTCACCAAAAGACATGGTTTCCTTGATGTCGATATTAAAGTGTTTGATGAAAATATCGATACCAATTTGTTTGCTTTGACCTAAAGGATTCACATCTGCAAATAGCGGGGTCCAACGGCTGGCCACAGAATTAGGCATTACATTGTTCATGAATTCTTCCTGTTCCTCCGGTTGAATGAAGATATTGGTTTGAAGCACAGATCCCATATCAAAGTCTGAGTAAGATCTTTGAGGCGGGACAGGTAAATTTAAGAGTGCATACATGGAAGCGATCTCCGGTGTTACTTGAAAAATACTGATTTCTTGTTCTGACATCAGAGAGAAGCTTACTTCATTTTTTGCCGCATGGTCAATCAAAGATTGAATATCAGTGGCGTGAATACCTTTTCTGAAAAGTACATCACCCTCTTTCGTGATGCAATAACCACCGTTAAAAGTGATAAATCCGTCAAAGTCAAGGTATTTGATGTGATCTAAACTATTGATAGACCTTCCTGTAGAAACAATTACTTTTATACCTTTTGATTTTAATTCTTGAATGGCTTTTTCGGTTGAAGCGGGGACTTTGTGGGTGTCGAAACTAAGAAGAGTACCGTCGATGTCAAAAAAAACTGCTTTAATCATGCTACTTTATAAATGTTTGTGATACAAAGGTAAACATTAGAAGATTGCTTTTTGCCCCTTTGATGTCATAATGAAGATGTATTATGGGTATTTTGCTATATTTTATCCATCAAAAAGTATTGAATTTAAAATAAGATTATTTGATTTGCAATTCATAGAACAGCTTCTATGTTAAGTAAATTTTTTCAAGAACGCAGGAGATTGCTTCCGGTGATTTTAAGATGCGTTCATGACCGACACCATTCAAGTCTATCGCCTCTGTCGGGGGATGAACTTTAAAAAATGATTGCAGATAGGTATAGGGCGCAATTTTGTCCTGTTGATCATAGAGTACAAGATGCTGCTGGCTATTATCAAAATCGTATAAACTGTTTAAATGAAAGTAAGCGGTTTTCATATTGAATTTTTCTTCAAAATTCAGAAAAAAGTGTTCTTGAACATCTTTTGGTACAGCTACGAAATCCATACTAGCTGCGAAATTTGCTTTTAAATCTATTAGTGGAGTAAGGCTAATGATCCAGTTCGGAGTATGTCTAATTTTTGCTAATGCTGCGATATTAGCCATGGCACCGAGAGAATGACCGATGACTATTGCAGGTAAACCATAGGTATTAATAATAGTTTGAACAGCTTCAATGTATAAAATTAAATTGGATAATTCTCCTTCAGCTCCTCCATTTCCAGGTGCGTCAAATGCGATTATCGTTAAATCTGGATTTTCCAATAGTTTATCAATAAGCATCGAAAAATCTGCGGCTTTTGATCCCCAACCATGCGTCAACAAAACTAAATCTTTGCCCGATCCCCAACGGTAGGCAGGAAAAGATAATAGGTGACCACTGAAAAATTCATCCTTTACTGCTAATTCATCTTTTGAAGCTAACTGTATTAGTAGCTCTTGATGATGTCGCAATGGCATTTTAGGGGAATAGCAGATATACGACCAAATATCATCTAAATTAGCCGTTAAAGAAATATGTTCTAAAGATTTCAGATATTCAATGCTTTGCTTTAGTTTTTTCATCAGGATAATTATTTAAAAATGTATGTTTTAAGGGCATAGATGAGCTCTTTACATTCGCTTTGTATGTAGCAATTCCATTTATTGAAATAAGCTCAGTAGGCGTTCTTTATTCATAAAGTCTGCAATCGGATTATAAGTACTGGAAATGATGTTATCTGCTATTGCTGTTTTATTGGCTTGCAGTTTCATGATTTTATCCTCCACAGTATCCGGGCAGATTAAGCGTATCGCGGTGACATCTTTTGCTTGACCTATTCGAAAGGCGCGGTCGATAGCTTGCGCTTCAACTGCAGGATTCCACCAAGGATCAACCAAATATACTAAGCTCGCCGCTGTAAGATTTAAGCCCGTTCCACCTGCTTTTAAACTTATCAGTATGACTCGCTGTGCTTCATTTTCTTGAAATTGCGTTACAATATGTTGTCTATCTCTTGTCTGTCCTGTTAATTTTAGCACTTTGATATCGTGTTTGGCTAAAGCTGTTTCGATTAGATTTAGCATGCTCACAAATTGGGAAAAGATGATGATTTTCTGATATGGACTTTTGTCGAGTACTTGTTCGATAAGCATTTCAATCTTGCATGCATCTTGTTCTACACTTAGATCATCTGTTTTTAGCAATTTTGTTGAATTGCAGATCTGACGTAATTTGGTCAATCCTTTTAATACATGCATAGGACTCTTGCGTATTTCATCTCCATCTTTGACCGAGATAAATTCCCGAAATTCCTTTTCGTAAGTATCGTAGATATGTCTTTGAGCAGGCTTCATTTCGCAATAAAGTACGATTTCATTTTTTGCTGGCAACTCTTTGGCAACCTCCGTTTTTGTACGTCGCAAAATAAAAGGTTTTACTTTGCGTTGCAATTCTTCCAATCTTTTTTTATTGCTGAATCCATCAATAGGCGTAGTATAGACATCTTTAAAATATTTTTTCGAACCTAATAATCCGGGATTGGCGAACGACAGTTGCGCAAACAAATCCATGGTGCTGTTCTCGATCGGTGTACCTGTAATTACAATACGATTACGAGAACTGAGTTTGGTAACAGCTTGGTAACGTTGTGATTCGGGGTTTTTAATCTGCTGTGACTCATCTAGAAAAATATAATTGAAAGTGTGTTTTTTTAAGTGATTAATATCGGTCAATAAATTATGGTAAGAAACTAGTATCAGGTCATATTGATCGAATCCAAAGGTGTTTTTTTGACGATCTGCACCTTGTAATATAAGTACCTTAATGGAAGGAGCAAATTTCTCCAATTCGTTTTTCCAATTGAAAATTAGCGTGGTTGGAAGTACCAGTAAATTGCAATTGTTTTTTACTTTTTTACGTTGATCTAAAATAAAAGCAATGACCTGAATGGTTTTTCCGAGTCCCATATCGTCCGCTAAGCAACCACCAAAATTGAATTCATCTAAGAAATTTAGCCAATTCAATCCATCATGTTGGTAATTACGGAGTTCGCCGATAAAATCTTTTGATAATATTACGGGTTTGACCTGATCGATGTTGCGTATTTTACTTTTAATTTCTTCCAAACGTTCTTTTGCTATTTGGGATAACCATTGTTCCTCAAAATATTGATCAATGGCTGTATAATTTGTTTCTGCAATCTGTAAGTGGCTGTCATCAATGATTTCGCCTGCTAAAAAGAACTGTTCAAATTTATTCAACCATTCTTCGGGCAATATACCTTGCGTACCATCATCTAGTGTAATGAATTTTGATTTATTACGAATAGCTTTTTGAAGGTTTTTAAGCGAACCTTTACTTTTACCAAACTGCAGATCCACATTTACATTAAACCAATTCTGTCCACTGAGCACATGAATTGCTATTTTACCTTTAAATGAGTTGAATTTATTTGCTTTTATTTCGTTAAATCCGATGATGGAAATATGATGATTGCGCCAATCTTCAAACACATTTAAGAACCAGTCCAGTTCAAGAAAATGTTTACGATGCAGATAGAAGTGCTGAAAATCTTCATCAAGTTGCTCCTGGAAATAGGGATGTTGCTTAATGATCAAGCTGATGATCTTGAGTTCTGCTTCGAGATCCCGTTTCACTAAAAATTTTTGTCCATTTTTATCAAATCCGAAGATAGATCTTCTGCTTCGAACAGGAACTTCTACATCCGCATATCGCATGGTCGGAATGAGATTGATATAATCACCAGATTCTTCAAGATAGATAATCGATTCGGTGTCGTTATAAAACTGTTGTTCTTTGATTTGTTTACTATTTGCTTTGGGAATATGTAGATAGTTGACTTCTACAATCTCCTCCATTGCTACTAAGAAATCCTTGTTAAAACCTTCGAATTTGGACTGATGTACGATAAGGTGATCTGCTGTCGTGTTGAAAAGTTTGAACAGGGCAAGGATTTGTGCATGCTCTATAAAATAGAAATGTTGCTGTAACTGAATGAAATAATCAAAGACTACAGGAAGCTGCTGTAAAGCGTGATCTTGTCCAGCGATTTGAATTGAGCTTCTAACAGTGAAAAATCTCCCGACGCGATCGATGTCAATTCGGATTGTTTTGGGTAGTTCTCTTAATGTGATCTGCGTCAGACTATTTGCCCCGATAGTTTGCGATAAGGATTTATCATGTTGATAGATTTCCAGTCCTAGTGGATTTTTAATCAGCTTTTTAAAGGCGGTGATCTGTTGTTTGCTTTCTTCTATTGTGTTCTGCCCTAAAAAATGAAGTGCGGTAAAAAATTGACTTTCTGTAATATCTTTACTTTTCCAGATCATTTCCTCACATGAAAGTTGCTGTACTGGGTTTTTTAGCGAACCATTTTTAGCGCGGGCTGCACGATAGAGTAACACCTGAGGGTGTTTATAGTATTTATGCTCTTTAAGTACTAGAATGTTGCTTAGCTGTTCTAATTCCTTATTGTTGCGTTTTAAATCAGGATTTGTTGCGGTGTTAAGAATATCTTGAGATAAATCTAGTAAATTATCCTGTTTTTTGATGGTTTTTACAACACCGTCAATGCATTGAATTTCGAAATAATCCTCGAGTTGCTGTTCATCTTCTATCCCATATTTAACTGCTATTTTAGTTAGATAATTCTGATAAGCATGATCGGAGAAAAATAAATATACCTGATCATTTTTAAAGATTTCATTCAGAACTAGCTTTTGATGGATACAGAATTCTTCGCTTTCAGAGCAATTGCACAGTAATGAGAGTACGGGAGTGTCATAAACGACAATGATATCGTAGGGAATACCTAGGGAGAGGATAGAGAAATGGCCTTCATTTTTCTTTAGTGTCAATATGCGGATTGGAGCGTTGCTATCGGATAAGTTTGACATCCAAGAATAAAAGCTGTATCGATTTTCATTGTTAAAATGAATATCTGAGAATCGAAACTGGTGAAAATCATCTGAACCCTGTGGCAAAACGTCTTTTGTATACATGCTACTCAAACTTAGATAAATTTGTTTTATTTACAATTTTAATTCCGTCATATAAAACCAATTTTATTCTTCAATATTTATGGTCAGAGTCTTTAAAACTGTTATATCAGTATGAATATAAGCGCAACGATGTAAATTCGTTTTCCAAAAATATTTTTTGCTAAAAGACTAAAAAAGCATTTTTTAAAATTTATAGTGCTAAGTTGTAACATTTGATGATCGGTCTGCATCTAATGAGAAAAATATAAATTATGGAAAAGGAAACAATGGGTGCGATTATGTTCGTATCATTTTTTAGTACAATTTTCTTCACGCTTTATTACTATTTTCAAGCAAGAAATAAAGAGCGTATGGCCTTGATCGAAGCAGGGCTGGACTTATCTCAATTTTATAAAAAACAAGTTCGAATTTCACACTGGTTACGTTTAGGTGTATTTATAGTAGGAATTGGCATCGGGCTGTTGATAGTTGGTTTAATTTCGCAATATCAGACCGAAAATATTGTCGGTGTACTTAAAGTTTCGATTATTGTACTTTGTGGCGGTATTGCCATGATTGTTGCTAATTATGTAGATAAACCTAAGCAGGATAGGGATTGATGGATCAACAGTATATTGATAAAGTTTTAGCGGGAGATCGCGATTCCTTTCGATATTTTTTACAAAAATATCAGGATATGGTCTTTTCTGTTGCAATGAGTATTGTGAAAAACGAATCGCTTGCAGAAGAAGTCGCGCAGGATGCTTTTGTCAAATGTTACCATAAACTCGACACGTTTAATCAGCACTCCAAATTTAGCAGTTGGTTATATCGAATTGTCGTCAATACAGCCTTTATGCAATTGCGAAAAATTAAGATTGAAGTCTTAGATTTTCAGTCAGATTATGATAAAGAGGTGATCGATGAAAGTGACCTGACTTTATTGGAGGAAGAAGAACGGAGTCAGATGATCAATGAAGCACTTTGTCTATTACCGGCAAATGAAAGTTTGGCTTTACGGTTATTTTATCTGGAGGAAGAAAGTATCAAAGAGGTTTCGATAATAACGGGCTGGACTGATGCAAATACAAGAGTGATCTTGCACCGGGGCCGTAAACGAATGTACGCCATATTGAAGGAATTAATGAATAAAGCAAATGTGTAGCATGGAAAATAATGATGAATTAATGAAGACATTAATGCAGAGCAGTAAACTTAAAATGCCTTTTTCTGATTTTGAAAGTCGTGTAATGCAAACAATCGAACAGGATGAAAAAAAAGCGGTTGCTGTTTTAGAGGATCGTAAGAGAGGAATTTATTTTTTCTTAGCAGGAATGATATTTGGGCTTGGACTGAACTATCTACTCAGCAAGTCATGGAAAGACCTCCAATTCAATTTACCGCAGCAGGAAAATGCCTTGTTAGTTTCTCAGATCATCTATGCGATATTGATCCTGTTTTTTATAGAAAGGCTTGTTAAGCTATATCACTTGAACCGTCAGATTAAAGGTTTATAAAATAGAAAAGGAGAATACAAGATGTATTCTCCTTTTCTATTTTATCCTCTTTCGCGCTCTAGTAAGATCATCATCATAAAACAAAGAATAAGTCTTGTTTCATCCTTTGGGTTGATATCCGCGAGTTTGTCCAATGTAAATTTTCGGCCGAAAAAAGAAGGTTTTTTCTTGAGCTGTAATATTTTATTTCCTTCTTTATCATACATGGTGTATGAGGGGTTGAATACATATCCGGTGAGAATATTGAGTATCGGTATTTCTCCTAAAAAGCTGTCGCCAACTTTTACCCAGCCATTGTCTTCTTTGATGGTATAATCTTCAAGACCATCTATGTCTAAAGCATTGTAATTAGCTTTCCATATCGATCTCATTCCTTTTCGGCCTACTTTACCAATCGTTTCAGTAGTTCTGGTATCTGTAAAAGTATAATTTGCATTGAAATCTAACCAACGGTCTGCTTTTATACCATACTGCTGTTCTGATCTACTTTCGTCTGAAAAGATCATAATTTCATCTTTAAGCTTGAACAGTTTTTGACGAACATAAAAGAGTGTACGATCCTCACTATCCTTAATGGTGAAGTCATTATGAAAAGTCGAAATTTTAAATAGAAAGTTTAATGGATAATTGAAATTGCTCATGGTATCTAAATGCTCTTTTTGTAAAGCTATTATTTTTAAAGGTATGTATAATTATTTATATTGTGTTGCAGGTAGTTTAATCTGTATTCGTATTTAAACGGTATGCAAAGACAAGCATGTGCTTCATCTGCAGTCCGTTCTCTATAATAGGGTCAGCATAATTTTCCATAAAGAAGTTATGACGGATGTGATTCATTTCAAAACCATTGCGCATATAGAATCGATGCTGTTGAAAGCCTACATCCGCAGTACCAACCCAGATATGCAGTAAATTTTCTTCCTGTGCATGGGATTTTAAGAAAGACAGCATGTCGCTGCCCAGACCTTGCGCTTGGTACTGTGCTGTGATCGCAATATTTTTTAGTTCAACCGTATCTGAATTTATTTGTTTTACTGCCATGACTCCAACAATCTCGTTAGTTATTCGATGTACTAATGTAAAGATGGTACAGGTCGAAATATACTTGTCGATAGCTTCTTTCGTCTCATCTGCCAATAACAGTAAATCGTAAGGTATAGCTTCATCAGTTGAATGTTTTCTGATGATATAGTCCCGTTTCATTTAATAACTTAGTTTTAGTCCAGCGAAAAAATTTCGTGTTGGTGCGGCATTGTAATATCTATTTCCAAATGCATTAATGTCATTTCCTAAACTGTATTTTTCATTCAGTAGGTTATCCACTCCGAGGTATACATTTGCCATGAATTTAGTTGAAAATTTGAATCCCCATTGGATCTTTGCCTGAACCAGATGATAGGAATCTGCAAATGCTGTATTTGCATCATTTAGCGGAATTTTTGACGTATAATTATGTTGCACATGGAGACCAAGTTGATGGGCAAAATCTAGGTTTAAAGCATGAACAATAATCCAGTCCGGTACTGCAGTAAGTTTATTATCATCATAATTGTTATTCCCTATCTCATAATCTTTAAATCGGTAATGATTGTAGGTCACGCTCGAATTGATGTACAGCGCCTGCACCAACTTTTCTGAAGAAGGCTTTATAATGTACCCCATAATGGAACTCTCAATTCCACTTTGGTTTACCTTTCCAGCATTTTGGTAATATTCTACCGCATTTGCATTTAACTGGCGAATAATGGCATTATTCATTTTGTACTGATAGTAGGATATATCGGTAATAAAACGACGGTTCATCCATTCCCATCGTAATCCGATCTCTTTGTTGTAACCAGATTCAGGTTTCAGAGCTGTGTTGATGATATTGTCCGATGATCGGACTTCAGCAATTGTAGGAGCTGAGAATCCAGAGGAAATGGAACCTCGGATGGCTAGTTTTGGTGTAAGCAGATAGGATGCCGCAAACTTCGGCATCCACGTTGTTCCAAAAGAGATTCGTTCTTTTTGTTGCGAGGTTTGAGGATATACTTGTCTATAAGCAATTTGATTCTGGTTCAACCCAAGAGCACCCTCCACGGTCAATTTTTCTGCAAGAATAATTTTACCTCTTACAAAATAGAAATTCTGCCAATTTTTCAATTTATCTTCTGCTTGAGGATCTGTGGAAACTCCGTTTTTATTATCATAATTAGCAATATCATACCAACCTTTTTGACCTTCTGTACCAATTTGCAATTGCCAATTCAATTGATCCTGCGATTCGTAAGAAAAATAGCTTCGGTACCCTAAGTTTTGTTCATCTCGATATTCATAATTACTGATAAATGGATTTTCTATTTTTGATGATGAGCCAAAAATAGTGGTCGTATTGGATAGTTTATTAATTATGTTGATTTTATGGGATATTCCTCCGAAAAAGGTTTTATTATCAATCGCCGCTTTTTGTTGTTTAGCCGATGGTGTGGCTGGAGTAGCGGGACGTGCCATACGTGGGTTTTCCTGATATTGTTCTAGCGTAAGTCCTCCTGGTGTTTGATAATTCAAATCACTATAAAGGGCAAAGACTTTAAGACTTGCTTGTGGATGATAGTTCCATAGGTGTGCTGTTTGAATAGTTTTTTTATTTAAAGCCGAATTTTCTCGATAACCATCGGATCTTGTAAAACTTTGATCAAGGGAAAATTGATATTTTTGGTTGATCTGCTGTAGTATCGAAAATTGTTGTTGTGCGAATCCAAAAGATCCACCAGCAAGGTTAAGTGAGGTTTTCGATAACGGACTATGTTGAAAGCCATTAGGTTTAATCATGAGTACACCTCCCGAGTTCGGTCCGAAAATAGATCCATCAGGACCTTTTAGAACTTCAATTTGCGAAATGGAAGCCGGATCAATAAGATTGAGGTAAGTATTCCCACCTGCGTCTGTTATTGGAAATTCATCGACATATATTTTCACATTACGGATACCAAAAGGAGAACGGATTAAACTACCACGAAGGGCCAAACGGTAGCTTCCTGGTGAGCGTTCTTCCATCCGTAAGCCCGGAACGGTATTCAAGCTCGGTAATAAAGTTGCTCCATTTTGACTAAGAATTGCTTTCTGCCCGACTATAGAAACAGATCCTGGTGTTGTTAATAGGGGCTGTTCTGTAAAATAGCCAGACACTTTTGCTGTTTCTAATTGATAGGATGTAATGGTATCTTTACTAACCTCCTGTGCATATAGAGAAGGTGAAAATAGTATTAATGCGTAGAAAGCAGATTTAAAAACATACATATGATATTGGGGCTCAAAAACAATTTGCCCCTAAAATAATGAAAAACTTCAATTAAGCCTGCTTTTTAAAAGGTTTCATTTAATCCAAGGAATAGACCTCTTTGATGATACCCACCAAAAGCATAATCAATACATAAATTAGTGCGTGTGGCTTTATTAAACAGAATACGTAATCCTGCTCCTCCAGCAGCTCTCCAAGATTGAAATAATTTGCTGTCCATATCGTTATTGGTCGATTGGATATTAAAAAAGGTTGCTCCACTGATAAATTTATTACGAAGTATCGGGAACCGGTATTCTGCCTCATTATAGAAGTAAGATAAGCCTTTGAAAAACCCAAGCGTATAACCGCGCCCTGACCGTGCATAACTATCTTTGGCAGTTCCTGGTAGATCAAGATAAGGTAGTCTTCCTGCTATACGGTAAGATCCATAATTCCATAATGCAAGTACATGTTCAGGGTTTTCCTCAGAAAGACTAATGTATTTTCTAAAATCTGTGGTAAGCTGAATTGCATTCTTACTACTGCCCATCCACTCCTGGTTCATACGAATTCCAATATCCGAATAAATTCCTTTATACGCACGATTTGGATTATCACGTGTCATATACTGAACATTAAACAGAAGACCATTTGAATTGAATTTTTCAGGATCAAAACCATAACGTTTACTATAGACGTAATTTGGATTGTCATTGTTTTCGGTTGATGCTTTGATATTTCTGCGAATGTCAAATGCAAAACCAGCACCCAGAAAAAGATTATCTGAAACCCGTTTATAGAGCTTTTCATTGATGCTAAAGGATGTATACTTGTAGACAAACATGTTTTTGTCTGGGTTAGCAAGAATATCATCATCATTTTGTCCAGAAAAAGTTTTAGTCATTCCTAAGCCGGCATCTGGATTGACCATTTTTACAATAGCCCATCCTCCCTGGATATTCCATTTATTCTCTCTGGTATAGATGTTATGGCTTACGTAAAAAACCATAATACCTTTTGTTGTTACTGAAGCTGTTGATGCCGCTGTAGACATTGTGGTATTCGATTTATCTCCCAGTACAATTCCTGCAACTCCCTTTATTCCGATTTGAGCTCCAATAGTGGGATTTAAGGCCACACCAGGCATCAGGGTAATTCCAGAACGTTTTTTATTTGGGTTTCGCTCTCTTTTTGGATGAAGAATGTTGCGAAATAAATCGGATATATCATATTGATAAGAAGCGTTAGAATCAATTTTATGCTGCATATAGGTGGATTTTGATTCTAATCTAGAAGAGTCCGATACAATAGTGACCTGAGCAAGAACTGGGGTGATATGTGTTGCGAACAAAAGTAATAAAGAAACTAAAGTTATGTTAACAGCTTTAAAATGAGGTAAATATCTTTTCATGTATCAAGTTTATATTGCAACATATGAGTATAAAATTTAACGTTTTAGTCATATAGATAGTATGCAAACTTAGATAAATTTGTTTGTATTTTTTTTATTTGGCACTCATGATTCTTATACAATTATCGATATCTCTTTGGTATCTAGAATTATTTTATTGAGGAAATACGGTTAAAAGTAAGACTTGCGATATTTTTTAGCCAGTAATTTTTAATATACGACACATCTCCTTGTTGTACGACGTTTAGGAACTGCTTATCTTTAGCAAAAAAAAGTACATGAAAATAAAGATTCTCTTCAGTCTGGTTTACATTGTCGTCTGTAACATATTCCTGCACGCTCAGGAATTATATACTCCTCGTCATATTAAGCAGGCTTATAAAAATGAAACCCGAAGTTTAACCGGTGCACCAGGTGCAAAATATTGGCAAAACAGAGCGCAATATCACATACAGGTAACGGTAAACCCAGAAACAAAAATTGTTTCTGGAAAAGAACGTATTCAATATGAGAACAATAGTCCTAATGCATTAAAAGATCTTGTTATTCATTTTGCTAATAATGTACATAAACCTACAGCCGCAAGAGCTGCGGACGTCAGTACAGATTTTCTCACTTCGGGACTGAAGTTGAAGTCGTTTAAAGTAGATAATAAAGTGTATGTTATCGATAGTAAGGACTGGACTACCGCCAATCGCATTAAGTTGAATAAACCTGTTGATCCCAAATCTTCTGTCACAGTCGAAATGGAATGGGAATATCCATTGTCATTATCCAGTGACCGTGAGGGGCAGATTGATCCTGGTACCTATTTCTGTGCGTATGCATACCCGCGTATAGCAGTTTATGATGATTATAATGGATGGGATGTCTTGGAACATAACGGCCGTCAGGAATTTTATAATGATTTCAATGATTATAAAGTTGAAATCCGCGTTCCAAAAAATTATGTAGTATGGGCTACAGGAAGTTTTCTAAATCCTGAAGAGGTACTGCAAACTGAAACATTAGACCGTTTTAAAAAATCTTTGATTTCGGACCAAGTGATTACGGTTGCAAATTTAAAAGAAATGGAGACACAAAAGGTGACAAAACAGCATGACTGGAACATCTGGAAGTTTGAAGCAGATCATATCGTTGATTTTTGTTTTGCTTTGAGTGATCATTATGTGTGGGATGCTTCTAGTGTTCAATTGAAAAGTAAAAGAGTAAGTGTTCAGGCGGCTTATCTGAATGGGACTAAGGATTTCGAGCAATATGTAGGTTGGGAGCGTTACTGTATTGACTGGTTCTCTAAAAATTGGCCAGGAGTAGAATATCCATTTCCAACGATGACTGCAATTCAAGGATTTGCGGATATGGAATACCCGATGATGGTCAATGATAGCAGTGTGCCGGATAACTTGATGGATGCTAGACAAACTGTAGACCATGAAATTGCCCATACTTATTTTCCTTTTTATATGGGAACTAATGAAACCCGTTATGCTTTTATGGATGAAGGTTGGGCTACAGCTTTGGAATTGCTTATTGGAATGGATGAAAATGGAGAGGAAGCTGCTAAGCAATTGTTTAAAGAATATCGGGTAAAAGGATGGATTCAGGATCCTGCTACTGAACAAGATCAGCCATTGATTTCTTTGTCATCACAATTGAGCGGTAAGGGTTATGGTAATAATGCCTATATCAAATCGGCATTATCTTATTTGGCACTGAAAGATTATCTAGGGGACGAAGCATTCAGAAAAGCTTTACATCATTATATGGAGAATTGGAACGGGAAGCATCCGACTCCTTGGGATTATTTTTATTCCTTCAATACAGGATCTGGAAAAAATCTCAATTGGTTCTGGAACAACTGGTATTTTAGTAATCATTATATCGATCTGAAGCTGTCAAAGGTCAGTCAAAAAAATAAAACCATTAGTTTAGAGATTGAAAATAATGGTGGATTTGCAATCCCATTTGATGTGATATTGACTTATGTGGACGGTGAAAAAGAAAAAATTCATTTTACACCACAAGTTTGGGAGAGTAATCAGGCTGTTACTACATTAAAACTGAAAACTAAAGCAAAGGTGAAAGAAGTTGTGCTTGATAATGATATATTTATGGATTATAACAGTGATGATAATCGAGTAACACTTTAATGTTACTGTTTTGTAATCTCTGAGAAGACTTTGCATCTTACGGTTTGGGGCTGTTATTTCTCTTAAAAGCGGGAATAATAGTACTCAAACCGTTTTTTTTGTGCTCTTATTTTACGATAAGGTTCTGAGATTTTTAGGGAAGAGAGCTGCTGCCTTTTATTGAAAAAGTAGATTTTTAAGGTATTGGTACACGACTAGGTATTTTTTTGCGATTTTCTTCTGGTGTTCTTAAATATCATACGGCGTAACTGAAAGAAACCCAGTGTCATTTTATGATTTGACCGAAGATAAGGTATGCTCATAATTACCAGTAATGATATGCACGCTGAAGTACCTAATGCACCGCCAAAACCATCAAAAAATTTACTGGTGTTGATATAGATCAGGCTGTATACAAGACCGGAAAGTGAAACTCCGATAAATGTAGACAATTGATTGCTCGAAACCATACCAACAAAAGAAGACCCAATAAAAATCAGCGGAATATGATTGACTAATTCTTTTGGAATATGAGAAGGAAAAAAGTGGACAAATCCAGCAACAATGCTGGTCAATAGGGATGAGGATAGTACACCTCCAAGTTTCAGCTTATTGTTAAAATAATAAGTGAGTAAACTTCCGAAAATTCCTGTAAATATGAGAATCGCTGTAAATATCATTATCTAGAAAATAAAAATAGAATCAAGTAGGTAATGGTAACTCCGGCAAAAGCCAATGTTCCAAGTTTTCCGCCAATTCCGTTCAACAAACTTTTTGATATGATCAGCAGAATAGCCGTACAGATACTGGCTGCGAGAATGAAATAAATATCATGAGCTACTTTGGTATTGGACATACCTACGAATGCACCGCAATAAATAGCAGGAGGTAGATGGGGCAGATAACTTGACTTTTTGTTTAGGTACGGAATTAAGGCGCCGGTGAGCCCTACTAAACTTGCTGAAAATACCGAACCTAATCCAAATGCGTGATTTAAAAAATAACAACTTATTGCACCAATTGGAACCCATACGGCAATATAAACTTTTTCAAACGCTAATTTATTATGATGAACTGGTGACTTAAAAAAGGAGAAAAGTAATAAGAATGAAATTAGAATGATGAAGAATGATAGGGCAATAGTTGAGTTATTTTCCTTAAAGATTGCTAATAAAAATAATAATTGTATTACGAAAAGTAATAATAAAGAGGTATAACGAATAACTCTATTTGATGAGATTTTTGACATTATTGTGCAAAATTACAAAGAAAATTGGGAAAAAAACATAAAAATTGAACTATTTTGAGATGAGTGAAATTGATTATATAAGTTTTGCGTCTGTTTTTTTATGTGATTCTGCAATAAATATTTCTATATTTAGCCTCACATTTTTATATCAAAATCTAATTAATCTTAACTAATGAATACTATTTTAAGTACGAAGGATTATATTGTATTTTTTGTATACTTTATAATTGTTGCTTCATATGGTTTGTGGATCTACTACAAAAAGAAGTCAGCGTCAGAAGGAGCAAAGGACTATTTCTTGGCTGAGGGATCATTGACATGGTGGGCTATTGGTGCCTCCTTGATCGCTTCAAATATTTCTGCCGAACAATTCATTGGAATGAGCGGTTCGGGCTTTAAAATGGGACTTGCAATCGCAGCATATGAATGGATGGCCTCCATAACCCTGATTGTTGTAGCCATATTCTTTATGCCGGTCTATCTTAAGAATAAGATTTTTACCATGCCTCAGTTTTTAAATCAACGCTACAATAGTACTGTAGCGATGATCATGGCTGTATTTTGGTTAATGCTTTATATCGTGGTCAACTTAATGTCGATCTTATATCTTGGAGCTGTCGCTATCAGTGGTATTTCTGGTTTAGATTTGACTTTATGTATTATGTTATTGGCTGTTTTTGCTATCATCATCACATTAGGTGGTATGAAAGTTATTGGGTATACAGACGTTATTCAGGTATTTTTCTTAGTATTAGGAGGTTTGGTAGCTACCTACTTAGCACTTAATATCATTTCAGATGGTAATGGTGTTTTAGCTGGTTTTACCACTTTGCATAATGATGCTCCTGAACATTTCCATATGATATTCAAAACCGACAACCCTAATTATATGGACTTACCTGGTATCAGTGTTCTGATCGGAGGTATGTGGATAGCTAATTTAAGCTACTGGGGATGTAATCAGTATATTACACAGCGTGCATTGGGAGCTTCTTTGCCAACAGCAAGAAATGGTCTATTGTTTGCTGCATTTTTAAAACTCTTGATGCCAGTGATTGTTGTTATCCCAGGAATTGCTGTTTACTATATTGTAAATAAAAATTTAGGTGCTATTGATGCATCAAGCTTATTGACCTCAACTGGAGCACAGGATCCAAATAAAGCATATCCAGCGCTCTTAACTCTTTTGCCTGCAGGCTTAAAAGGTCTTTCATTTGCCGCATTGACTGCTGCAATCGTCGCTTCTTTAGCGGGGAAAGCAAACAGTATTGCGACCATTTTTACGTTAGATATTTACCAAAAAGCAATCAATAAAACTGCTTCTGAAAAGAATTTGGTGAATGTTGGAAAAATAGCTGTTATTGTTTCCATGATTTTAGGAACAGGATTGGCACTTATTTTAGGTGAATCGCTAATGGGAGAAGGAAAACAGGGATTCCAATACATTCAAGAGTATACAGGATTCGTTTCTCCGGGTATTTTTGCGATGTTTATTCTCGGGTTCTTTTGGAAAAAAACAACATCAAATGCAGCGATGTTCGCAACGATTGGAGGCTTTATTTTATCTGTACTATTCAAAAAGTTGCCAGATATGATGGACCTTTCTTTCTTATCAAGCACCGGATTCTCTGTGCTGAATCCAACAACAGGTATTTATGAAATTCCATTTATAGACAGGATGAGTTTTGTATTTATCATCTGTGTGATCTTTATGGTAATCATTAGTTTGATTGATAACAAACGTGGCATTGTCCCTAAAGGATTAGAAATTGATGCAAAAATGTTTAAATCTCACAATGGTTTTGTTATTGGGTCATTATTGGTACTCATGATTGTGGTTGCCCTATATTCAATTTATTGGTAAGAACTACATATGCACTATAATACAAGAAAAGGCACCCAATAGGGTGCCTTTTCTTGTATGCATTATTTTTTATTAATTTATAGCAATCGAGAAATCTTAATAGTAGTGGGATTGAAGCCATGTAGACATTTGATTTGTTAGCATTTTTTTACATGCACTATTTATATAAAATGCATGCTATATTAAAATTTGTTAGATAATGACATTTTAAAAAAAATTATAAGTCTAGTCGTCAACTTTCACAACATGTTGTCAACTTCATGTTGTCTGTTTTTCATATTTGTAACGGCTTATGTAAAGATGGTGAACGGCTAGTATCTTATGATTTTTCCGACCTACTTGTCTGGCAAGTAGCACTGATAGAGAAATCTTCATGACTAATTTATTCTTGATACAATAAATTTAAGTGAGTTTTTTGTGCTCTATGATAGATGCATGTTCTTGTTTATTTGTGAATGTAGTAGGTCGGTTTTTTATTTTCAATTTTTTATAGGGAAGTCAATTGATTTGGGAACATACTTAGTATAGCTAAAGCTTTTAATTACACGAAAAACTTATAAACATATAATAAGAATGAAAACATTAAGGCAAGATCGTTTTAAAACTCGTGTCATGAAAGAGTTTCAAACTCATAATCGGGAACAACCTTTAAAAAGCATTTTAAAAGTAAAACCTCCGGAACAATACTATGCACAGTTTACATCTCCTTTAAATGGACTTGATTCTTACAGTGCTGTTGTGCGCGATGAAAAAGCCGATATACTTCGAATCTCATTAGTCAATATGGCGATTTATGAATTTTACTTGTTTGCGTTTGGTTTATCGGCAAATTTTCCTGTCTCACGTATTTTTATCTATGATGATAATCGGTGTCAGTATTTACATACTCAGGATTGTGGAGACTCCGCATTATGGAGGGAGAAGTATTTGTATTGCTATGAAATTACTTTACCTGCGGCAACTGAAAGAGAGGAGTATCAGCAGCGTATTTTAAATGATTTGGACAGTATGTTTCAGCTGGAGGTGAAAATCGAAAAAGAGCATGTTGTATCTGATATTTATTATAATGAAAAACTGGGTTGTCCAGTAGCAACAAGCTGGCATGAACAGACTGTGATGACAATAAAACCTAAGAACGTATTATGTTCATGATTCTTTAATGAAGTCTGTTTTATGATGAAAAAATGACGTGAATAAAAAAAGCACATAGATGAATATGTGCTTTTTTTATACGGTGTAAAAATCTGTTTTTATCTCTGACCAGGTAAATAGATTTGGAATCCAAGTCCTACTCCTAAGCCAGAAGACTTCTCACCTAAGTTAACGTTCGATTTGGTATAGTTATAACCGACAGTAGCCTCAAGTGCAACTGTTCTTGTAATAAAGTGTGCATAACCAAGATTTGCTCCTAAAGCTAAGGAAGCACCTTTTCCAACTGAACTACCTGCGATACCAATATCACCTTGTCCGAAGAAACGTCCTGACGAAGATGAACCTTCTGGGAAATAATATCTGACAAAAGGTGCAATACCATAATTCCATTCGTTATCATGATCTTTTACAGCAATAAATCCTAAGTTAGCTTGAGCTCCGATCGCGATACCATCAGAAACAAAATAACCAGCTCGAGGTTGTACGTTGATATTAAATGCTTTTCCTTCAAAACTATAACCTAGATTTGCTAAGGAACCACCAACCATCCAGTTACCTTTTTTTATTGGGGCAGTTCCAACATCTGCTGAACTTTGTGGAACAGTTTCGATCTTTTGTGCATTTGCGCCGAAAGCTATTCCCCCCATAATTGTAAGTAGTAATGCTAATTTCTTCATGATTCGTAAGTTTTCTATATAATTAACGATTGTTGTTTATTATATAACAGTAAACGAAATCAAAAGTTTTCTTTTTTTTGCTTGTAACTTACAATTAAGATCCGAAATTAATTATTTTTAATTTTTAGCTGTTAAACTTTCTGTTTTAAACTGCTCTTAAAAGAGCAGCAACGAAGTTAAGTGGTTATTGTATTATTGTTTTTACGATTTGAGAAATGTGGGTAACACTTGGAGGAAGTTCAATTAATTGAAAATTTCTAAAATGTATTTCCGAACCTTCAGATTCAAGACATAGGTACCCTTTCTTAATAGTCGAATTGCGAATACCATTGACAAATTTTCCGTTCACAGCTAATTTAATTGTACCGTCCACGCAGACGATCGTATATTTATTCCATTCTCCTTTCCCTTTAGCCCGATTCTCTATCGCTTTACTTCTTGTACCGCGTGGATTATCTGGTATTGTTTCCACACCGCCCACACCAAATAATTCGCCATGAACGTAAGCGATTGGCGGAACAACACCGTCTTTGGTATTCTGTTTTACCCAATCCAATTCCAGCATCTGCACTTCAACTCCTCCTGGAAGTCTTCCTATGGAATCGGGCTCTGCATCCGACCATACAAAGATACCCGAGTTACCTCCTGCATAGATATGCTTCCATTCGACATGGATAATAAAGTTTTCATATAGTTTTTCAGAACGCATGACACCAATAGGAAGCCCTGTACATATGAGTGATTTTCCATTTAAACGCCAAGTATCTTTGGCTGTGTTTACATTTAGCCAGTTGATTGAATTTTTCGTGGGCTTTTTTGATAAAAGTAGATCCTCAAGTTGTACTTCTTCGCCAAAAGATAAGGGTATTTTTTGAGCGTAGTTATGCTGACATAAAGCGATCAAAAGAAAAAATAAACCGATAGTTTTAAGGTTCATATTGATGTAGTGAAACGGTTTAAAAAAGGTTAAATAAGGATTATGATTAAAATACTGCGTACAAGCAAACTTAAATAAATTTGTAGTAATAAGCAATATAATTATCACCAATTCTATTGCTCATCATCTGACCCAGTGGATATGCATATTGTCTCAGTATTTAGCCTTTTTAATTATTTTATCAAGTGTTTTTTTACAATAAAACTTTTGATAATCAATATTTTGAAGGGTGTTGTTGAGAGTGTGTACTTTGAACATTTACATGAAAAATGATCTTTAAAGATGGTGATCACGACCATTATTTTTCTTATCTTTAGCAATAAGGGAACTTTTTTCAGTACGATAATAAAGGAGAAAATTTCTTGGACATTAAGCAATAAAAAGTTTAATGCATCTGCTCGGCTATCGGGCTCATTTATAATATCCAATTATATGATAAAAACTCCAGGGCTTCTTTTCAGAGAAGCGATGCAACAGGAAAAACCATTACAGGTGGTTGGAACTATCAACGCGAACCATGCTCTGCTAGCTCAGCAAGCAGGTTTTCAGGCCATTTATTTATCGGGAGGAGGAGTTGCCGCGGGTTCTTTGGGAATTCCTGATCTTGGTATTACCACGCTTGAAGATGTACTGGTTGATGTGCAGCGTATTACGAACGTTTGTCCAGTCCCTTTATTGGTCGATATCGATACCGGATTCGGACCCTCGGCATTTAATATAGCACGTACGATTCAGTCTTTGATCAAGGCTGGTGCTGCAGCTGTTCACATGGAGGATCAGGTGGGAGCAAAACGTTGTGGACATCGACCTGGAAAAGAATTGGTATCGAAGACAGAGATGGTGGACCGTATTAAAGCTGCTGTGGATGCACGTACGGATAATACATTTGTAATCGGCGCCCGTACAGATGCTTTAGCATCAGAAGGTTTAGAGGCGGCTTTAGATAGAGCTATCGCATATAAAGAGGCTGGAGCTGATTTTATTTTTGCAGAGGCTGTTCATGAACTGGATCAATACAGACGATTTCATGATGCAACCCAATTGCCTGTTTTAGCAAATATTACAGAGTTTGGTCAAACGCCAATGTTTACTCGAGATGAATTACATCAAGTAGGAGTTTCAATAATTTTATATCCGCTCTCTGCTTTTCGAGCAGCTAATAAAGCGGCTGAAAATGTATATCAGCATATTCGAAAAGATGGTACGCAAGCTGCCGTTCTGGTAGGTATGCAAACCCGTGAAGAACTTTATCGTAGCATTAATTATTATGCATATGAAAATAAACTAGATCAATTGTTCAATACTAAGCATGATGACAGAAACAAATGAAATGGGTTTTAAACCCAAGAAAAGCGTCGCATTATCTGGTGTTGCCGCAGGCAATACAGCATTAAGCACCGTCGGAAAAAGTGGTAATGACTTACATTATCGAGGTTATGATATTTTGGAACTTGCAGATCAGGCTAGTTTTGAAGAAGTAGCCTATTTATTGATCTATGGAAATTTACCGACTAAATCGCAATTGACCACTTATCAGGCACAATTAATAAGTCAACGTGGATTACCGATCGCGATACAGAAAGTTTTAAAACAATTGCCGACAACTGCTCATGCAATGGATGTTCTTCGAACTTATGTTTCGGTATTTGGGAGTATTCAACCTGAAAAGGAAAGTCATCCAAGTGCTGGTGCGCGCGATATTGCCAACCGTTTAATGGCCTCTATGGCTTCTGCTTTGTTGTATTGGTATCATTTTAGCCAACATGGCCGAGAAACCGATGTCGAAACGACCGATGGAACTTTGGGTGCGCATTTTTTACACTTGTTGCATGGCACGCCGCCATCTGCATCTTGGATAAGAGCCATGCAGGTGTCTCTTAATCTGTATGCTGAACATGAGTTTAACGCATCTACTTTTGCCGCCCGTGTTATTGCAGGTACTGGATCGGATCTTTATTCTTGTATTGCAGGAGCTATTGGTGCCCTGCGGGGACCAAAACATGGTGGTGCTAATGAAGTAGCCTTTGAAATACAGAGTCGTTATGCCAATGCTGATGAAGCGGAGGCTGATATTCGTAAGCGGTTAGCGAATAAAGAGGTTATTATTGGATTTGGTCATCCTGTTTATACCATTTCAGATCCGCGTAACCAGGTTATTAAGCGTATTGCTAGGGAGCTATCGGAGGAAGCGGGCGATATGACACTATATTCCATTGCCGAGCGTTTGGAATCTGTGATGTGGGAAGAAAAGAAAATGTTTCCCAATTTAGACTGGTATTCGGCCGTTTCATATCATATAATGGGTATCCCGACAGAAATGTTTACCCCTTTATTTGTGCTGTCACGGATAACAGGATGGTCGGCACATGTATTTGAACAGCGTCAGGACGGGAAGATTATTCGACCTAGTGCTCACTATATCGGACCAGAAAATAGACCTTATATTCCTATTTCTGAAAGGTAATGTGAGAAAATATACAAATGAACGCAACAATTGAAATTTAATATTTACGAATAGTTTTTTAGAAAAAATGGCATCACAAATTTCGAATGAACGACCACAGGCTGATCAGGTCTTAGCTGATATTGCAGATTATGTACTTCAATATAAGATTGAAAGCAAAGTTGCATGGAGAACTGCATTTTACTGTTTTTTGGATACATTAGGATGCGGTTTTGAAGCGCTCACTTACCCTGCCTGTACAAAATTGTTAGGTCCGGTGGTATCTGGTACCATTGTGCCAAACGGTGCGAAAGTTCCTGGAACAAACTACCAATTAGATCCGATACAGGCTGCTTTTAATATCGGAACAATTGTGCGCTGGTTAGATTTTAATGATACTTGGCTGGCGGCAGAATGGGGACATCCTTCGGATAACTTAGGAGGTATTTTAGCAACGGCTGATTGGTTGAGTAGAACCCGTATTGCTATGGGAGAAAAACCTTTAAAAGCAAGGGAAGTCTTAGAAGCAATGATCATGGCACATGAGATTCAGGGTGTTCTGGCTTTGGAAAACTCTTTTAATAAAGTGGGCTTAGATCACGTGATTCTTGTCAAAGTAGCTTCCACTGCTGTGGTTGGTAAATTGTTGGGATTAAGTCGTGATGAATTGATCAATGCTGTTTCACTGGCTTTTGTTGATGGGCAGGCATTGCGAACATATCGTCATGCACCCAATACAGGTAGCCGTAAATCTTGGGCAGCAGGCGATGCAACCTCACGTGCGGTAAAGTTAGCATTGATAGCCAAGACAGGGGAAATGGGATATCCTTCCGTATTAACGGCTCCAGTGTGGGGATTTTATGATGTTTCGTTCAAAGGAAAGAAATTTCAATTTCAGCGAGCTTATGGTTCTTATGTGATGGAAAATATTTTATTTAAGATTTCTTTTCCGGCTGAATTCCATTCTCAGACAGCCGTTGAGGCTGCCATGTTGCTGCATGATCAACTTAAAGCAATAGGGAAAACTGTTGAGTCTATTAAGCATATAGAAATTAGGACCCATGAAGCTGCTATTCGCATTATTGATAAAAAGGGGCCACTTCATAATCCTGCTGATAGAGATCATTGTATACAATATATGATTGCGGTACCTTTGATCTATGGCCGATTGACAGCAGAAGATTATGAAGATCGGATAGCTATGGATCCTCGAATTGATGTTTTGCGTGATAAAATGAATTGTATCGAAGATTCTAAATTAACAGAAGATTATCATGATCCTGAAAAAAGGGCAATTGCAAATGGATTGACGATTACATTAAATGATGGAACAAAGCTCTCTGAAATTTTGGTTGAATATCCAATAGGGCATCCACGCCGCCGCGATGAAGGTATTCCTAAACTGATTGAAAAATACAGGATTAATTTGGCCCGCATATTTGCAGATAAACAACAGAAACAAATCTTAAATGCAACATTGGATTACGATACTTTTATCGATATGGATGTTAATCAGTTAGTTGATTTGATGGTGAAATAAAGTTAGTTAGTTAGTTAGTTAGTTAGTTAGTTAGTTAGTTAGTTAGTTAGTTAGTTAGTTAGTTAGTTAGTTAGTTAGTTAGTTAGTTAGTTAGT
>NZ_SLYV01000009.1:294098-329689 GCF_004342035.1 Sphingobacterium sp. JUb20 | reverse complement strand
AGAGCCGATGGTATTGCCGTAACAGGTGGGAGAGTAGGTCGGTGCCTTTTTTTATACAGAAGCCTTTGCTATACAGCAGAGGCTTTTTTGTGTTTGTACCTTTTTATGCTGTGAACAGGGCTATTCCTGTTCTTCCAGTAGCTACAGCAGCCAGTCATGCTCATCATTTAACCTATTCAGCTTCTATATCCTCTTCCTATCGGACAAGCATAATGGCAGCTTCTGCTTTTATGCTATACATACCCATGCTTATAACCCCATTAGTTTCAGAATCCATAATTACTTATTGATTGCTCCTCATAGTGGCATTAGATTCTTTTAATATGTTGATTGATTCTTCAACATACTATTATGGTTGTGTTCAGTTTGATAACACATTATTATTTCATAGTATATTTTAATAATTCATAAGATATGCTAACGAGCTCTTCAGATTGATGTTTATTAATCCAAAAGAAGGACTTCAGAAATGATTTTTAT
Organism: Sphingobacterium sp. JUb20; assembly: GCF_004342035.1. Lineage (NCBI taxonomy): Bacteria > Pseudomonadati > Bacteroidota > Sphingobacteriia > Sphingobacteriales > Sphingobacteriaceae > Sphingobacterium > Sphingobacterium sp. JUb20. The sequence goes on along the minus strand of NZ_SLYV01000009.1, from coordinate 329,209 downwards.
TTTAATAACAGATACATGTCTCTGCATTTCAGGATAAGAGAATTCAGGATGCTATAAATTATAATTCAGAAGTTTCTTCATTTAATTATGAACAAGATTATTAGATGTAACTAATTGGTTACTAGAATTTGAGAAATATCTGAATGCTGGATGTCACTTTGCAAACGGTTGTTTATTTTAAGCAAACGATTGCTTTGTTTTTTTATTTTTAATTACCGATTTTCTAGTGTATTCTTGTTATAGAAAAGGTCTACGGCTGATTCTATAACTAATTATTGAACGACTGTTATCATTAAGTTTGATAATCATTTCAAAGACTGTTTAGTTTGTTTTAAAATAGGTGATTTTAGAGGGGCTTTCTATGGCCCCTTTAATTTTGTATGTAAATTAATCTATCAAAATATGAATTCTAATAGAAGAGATTTCTTAAAGAAAGCGGGTATCTTATCATCTGTAGCGGTGACATTACCAACTTTAAATTCCAATGTATTGGCTGCAACAAAATTCAACATGTCCGGTCATGAGGCCCCTAAGATTGATAAAGTGCGTGCAGCAGTTATTGGTTTAGGAATGCGTGGTCCTGGTGCTGTGGATCGTTTGTCTTACATTGATGGTGTTGAGATCGTTGCGTTATGTGATAAACATGCAGACCGTGTAGAACGGGCTCAAGGTATCCTGCGTAAGAAATCGCTGAAAGATGCAAAATCTTATTCTGGTGAAGACGGATGGAAAGACATGCTGAAAAATGAGAAATTGGATTTAGTTTATATCTGTTCTCCATGGGACTATCATACTCCCATGAGTATCGGCGCAATGAAAGCTGGTGCGCATGTTGCGTGTGAAGTGCCGATTGCCTTAACTCTTAAAGACTGTTGGGAAGTGGTTCGCGTATCAGAAGAAACGAAAAAACATTGTATGATGTTGGAGAACTGTTGCTATGATTTCTTTGAAATGCTAACATTAAACATGACGCGTCAAGGTCTATTTGGTGAGCTGTTACATGGCGAAGGAGCATATATTCACGATTTATTGGACTTAAATTTTGCGAAAAATGGTTACGATAATATGTGGAGATTGCGTGAAAATATTAAGTTAAATGGTAACTTATATCCAACACATGGTTTAGGTCCGGTTGCGCAATGTATGAATATAAACCGTGGTGATAAAATGAATCATTTAGTTGCTATGTCTACAAATGATTTCCAAATGGGCGCTAAAGCGAAAGAATTGGCAGCAAAAGATTCTTTTTATCAAGAATTTGTTGGTAAGAACTTCCGTGGTAATATGAATACAACTTTAATCCGTACAGAATTGGGTAAGACAATTATGTTGCAACATGATGTGACTTCGCCAAGACCATATTCTAGATTACATACATTAAGCGGTACAAAAGGTTATGCGCAGAAATATCCTGATGAAAATATTGCGTTTGGACATGAATTTATCTCCAAAGATAAAATGAAAGAACTGTATGCTAAATATACACCTGAACTAGTGAAATTTATTGGTGAGCAGGCAAAACAGGTAGGTGGTCATGGTGGAATGGATTTCATGATGGACTGGAGATTAATAGATTGTTTGCGCAATGGTTTACCATTGGATCAAGATGTTTATGATGCAGCTTCTTGGAGTTGTATCGTTCCTTTAAGTTTTGATTCTGTAAAAAACAACTCTAGAACGGTCAATATTCCTGATTTTACTAAAGGTGCATGGAAAACGAATAAGCCTGTAGATATCACTTTAAATGGTGGTGGTACAACGAAAATACGTTCAAAAGAAGGTAAAGTAAGCGGTGTTCAATTAGACGTATAATCTTTTTGTTAACTATTAGAAAGGGAGAGCGGTTATTGTTCTCCCTTTTTTATTGACGATCGTTTCACTTCTTGTTTAAAAATATCTAAATTGTAACTTTATTTGTTATCGACCGACCTATGTACAGGAATATATTCTTTTGTGTCCCATGTTTTGTCTTATTGACTTCATGCTTCAGTAACAGTAAGCCGAAAGGTAATACTGCCGATCTCTTTGTTTCGCAGGATTCTTCCCGCTGTTTTATGGCAACAAATATTCCCTCTCGATTCTCGAATTTAGATACTGCGCATCATATTGTTGAAGGGGCTGGTATTGATCAAGTTAAAATGGTCAAGGTTACAGGTGGATATTTTATGATGGGTTCGGATCAGTTTGTTGATGCTAAACCAGTTCATGAAGTTAAAATCAATGATTTTTTAATTGATGAACATGAAGTAACAAATGGTCAATTTGAAGCATTTGTAAAAGCGACCGGTTATGTAACTGTGGCTGAAAGACCGTTAGATCCAAAGGAATTTCCAGGTGTAGATCCGGCGATGTTAAAGCCAGGTTCTGCTATTTTTTCACCACCAAAAGAGGTTCAAGGTTTAACCAATCATCTGCAGTGGTGGTCTTATGTCGTAGGGGCTAATTGGAAGCATCCTGAAGGTCCAAATACCAGTATTGAGGGTAAAGAGGACTTTCCTGTTGTACACATTGCTTATCAAGATGCTGAAGCCTATGCAAAGTGGGCAGGAAAACGTTTACCAACAGAAGCCGAATGGGAATACGCAGCACGTGCTCGTACATCAAATCCGATGACCTATTATTGGGGAAATGAATTGTTGGATAATGATCGTTATTTGGCTAATATTTTTCAAGGACAGTTTCCTGTTCTCAATACGAAGTTAGATGGTTACATCGGTACGTCGCCAGTTAAAGCTTTTCCTGCAAATTCAATCGGTCTGTATGATATGGAAGGGAATGTTTGGGAATGGTGCGCTGACTTTTATCGTCCTGATTATTATGCAAAAAGTACTGCCGATAATCCTAAAGGTCCAACTGATGCATATGATCCCGATGAACCGGGGGCTGTAAAACGAGTACAACGGGGTGGATCGTTTCTCTGCAATGATCAATATTGTGAGCGTTATAAAGCAGGTAGCCGGGGAAAGGGTGAGATTAATAGTCCGACAAACAATGTAGGATTTAGATGCGTTAAAGACATTTAACTCGTGAACAAATATGATCCTATAAAAAAAGCCTTCTTAAATAAATAAGAAGGCTTTTTTATGCAATAAGAGTTTAAGCTTATTTCGATAAGAACATCGATTTTTTAGCAACTAAATCTCTAAAGTAAGGGTCATTTAAATCTTTGATGAAACGGATAGCTTCACCTGTAGACTTCATTTCTGGACCTAACTGTTTATCAACTTCAGGGAATTTAGAGAACGAGAATACAGGTTCTTTGATTGCCCAACCTTGTAATTTGCGCTCGATTTTGAAATCTTTCAATTTGTTTACGCCTAACATGATTTTTGTTGCGATGTTGATGTAAGGTACATCGTATGCTTTAGCGATAAAAGGAACTGTACGAGATGCACGTGGGTTTGCTTCGATTACATATACATTTTCACCTTTCACGGCGAATTGAATATTTAATAGCCCTCTTACATCTAATGCTTTCGCTAATTTGATCGAATACTCTGCCATTTTATCTTGTACAGCTTGTGATAAGCTAAATGGAGGTAGTACTGCGTAAGAGTCACCAGAGTGGATACCTGCAGGTTCGATGTGTTCCATCATACCAATGATGTGTACATCTTCACCATCACAGATGGAATCAGATTCTGCTTCTTCAGCACGATCCAAGAAGTGGTCAATTAGGACACGGTTTCCAGGAAGGTTTTTCAATAAGTTAACAACTGCTTTCTCTAAGTCATCATCGTTGATCACGATGCTCATTCCTTGACCACCTAGTACATATGATGGACGAACAAGAACTGGATATCCAACTTCGTTCGCAACTTTGATTGCTTCTTCTGCCGACTCAGCTACACCATACTTAGGATAAGGAATATCCAAAGATTTCAATAGATCTGAGAAACGACCGCGATCTTCAGCTAAATCCATATTTTGGAAATCTGTTCCGATGATCTTAACACCAAGTGCTTCTAATTGATCAGCCATTTTAAGAGCTGTCTGACCACCTAATTGAACGATAACACCTACTGGTTTCTCTAATTCAATAATTTCGCGAACATGTTCCCAGAATACTGGCTCAAAGTATAATTTATCAGCCATGTTGAAGTCCGTTGAAACTGTCTCTGGGTTACAGTTAACCATGATTGCTTCGAATCCTGCTTCTTTAGCGGCTAATAAACCGTGTACACAAGAGTAATCAAATTCGATACCTTGACCGATACGGTTAGGACCTGAGCCTAATACAACGATTTTTTTCTTATCAGAAGCTACTGATTCATTTTCTTCTTCAAAAGTAGAGTAGTAGTATGGTGTTTGCGCAGGGAATTCCGCAGCACAAGTATCAACCATTTTGTAAACACGGCTAATGCCTAATGCCTTACGGCGGTCGTATACTTCATCTTCCGTTACATTTCCTAATAACCAAGAGATTTGGATATCTGAATAACCTTTTTGTTTCAAGGTCATGAAGAAGTCTTTTGGAATATTGTTCAATTGGTAGCGGCGAAGTTCTGTTTCTAAGGCTACTAATTCTTGGATTTGTACTAAGTACCATTTATCGATACGGGTTGCTTTGCGGATAGATTCCAATGGTACCCCCAATTCAAACGCATCTTTGATATGAAACAGACGATCACCACTTGGATGCTCAAGGCTATGCATGATCTCTTCTAAATTGCGTAATTGACGACCATCAGCTCCTAAACCTGCGCGGTTTGTTTCTAATGATTGACATGCTTTTTGAAGTGCTTCGATAAAAGTACGGCCGATTGCCATTACTTCACCTACCGCTTTCATCTGCAAACCTAATTCTGTATTTGCTCCTTTGAATTTATCAAAGTTGAAACGAGGTACTTTTACGATTACATAATCTAAAGTTGGCTCGAAGTAAGCTGACGTAGTTTTTGTGATTTGGTTTTGTAATTCATCCAAATTGTAACCAATCGCTAATTTAGCAGCAATTTTTGCAATGGGGTAACCCGTTGCTTTAGATGCTAATGCTGAAGAGCGAGATACACGAGGGTTGATTTCGATTGCGATGATGTCTTCATCCTCCGGATTAACAGAGAACTGTACGTTACAACCTCCTGCAAAGTTACCAATAGAACGCATCATCAGGATTGCTTGATTACGCATGTCTTGGTAGCATTTGTCGGATAAAGTCATCCCTGGAGCAACCGTGATTGAGTCACCTGTATGGATTCCCATCGGATCAAAGTTCTCAATAGTACAGATGATAATTACGTTATCATTGGTATCACGTAATAACTCTAATTCGAATTCTTTCCAGCCTAATACTGCTTTTTCAACTAATACTTCGTGAGTAGGAGAAGCACTTAAACCTCTACTAAGAGCTGCGTCGAATTCATCTTTCGAGTGTACAAATCCGCCACCAGTACCAGCTAAGGTATAAGAAGGACGAATCACTAATGGATAACCAATTTCTTGCGCTGCTTCTTTACCTTCTAAGAAAGAGTTAGCGATTTTCGAAGGTGCTACACCTACACCGATATCAATCATTAATTGACGGAACTCTTCACGGTTTTCTGTTTTTTCAATTGCAGCAACATCAACACCGATAACTTTAACGTCGTATTTTTCCCATAGTCCGATGTTTGAAGCTTCGATACATAAGTTTAACGCTGTTTGGCCACCCATAGTAGGTAGAACGGCGTCAATCTTTTGTTCTTTAAGAATTTCTTCAATACTTTCTACAGTTAAAGGAAGTAAATAAACGTGGTCTGCAATGACTTTATCAGTCATAATCGTTGCAGGGTTCGAGTTGATGATGGAAACTTCAATGCCTTCTTCTTTTAGAGAAAGGGCTGCTTGAGATCCCGAATAATCAAATTCACAGGCTTGACCAATTACAATTGGACCTGATCCAATGATTAAAACCGATTTAATGGAGGTGTTTCTTGGCATTATATCTAGTTCAAAAAATAAAATTTCAAAGTATGAACAAAGACAATCAAAAATGCGCTTCGAGAAGGGTATATTCCGACCGCTTTGTCGGAGTGCAAAATTACATTATTTTATTTGATTTTCCGATATTTATTTTCAGATAAATCATTTATGTACGGGAGGATAGTCAAAAAGAGAGCAGCAGCACATTTTTTTAATACCGCTGCTCTCTGTAAAGAATGCATTATTTAATAGACAATCAGCTCATCCGCAAATAGAAATCCTTTTTTCGGATTTGTTGCTACGACACGTACAAAACGTGCTTGTTGAGGCTTCGCTAATTTCAATTCAAACCGTTTGAAAGTTAAGGTTGGGTCTTGATCAGAAACGTCGTTCTGTACGATACCGACCTCTCTGAAAGTTCGACCATTTTCGGATAATAAAACTTTAAATTCTCCAGGCATATATACGCCAGGACCTGTAATCTGCATGAAATTCATGGCAACACTATTGATCTCTTCACGTCGCTCGAAATCAACAACAACATCAAGATCTTTTAAAAATCCTTGCCATTGCCCATCTTGGTATGTTAACCCGCCTTTAACACCGTTTGTTAATGTCAGTTCTTTCTGTGCAGGATATCCATCGTCCCATTTATTTGTATAAGAAACAGCTTTTCCTATTGCTTTATGAACATCCAGTTGGATCGTTTCGATGGGTCCGACCTGAGTTGAATCTAAAAAGTAAGCTGCTTTAACAATCGTAGGAATAGAGAGATCAAATGAATTGTTATAAGGGGTTGCTTGATAAGTGGGTTTTGATCCATCTATCGTAAATCGGATATTATCTGCATGTAATTGTTCGGTCGTTAATGTTACCGTATTTGAGGCCTTCTTTGCATCAAAATCTACGGAAGCTTTTACATTGTACGATGGTCGATAATAATTGATATCGAAGTGCTGTAAAATTTTATAGTGTGATTGCAGTCTTTTATGGAAGTTCGGCCAATTTTTTAGATCAGCTTTTGTCCAGACAACTTCAGCTAAAGCTAATGTTCTTGGAAAAGCCATATATTCTAGTTGTTGATAATTAGGCATATATTCTGCCCATAAATTTGCCTGAGCACCTAAAACATGCTTAATTTTATCTTGCTGAATAGCAGCTGGAATAGGGTTGTATTCATAGACTTTACTGATAGGAAGGTATCCGCCAATTGTTTCAGGTTGCGTTCTAGGGTCCGTTTGGTATGAATCAAAATAAAGGTGGGATCCTGGGGTCATGATGACATCGTGTCCCGCATTGGCCGAATTGATACCTCCTGATTCGCCTCTCCAGCTCATCACAGTAGCACCTTTTGTCAATCCTCCTTCTAAGATTTCGTCCCAGCCGATAATTTTACGACCTTTAGATTGGACATATTCATCCATCTGTTTAATCAAGTAACTTTGAAGTTCTTCTTCAGATTTTAAACCTTCTTTTGCTTTTAAAGCTTGACATTTAGGACAGGTTTTCCAATGTTTCTTATCGGCCTCATCTCCTCCAATATGAATGTAAGGTGAAGGAAATATGGCAATAACTTCATCCAGTACATTTTTTAAAAACTCATAAGTTTTCTCATTACCGACACAGAATTCAGATTGTGTATACGGTTTACCGGAGCAGGATAATTCGGGGTAAATGGCTAAAACTTCTTCAGAGTGTCCAGGCATTTCAACTTCAGGAATGACATTAATCCCCCGTTGCGCGGCATAGGCTACGAGTTCTCGGGCTTGATCCTGTGTATAGAATCCACCACTTGCATTTGGAGTTCCTGCATCCACATATTGACGGCCATTGTTCCACCAGTCTTTCCATTTTACATGTGTGCGCCACGCCGCTTTATTGGTTAATTCTGGGTATTTCTTAATCTCTAATCTCCATCCCGCTCCATCAGTCAAATGCCAGTGCAGATTATTCAATTTGTAGAGAGCCATAACATCTACAAATTTCTTCATAATAGGGAAAGGAATAAAATGACGTGAAGGATCTAAATGTAATCCGCGATATAAAAAACTTGGTTGATCTTCGATATCCACAGCATTTATCTGAGCAGGATCGTCCTGTAAGTAGCCGAGTTGAACAAGTGTGTAAATGGCATTGATGACAGGGGCAACTTCATGAGCTAGGATAACAATTCCTTTATCAGTAATACCGATGCGATAGGCTGCTTTATCTAGTTTATCTGTTTCCTCAGCTTTTAAGATGCGAATTCCTTCTTTGGGTGCTTTCTTTATCTTTTTTACAATTTCGGTCGTAATAGATGTTATAGCCGGATGTTCCGTTAGTAACTGACTGGCATTTATGAATTCTTCTGAAACATAAACTTTTGGAAAAGCTGGAATTTGATAAGAACCAACTGCTAGTGTAAGACTGCTGGGTTTCGGTATTAAGTCAAAATTTTGCTGAGCAAATATTTTTAGGGGTAAAAGTCCCGCTAAAAGTACCAAAGTTACTGAATGGCTAAATCGCATGTGAATTGGTATTTAATATGATGTTTTACAAATATCATAAAAAAAACAATACGTTCAACTGTATGATATGTGGTGACAATGGTTATTATGATAGTATTCAAACAAAATGTCGATAAAAAATTACATTTATAATCATTAACTTTGCATCATGATTGAACTTCCAGTTATCCCTGCAACACAAACACAGCGTAAGCCAGATTGGTTGCGTGTAAAATTGCCAGTTGGTAAAGAATATAGACATGTAAGAGGACTAGTAGACGAGCATAAGCTACATACGATCTGTGAGAGTGGAAACTGTCCTAATATGGGTGAGTGTTGGGGTGCAGGAACTGCTACATTCATGATTTTAGGCAATATTTGTACACGTTCGTGTTCGTTTTGCGCTGTATCAACGGGGCGTCCCAAAGCTGTTGAACTGGATGAACCAGCGCGAGTTGCTAATTCGGTTAAACTGATGCAGGTGAAACATTGTGTCATTACTTCTGTCGATCGTGATGACTTGAAAGATGGGGGTTCTATCATTTGGGCAGAAACAATCAATGCTATTCGTCAAGAAAGTCCTACAACTACTTTAGAGACTTTGATTCCTGATTTTAAAGGACAATGGGAAAATCTTGATCGCGTGCTTGCTGTTCGTCCAGAGGTTGTATCTCATAATATTGAAACCGTAAGACGTTTGACTCGTGAAGTGCGTATTCAAGCAAAATATGATCGTTCATTAGAATGTCTTCGTCGTATTTCTGAAGCCGGTCTGCGTACCAAATCGGGTATTATGCTTGGTTTTGGAGAGACTGAGGAAGATGTTATTGAGACAATGCAAGATTTATTTAATGTAGGGGTTGATATTTTAACAATAGGTCAATACTTACAGCCGACTAAGGCTCATCACCCTGTAGTGGAGTGGGTTACACCTGCGCAGTTTGATAAATATAAAGAAATTGGTTTAAAAATGGGATTCAAATATGTTGAATCTGGTCCATTAGTGAGATCTTCTTATCATGCAGAAAAGCATTTGTTTGATATGCAATAGGAGAAAAAAATATATGTTAGAAAAGCCCTTACTATAAATAGTAAGGGCTTTTTTTGTGGTTTTTTGATTTAAAATTGGCATATTTAAGTTATGACTGCATTGGAACATTTCAAAACCTTATATCTTATTGATGACGACTTAATGTTGTTGTTTTCTCAGATTATTGAAACAAAGGAATTTTATAAGGGAGATATAATTTTTGAACCTGATAGCTACTTAAAATATATTTATTTTGTAGAATCTGGCTTAACACGGATCTTCTACTATAAGAATGGTAAGGATATTACACATTATTTCTTTGGACCCAATACATTTAGTACAGGTATAGAGAGTGTTTTCTATCAAAAACCTTCTTTATTTGGTTTTCAAGCCTTGACCACATGTAAAATTTCATTCATACCTTTTCAACATATTTTGGAATTAGCAAAGACTCACATTGTCGTGAATCAGATCATTCAAAAAGTTTTACTCGATTCGGTGATCAGTTTCTCCAATCGGTTTTATAATATGCAATTTCAAACGGCTATGGAACGATACCAATTATTATTAACAGAAAATTCGGAACTTCTTAAAAATGCTTCTCTAGGACATATTGCCTCATATTTAGGGATGTCGCAACAGACTTTATCGGTAATAAGAGGACAACTTGATTAATTTTTTCCTTTTTAAGATATCTTAAAAATTAAATCGTAAAACATACGCATCTTTGTATTGTTACTTAATATACTAATCGACCCTTATGCGAGTTATGAATATGTTAGTTAAAAAGATTTCATGCTTTATATTTTTAATGCCTTTTCTGTTTCAAAATACAACGTTTGGACAGCAAGGTATTAGTCCCCAGCTAAAAGAATTTATTCAAAAGGCAATTCAGAATAATAGCGATATTAAGAATAGTTATTTAGAAAATCAGAAAACCCTTTTAGATAAGAATTCTGTAAGCGGAAAGTTATTACCCCACATATCTGCTATGGGCATGTATGGATATCTCAATGCTAGTGGTGAATTGGATCTTCCAACAAAAACCCTTCCGATCTTGGGACTGAATCTTTTTGAAGGTGCACAAAAATTTAATACCTCTTCTCAGGTTGGCTTTGCAGGTGTAAATGCGACACAGGTTATCTTTAGTGGTCTACAGATTACAAATGGGAAAAAAGCTTTGGATGAAAAGTATAAAGCACAGCAGCTATTGACCGAGGCCGGTTATGAGGGCCTTGCTCAGGAAGTGGTGCAGACTTTCGATCAGATCATGTTATTGAAAGAAGTTGATGCCTTGATTGCTGATTCGGAGAAAAGATTGAATAAGGAGCATCTTAAAGTAGTAAAAGCTATCGAGAATGGTTTGGCTATACCTTACGATCGTGATAAAATTAAATTGGCTATGCTGGAGTTAGAAAGCAAGAAAGCCGAATCGACCAATAGTCGTGAACTCTTATATTTTAAATTGGAGGAATTGACTAAAATGCCTCTAGATAGTCTTAAGACAGTGAGCTATCCATTGGAACTAGCGATTGTAGATCCGGTACAACCTGCTGTAGAGAACAGGAAGGAAATGCAGGCTTTGGCGAGTTCTCAACGTGCGTACGAGTATGTACTGAAAAAAGAAAAGGGTGCAAAATTACCACAGATTTTTGCTTTTGGTAGTGCTTTTTATTTCAACGCCTTTGACACAAAGTTCAAATTCAAAGATGTACCGCTTGCCGGTGATCTTAATTTAAGTGCTAATCATTTTCAGATGGCACCGGGTTTTGCTGTAGGGGTTGGTGTTAAGTGGGATGTATTTGATGGAAATCAACATCGAAATAATATCAAAAAAGCAAATCTGGACCTGGTTATGAATCAGAATAAATGGAATGATACGCGGGATAAACTAATGTTGCTGCAACGTAAGACAAATTCGGATTACCAGTTGTCGATGAAAAAAATGGCGGTGCATGAACAGCAGATAAAAATTGCAAATAATAATCTTTCATTGGCATCAAAGCAATTTGAAGCTGGATTAATAGATGTAACGGAAAGGTTAAGTGCAGAAAATGAGCTTTACAAGCAGTCACTTAGTTTTTATAATCAACTTTTATTACAGCGTACTGCTGTTTTAGAATTATTAAAATCACAAGGAAGTCTTTATCAATCATTAGTGAAATAATTATGAGAAAATATATATCTATACTTGGAATCGCGGCATTAATGCAAAGCTGTAGCAATGAAGCTCCTCTTAAAAATACTTTTGAGGGAAAGATTGAGCGGGATCAGATTGCTGTAACGACCAAGATTCCTGGCAAAATACATCAGATTTTAGTGAGTGAGGGCGATGTTGTGCAGGCTGGTGACACCTTGATGATTTTGGAGTTTCCAGAGGTTGAAGCCAAATCTATTCAGGCTAAAGGGGCTCTTGAGTCTGCTGAGGCGCAATATAAAATGGCTGTAAAAGGAGCAACAGATAATCAGTTGAAGCAATTGCGAGCGAAGCGTGATGGGTTGCGTGAGCAATTTGAATTTGCACAAAAATCACTGAATAGAATGCAAAACCTCATTAAGGACTCTTTGGTTGCTCAACAGCAATACGATGAAGTTTATATGAAATTTCAAGGAGCAAAGAATCAATATTTAGCTGTTCAGGCCGAACTTGCGGATGCTGAAAACGGTGCCCGAATAGAACAGCAGAAAATGGCGCTGGGACAAAAGGAGAGAGCAATAGGGGCGGTATCCGAAGTGGATGTTGCAACGAAGGAACGTTTTATCATCGCGCCTCAAAATATGACAATTGAAACCATAAATTTAAAAGTCGGGGAACTTGCTTTGGCGGGATATAGCTTAATTTCTGGTTACTTGGTGGATGGTACCTATTTTCGGGTTACAATTCCTGAAAAGCAGTTACATAACCTGACGGTAGGAAGTAAGCAGCAACTTTCATTTCCATATTTAGAGAATAAAAAAATAGAAGCTGAGGTGGTTTCCATTAAAACATTGAGTTCTTATGCGAATATTGCTACGGCTTATCCTGATTTTGAACAGCAGGAATCTTTGTTTGAGGTAAAATTGAAACCTGTGCAAAAAGATGGTTCGGATAAATTATTGACTAAGGCGACGTTTATTCTTCATCTTGATAACACAAAATAAGTATTATGCGCACATTCGTATCCTTATTAAAACGAGAATTTAGGCTCTTTTTTCAAAATAAAGTGTTATTGATGCTTTTTGTGGGCGCACCTATTTTATATGGGGTGTTAATTGGTGCAGTTTATCAAAAGGGTAAAGTGACTCATCTACCTATTATCGTTGTAGATCAAGACAGAAGTCCGCTAAGCAAGCAACTGATCACAATGTTTAATGAGAGTGAGGTGATTTATGTTGCAGCAGTTTTGCCAGATGCTTTTAATGCAAAACAAGAGGCATTGAAACATGAAGCAACGGTTGTGGTACAGATTCCAAAGAATTTTGATTCGGATGTGAACTATAACCGTTCTACGGAGTTGACGCTCTTTGTCAATGCAGCCAATACATTAACTTCTAATTATGCGAGCATGGCGGCGAATGTCTGTGCAGCAACATTAAAAGCTGGTATTCAGATTAAAGCACAGCAGAAGAAAGGTGTCCCAGGGTACGTAGCCAATCAGCAATATGAACCTTTTAAAACTACAATCATTAAACAGCATATTAAAAGCGGAAACTATTTATATTTCATGCTTCCGGGCGTGCTATTAACTGTATTACAACAAGTGATGATGTTAGCTTTGGCATTAAGTTTTGCATCAGAGTTTGAAAAGGGAACATTTAAGGAGTTAGTATCTAAATCGTCTAATGTGCTGCTGCTGATTTTAGTGAAAATAGCTCCTTTTTTGATCATGTCCGTAGGTATTTATTTTCTTTATTATGGTTTTTCACTTTTTTATAGAATGCCTCTTGAAATACCAATTGGTCCGTTTTTATTAGGAACTGTATTCTTCTTACTCGCAGTTAGTTTTATCGGTATACTGGTGAGTATTATTATTCCGAGTCAACTTAAAGCAACCGAGATACTCATGGTTATCGCTACACCAAGCTTTATCTTGAGCGGCTTTACGTGGCCTTTGAGCCAGATGCCTGATTGGGTAGTCTATATCTCTAAATTGATTCCGCTGACACATTATTTAGAGATCTTCCGAGTGTTAGTGATAGAACAGGGGGCAGTTGCAAATGTGAAGTCCTCGATCTTAGCGCTGGCTTTGACAACAGTTGTTTGTTTTATTCTTTCATTTGTTCTATTGTATTTAAAAGTTCGAAAAATAAAGAAGGAGAATGTACCAGTTGTTAAGGAGATTGAATGATGTGTATGAATATAAGGATATGTGCATGAAGTATGGAGGTTAAAACATACAGTTTTAATATTTTACAAATTTCAGTTTAAAAATAACATCATTACTTGTAATCATAATTATTATAATACAATAATAAATGATTTTTGATTTTAATTTATTGTAAATAAGTGTGTTAAATAATTTTGGGATTGTTTTGTGGCACTTGGTTTGAGCGATTCTTATCAAAATAAACTAACGCTATCTTCAATTATGAAAGCAATAAAATTTTCAGGAATAACTGCAGCTATCGTTGCCTCTTTATTGGTTTATGGAGCAACCGCAGTATCTGCGCAACAGACGCATCCTGTGAAAAAATCGGAACCAAAGGTGAAGCCAGCAGCACCGGTTAAAGAAAATCCTGAGGCGGCAAAGGATTCAACTGCAGGAAAAAAGACTCCTGACAGAAAGGGTAATAAAATGATGCCTAAAGCTAAGCCACCAGGTAAATAAAGAACCAGATTAAAGGGTTTTATGACTGATCTCATAAAACCCTTTTTTTATTAAACCATTAGTAACGTTAAATATCTGTTAACGTGCTTGTTGTAAAGGTGTTTTGGCATTTTTTTTGATTTTTAAAACTAGTTTTACACTTAAATATATTGGGTTATGAATACCTTAAATTATTTTAAAAAAATGGCAGCATTAGCTGCATTTGTTTCTGTGTTTGGTATTACCATGAGTACTGCACAAGAAACTACTCCAAACAAGGCTGTTAAAAAAACAGAGAAAGCGGTGAAGGATAATACCGTAAAAGCAAAAGAGACAGCTAAAAAGGAGAAGGTTTCCGCAAGTAAAACGGTAAAAGCTTCGGAAAAAGTAAAGGAGAATGCTGCAAGTACAAAACAGGTCGCTGAAAAAGAAAGTAAGGTCGCTAAATCAGATGCCGTTAAAGCTACTAAAGCTGCCGGAAAAGCGAAGGAAGTAAATAAGCAGTCAGTTAAGAACGAAAGCGCTTTATCAAAAGCGGAATCAGAAAAAGCGATTAAATCAACTGAGAAAGCTAAAAGTAATGTGACAGCTTCAACAAATAAGGTGAAAAAATCGACTGCAACTCCTACTAAAGCAACTGCAGGGAAGTTATCTTCAGAGAAGTATAATGGTCATGATGTATATATTGGCCCAGAAGGTGGCAAATACTATATCAATAGTAATGGTAATAAGACTTACATACCAAGAAATTAATTTGAATCTGCAAGGCTCATTTGAGCAAAACAAATGATTTGATAATATCAAAAAAGGCTATTCGAATAACTCGAACAGCCTTTTTCTTTTTCAAAAATCAAAATAAATGATTAACAGTACTCGTCAAATGCAGCTGCTAAATTATCAGCGATCATTTGGGCAGAGCGACCTTCAATCATATGTCTTTCTATCATGTGAACTAATTTGCCATCTTTGAATAATGCCATAGCAGGGGAAGATGGAGGATAAGGCAACATATAGTTTCTAGCTTTATCAACAGCTTCTTTTTCCATACCAGCAAAAACAGTAACAAATTTAGTTGGATGTTTTTCATTTTTTACTGCCGCTTTAGCAGCAGGACGAGCATTTGCCGCTGCACAACCACATACTGAGTTTACAACCACAAATACAGTTCCTTCTGTAGCAATAGCCGCATCAACTTGCTCAGCAGTTTTTAATTCTTCGAAACCTACATCTGTAAGCTCTTTACGCATTGGTTCTACTAAATATTCTGGATACATAATCTTCTTTTTTAAATTTAATCATACAAATATAAGTGTTGTTAGGAGCTAAGTCAAGACGTTAGTCTCAAAACAATGTCAGAATTTTACAGCTTTCAAATTCAACGTTTTGATTTAAAGGTATTGAATGGTATTTTTGCTAATAAATTTAAAACTTAAAAAGAATAATATATGTCATCAGTAGAAAGTACGTACATACCATACAAAGTTAAGGACATCACCCTTGCTGAATGGGGACGTAAAGAAATAGAATTAGCGGAAGCTGAAATGCCGGGTTTAATGAGCCTTCGTGCTGAGTTTGGTGCTGCAAAACCTTTAAAAGGTGCGCGTATTGCGGGTTGTCTTCACATGACTATTCAGACAGCTGTTTTAATTGAAACTTTGGTTGAACTGGGTGCTGATGTGACTTGGTCATCTTGTAATATCTTTTCTACACAAGATCACGCCGCTGCTGCCATTGCAGCTGCTGGGATTCCCGTATATGCTTGGAAAGGTATGAACGAAGAAGAATTCAATTGGTGTATTGAGCAAACATTATTCTTTGGTGAAGAGCGTCAACCGTTGAATATGATCTTAGACGATGGTGGTGATTTAACAAATATGGTGTTTGATAAATATCCAGAATTGATCGCTGAAATCAAAGGTTTGTCTGAAGAAACAACTACTGGTGTTCACCGTTTATACGAACGTATGAAGAACGGAACATTACATTTACCAGCTATCAATGTTAATGATTCTGTTACAAAATCTAAATTTGATAATAAATATGGTTGCCGCGAATCTTTAGTAGATGCTATCCGTCGTGCAACAGATTTGATGTTGGCAGGTAAAGTTGCTGTCGTAGCGGGTTACGGTGATGTAGGAAAAGGTTCTGCAGAGTCTTTACGTTCTGCTGGTGTTCGTGTTATCGTGACTGAAATCGATCCTATCTGTGCTTTACAGGCTGCTATGGAAGGATTTGAAGTGAAAAAATTTGCTGATGCTGTTAAAGAAGCTAATATCGTTGTTACGACTACAGGTAATAAAGATATTGTTCGTCCTGAGCATTTCAAATCAATGAAAGACAAAACAGTCGTTTGTAATATCGGTCACTTTGATAATGAAATTGATGTTGCCTGGTTAAATGAAAACTATGGTAATACAAAAATTGAAATTAAACCTCAGGTTGATAAATATACGATTGACGGTGTTGATATCATTTTATTAGCAGAAGGTAGATTAGTGAATTTAGGCTGTGCTACTGGACATCCTTCATTCGTAATGTCAAATTCATTCACAAACCAAACGTTAGCGCAATTGGAATTATGGACGAATACGGCTGCTTATGAGAATAAAGTGTACACACTTCCAAAATATTTGGATGAGAAAGTTGCTCGTTTACATTTAGCGCATATCGGTGTTGAACTGGATGTGTTGACTGAAGAGCAGGCTTCTTATATTGGTGTTACAGTTGACGGTCCGTTTAAAGCGGAAGCTTACCGTTACTAGTATTATTTTTTGTAAAAAGCCTCAATTGATTTCAATTGAGGCTTTTTTGTTTATTGCTGTTGGTCGCTTTCACATAACTGACCATGCATTCATAAAGGTGAAAATAATCAGTAATGTAATTAAGATATAATGTTCTTTAAATTTTATGAGTAGAATATAAACTAGAATAATTGGTAATATTAATTGAAATATAACATATACGATCATGTCTAGCTGTAATGTATACCGATCATAAGTTTCATTGATTCTACTATCTTCTATTTTTGTGCAGATATAAAACCATAATAGATATTGATAAGCATTCAATAGGATGCTTAAATAGGAAATAATTAAAATAAGCTTTTTCATAATTATGTAAATGAATTGTTTACCAAACTTATTTTAATATTATCTTAATCAATTTGACAAAAGTCAAATAATTATGTATTTGCTCTGATCCGACTTAATGTTGATAAATTAATGCCTAAATACGAGGCAATATATCTTAATGGTATTCTTTTAAGAGCCTGTTGGTTTTCTTCAATAAATTGGAAATAACGATCTTTTGCAGATAACATTCTTAAATTATAAATGCGTTTTTCTGAATTTATATAGTATTCCTCCGTCATTCTTCTTCCGAAATAATTGAATTCTGGGAAATCTTCATATATTTTTTCTAATTGTTTTTTGGGAATTTTAATTATTTCACAATCTTCAATAGTTTCGATCGCTTCTACAGATGGTTTATTGCTAAAAAAACTAAATACAGATAAAACCAGATCATTTTCAAATAATAAGCTTGAGGTTTGATTATTTCCCTGTTGATCGTAAGAGTGAATTCGAATGGAGCCCGAAAGAATAAAATAAATGTGTTGACTGATTTGTCCTTCTTTGAGTAATTTGGTTTTTTTTGGATAGTGAATAATTTCAGTGTATTCGTCTAAAAAGTTGATTAATCCTCTTGATGGTTCTTTATACTTAAAGAAAATTCTAGCAATTTTTTCTGTATTCATAAATTGGTTCAGTTCTGCTACAAAGCCTATTGCATGTTAAATTACGATTTATTTTGCGGTGATAACAAGATAAAATCTTTTTTATGATCAATATTACTTTTGACATTTCTATAACCGGAATCTATGAATTTCTATAACCGGAATCTATGAATTATGAACGAGCTTCGATATCAGTTTAATACAAATGGCAAAAAAGTTATTTGCTTTTAATCGCCTTAAGTGCATTTTCAAAACGTTCAGCTCCTAATCCGGAAATAATGGCATATCGAGCATTGAGTTGATTTAATTCCTGTTTCCACACTTCCATAAAGTGTTCACGTTGCTCCGGGAAATCGCGTAATGGATCTTCCTCCCATGGTAGGTCGATATCCATGAGTAGGAAAAGGTCATATGGTCGTTGTTGTATTTCGTTTTTTACTTCCTGAGGTGTATCACCAAAGAGATGATCACACCAGATTTTGACAGTCAATATCGTTGTATCACATATCAACATATTATTATAGGCTAAAGGTATTAAAGTGTCTTCAAGCGCGATTTGTCCATAATACATATTAACTTCATCTTGCAGCGTGTATTCATTATGCAAGTTTTTACAATATTCACGTGCAAATTCAGGCACGCAAACCGTGCTGAAATGTCTTGCTATAGCCTGAGCAATCGTTGATTTACCTGTTGATTCAGGTCCAACGACAGCGATCTTCATTAATTCTGGATTTGATGTACTCATTTGTGCGCATAAAGTTAGGCATCTTGTTTGGACATTATTGCATAAAAGTACGATAAGTGGACTTCCAGTCTCTATAGCCTCCCCAAGCAATCACGGCAAATACAAAATATAGAATCGCCGTTAGCAATAAACCTTTATGTAGGTAAAGTGGAATATAACAGATATCTACAAAAACCCACAGTAGCCAGTTCTGCAGTACTTTTCGTGTCATTAAAAATTGTGCAACAAAGCTTACGGCAGTGCAAAAACCATCTGCATATGGAACGTCTGAATCGGTCAGCTTTTGTAGAAAAGTGCCAAGCAAAGCAGTCAGGATTCCGATAGTAATTATCGTGAACAGCATTTCACGTTTTGTAAAGGAGACAATAGGCTTATCGTTTTCTCTGATTTTCTTTGACCAATAATACCAGCCATAAATGGCTGTACCTAAAAAATAGAGTTGTAATACAGCGTCCCCATATAATTTACTATGATAGAAAATATAGCCATAGGTCACCACACTGATTACGCTGATGGGCCAATTAAGGATATGTTGTTTAGCGGCGAGATAGACACATAAAAAACCGGTGATGGTACCGATCCATTCAAGCATGGTCGTCTGGGCAAATTGTTGTATAATCTGCTGTATAATTGCTGGCATAGCTCTCGTGTCTTTAGAAGTAAAGATACGAATTTAGCAAAACCGTTCATTTGTCCAAAAGTAATTTTAGGACATCAACACTTTAAGATGAATTTCGCACTATTAGAGCTATCGTATCGAACGATCTTTAAGGTGCTCAGTCACTATTTTCATTTATTGTACTTGCTTGTTTGCACAAGTCGTACTGGCAAATGATTCTGGTTTTGCCTTGAACACAAAACCCATTCCCATAATGTAACCCATGGCTTCTTTTAATGCGACATTAGATTGAAAATTAGGGTTGGTATTAATGTCTGCATGGACTTCCAAATCGATTTGGTATTGCTCTAGGAGTGGACAAAGTGCGTAAGCAACGTCGATGGATTTTTGAACTTCGAGGAGCATCCGTTCTTTAATGCCCATCAGGTGATTTCTTTTATCTTTATGTACGAACATAAATCCGCCTCGGTGTTCTCGGAGGAAAACAATAACGGTTGCAAAATCAATAGTTCCTCTTTTAATCTGTGAATCTGTCCCGATATAGACTTTGAGCTTATTGCCTAGATCTATTTCTTTTAAGATGTTGGTTTCAACAGCATCCCATATGGATGTCTTGATGCTTTCGCCATTGTATTTTTGCCAAGTCATATAAAGATAAGTTAGTTTGTGTATGTGCGTATTTCATTTTGTTGTTTAAATTTACTGATATATAATGTGTTAAGAGCGGTGCTCTGTATTAAGTTTTTACTACTAAATTATTAAAAAACTAATGCTTATTTCCAAAAGCAAGGTCTCCCGCATCGCCTAAACCGGGTACAATGTACGCTTTGCTTGTCAGTTCATTATCTACTGCTCCGACCCATATTGTCGCTTTGGGTAAGAATGCCTGCACATGTCTAATACCTTCTTCGGAAGCGATGGCAATAACAATATGTAATTCTCTAATTGCATAATCATTTAAAAGATCCTTACAGCATAGTACTGCGCTTTTTCCGGTGGCGAGCATCGGATCGGCAACAATGACAATTTTGTTATCCAGATTTGGGGTGTTTACATATTCTTTATGGATTTCAAATTCACCACTTTTCTTGGTGTGACGATAGGCCGCAATAAATGCACTGTCCGAGTGATCGAAAACATTCAACAAACCTTGATGTAAGGGTAATCCTGCTCGCAGAATAGTTGCCAAAACGGGTTGATCAAGGAGCATCTGCGTATTTGCAACACCCAATGGAGTTTCTACATCTACAGGTGCATAAGTCAGTGTTTTACTGATTTCATAGGCAAATATTTCCCCAAGGCGTTCTAGATTGCGCCGGAAGCGCATGCGGTCTTTCTGAATGTTGACATCACGTAGTTCGGCAATGTATTGATTTGCGATGCTGTTCTGTGTGCTGAGGATATTGAGCATATCGTGTAGATTTTAGTGATTATACCAATTTACACAAATATTATTACTTATTGTTTGTTTAAACGGAAAAATAGTTGTGAATAGCAGACTCATTGAATAATATAAATGCCTCATTTATTTTGATTAAATTTGTATTACTTGAATAAGATTTTATGAAGTTCCAACTTACGTCTGAATATAAGCCTACTGGAGATCAACCTACTGCAATCAAAGAATTGGTGCAGGGTTTAAACGAAGGAGAACAATACCAAACACTCTTAGGGGTGACTGGATCTGGAAAAACGTTTACAGTGGCGAATGTGATTCAGCAAACACAGAAACCGACTTTAATACTCAGCCATAATAAAACATTAGCAGCTCAGCTTTACGGAGAGTTTAAGCAGTTTTTTCCTGACAATGCTGTCAATTATTTTGTTTCTTACTACGACTACTATCAGCCGGAAGCTTTTATCGCGTCATCGAATACGTATATTGAGAAAGATCTAGCGATCAATGAAGAGATTGAGAAATTACGTCTTGCTACTACAACGGCACTGATGTCGGGAAGGCGTGATGTTATTGTTGTATCTTCTGTTTCCTGTATTTATGGTATGGGTAATCCTGAAGATTTCTCCAAGTCGATTTTTCGATTTGCTGTTGGGACAGTGATTTCCCGTAACGCATTTTTGCATCGCTTGGTTGAGATCTTGTATGCGCGTACGACGACTGAATTTAAGAGAGGTACTTTTCGTGTAAAGGGAGATACAGTAGATATTTTCCCAGCCTATTTGGATTTTGCCATTCGCGTATCATTTTTTGGTGATGAGATTGATGAGTTGAGTGAAATCGATCCGGTAACAGGAAAGACCTTAAGTAGAATGGAAGATCTAGCTCTTTTTCCTGCAACACTCTTTGTAACACCAAAGGAAAAGTTTACTTCAACGATCTGGGCAATTCAAGAAGAGATGGTGCAACGTAGAACACAGTTGGAAGAGGAAGGTAAGATGCTGGAAGCGAAACGTCTGGAAGAACGTGTTAATTACGATCTGGAGATGATGCGAGAGCTTGGCTATTGTTCCGGAATTGAAAATTACTCCCGGTTTTTTGATGGTCGTGAGCCCGGGATGCGTCCTTTCTGTTTACTGGATTATTTTCCCGAAGATTATTTACTTGTTATAGACGAGAGTCATGTAACGATTCCGCAATTACGGGCAATGTATGGTGGAGACCGTTCCAGAAAAATTGCTTTGGTAGAACATGGTTTTAGGTTACCGGCAGCGCTTGACAATAGGCCTTTGAATTTCCCTGAATTTGAATCTTTGACGAATCAGACGATTTATGTTTCTGCAACACCGGGAGATTACGAGTTACAGCAGACGGAAGGTGTTTTTGTTGAGCAAGTTATACGGCCGACAGGGTTGTTAGATCCGATTATTGAAGTTCATCCTGCGATTAATCAGGTGGATGATTTCCTTGAGGAAGCAGATAAGGCCATTAAAGCCGGTGGACGTGTGTTAGCGACAACGTTGACGAAGCGTATGGCAGAAGAGTTAACCAAATATATGACTAAGCTGCATATAAAAGTTAGGTATATTCACTCTGAGGTAAAGACATTGGAACGGGTCGAAATTTTAAGAGGATTGCGTCTTGGTGAATTTGATGTTCTGGTAGGGGTCAACTTATTGAGGGAAGGTCTTGATTTACCTGAAGTAACATTAGTCGCGATATTGGATGCTGATAAGGAAGGTTTTTTGCGTTCTCAGAGATCATTGATTCAGACAATCGGTCGTGCTGCGCGTAATGACAAAGGGCGTGTGATCATGTATGCAGATCGGATGACAGATAGTATGGCTGCTACTATTGATGAGACTACCCGCCGTCGTGAGAAACAAATGAAATATAACGAAGAACATCATATTACGCCTCGAACTGTCGGAAAAACTAAAGAGGAGATTATGGAGCAAACCTCGGTCGCTGATTTCAATGGACTGGAGCCGAAGATATATGTTGAGCCAGATCCTTCGGTAGCCATTGCCGCAGATCCGGTGTTACAATACCTAGGTGAGAAAGAGCTTAAAAAAGCGATCGATACAGTTCGTAAGAAAATGGAAAAGGCAGCCAAAGAAATGGACTTCTTAGAAGCCGCTAAACTTAGAGATGAGATGTTCTCCCTAGAGAAAATATTTGATGAACGATTTAAATAAAAAAGGGCTTAAGCCCTTTTTTTATTCTTTTTCTTTATATAAAGTTTTGTCGCCTTTAATTAATGTCCAGCAATGCTGATCCTGAATTAACTTGTAATCCTGATTT
This sequence comes from Sphingobacterium sp. JUb20, assembly GCF_004342035.1. Classification (NCBI taxonomy): domain Bacteria; kingdom Pseudomonadati; phylum Bacteroidota; class Sphingobacteriia; order Sphingobacteriales; family Sphingobacteriaceae; genus Sphingobacterium; species Sphingobacterium sp. JUb20. Next base: position 306,205 of record NZ_SLYV01000009.1, on the reverse strand, counting down.
TCATATTCATATTCTTTGACGTGTTTTAAGACAATGCTTTCTGGGCTTTCTTTTAGAAAAACCTCTGCGGCATGTTTCTTATCATTTATAATCAGAAATGCCGCTGTTTCATAGCTATCTGAATTATTAACGATATCCAATTGTATCTGCTCAAAAGGCCTAACACAGCTATCTTTTAAAGTTGACCAAGTGTATCCTGCACTTGCGATACAGCCGTGCTTGTCTTTATCACCGCCCACTGTCGCTGTTTCTTTGGATTGGGTAGCCTCCTTGTTCTTTTGTTGGCATGAAACGAACAAAAGCGAAGCAACCATGATACTGTTAAGTAAACGATTCATATATGATGGTGTTTTGAATTGAGAGTATTCCTACACAAATTGTACCATATAAAATATACCTTTTTGGTAGATAATTTTTCATAAACCTTTCTTTTGTCAAAACGCTTCTTTATTTTTATAAGAATAAGTAATTACCTAAACAAAATAAACACAAAAAAATATATGAAAAAGCCAATTGTTGTTATCAAGTTTGGCTCAGCTTCTATTACGACAGCGGACGGAGAGGTAGATGAACGGATCGTATTGGAGATCGCAAGACAGGTCGCTCAAATACAACAGAAATATAATGTCGTTCTGGTTTCTTCAGGAGCAGTTGCGGCAGGGAAAAAGTTTTTGACACGGTATTCGGGGACTTTGTCAGAAAGAAAGGCTGCAGCAGCTATTGGTAATCCTTTGTTATTGCAAATTTATAGTACTTATTTTCGACCCTTTAAAATTGCTTTAGCTCAAAGTTTATGTGAGCGTCAGCATTTTGCAAATAGGAATCAATTTGTGCAATTGAAAAATACTTATGAAACTTTATGGAAAAATAACATTATTCCTATTGCCAATGAAAATGATGTGGTGAGTAATAAAGAATTGAAATTTTCTGATAATGATGAGTTGGCGACTTTGATTGCAGTTGGCTTTGGTGCTGAGCAAATTTTATTTACAACTTCGGTACCCGGAGTTATGGATTCGGAAGGAATAGTTATCCCCGAATTAAAAGTGATCGATAAGGCGGCACTTTCTTTAGCAAGAACAGATAAGTCTTCTGTCGGTCTTGGTGGTATGACGTCAAAATTAAATTTTGCACGGTTGGCTAATCAGATGGGGATACGGGCTGTTATTTTTAGCATGCAAACTGAAAATGCGTTGCTGAAGGCGATCGAAGGTCAAACGGGTACGATCTGCATGGCACAGCCTAAAAAGGTTTCTTCCCGCAATAAATGGTTAGCAAGTGGAAGTTTAATTAAGGGTAAAGTAATTATTGATAGAGGTGCTGTAGAGGCACTTTTGCAACGAAAAAGTCTCTTACTTGTTGGTGTTAAAACCTGTGTTGAACAGTTTGAGGAAGGTGAAGTGTTCCATATTTTTGACGAAGATGATCAAATCATTGCTGTTGCTAAATCTAAGTGGGATATGGGCGATTTAATGAAGAATGTAAAACGTAAAGATATCATCTTAGCACATGCTGATGATATCGTATTGTTATAATATGGAAAATATCACAGAGCAATTAGAAGCAGCATTGGCTGCAACAAGGGATATAAATCAATTGGATTCAGATACAAAAGCACATATTTTAACTGATCTGGCAGAGACATTGCGAGCACGGGTTACTGCTATTCTATTTGAAAATGAAAAAGATCTGAAATTATTAGATGCAGATGATCCGAAAAGGGATCGGTTGGTTTTGAATGCCGAAAGGATAGAGGCTTTGGCAAAAAGTGTGTTGGATGTTGCTAAACTTCCTGATCCTTCCGGAAAGTTATTAAACCAGCAGATTTTGGTTAATGGTTTATTGTTGGAAAAGAAAGCAGTTCCTTTGGGGGTAGTCGCGGTTATATATGAGTCTAGACCGAATGTGACTATTGATGTGGCTGCATTATGTATTCGCTCGGGCAATGTTTGTCTGTTGCGGGGTGGCACGGATGCTTTTCATACAAATCAGATATTGGTTGAGATCATTCAAAAAGTTTTGATTCAGCATCATTTAAACCCAAATATTGTTCAATTACTGCCAACAGACCGGAAATTTGTACAAGAATTACTTACGGCAACTAAATTTGTGGATATTATTATCCCCCGAGGTTCGCAATCATTGATTGATTTTGTTCGTGCGCATGCTAAAGTACCCGTTATTGAAACAGGTGCTGGAGTGTGTCATACCTATGTAGAGCAATCAGCAACAATCGATAAGGCAGTTGCTATTGTTGCTAACGCAAAAATATCCCGACCTTCTGTTTGCAATGCATTGGATACGATATTATTAGATGAGGAGATTGCTGATTCATTTTTAGATGGAATTATCGTTCCCTTTGAAAAGGAGCGGGTGGAAGTTTTTGCTGATGAACGGAGTTATGCTATTTTAGAGCGATTGGGATATCCTTATTTGCAACAAGCAAATGAAGTTGATTTTGGGCGTGAATTTTTAGATCTTAAATGTTCAATTAAAATATTAAACGGACTGGAACAGGCTTTGACGCACATTGCTACTTATTCCTCCCGTCATTCAGAATGTATTGTCTCCAATGATTCGGAAAAATTGGAACGATTTATGAATGCTGTGGATGCCGCTGCAGTGTATGCCAATGCCTCCACGCGATTTACAGATGGTGGAGAATTTGGTTTAGGAGCTGAGATCGGTATTTCTACACAAAAGCTTCACGCTAGAGGACCTTTTGCCTTAGAAAAATTAGTGACTGAAAAATGGTATGTATCTGGTAATGGACAAATAAGATAGTATGGGAATTAGATTTGAAAGTAATTCATTGTTGAATTGGACAAATGAAATGGGTAAGTTTTTGAGATTACTTGTCGATGAACAGCATGTTTTTGATGAGCCTTCATCAATTGTATTTGATAAAGCTTACGATGAGTTTTTTAAAAAAAGCCGTCAATTTTTCTTGACGGTAACTGATGAAGCTTTATTAAGCTACGCGAAAGAAGATCTGGAAGTGGAGCAGATAAGACCATTAGCATTGGTACTGATGCACGATGGTTTGAAAAGTAAGGACGTTCAAGAACAGCAAATCTTACTTCTAAAATCTAAGTTGTTATTAAATTATGTAATGAAAGAAACCTCTAGCTTTGCATTTGAAGATTATGGCTATTTAGCAACAATAGATGGTAAGCTTGTTTAATGGCAGATAATATTTGATCACTTTTTAATCTGCTATCCTTAAAATAGAGGAAAATAAAAAGATTCACAGGGCATGACCGGTTACCCTGTGAATCTTTTTATTTTAGTATCTCTCTAGCGATGACTAATCGCTGTATCTCAGAAGTTCCTTCATAAATCTGTGTGATCTTTGCGTCACGCATCAATCTTTCTACATGGTACTCTTTTACATATCCATATCCACCATGGATCTGAACGGCTTCAATACTTGTTTTCATCGCAACTTCGGAAGCATGTAGTTTGGCCATTGCCGCTTCTTTGCTGTAGGGCAACCCTTGATCTTTTGTCCATGCTGCTTTATATGTCAATAGTCTTGCGGCTTCTATTTCAACTTCCATATCTGCGAGTTTAAATTGGATAGCCTGATGCTCTGCAATTGGTTTTCCAAAGGTTTTTCGCTCTTTTGCATAAGCAAGAGCGAATTCATAAGCACCTGCGGCGATACCTAATGCTTGGGCCGCAATACCAATTCTACCTCCATCTAATGTTTTCATGGCAAATTTGAATCCAAATCCATCTTCACCTATGCGGTTTTCTTTAGGGACTTTAACATCAGTAAATAAGAGTGAGTGGGTATCTGAGCTTCTGATGCCAAGTTTATTCTCTTTTGGTCCGATTGTAAAACCAGGCATCCCTTTTTCTACAATCAGTACATTTATTCCGCGATGTGCTTTTTCGGGATGCGTCTGTGCAATGATGAGGCAAATATCGGCATTACCGCCATTTGTGATCCAGTTTTTAGTGCCATTTAAAAGGTAATGATCTCCTTGATCTATTGCTGTTGTGTGCTGGGATGTTGCATCTGAACCCGCCTCAGGTTCGGATAGGGCAAAAGCGCCTAGCTTTTCTCCAGAAGCTAAAGGTCTTAAGTACTTTTCTTTTTGCTCTTCGGTGCCGAAAGCTTCTAAGCCGTAGCATACGAGAGAATTATTAACAGACATGATCACTGCAGCTGATGCGTCGATTTTAGCAATTTCTTCCAAGACCAAGGTATAAGCTAATGCATCAAGCCCTGCACCTCCATACTTACTGTCGACCATCATGCCCATAAATCCTAATTCACCCATTTTCTTCACCTGGTCGTAAGGGAATAGTGCTTTCTCATCCCGTTCTATGACACCCGGTTTTAAATCCTGCTGCGCGAAATCTCGAGCAGCTTCCTGAATCATGCTATATTCTTCGTTTAATTCAAAATTCATAATGTGTACATTGGTAATGGTTTGTAAGTAAATATACTTATTTTATTATTATGCTTGCATAATAAAGTTTAATAATTTTTAACAGGTTTTTGTAAAAAACAAAGCTTAGATTTTGTTATGAATAAAAATCTACTATATTTGTAGAGTATATAGTGTATTACGAATTTAAAAAAGAAAGATATGAGTTTAAGATTAGGAGATGAAGCGCCAAATTTTAAAGCGCAGACGACAATAGGAGATATTGATTTCCATGAGTTTATTAAAGATAGTTGGGTTGTGTTTTTTTCGCACCCTTCTGATTATACACCAGTTTGTACAACTGAACTTGGACGGACAGCGAAATTAAAATCGGAGTTTGATAAAAGGGGTGTGAAAGCAATTGCGCTAAGTGTTGATCCTGTTCAAGATCATTTGGATTGGATACAGGATATCAACGAAACCCAGAATACTACTGTTAATTTTCCGATTATTGCTGACGAAGATCGTCATGTATCCGAATTGTATGATATGATTCACCCTAATGCTTCTGCAACGGTAACAGTACGTTCGGTATTTATTATAGGGCCAGATAAAAAAATTAAATTAACACTAACGTACCCTGCATCTACCGGACGTAATTTTGATGAAATATTACGTGTTATTGATTCTTTACAGTTGACTGCCGACTATTCGGTAGCTACACCTGCGGACTGGAAACATGGAGAGGATGTGATTGTGGTTCCAGCAATTAAGACAGAAGATATTCCTGCAAAGTTTCCAAAGGGCTTCAAGGAAATTAAACCTTATTTAAGAACGACTCCACAACCAAATTTATAGTTGTATATTAATGCATAAAAAAAGGCATCAATTCTAAAATTGATGCCTTTTTTGTTATCGCTATTTGCTATTAATACACTTTTACCATATAGATATAATCTTGCATTCTTTTTATTTGCTCTGTTCTTGAAAGACCAGAGAGCATATTTTTCTTATTTAATTTTACTTGACCTTGCAATGAATCTGTAGGTATTTCATCTAATGCTTTTAATATCGATTTTGTTTTGATCGCAAAACCAGCACCATCAATACCTCTTTGTTTACCAGAGATAATACCGATTACATTTCCTTTGGTATCCATTACTGGACCACCGCTATTTCCCGGATTGACAGGAATTGAAATTTGATAAGCGATTGTATCACCGGCATATCCTGTCGATGAACTCAAATATCCTTGCCCGTACACGGCCTCATCCCGTGGGAAACCTATCGTATAAATATCTTCCCCTAAATCTGATGCTGTGGTTTTAAAGGTGTATGGTAAAGTTTTGCCTCTTTTAAAGTTAGCATCTTCAATTAGTAGTATCGCTAAATCATTGCTGGCGTCCGAATGGATTACCTGTGCTTTGTATGATTCCCCCTTATTATTTTGCAGGTATATTGAATCTGCACCGCTTACAACATGGTAGTTGGTCACGACATAACCATTATTTGAAACCATAAACCCTGTAGCTCCATATTGACTGACAGAAGATTCACTTGCTTTGGTTGATTTATTATTAATACTTTTCAGCGCAGCATTATGTTCATTGACATCTTTCTTCACATTATTCATGTCACGCTTCAATGCACTGTAATCTGTATTAGCTTTATCAATATTCTTATAATATCCTGAAATCCATAATGTGGAAAATACGGCAACTACGGCTACCGAAGCAGCTACTAATGAACTTGCTTTCAATTTTTCCCATAAAGAGATTACTTTTGTTTGCTTCATCGGAATCACTTTCGCCTGCTGATGCGACTGGTGATAACTTTTAGCGGACTGTGCGAGTTGCTGTTTAAAATCAATACGTGACTGTGTATCTTTAAGATTGTCAAGAAATTGACGGTGTTGCGTTAGCTGTGCCGAGAAAGAAGGGTTTTCTGCACAGAAAGATTCGAAAGAAGCACGCTCTTCTTTTATCATTTCATCCCTGAGATAGCGATCTGCTAATTCAAAAAACTCTTGTTGACTCATCATACTCATTGTTTGTTATACTAATTTCTTTACTGCATGAAAAATAGTTTTTTCAATCTTTGCAGGCATTTGTATTTTTGAGTTTTGGCATTGTCAGTATTGGTATATCCAAACTTCTCGCAGATCTCCTGCATGGAATGGTTCTGGATATAGAAATCGTGGAGAATGGTTTTACAAGGTTCTCCTAAAAGAGACATTGCGTGTTCCATTTGGTCAAATTTTTTGTCAAGCTCCTGATGTCGCTCGATATCATCGTTATCCGGTAACGAATCTTCATAACCTCGGATATCTACTGATCCAAAACCTGCACGATTTAACTGCTTAAGCCAAAGTCTTCGGCAAATCGAATATAGATAGGTTTTAAGTTTACTGCTTAATTCAAAATTACCTTTAGAAACCTTGTCATAAAGAACAATCACGGCCTCTTGGAAGATATCTTTTGCCTCATCTTCGCTTCCGTTATTTTGAGAAATCATATGGGCAATAGATGGATAGTATAATTCATATATTGCATCCAATGCAATACTACTACCCGATTTAATACCGGCTATGATTTGCTCATCATTCTCGAGCTTATTTGATTTACTGATCTTACTCACCTATTAATACCTTAATATAACTAATAGTAACCCAACGAGTTTAATATTTGTGTTGTTTGGTAGAAAAACCCATTCTACGTAGGGCCAAACCTACTCTTTTTTTTTGATAAGCGTAAATTTTTTAAACGAAAAAAATAGCGGTTTCGTGTGTATCAAGTTTATTTTTGATTTTGGGCACTCAGCCGTTTATGAAGCTTTCCTAATTAACTTTTTGAACAAAATGGAACTTATCCATCTTTATATATATAAATTTTACGCAATCGAATGATTAATTGTAGCTACTTGTATTTCATTATATTGCTTATATTTTTGTGGACAACCTCTATTTAATAAATGAATATGATCAAATCATTATCTATGCGAATAAGCTGTGTCATGGCAGTTTTATTAGCATCGGCCTTTCAGGCGAATGCACAAATCGGTGATCCGATTGCAGGCTTTCGTTATGGGGTCGAAACGATTCCAACAGGTAAAGAGTGGGAGTCTCCCCAAGACCTCGCGCTCAATAAGGAGCAACCCCATGCTTATTTTTTCTCTTTTAAAGATGCTGATAAGGCTCGTAAAGTATTACCGGAAAATAGTGAGTATTGGAAGTCTTTAAACGGTACCTGGAAATTTAATTGGGTAAAAACTCCTGATGAAAGACCGAAGAATTTTTTTGATCCTCAAGCAGATGTAACAGCTTGGGATAATGTTGGTGTTCCAATGAGCTGGAATATAGCGGGCATTCAAAAAGATGGTACGCTAAAATATGGTGTGCCGATCTATGTTAACCAACCTGTTATTTTTCAACATCAGGTAAAAGTGGATGACTGGCGCGGAGGTGTTATGCGTACCCCACCAAAGCATTGGACAACGTATATCTACCGAAATGAAGTTGGATCTTATAGACGCTCATTCGAAGTGCCAACTAATTGGGACGGCCGTGATATTTATATTAATTTTGATGGGGTAGATTCATTTTTTTATCTATGGATCAATGGGAAGTATGTTGGTTTCTCAAAAAATTCACGTAATGTCGCTTCTTTTAATATCACTGATTATTTGAATAAGAAAGGTGAAAATGTTGTCGCCGTAGAAGTGTACAGGAATTCAGATGCTTCTTTTATTGAGGCTCAGGATATGTTCCGTCTTCCGGGGATATTTAGAACTGTCGCTTTAACAGCAAAGCCGAAGGTTCAGATTCGTGATGTTGTCGCCATTCCAGATCTGGATGAAAAGTATCAAAATGGAACTTTAAGTATTAAAGCTGAAATCTTAAATAAAGATAAAAAAGTTGCTAAAGGTCATCAGATTAAATATAGTCTTTATGCGAATGAACTTTATAGCGATGTTAATACAGCTGTAAAATCTATTTTGGTATCGAGTGATGTGGTAGATGTTAATCCGAATACCTCATCTATCGTGAAAGCTTCTCTTCAAGTTGAAAACCCCAATAAATGGTCAGCAGAGCGCCCATACCGGTACACACTTGTTGCTGAATTAAAAGATAGTAAAAACCGTACAATAGAAACATCTTCTCTTTACGTTGGTTTCCGTAAAGTGGAAATTAAAGATACAAAGGCTTCTGATGATGAGTTTGGTTTGGCAGGACGTTATTTCTTTGTAAATGGCAAAACTGTAAAATTGAAAGGGGTAAATCGCCATGAATCAAATCCTGAGAAAGGAAAAGTGGTGACACATGAGCAGATGGAGCAAGAAATCATCTTGATGAAGAAAGCGAATATCAATCATGTTCGTAATTCACATTATCCAGATGATCCATATTGGTATTACTTATGTGATAAATATGGTATTTATTTAGAAGATGAGGCTAATATTGAAAGTCATGAATATTACTATGGCGATGCTTCTCTTTCACACCCTCCGGAATGGAAGAATGCACACGTAGCACGTAACTTGGAGATGGTTCATGCAAATGTAAATCATCCTTCTATTGTTCTCTGGTCATTGGGTAATGAGGCCGGCCCTGGAAACAACTTTGTAGCGGCATATGATGCGATTAAAAAATTTGATACATCACGTCCTGTTCAGTACGAGCGTAATAATAATATCGTTGATATGGGGTCGAACCAATACCCTTCGATCGAATGGGTTCGTCAAGCTGTAAAAGGGCAGTTTAAGATGAAATACCCGTTCCATATTTCCGAATATGCACACTCTATGGGGAATGCATCAGGTAACCTGATTGATTATTGGGAAGCAATTGAATCGACAAATTTCTTTATGGGCGGAGCTACTTGGGATTGGATCGATCAGGCCATGTATTATTATGATAAACAGTCTGGTGAAAAGTTCTTTGCTTATGGAGGTGATTTTGGTGATAAACCTAATGATGGAACATTTGTCAATAATGGTTTGATTTTCGCAGATATGAAGCCAAAGCCACAATATTATGAGGTAAAGAAAGTTTACCAGAATGTGGGCGTTAAGGCTGTTGATATTGCACAGGGTAAAATAGAAATCTTTAATAAGAACTATTTTGTTTCTTTAGTAGATTACGATATCGTTTGGTCTTTATATGAAAATGGTGTGGAGATACAGAAGCCTGTCTCAGTAGTAAAGGGTGAAACAGTTGGAGCACGTGAGAAGAAAGTGGTTACATTACCTTTGGACTTTCAAAAATTAAATAAACAATCGGAATACTTTGTTAAAGTACAGTTCTTATTAGCTAAAGATCAATTATGGGCAGCTAAAGGATATTTACAGATGGAGGAACAGTTGTTTGTTAAAGCTGCAAGTGAAAAACCTACTATAGCTGCTGTTCAGACAAACGCTAAACTAAGCATCGTTGATGAACAAAAGTTAAAAGTAATTAAAGGTTCAGATTTCATTATTAAGTTTGATACGGAAAATGGTAGTATTTATAGCCTAAACTATGCTGGTAAACAGGTTATTCGTGACGGTGAGGGACCTAAATTAGATGCTTTCCGTGCACCAGTAGATAATGATAACTGGGCTTATCAGCAATGGTTTCAAAAGGGCTTACATAATCTGAAGCACAAAGCATTATCCAGCTCGATCTACACGAGACAAGATGGAGCAATCATTCTATCATTTATGGTCGAATCGCAAGCGCCTAATGCAGCGACTATTCATGGTGGTACTTCTGGAACATATACGATTGAAGAACATAAAGACAAACCTTTTGGCGCTAATGTCTTCAAGTTTACAACAAATCAGGTCTGGACAGTATATCAAGATGGTTCGCTCGAATTAGCCGCTAATGTAACATCCAATGATGAAACGTTAGCTTTAGCCCGATTAGGTTATGGTTTGCAGCTACCAGAACAATATAGCAACTATACGTATTACGGAAGAGGACCGATCAATAACTATGCAGACCGTAAAACTGCACAGAATATAGAGTTACATACGAGTACGGTTAAAGACCAATTTGTTCCATGGCCCAATCCTCAAAGTATGAGTAATAATGAAGAGGTGCGTTGGACAGCTTTAACGGATGAGTCGGGGTCTGGTGTGGTCTTTGTTGCCAAAGATCATATGTCGACATCTGCACTACCGTGGAGCGAGATGGAAGTTACCTTAGCAAGTCATCCCTATAAATTACCAAAAAGCTCAGGTACACATTTACATGTGGATGCGGCAGTTACCGGTTTGGGTGGAAATAGCTGTGGGCAAGGACCTCCATTGGAACAAGATCGTGTGAAAGCAAAATCAACTTCGTTTGGCTTTATTATCCGTCCTGTTGCTAATCAGGATTATCGTCAGAAGTCTCAGGTATCTCTAGCGGGTGATGTGCCGATCTCGGTGTCAAGAAGCCGTAACGGTGACTTGCATATCGCAAGTGAGCAGGTAGGTGCGGAACTATATTATACCATTGGTAAAGGAAAACCACAAATATACAAAGCTCCTGTTAACTTACGTGAAGGTGGTATTGTGACAGCATGGGCAAAGGGCAATGAGAAATTGAAAGCTTCCTTCCAATTTCCTAAAATAGAAAGTATCCCGATGCAAGTTGTATTTGCTTCGAGTGAAGAAACAGGGGAAGGTGAAGCTTCTAATTTATTAGATGGTGATCCAAGTACAATTTGGCATTCGATGTATTCTGTTACTGTGGCACAATATCCGCATTGGGTAGATTTTGATGCGAATGCAATTAAAACCATTAAAGCTTTTACCTATACCCCACGTCAAGGTGGTGGTAATGGTACCATTAAAGGCTATAAATTGCAAGTGAGTACAGATGGTAAGAATTGGAGCGAGCCAGTTGCTGAAGGTAATTTCGAAAATAACGGAAAACCGAAGACCGTAACTTTGGCTAAGCCAGTAAAAGGTCGTTTTATTCGTTTTACAGCATTAAGTTCGCAAAATGGACAAGACTTTGCTGCAGCTGCGGAATTCTCTGTGAGCGCAGAATAATAGCTTTATAATAAAACAAAAGAGAAGCCTTCGTATGCCTTGCATATTAAGGCTTCTTTTTTTGTCAGTATCTATATATTGATAGGAATTTTAGATTGTACATTTAATTTAGACAGTTAGCCAATGATAAGCTTGTCTTGCGCTATTATGAGTCAAAAATGATATTTAGGGACGAGTTAAAACAATAATCTGCTAGATCTATCTCTGAGTTTGAAAAATAGATTAAAAGCGTTAAAATAATAGGGTATTTAGATGTTCAAGATGTTGAACATGTTTTGCGTTATGCATATTTCGTATAGCTATACTAAAAGCTATCTATAGAAAATGTAATAAAAAAAGAACAGGTGAATTAGGGAGAAGTCCTATATAAACAAAAAAAGCTTTCAATTTGCATTGAAAGCTTTTTTATTCCAGCGGTCCGGACGGGACTCGAACCCGCGACCCCATGCGTGACAGGCATGTATTCTAACCAGCTGAACTACCGGACCGTTTTTACTTTTTTTGGCGGTCTGGACGGGACTCGAACCCGCGACCCCATGCGTGACAGGCATGTATTCTAACCAGCTGAACTACCAGACCGAAAAATGTAAAATGTTATTTAAAATTGGCGGTCCGGACGGGACTCGAACCCGCGACCCCATGCGTGACAGGCATGTATTCTAACCAGCTGAACTACCGGACCAAATTTTAAATGTTGTTAAAGAAATA
>NZ_SLYV01000009.1:0-294005 GCF_004342035.1 Sphingobacterium sp. JUb20 | reverse complement strand
CGCGGTCCGGACGGGACTCGAACCCGCGACCCCATGCGTGACAGGCATGTATTCTAACCAGCTGAACTACCGGACCAAATTTTAAATGTTGTTAAAGAACTATTCGAGATTACTCTCTTATTTCTGGCGGTCTGGACGGGACTCGAACCCGCGACCCCATGCGTGACAGGCATGTATTCTAACCAGCTGAACTACCAGACCGTTTACCTTCTCTCTTGAAGGTGTGCAAATATAGCGTTTATTTCTTTATTTGCTAATATTATTTTAAAAAAAACTAGTCTACGGCTCCGTCTTTCATCTTTTCTGCATTCTCAGCGAACTGTAATGCGTCGATAATCGGCTGAATATCACCGTCCAAAATAGCTGGTAAATTGTATGTTGTCATTCCAATACGGTGCTCTGTAAATCTTCCCTGAGGGTAGTTATAAGTACGAATTTTTGCAGAACGGTCACCGGTTGAGACTAAAGTTTTTCTTTTTGCTGCAATATCGCCGTTCTTTTTGTTCAATTCGATCTCGTAAAGTTTAGTACGGAGCATTTCCATTGCCAATTCACGGTTCGCTAATTGAGAACGTTCTACTTGACATACCACTACAATACCAGAAGGTTTGTGAGTCAACTGTACTTTTGTTTCTACCTTATTGACGTTCTGACCACCGGCACCACCTGAACGTGACGTATGCATCTCAACATCTCCTGGGTTGATGTCAACATCCACTTCTTCAGCTTCTGGAAGAACAGCAACAGATGCCGCAGAAGTATGGACACGACCTTGCGTTTCTGTATCAGGAACACGTTGTACACGGTGTACACCTGATTCGTATTTCAATTGCCCGTAAGTATCTTCACCCATTACTTTCAAGATTACCTCTTTATAGCCACCAGAAGTTCCTTCCGTTACATCCATAACCTCAACTTTCCAGCCTTTGGTTTCAAAGAATCGGGTATACATACGGTATAAATCACCTGCAAATAATGCCGCTTCATCACCACCAGTACCACCACGAATCTCTAAAATTGCATTTTTGTCATCTTCCGGATCTTTCGGAATCAGCATCATGCGGATTTCATCTTCCTTCTCTTCTTTTGCAACTAATAATTCATCAAGTTCTTCTTTCGCCATATCGCGAAGTTCTTGATCTTTCTCATTGCTGATAATATCTTTATTGGTATCGATATTGCTTACCATATTTCTGTAAATATGGTACTGATCTACGATTTTGCCTAAATCTTTGTATTCTTTATTTAATTTGGCAAAACGCTTCATATCTTTGATGGTCTCTGGATTGCTTAATTCAGCCTCCACTTCTTCCCATCTTTCTTTTATCGCCTGTAATTTTTCTAACATAATTCACATTATTCAAACCCTGCGACATGCGCAAGAGCTTTTAAGCTTACAAAAGTAAAGAAATTTTGTCGATTTAATAATAGTTCTATTGCTTAATGTGAAGAAACTGCCTTCAAGCCTACAATAGATGCGATAAGAGTGAAAATGAAGAATATGCGCCAAAAATCTGCAGGTTCTTTAAAGAAGAAGATTCCGATTAAAACTGTTCCTACGGCACCAATTCCTGTCCAAACTGCATACGCAGTACCGAGCGGTAATGTTTGCGTTGCTTTGATTAGTAAACCCATGCTTAAAAACAGGGAAAGGACAAATCCGAAATACCAAAGATACATGGCAGAACCTTCGCTTTGTTTTGCCTTTCCTAAGCAGGTGGTAAACCCAATTTCAAATAATCCACCTAAAATTAATAATATCCAATTCATAGCCTTTTTTTTTGCAAAGATGGATACAATTAGCGTAATTATTTTTTACTAATGTTAAAAAATTACCTAATGTTGGCGCGGATACGGCTTAGGGTGACTTGGGAAATTCCTAAATAGGAGGCAATGTAACCTAATTTGATACGGTTGATATAAGTGGGGTATTTGTCTAGCAGATCCATATATCTACTTTGTGCAGTATTGAAAAGTTTGGACATCGCTCTCTGTTCAATTTTAATAAATTCGTACTCCGCAATTTTTCTCCCTAAGTTAGCAATGCGAATATTTTCTTCATACAACCTGAAAAGGGCTGGAGAGTTTATTTTAAATAAAGTAGCATCTTCTACAATAGCAATGTTTTCATATCCAGGCTCATTTCGGGCGTAGGTATTGATCGACATCAGCATACAGCCTGCATCATTAAAATCAAGGGTGATTTCTCTATTAGGAACTTCATAATAGACGCGTGCTAATCCTGATGATAGGATGTAGATATCATGTTGCAGTTTGTCCTGTTGTATAATGATGGTATTCCGAGGGATATGGACTTCGGTCGTAATAGCTTCTATAGCCTCAATATCCTCAGCTTCTAAGGGGTAGTAACTCAAAAGGCAATCGCGTAAACTTTTTTTTATTTCGACCATTTTTCAAGTTTTAGTTTATGACCATCCCAGACTGCATAGGTCTGGTAATTCATCCATTCACCTAAGTTTATCACTCGGCTCTGATCCGAAAGTTTAATGTCATAAGGTAAATGACGATGTCCGAAAATGTAGAAATCATGGTGCTGCTTGGCTTCCATTTCTTTTGCATAACCAATGAGCCATTCCTGATCTTCACCTAAAAAATGCTCATCTTCATTATTAGCAAGTCGACTGTGTTTTGACCAGCGTGTGGCAATGCCGATTCCTAAATTTGGGTGCAATCTTGCAAATAGCCATTGACAGGTCTTACTTCGGAAGAATTTTTTTAAGATTTTATATTTACGATCTCCCGCACCTAAGCCATCACCATGATGGAGATAAAAAGATTTTTGATCTCGGTTTATGAGTAGTTCGTCATCGACAATAGTTGCTTGCAGTTCGTTTTTAAAATAATCGAACATCCACATGTCATGATTTCCTTTAAAGATGGTTAATTTGACTCCCTTATCCACCAATTCTGCCAGTTTTCCTAGAAAACGAATATATCCTTTTGGTACAACGGTACTGTATTCAAACCAAAAGTCAAAAATATCACCGACTAAATATAATTCAGCAACATCATCTTTAATATGATCAAGCCAAGATATAATTAGACGTTCCCTTTCTTTGGATTTACTTTGTGGATAAGATCCCAAATGAAAATCCGAAGCGAAATAGATATTTTTTCCTGTTGACATGTGGTCAAAACTACCTAAATCACTTCGGATTTCAAACTTCGATAAATTTGTTTTTTACAATTCTAATTTTTAATGGAAATAACATCCATTAAAAATTACCATCAGCGTTTTTCTTTAAGCTGTTTGATGAATGGTGCTAAATATGCTTTTGCTTCGGAATCCAATGATTCAATTGATTTATCCAATTTTGAAGGAGCGATTTTTTTTATGGCCAGCAATGATGCACTTAATACAGCATAGGATTGTTCTTTTAGACCTTTTTCAATAATAGGCAAGTATTTACGATTACCGCTATTTCCTAATGCGACCAATGCTGAAGCTCTTACTTTCGTTTTGGGATCCTGTTGCGCCATGGAGATAATTTTTGCTTCAGCACTATTTTTAACGGATGGGTCTGTTAAATCCAATCCTTGAATTGCAGCAGCTCTAAGATCTTCTTCTTTGTCGTTTAATGCTTCTATTAACAATTTTGTTGTTTCCGTATTTTTATTGTGTAAGGCATATCCAATTGCTTTAATACGGTTATAATAGGTCGGTACATTTTGATATTGATACGTATAGTCGGACATTGTTTTATTATCGATGACTTCACCAACCAATATTTTAGCAGGATCAAAATCGATAAAATCAGGCTTTTGTTCAAAAGGAAAACTAAATTCCTGTGCTCGCTGATTAATAAGAATACTTTTAGTCTCTTTTCCATTTGCCGTATAAAAATCGATGCTTAAAGGTAAAGTGAACGTTTGCACGCTGACATCCTGCATCTGCTTAATGGCTAATTTCTGCGTCCCATTTTCATAAGTATATTGGATATTTAAAATAGGATGACCGCCTTGATAATACCATTGATTGAAATATGGACTCCAATCTTTACCTGTTATTTCTTCCATAGCAAGTCGAAGCTGGTGCGTTTCTCCTGTTTTATGGGCATTGTCTGTTAAATATTTTTGTAACGATTTATAGAAAGCAGCATCTCCCATCTGATTTTTTAATGCATAGAGAATTACCGATCCTTTTGAATAGGAAATATTATCAAACATATCTTCTTTATCGTTATAATGAAAGCGTGCTAAGGTAGGGCTTATTCCATTTTTGGTCGATCTTAAATAACTTTGCAGTTTTTCAAACCGAGATTTATCTTCTTTATCTTGTCCGCCATCATGACCGCGCCATATCACCTCTCCAAATGTTGCAAAAGATTCATTCATGGTCAGATTTGACCATGATTCGGCTGTTACTAAATCACCGAACCATTGATGAAATAGCTCATGGGCAATAGTTCCTTCCTCATTATCATCTAGTAATTCCCGTGTTGTCTTTTGTACCGGTTCACCATGTAAAGTTGCGGTTGTATTTTCCATAGCTCCCGATACATAGTCTCGCGCAACTACTTGGGCATATTTATTCCAGGGATATTCTACACCTAAAATTTGACTGTAGTAAGCCATCATTGCTGGTGTTTTCCCGAATATATCTTTCGCATATGGAGCGTATTTTGGTTCGAGGTAATAATCTACCGGAATGGATTTGTAGTGATCATTTGTTATTTTGAAATCACCAACGGCCATCATAAATAAGTATGGAGCATGAGCTTGGGTCATTTCCCAAGTATCTGTTCGGGTACCATCCGTATTTTTATGCTGTGCTGTTAACGCTCCATTAGAAAGGGTTGTATAGTGGTCCTGCACCGTAATGGAGATTTCAGAAGTAGTTTTTTGATTTGGTTTATCTATGGTAGGAAACCAGGCCGAAGAGGCCTCCGTTTCACCCTGTGTCCATATCTGGATCGGTTTATTTGGAACTTTTCCATCCGGGTTGATAAAATACAATCCTTTTGCATCGGAAATTGCCGCACTGCCTTTGGCTTTTAATTCATCTGGTTTAGAAGTGTAGGCTATATAAATGGTGTATTTCTCGGTCCCTTGAAATGGTTTTCCTAAGTTAATGAATAGCGATTCGCCATCATAATCATATTTGAGTGGTGTTTTTTGATTACCTTCTTGTAATGCAATCTCTTTTATGTCCATCCCCTTGGCATCTAAGCGTAAAGAGTCGGTCGGATAGAAGTGAGGTTTTAGCGTCAACCATTCTTCTCCATATAGGTAGCGTTTTCCGTAATCAAATTTTACATTCAGTTTAGTATGGACCAAATCATTGATTTTAGTCTCTGTGGCCCGGTATTGATTGATCGGTAACGCTTGATTAGGTTGTGCAAATACTGTTGTTAAGTTGGCAGCAGTTAGTACACTTAGCGTTAAAAATATTTTATGAATCATTCGATGTTAATTTATACTTAGGCAATTTGCGATATTTTCTGTAGTAAACGAATTTTGTTGAAAAAATGTTTGCCTAATCTAATTATTTAAGCGACGCTGAAACACGTTATAATTTATTAAATTTGTTTATAACCTCATTTGAAAAAAACATGAATAAAAAACTGAGTTTAATTTTAACAGTAATAGCTATGTCGTCCGTACATCTTGGAAACGCACAAGAATTGAAATATCCAGAAACAAAAAAAGGTCAGGTAGTTGATCAGTTCTTTGGCGAATCAGTGCCAGATCCTTACCGTTGGTTGGAAAATGACTTAGCAGCGGATACAAAATCTTGGGTTGTTGCGCAAAATAAAGTGACGTATGATTATTTAGCTCAGATTCCATATCGCGATCAGCTGAAACAACAATTGACAGATATTTGGAATTATGAGAAAGTTGGAACTCCTTTTATAGAGGGTGCTTATACTTATTTTTATAAAAATGATGGTTTGCAGCAACACGCCGTTC
This sequence comes from Sphingobacterium sp. JUb20, assembly GCF_004342035.1. NCBI lineage: Bacteria > Pseudomonadati > Bacteroidota > Sphingobacteriia > Sphingobacteriales > Sphingobacteriaceae > Sphingobacterium > Sphingobacterium sp. JUb20. The sequence goes on along the minus strand of NZ_SLYV01000009.1, from coordinate 288,074 downwards.
TATATAGAAAATCAAATAAAGGTGGAAAGGAAGAGGTCTTTTTAGATCCAAATACATTTTCTAAAGATGGATCAACTTCTTTGTCAGATGTAAGTTTTTCAAAAGACGGTAGTTTGATGGCTTATTCTATTTCAGAAGGAGGCTCGGATTGGAGAAAAGTAATTATTTTGAATACTGCTGATAAAAAACAAATTGGTGAGACGTTAATTGATATCAAATTCTCAGGTATTGCCTGGAAGGGGAATACTGGATTTTATTACTCCAGCTATGATAAACCGAAAGGCTCAGAATTATCGGAGAAAACAGATCAGCATAAAGTTTATTTTCATCAACTAGGTACCGCTCAGGCAAAAGATAAAATGATTTTCGGTGGAGCTGCTGTTCAACGCCGTTATATCGGTGCCAACTTAACGGATGATGAGCGGTTTTTAATCATTTCTGCCGCAAATACAACGACCGGCAATGAATTGTATGTACAGGATTTATCTAAGCCTGGAAGTAAGATTATCAACGTCTTAAGTGGATTTGACAGTAACACAAGTATTATTGATAATGATGGCGATACTTTTTATGTGCAAACAAATTTAAATGCACCAAATAATAAATTGGTGAAGATGAACATTCGTCAACCTGAATCGAAGAACTGGATTGATGTTATTCCTCAAACGGAAAATGTTCTTGAAGTTTCGACTGGTGGTGGTTATTTATTTGCTAATTATCTTAAAGACGCAATCTCAGTTATTGAGCAATACGATTATACAGGTAAAAAAATCCGTGAGATCAAATTACCGGGTGTAGGAACTGCTGCAGGTTTCTCCGGGAAGAAAAAGGAAAAAACAATCTATTACGGTTTTTCAAATTACATCACCCCATCTACAAGTTTTACATTTAATGTAGACAATGGACAATCTGAGGTTTATATTAAACCTAAAGTGAAGTTCAATTCAGATGAGTTTGAATCTAAACAGGTTTTCTACACATCAAAAGATGGAACAAAAGTTCCAATGATCATCACGCACAAAAAGGGATTGAAGCTGGATGGTAAAAATCCGACTATTGTTTATGGTTATGGTGGTTTTAATATCAGTTTGACTCCTGGTTTTAGTGTATCTACAGCCAATTGGATTCAAAATGGCGGCGTATATGCTGTCGCAAACTTACGAGGTGGTGGCGAATATGGTCAAAAATGGCATGATGGTGGCCGTCAGTTTAATAAGCTGAATGTGTTTAACGATTTTATTGCCGCAGCAAAGTATTTACAGAGCAATGGCTATACTTCTCCTGATTATACTGCGCTATCTGGAGGTTCAAATGGAGGATTGCTCGTTGGGGCAACCATTACGTTAGATCCAACTATTGCAAAAGTAGCTTTACCAGCAGTAGGAGTGCTGGATATGTTACGTTACCATACATTTACAGCTGGAGCAGGTTGGGGATATGATTATGGTACTGCTAATGACAGTAAAGAGATGTTTGATTATCTGAAGGGATATTCACCTGTACATAATGTTAAAGAAGGTGTTTGTTATCCTGCGACTTTGGTTACCACCGGAGATCATGATGACCGTGTAGTGCCGGCACATTCTTATAAGTTTGTTTCACAATTACAGGCAAAACAGAAGTGTGATCGTCCTGTTCTTATTCGAATTGAAACAAAAGCGGGTCATGGGGCAGGTCGTTCGACAGAAGTGGTGATTAATGAAACAGCTGATAAATATGCTTTTACCCTGTGGAATATGGGAATTAAAGCACTAAAATAAATATCATTTCAAAGTAAATCCACTCCCGACAAGAGTGGATTTTTTATTAAAAGAGCTACTTTTACTTAAAACAAACTAAGATGAGTACAAAAGCATATGCAGCCTTTTCGGAGGCCGAAGATTTAAAACCACATCAGATTCAACGCCGGGATTTGCAGGATAAGGATGTTTTTATTGATATTGAATATTGTGGTGTTTGCCATAGTGATATTCATACAGCAAGAGCAGAATGGGGACAGCCTCATTACCCTGTAGTTCCTGGTCATGAAATTATTGGACGTGTGTTGGCCGTAGGGCCAAATGTAACAAAATATAAGGTCGGTGACCTTGTTGGTGTAGGCTGTATGGTCGAATCATGCAAGCACTGTAATCCTTGTGATGAAGGGTTGGAGCAGTACTGCGAAAGTGGGATGATTGGCACTTATAACAGTGCTAAATCTAAACATGGTGGTATTACATATGGTGGCTACTCGGAGAATATCGTTGTAGAGGAAGATTTTGTCCTGAGTATCCCGACAACAATTGATGTGAAAGCAGCTGCTCCTTTATTGTGTGCCGGTATTACAACATGGTCGCCTTTGCGTCACTGGAATGTGAAAAAAGGTGATAAAGTTGGTGTTATTGGCCTTGGAGGATTAGGGCATATGGGTGTTAAATTTGCGAAAGCGATGGGTGCACATGTTGTCATGATTACAACTTCTCCAGAAAAGGGTGAAGATGCAAAGAAATTAGGTGCTGATGAAGTTTTGATTTCTAAAGATGCGTTACAATTGCAGGCACATGCAAATACGTTTGATTTTTTATTGAATACAATTCCAGTGGGTCATGACGTTAATCCATATTTAAGTCTTTTAAAATTGGATAAAACAATGTGTATTGTAGGAGCTGTAGAGCCATTGCCTGGAGTTCATGGTGGTTTGCTGATCGGTAAGCGTAGACACTTAGCGGGATCGTTGATCGGTGGCATCAAAGAGACGCAGGAAATGTTAGATTTCTGTGGTCAACACCAGATCGTTTCAGATGTTGAGGTTATCAATATTCAAGATATCAATAATGCATACGAACGTATGATTAAATCAGACGTGAAGTACCGTTTTGTAATCGATATGAAATCATTGAAAAACAGTTAATAATTTCTGCGATATCGAAAAGGGTTGAAAATAACTAATTTTCAACCCTTTTTCTATTTAATAATTATGTTCAAGAGTATTATAAATTCCAGGTTGGGATATCACTTTTCATTTTAGCTAGTGTATCCTGATAGTTATCTTGTTCGCCTTCTGTCGCCAGAGATAATGCTTCTTCTTGCCATTTTATAGCATTTATCTTATCTCCTTTTTTATACAATAAATTGGCATAGGTGTCTAAGTATGCACTTTTTACATCTTGCTCTACAGCTCTTTTGCTCCATTTTAAAGCTGCGTCTAAACATGCCGCATCGGTACTGTTTTCAAAAATTTCCCAAGCATAACTATTCAATTGATTTGAATTTAGATCTTCTGATGTTAAATAGCTGTCAACAATATTTGTTAAAGAAGACCAATTACGCGATTGTACATAATACTGTGCCTTCATCAATTTGAAGATTGGGTCAAAATTGATATTTGCGTATTTGTCGGAAATTTCTGTTTTTAAAGCTTCCCAATTAGGTTCTGTATTGAAATCGATTTTAGTTCCTAATACTTCATTGATGGCCACAGTGGCAAGTACACGATTTGCCGCGCCGTTTTTTTCTAATAAAGCATCAATTTTTTCAGGATTATCCCGTAGTAGCTCGAAAGCTTTAGATCGGGATGTGCGTGTGTTTGCCACGAGATAGGCAGCACATTCTTTCGTTAAATTTTCAGGTTTGGTATGGGAGATAATGATATCTTCAGCTTGTGTCACAGTAGCTTCATCATAAGCTGTGTTCGCAGCTCTAACCATTCGGTGCGCTAAGGCTAAATCTGTTGGATTCTCGTTAAACGCTTTTAACAAAGCATAATACTGTGTTTCAGGTTTTAAAGCATCTTTACTCCGCTCAATGAATTCATCAGCATCGCCACCTCCGACCATACGGTGCACAAGTTCACCTTGAGGATTGAAAATTAAGAAGGTAGGATATGCGGCAATTTTGTAGTCTTTACCGAACCGTTCGGCTTCTTCATACCATGCTTTCACTTCTTCACTATCCTTGTCCGTTTTATCCATTTGGATTTTGGCGTTAACAAATTTAGAATTGAAGAAATCTCCCACTTTTGTTTGTGGAAATACACTAGCACTCATGTATTTACAAGGACCACACCAGGTAGTAAACAAATCCACAAAGATAAATTTGTTTTCTTTTTTTGCTTTTTCTTTAATTTGGCTCCAGTTCAATCCGTGCTCAAATGTTATTCCTTTTTCTTGACCTATAACGGCAAAGGGTAAAATAAGGAGGAATAATAATATCTTTTTCATAACCAGTCTCTAAGAAGTTGCTCACTTAATCATTTCTTGAAATTAAAGTTATGTAATAAAATTGTAAAAAAAATAGGTTACAGAAATTTATTTCTGTAACCTATTTGTAGAATGGTGCTTTTTATAAGCCTAGATCTTCATTTTGGACTTTAAGCCTTTTTGAATTCCGTCTTTATGAACTAAAAGTGATGTTGTTTTGTAACGAACAAACTCTTTTGTTACATACAAGTAACCTTTATAATCGTTTGTCACACCCCAAGAGTTTTTAACGATATAATACTCTTTACCTGTTTGATCTTTGGCTAATCCAACGATGTGCATACCATGATCATCAGTTGTTTGGTAGTTGTCGAAAGCAGTCTGTCTTTGTTCAGCTGTAATTTTAGCCTCAGGTTTTGGTCCAACAAACATTTCTTGTTGTTCTTGTGCGGTCATTTGCTCGAATGGTTTTGCAGGGACATAAGCCACACCATTTTTCCAGCTAAAGCTTTTCTCAGAAACATCTGTTGCCCAAGCTACTGTATAACCATTATTCAATGCATTATCAATGATATCAGTTAGATCATTGATTTGAACATTATAAAAATTATCAAATGACCAGTTATCAGGAATCAATAATACAAATTTATTGTAGTAAGGTTGATCTGTAACAGAGGCAATACCGACATATTCATCAGGGTTGATACCAATTACTTGATCAGCAAATGTACGTGGTGTATAGCTTTTACCTTTGTATTGGAAGTTTTTAGGGACTTCACCTAGGTACGAATCCATTGCAGCAGTGTACGCTTTTTCCCAGTTTGGAGTTAACGTTTTGCTTTTTACAAAAGTAGCTAACATGGCATCCAACATATTGGTCATTTCACCAAAGTTGTTTTTATCAGATCCATAGTGTAGGCCTGTGTACTCTGTTTGTGGCAAAGCACCATAGTGGCGGAACGCATTTAAAACATCATGAAATTGTCCACCTTCGCCTAAAGATAATCCGCCGTGTAAACGCACGTAGTTTTTTGCTTTTCCTAAATAAGTATTACGAGCAGAGAAAATCTGTGAAATTTCTACAGGTTCTTTTCCCATACGGATCATTTCAGACTCGAGGAATGAATTCCCAGAATATGACCAACAGGTACCGGAAGAACCTTGGTTTTTGATCGAAGTATTTTTTAGATTAATGATTTCGGTAAAAGTGAAGCCAGCCTTACTGTTATCATTTTGATTTGTTTTTAAGGCATTGATTAAATTATCCTGAGCCTGTACTACTTGTAATGAAGCTGCAAATAGTGATGCTGCCAATACGAGTGATTTATTCCAATTCATTTTTTAAAAGTTAATGATTTTATGATGCTAAATTAAAAATAAATTCATTTACCATCATGACATTCTTACAATTTGATTGTAATAAAATTGTGCTTAACAAAAAAACGGGGCTTTTAAAGCCCCGTTTTTTATTAATTTTCTATTTTGAGATCTGGTTTTTTAGGAAATACCAATGACGCGACGACACTGATCACCAAAATACTGACGATAATAATCAATGAATGTGATGTTGAAAAACCAATTTGTACCAACCAGTGATGCAGTAACATTTTTAATCCAATGAAGATTAGTAAAAATGCTAATCCTACCTTCAAGTAATGGAATTTGTGAATGATATTAACCAGTAAGAAGAACATAGAACGCAATCCTAATACCGCGAAGATATTAGAGAAAAATACGACGTATGCATCTTTTGTTACCGAGAAGATCGCTGGAATAGAATCTACAGCAAAAATTAAATCGGTAAATTCAATGACCAACAGAACCAAGAATAAAGGTGTCATATATTTGACACCATTTTCAATATGGAAAAAGTGACCACCATCTAATTTAGGCGTTACCTTAAAATATTTAGATGCAAATTTTACCACAGGATGGTTTTGTGGATCCACTTCTTCCTCTTGATTTCTATTTAAGAACATCTTAATACCGGTAATCAATAAGAATCCTCCGAAGATGTATAAGATCCACCCGAATTTTGTAATCAATGCTGCTCCTAAGAAGATGAATATGAAACGCATTAATACGGCTCCAATTACGCCCCATACCAATACTTTATGGTAGTAACGCTCTGGAATACCAAAAGATGAAAATAAGAGCACCATAACGAAGATATTATCGACAGATAGGGCATATTCTACTACATAGCCTGTTATAAATTCGAGGGCTAAGTTATTATTGTATAACGCAATACTTCCTTCCAGATCTCCAGGTATGATTTTAACGTCATGCAGATGAGCTTTGATGACTTGTTGCAGATGATCTAGATCTTGAATGTTGTGTAATTCATGGCCATAGTGACGTAATACCCAGTAGAAGCCTAATGCTAATAATACCCAGATAATACTCATGATGGCGGCACTTTTTAGGGATACAGTTTTGTCTCCTTTTGAAAACACTCCTAAATCGATCGCTAACATTAAAATAATGAAGATTAAAAATCCTCCAAAAAACATGATCTCGTGACTCATTTTCTATTTTTTTCTTTCAGTTGTAAATTTGACAAGTTGTAGTAACCCTGTTTTATATTCATTATCAGGAAATTCATCTAATATTTTAAAAGCATCTTTTTGGTAATCCAACATTTTTTCTGTTGCATATTCCAATCCACCACTTTGTCTTACAAACGCGATGACTTCTGCTACTTTTTTATTGTCATCACTATGGTTTTTTACCAGATTGATGATTCTTCTTTTTTCTGATTTGTCCGCTTGACTCAATGCATATATCAGTGGCAGAGTCATTTTTTTCTCTTTGATATCATTTCCGAGTGGCTTGCCCACATCGTCGATTCCAAAATCAAATAAATCATCTTTTATTTGAAAGGCGATACCTATTTTTTCGCCAAATGCATGTAGTTTCTGAACGGTCGCCGCATCGGCACCAGATGATGATGCTCCACAAGCACAACAGGAAGCAATCAATGAAGCTGTCTTCTGACGGATGACTTCAAAATAGATTGATTCTTCGATATCTAGTTTTCGTGCTTTTTCAATCTGTAATAATTCACCTTCACTCATTTGTTCAACGGCCTCTGAAACAATTTTCAGTAAGTCGTATTCATGATGCTTTACTGAAAGAAGCAATCCTTTGGAAAGTAAAAAATCACCGACTAGAACGGATACTTTATTTTTCCAGAGTGCGTTCACAGAAAAGAAACCTCTTCGTTCATTTGCATTGTCTACAACATCATCATGAACCAATGACGCTGTATGAAGCAACTCAACTAAGGAAGCGCCACGATAGGTGGATTCTTTTATACCGTTGCACAGGCCTGCCGAAAAGAAAACAAACATTGGACGCATCTGTTTTCCTTTGGTTTTCACAATATATCCTGTAATACGATCTAATAGAGGAATTGAGCTTTTCATTGAAGCTTTAAATTCAGTTTCAAAAGTTGCCAATTCCTTGAGGATGGGACGTTGTATTTCTTTTAATTTCAGCATGCAAGATGGTTAAAAACCACTATAATCTCCTTAAATGTCTATAAATATAAGCAATAGATTATAATGAATCTACCGCATTCTCTAATTTTTGGTACCATTCGTCACCATATTCCCGAATCAACGGGTCTTTTAGAAACTTGTATACAGGAACCTGTAGTTCTTTTCCAAAAGTACATGCATCTTTGCAGATGTGCCATCTGTCGTAATGAAGCACATCAAATTCAGGATAAGTTGTCGTACGAATAGGGTATAGGTGACAGGAAATGGGCTTTTTCCAGTTGATATCTCCAAGCTCATATGCTTTCTCAATGGCACATTTTGTGATACCATTTTCCCAAGTAACATATGCACATTCTTTATTACCATCGACACATGGGGTTGTTAAATCTCCGTCCATATCAATGACATGTGTGCCTTGGTCTTCTATGGCTTCTATACCCTTAGCTGTCATGTAAGGTTTTACTTTTGGATATATCTCCGCAAGTATGGCCAGCTCATTTTGTTTTAATGGAGCGCCGGAATCTCCTTCTATACAGCAAATGCCTTTGCATTTGGAAAGATTGCATACGAAATCATTGTTAATCAAATCTTCGTGCACTAATACATTTCCTACTTCTATCATGATATTTTTTATTTTGAATAACTCGCACGTTGTCCGAGTTTATGTTTCAAGCCTTCGGCTTTTAAGAGTTCTAATGTCACAGAACCAATTAAAATGTCTACGTTAGCTTTTACAGGGATACGATTCCCATCATTGGTTACCCAAAGATATAACTTACTGTTTTTCTTGAAAATTCGACCTGGCTTTATTTCAGGACTGAATTTAAGACATTCTAACGATCCTAAATCTGTTTTTATGGTTTCTACACCAATATATTTAATGCCTAATGTGGCGATTTCGTCGTTTAAGAAATAAGTCAATTTAAATGACTCTCCTGGCTTGACAGACGAAAGGTCCAAATTGCGCGCAAAATAGTATGCTGATAGTAAATCAAATGTTTGAGATACTACACTTTTAAAGTCTCCTTTGTTTCCGCTTACTGATCTTGTCTTTTGGTCGAAAGTAACCTTATCATTCCGTCTGTAGCCTCCTTCTCTGATGTTTTCAGTATAATAATAAGGCAGGTAAGTCTTACCATCTATATAGGAGTTGTATTCGTTCTTAACTGTATATAAAGCAAATGCTCCGGCAGTTTTCCCAGTTGCATATAACCGAAATGCCGGTGCCCCGCTACCTGATTTAGTATCTGTTACCGTCAATAGGCCAGTTGCCGCAGATAGAAAACCATACTTTAATTTGTACTCTAATTTTTCTCCGCCTTTAAAAGCGGATTCTTTCAAATGAGGAAGTTCTTGAGCAAATATCTGACCGCAGAAACTGAGCACTAAGAGTATTAACGAGACTAGCTTTTTCATATACGTAAGAATACAAAAATATTTTGAAATTACGAATACCGCTATTTACGTTTAAAGACAGGAACGGTAGAACAAGGTTCTCCATACATGATACTTTTCGCAACTTTTGCCAAGGCAGTAGAGAACTGAACGAAAGCCGATTCCGGAATTTTGATATCTCCACATCCTTTTACAACAACGCGTTGATCAGTATATTCAGACATATCAATTTCGGCTATAGTTTGGGCGTATAGAATACGTTCGAGTTCATCAAGATCTCCAAACACAACAGTCTTTGCAAACGGCTCTAATTTGGTCGCTAACAGCATATATGCCCATGTCTGGACAATAGCATCAGTCGAACATGTAATTGCGACATGTTTGCCTGCATAAGCTGACCAGTCATGTGTTTTTATAAAATCTCTAAAGTCTTTCTCTTTTAAGATCAGGCCATGAAATAGATTGTCTTTAATATCATATTCAACAAGTTCACCTGTTGGCTTGAACTTTGCAAGATCTACAGTGATAATACCACTCTGAGCAACTTTATTTACAATGTCGGTTTGAATATCCATATCAAATAATAAAAAAGCCGGACGATATACTCGTCCGGCTACAAAGTTAATTAAAATTATCTTAAAAGAATTTCACGCGATTGTCAGTGATTTCTGATTTATCTTGTAAAGCTTTGAAAATTGAAGCCCAAGAACGTTGCAGTTTTCCTGCTAAAATTTGTTTTTTCTGAGCATTTAAATCAGGAATCGCAGCAGGGTTAACAAAGCCATTCACTTGAACAGCATATACACCTTGTGCACCTTCAATTGCTTTAGATGGCTTGTTCGGTTGTAAACCAAATACAGTACCTACCACTTTGTTTTCTAAAGAAACTCCAGGGATAACTGGATTTGCCAATACGATATTTTCAACTGCTACTGGAGTTTTACCTAATTTCTGTCCTACCTGATCAAGAGAGCTAGCACCGCTTAAAGCAGCATTCATTTTCTCTGTCAATAGTTTCGCTTTAACTGCATTTTTTACAGCAGGCTCAATATCTTTTTTTACAGTTGCTAAAGGCAGGATACCTTTAGGTTGTACATCTACAAGACGTGCTAATATATACGATTGTTCTGTTTCAAATACACGATCAGAAATATCATCTTTTTTAGCTTCGAATGCCCATTTGATCAATTCTCTTGGAGCTTCATTACCGTCCAATGTATTGTCCATTGCTAAAACACGAGTTGCTGTAGTTGCTTTCAATCCTAATTTTTGAGCTTCTTGAGCAAAGTTTTGTGCTGTAGCTGCAGTTAAGAAAGCATTTGCTTTGCTATGTGCCGTGTTTAGTGTTTCTTTACCACTGATTATCGCTTTATCTACGATGGCAGCTTTAACATATTTTGCAGAGCCAATTTGATTCTCGATTTTGATGATATGTACACCAAATTGTGATTCCACAACTTTAATATCACCTGTTTTTCCGTTGAATACAGCGTTATCAAAAACAGGAACCATTTGTCCACGAGGGAATGTACCAAGTTCACCACCATTTACTTTACTACCTTGGTCAGTACTGAATTGGACAGCTAGTGAAGAGAAGCTTTCTCCTTTCGCTAATAAACCTTTGATTGAGTCTGCTTTTGCTAATGCTTTCTGAACACCACCTTCAGCAGTTGCGTTCAATAAAATGTGACTAGCTTTTACGGAGTCAGGTCCAACAGTCGTTTGTGCTACTTTAGCAATTTCAAATAGACCGTTAGATTCGTAAGGACCAACAATAGTTCCAGCCGGAACATTGAAAAGTACTGAATCCAATGCTGGACTTAATTGACCTTTTTTAACAAAAGTGTAAGGGTATTTATTGTCGGAGTTGATCGATGCAAATAAAGAATCGTTTGTTGAAGCTGCTAATTCAGTTTTCAATCTATTGATAGTCTCTTTTGCATAATCGATATCTTTTGCAGTAGGACGTGCATCTACAACAACATACTCGATAGAGCGAGTTTCTTCTTGATTTTTAAATGAGTTTTTATGCTCATCGTAATATGCTTGATAGTCAGCATCCGTGATTTTAATTTCACTATCCTTAACGCCAGCATAATCCAATAATACATATTTGAAATTTGCTAATTTATTGCGTTGTTGATATTCATCATTAGCTTCTAAAGATGTAACATAAACACTGTTGTTTAATAAGCTTGAGTATTTATTGTTCAAACGTTCTTCCTTTACAGCTGCTAATAACATTTCCCACTGTTGTGCTGCCTGAGGATTACCTGCAGTGTTTAATTGTGAAATGAATGTTAACAATTGGTTACGATTAAATTGACCTGTCTGTGGATCAGTAAAAGCTTGAACGATTTGATTAGAAGGACGATTACCAGTTACTAAATCATTTAATTCATTCTTACCAACCTCTAAGCCGATTTTTTCAATTTCGCTTTTTAGGATTTCTTTTTGCAACAATTGATTCCATACCTGTTGTACAGCATATGATTTCATTTGAGGAGTCAAGTTACCACCCATTTGTTGCTTAAACATTTCTGCTGTTTGATCAACTTGTTGGTTGAATTCTTGGAAATCGATTTTCTCTCCATTTATTTCTGCTACGCGATTTTGGTTTTTAGCCCAAAACGGAGTTCCAGATTTGACAACATCTCCTAATAAAAATGCTAGAATTGCCACAGCCATAGCTCCAGTTAAAATGAAACCAGCTCGGTTGCGCAAAAAGCTCATTAATCCCATAGTCTGTTTATTGTGTTTATTATTGTTTAAATACTTAAAATACCATTATTTAGGAAATAGTATGCCTAAATGCGGTGCAAGATACAATTTTTATAAAAAAAAGAGTAATTATTTCTGATTAAGGGAAACTTATTTCATCCAAATTTGTTTTGAGCAAATTTTATTGACCAAATGAAGGGAACATACTATTGTCTTTTACGAGCATGACACCTGTTGAATTTTGGATATTTATTTTTTTAAAATCCTTATCAGAAGTAAAGGAAGATCCTTGCAGGTTACCTCTATTATCTTTGAAATAGGCCGTTATAGGCATATTATTATAGAAAGATTCTTTGCCTTCATCGTAGATGATTTCATCTGTTTTAATGATTGACCCGTCTGCCATCGTTACGACAACGTTCTTTTTGAAAGTTGTTGTTTTTGCCGCTTCATGCTGAATGGCATAATCCGAGATAATACGTTGTGTTTCTTTAACATCTTTATCATAGAATATGATCTGGATACCTTTAGGAAATTCATACACTTGCGTACTGTCATGTTTAATGCGCATTTCAGGAGCAGTCATCCGTGCTTTTACGATCGTTGAATCGCTATAGATGACGTCCACGTGACGAGAGATATCAACGGCTTCTTCTTTTTTAAGATTAGCGATCCGATCTACTTCTTTTAAATCGGGTTCACAAGCTGTAAAGAAGATTGCCCCTACTGCAATGAGGAGCAGTAGAGGCAATGTATAATGCTTTTTTGAGGCAATTGTATGTGTTGCCATATCAGTCTCTTGATTAATCAATGGAGTTTCTTCTAAACCAACGGTCATTTAAAGTAAAACCAACATTCAAGTTGACGTATCTCTCTCTGATCAAGCTATTGTTCATGGTTCCCATTTGTCCCAGTTCTGCAGAGATATTGATTTTGGAAAATGCACCACTGTAAGGATTTCTTGCTAATGGAAGGCCAACACCAAAGGTAATAGCCATATCATTGATATCCTGTTTGTTGATAAAGTATTGCGTTCTGTTATAACGGAAGCCGATACGGTAATCCATTAAGCTTGTGTATTTAAATGAAGTTGGATCTGGTGTGATTTGTCCACCGATTGCAAATCCATAATTTGTTTTTAAGTTTTCTTCGTTTTTTCTTACCTGAAATTTCGACCAGTCTGCATATTTGAATTCTGCCCCTACTAACCAACGGTTTGTTCTGGCAAAAGTAATACCTACATTATGTTTTAATGGAAGGTTTAAATCTCTTCTTGTTCGCTCAGTTTGACTCACTGTATCCAAAGCGATGTTTGTGTCGTCACTATTGTTTGAGGGTAGCGTACGCGTCACAAAAGATGTCGTGCGGTCATGGATCGCATTATTTAATGATCCCGAATAACCAACTGTTATAGAATATTCTTTATTGATCGTTTTGTAATACTGCGCTCCGTAGTCAAAGCTTACGCCTTGGATTTCACGTTTATCTTGTTGTTGTACGTTCAGACCGTAGTTAAAGGGCAATTCAAGTCGGCTAAAATCATTTAACGTACCAAATAGGTAAGAAATATTAGCTCCGACACTGAAATTCTTCGTGATATTAACACCGTATCCGAAATAAGCTTTTGTTAACCCACCTTCTCCGGTAAATGTTTTTCTGTAATTAACGGTATCTATTTTTTGTATACTGTTTGAGTTGTAACCTAAATCTGAGTATGGTAAAAGACCGATACTGATACCGCCCGCTTTTTTCATTGGGAAGGTCATTGTGATATGACTGAAAGCAAAATCTGCCGTATTATCTGACTTATTTTTCGAACTCAATTGGGTGAAATTTCCATATAGACCGGCATCAAAAGTACTGAATTGGGCGGCAGAGTATGAAGCTGGATTACTAGGATTCGTATTATAAACTGAACCGAAGTAACGGACACCCGTGGATAAGCCACCCATCGCACGATGTTGAGGTAGTAGATCTTCACGCATTTGACCTAAGCCAAATTGTGAATAAGGTGATGCAGACGTCGACTTCTGCGCAAATGCTGCTGACGAGCTGTATAATAAGCCTAAAGTCAATAACACTTGAGGTACTTTACTTGTAATGGAGCTTAAAAAGCGTTTCTGCATGATTATAGATTAAAGTTGCGAAACTTTTATTTTATATAAATAATATATTAAAGTTTTGTGTTTCAAAGATTCTAAAAATATGCGAAAAGATCGGTATAACGGGTTAAAAATCTGTTCAAATTTATATTTTAAGATGATCCTATCAGCATACAAAACTATTTAATTTTTGCGACCTTGTAGAGTTGATTTTGTTAAAAAAGGTTAAACTCCTGATAGCTAAAATTTTAGAAAAACTGAAAATACAGTATTGTTAAAATAATGATTGCGTATACACTCTCAAAAAGCCATTTTTTCTTTGCATGTGTGAAATAATAAGCCATATAAATTGCTAATGGAGGTGCACATAGTAGAAAATGTGTTTCGGTTATTTGCTTGTTCCAATAAAAGGAACCAACTGCTAATAACAACATGAAAAATAAGAGCTGAAATGATTTTCGAATATGTACTACGCTCTTAAAAAAATTATCTTTTAGAATGATGAGAAAAAGTATCAAATTAAATACGATGGGTATAAGTACAAAGTAATCATGAATTTCCATCGTTACTGTTGTTGGAAATGTTTTCGTCAGCGGTAGCCAGATGCTATAAAAATCCTTAAATCTCCCTAACCAGAGGTAAATTACCGCAAGGATAAAATAGATGGTTGCAAAACCCAACAACGGCGAAATCCATTCTCTCCAGTTGAATGGTCTGAAAATGATGAGACTGATCCAAAGTAATAGAAACATGATGATGAAAGGGAAATAGATCAAGCTACCGATAGCTACGATCATGCCCAGGTCAAACATCAGTGCTTTGATATCTTGTTGCCGGTATAAACTTAATAATTTGCTCAGCATCCATACCGATATGAAATTACAGATCAGGGTAGGTGATATAACCAGAAATGGTAAAAACAAACTGGCTAAAGTCAAATACATCAATGCAACAAGAAAACTTGGTTTACCCAACAAGTTGAAATGACCGATGATTCGATTTAGGATGGTCGCTTGAATAATGGTTAATCCTAATGTCACCAGCACATTCATTTGCGGTGATAAGGTATTGATACCGTCTTTTCCGAGTAAATTGCCAAGTGCGGGCTCAAATAGGATAGGAGTCAGGCTTTCGGGCAGATGAATGAATACGCCAAAGCATAAGAAAAATCCTATAAGTATAAGAAGAACGATATTAATGGGCGTGAATTTCCTAAATTGACTGATAATCATGTATGCCTTGTTACAAGTTGTTCTCTACAATATTACTATTTAATTCCGAATTAGGTTGATTAAAACCAACAATGCCATCACATTTTTGATATGATAGCATTGCCTTTTATAAGATGATATTGTAAAATTATTTTTGATTTTGTTTCTTTTCTAATCTTGTTATTTTCCTATCCAGGATAAACAAATAACCAGCTATTCCTAAGAACAAAACGAGCATAACCAAAACAACCACGTATATTTTACCTGAACTTCTTAGTCCGGTCGCCATATCAATTTCGCTTTGTGCAAAGATGTTTAATGTTGTCATGAAGACTAAAGCGATTGATAGTGATAACTTTTTCATATCAATTGTAATAAGATTTTTCAAAAAATTAATTAATTTCATTTTGCTTCTGTTCGATGATACGTAAACGGTAGCGTAAGGTAAACATCCAAGTACCGATCAAAATCCACCCAATGACGGCTGTATAAAATACCGGTCTTAACTGATTGTTCATGTCCAGGTTACTGAAAGCGCTATTTCCTCCGCTTCCTGGGTGCAGTGAATCAGTCAGTTTTGGTAAGATATAAAGCAAAACAATCATAATAGGAAAAGCAAAAATATTATATACGGCAGATATTTTAGCTCTTTTCTGCTCCTCTTCAAGCGCATTTCGTAAGACCAAGTAGGCCAAGTACATCAATGTCGCAATGGCAGATCCATTCAATTTAGGATCATTGGGCCATGCTTCTCCCCAGGTAATATTTGCCCATAGCATACCTGTGGCTAATCCCATAAAACAAAATGTAATCCCGGTATTTACAGCTTCTACCGCCATTAAATCATACTCTTGCTTGCCCGTATTCAAGTACTTGATGCTGTAGATAACAGATATTGTATAAAGGAATAGCATTGCAAACCACATCGGGACATGGAAGTAAATATTTCGGATGGTTTCATGAAGAAGGAATAAAGCAGGTACTGGACCTAGTAGCCCTGCAATGATGACCAATGAAATTAAGACTACTGCCAAAATTTTCCACCAACTTTTTCTCATTTTTATGAATATTTAAAAACTGTAATTGTGCAATTAATCACGCCAAAGGTAAGGAAATAACAATAAAGAAACAGTGATTGTGATGATATTAATTGCAATTAAAACGACGATTTCATTCAAACTTTCTGCTCTATCCATACCCTGCATTGCATTCTGTGACAGCTTAATCAGTACAATAAGCAACGGAATAATAACGGGAAAACTCAGGATGGCCATTAAAGTGCTGTTATTTCCAGCTTTAGAGGTAATACCCGAAACCATAGTGAAAACAGAAGCAAAACTGACACTGCCCAGGATGACTGCACAAAAGTATAAAACGGGATCGCCTAATGGATTTTTAAAAATTACAGAGTAGGTGATGTATGCAACAACGGCCAAAAATGCCATCAAGCACATATTATAAAAGATTTTAGCGAGTATAACTGCTTTCGGGTTTACGATGGAGTAGTAATAAAGTTGGCGTTGTTGGTTTTCTTGTGTGAAACTCTTATTAATGGCATTCACCGATGCGAAGAGCATGATAATCCAAAATAAAGCGTTCCATATCGTAGCATCTACAGATTTGAATGCTTGATAGCAAACAAATACTGTAGATATTACATATAGTAAAATGCTATTGATGGCATATTTGGATCGCCACTCTAGAATAGCATCTTTATAGACTAAAGTTTTTACTTGTTGTAGTAAATTCATACAGCGCAAAGATACAAATGAAATGTAATAAGCTGAATGAATAGTGCAACGAGGAAGTAAATTTTAAAAGGTTTTAGGCTTTATCAACTTTGCTTTTTGCTGTATCGACAGCATCGTCAACGTGATCTGCTAATTTATGAGCAGCGCTATTGGTATTATTCAATGCTTCTCTGCCTACTTCTTTTGCTTTATTTTTTAAAGCATCCACTTCATCAGAAGCTTTATCTTTCAATGATCCAAATCCTTCAGCAGCTTTATTTTTTAAAGCATGTAATTCTTCGGAAGCCTGGTTTGCTAATTTCCGAGCTCTTTTTGCTTCTCTTTTTGATACATCTTTTAGAGAACGAGTCAGATCTTTAATTCCGTCATTAGCACGACTTAATTGTTTCTTGCCATCATCAGTACCTAATAAATACCATGCTGCAGCACCTGCTGCTAAACCTATTAACGCAAATGCAACTAATCCATTTTTATTTTTCATATCGCTCATATTTTAATATACTTCTTTCAACTATGATACCAATTAAACAGTTGATACAGAGAAAAGTTTTAAAAGGGCTTATGAATTAACATTTTTTTACACTTGAATCTTATGTTTGGATTGCAATGAGTACAGGTGATGGTATAGTCCACTACCTTTGCTCATTAATTCGATATGATTTCCTGATTCGGATACCACGCCGTTTTCGATGACCATAATTTGATCCGAGTCTACAATAGTAGACAATCGATGTGCGATGATAATGGAAGTTCTTCCTTTCATTAATTCTTCAAGTGCTAATTGTACTTGTCTTTCTGATTCGGAATCCAATGATGATGTTGCTTCATCCAGGATAAGGATCGCAGGATCTTTCAATAAAGCGCGCGCAATTGCGATACGTTGACGTTGACCTCCGGATAATTTAACCCCTCTTTCACCTACCAGTGTATCATAGCCCTCCGGGAAATTCATAATAAAATCATGTGCATTTGCACGTTTTGAAGCTGTAATGATATGGTCAGCATCAGCGTCTAGGCGTCCATAAGCAATATTTTCACGAATAGTACCGCCAAAAAGTAAGACGTCTTGTGGAACAATGGCGACTTGATTACGGATATCAGACAATAAATAGTCAGCGCTGCTCATCCCATCATACAGAATCTCTCCGCTGTCAGGTTTGTAAAATTGCAAGACCAATGAAGCAATAGTTGACTTACCGATACCACTCGGGCCGACGATCGCAATTTTTTGTCCAGCTTTCGCATGAAAGGTAATATCTTTTAATATTTCAATATCAGGTCTGCTAGGATAAGAGAAAGATACATGGTTGAAAGTCAGATCACCATGAAAATGTTTACGGATCTCTTTAGAAGATTCATCGATTGTGATACTTTCCTGTTCTTCCTGTAGGATTTCCAGTACGCGTTCGCTTGCTCCCAGAGCTTTCTGAATATTGGCATAGAGTTCTGGAAAACTCCCCATAGATCCAGCAACGAACATCGAATATAGAATGTAAGTGGTCAAATCTCCAACAGACATTTCTCCTAAAAACACTAGAGTAGAACCGTACCAGATCACTGCAATGACAGCACCAAAGATACAGAAGATGATAAAGGAAGCAAATGCACCACGATATGTTGCACCTTTTACCGCTAAGCCAACAACGGCATCTAGTTTATTGGAATATCTGTTTGATTCATAATATTCATTGACAAAAGCTTTAACATTGCTGATTCCCTGTAATGTCTCTTGCACGATGGTGTTAGATTCTGCCAATTTATCTTGAGCCTGACGTGATAGATTTCTGATGAATTTACCAAATACAATAGCTGTTACAACGAGTACTGGCAAAATGCATAAGTTCATTAAAGCTAGCTTTGGTGATACAAAAACTAATAATGCAACACCAAATGCTAAGCTGATACACTGTCTCAAGATTTCAGCTAAAGTAGTTGTCATAGTGTCTTGTATCTGAGCTAAATCTGCAGATAACCTACTGTTGAGTTCACCAACGCGACGATTGGCAAAATACTCCATGGGAAGTGATATCAATTTCTGGTATGAATCCCGGCGAATTGATGCGAGAGATTTTTCTGCAATCTCCACAAATAAGCGAATTCTAAAAAAAGAGACAATGGAAGTAAAAGTGAGGATAACAAAAGCGATGGATCCTATTTCAAAAACATCGGCTGGGAGCCATGTGTAAGTTTGTTTTCCTTCAGAAGCATCAATCATTGCACCTAAAAGTGCTGGGAAAGTCAGCATTGCCAAACTTGAAAGTATCAAGAAAAGCATTCCTAACAAAAACTTGGTTCTAAATGGTTTTAGATACGCTAGTATTTGTGCCGCTCTTTTTAATAATTCCTTATTAAGTTTCGGTTTTGGTAGTTCTTCTTCTTGCTTATTTCCGCTGTTAAATCCTCTTGCCATAGCACCAATCAATTTAATATTGAGACCTGCAAAAGTAACTACTCTTCATTAATCACTTATCATCCTTTAGTAATTTTTTGATTTCGGTATATGAAATAACTCAGAACAGCTAAGATAGCGAGGGCGATATAAAGTAAAATATTTGAACTATTGTCACTTCCTTCTAGATTTTCTATGTCTTTTTTGAGTTTCTCATTCTCTTTTTGCAGCTTATTGATGGTGCCCATGTAAGCAGAAACCTGTTTGTCATATTCCGAAGCTAGATTCTGGAACTTCTGTTTTTCATCATCTTTGATGCTGATGAGTCTACGTGTTTCCAAAAAAATATTGTTGTCAGTGATGACGATATTTTTTAAAATATCTATGGTGCGCTGCATATCATCTTTCGATTTAAAAAGCCCAAATATGGCTGATTTCTTTTCCAGACTTAGATCGTATTCTCCAAATTTTACTTTACGATCTTCAATAAGTTTATTGACACGCATACGTTGTGCCTCAAAGGAAGTTGAGTCTGCATTTTGTGCGCTAACAGCAAAACCTGTCAGAAAGAATAGAAGAAAAGAAAGACTTTTTATAAACTGCATATTCAAATGATATTTTTTTAAAATCTTGGATAAGACAAAAAAAAGGAATAAAAGTTTAATCGCTCGTTTTGTTATTAATTGTGGAATTCGATTCTGATGATATGAGATTCATCATCAAATAATCCTAAGAGCTGACTTGCGTTTGCTTTATTCATAGCGATCTCCAGATAATTACTGATTCCAAACAAACATAGTTTTTCTCCCTCCGTTACCTCATTGTAGTTCCATGATAAATTAGTGATGGTTTCACTTCTTTTAAAATAGAGTGTGAAGCTTCGACCTTTTTGTACACGGTTAAATAATTCCTTGGAGATATTGGTAATTGCATTTCCAAAAGCATCGACATAGACGACATTACCGCGGATGGTATCATTGTCATATATAGGTTGTAACGTAACTTTTTCAACGGTTTGATCTATGGAATTGCCAATCTCCGTTAATTTACCGCCTTTAGCAATGTGACAGGCCGATTTGGTCAAAATATCAGCAAGTGGAAAATGTAAGTATCGAAGATCCTGAATCAAATTAAGTTCAACAAGTTCTTGAGGTTTATCACCATTTAAGAGTAAGCTAAAGATGCCATTGTCAGCACCTACAAAGAAGTGATCATTATACATCATTGCCACGTAACGTGATCCTTCATGAAATAAGGTGTTGATTCCAATGATATGGACTGTTTTTTTTGGGAAATAATGATAAGCATTGGCCAGCACAAAAGCTGCTCTCGGAATATTGAAGGCAGGTATTTCGTGTGTAATATCAACAATTCGAACATCCGGAAGTTCCGATATCAAACTGCCTTTAAGTGCTGCTTGATAGAAATCTTTATGTCCTAAATCTGTTGTTAATGTAATAACTCCCATTCTTCTTAATTACCCTTTATGATATACCCTAGAATTCTTTTTGTTAAGGTTTTAATATATAAACTTAATCCTCAAAATTAAAGTAAAATTAACTCAAAAAAAAGAAAAGGTACGCAAAAGTACGTAATGTCTTCTGATAAAAATAAATAGAATGTACATATTCGATCCGATCGATTTGAGTTGGATGTTTTTAATCTTGATATCCACCAATATAAAAATAAAAAATGAACTCTTTTTTTTATTTTTGTTGCATATTCTGATGCTAAAATTGATATTAATACTGTATTTTTGGATATTGGTTGATGTTTGTAGGTAACAGGCCAATATGGAAATAATTCACCTTAAATTGAATGATTTGAACGAATTACAAATTACATTGGATGCTATCAATTTAGCGATACTTTGGGGCGCTCAGAATGAGCACTTTGACTACATAAAAAAACAGTATCCAAAATTGAGAATTGTAGCTAGGGGTAATGAGATGAAGGTATTGGGTGATGAAAAGCAACTTGAATCTTTCAAAAATTCCTTTGACGATGTTATCAACCATTTGGAAAAGTACAATAAACTTTCCTTAATGGATTTGGAAAACCTGATGCAGACAACTTCGGGATCTGCTGTACTGGAAGAAAAAATGCTTGCTGATAAAGCTGCAAGTGTCGGTTCCGAGCCTATTGTTTTTGGGCCTAATGGCATTATTGTGCGTGCACGTACACCGAATCAAAGAAAGATGGTGGATAGCATCACGAACAATGACATCCTTTTCGCTATAGGTCCTGCAGGTACAGGTAAAACCTACACCGCTGTTGCCTTAGCGGTCCGTGCATTACGCAACAAAGAAATCAAACGTATCATCTTAACACGACCGGCTGTTGAAGCTGGAGAAAATTTGGGCTTTCTTCCGGGAGATCTAAAAGAAAAAGTTGATCCTTACTTACGTCCTTTATACGATGCGCTTGATGATATGATTCCAGCAGAAAAACTTAAAGGATATCTCGAGAATAGAACCATTGAGGTCGCTCCGTTAGCTTTTATGCGTGGACGTACTTTAGATAATTGTTTTGTGATTTTGGATGAGGCACAGAATGCAACCGATATGCAATTGAAAATGTTTTTAACCCGAATGGGACCGACAGCAAAATTCATTGTTACAGGTGACGTGACACAGATCGATTTACCAAGAAAGAATCAGTCAGGACTAGCAACTGCTGTACGATTGCTGGATAATATTGAGGGTATTGATATTATACATTTAAACGGTTCAGATGTTGTGAGGCACAAATTAGTGAAACGCATTTTAGAGGCTTACGGAGATATTTAATAGTCAATAATAAATTTGAGATAGAGAGATACTATCCATTCATCAATATATGAACGCAATACAAGAAACAAATTTCAATTTCGAAAATCAAACCTCTTTTTACAGAGGTAAAGTACGTGATGTATATACCATTGCTCATGAATATTTAGCTATGGTGGCTTCAGATCGTATTTCGGCATTCGATGTGGTTTTACCAAGACCTATCCCGTATAAGGGACAGGTGTTGAATCAGATCGCTGCAAAATTTTTGAAAGCAACGGAAGATATTCTGCCAAACTGGGTAGTTTCTGTTCCGGACCCAAGTGTTACCATTGGTAAAATGTGTGAGCCTTTTAAAGTAGAAATGGTGATCCGTGGCTATTTATCTGGTCACGCTTGGAGAGAGTATAGTGCAGGAAAACGTTCGGTATGTGGCGAAGCGCTGCCAGAGGGATTGAAAGAAAATGATAAATTACCAGAACCTATTATTACTCCCACGACAAAAGCAGCAGTAGGTCACGATGAGGATATTTCAAGAGATGCTATTTTAGCAAGAGGGATCGTGAGTGAAGAAGATTATATCCAGTTGGAGAAATATACAAAAGCATTATTTCAACGAGGTACTGAAATCGCAGCCGAAAGAGGATTGATCTTGGTGGATACCAAATATGAATTTGGCAAAAAAGATGGTCAGATTATTTTGATTGATGAAATTCATACACCAGATTCTTCCCGTTATTTTTATGCGGAGGGTTATGCTGAACGTCAGGCGAGTGGTGAAGCACAAAAGCAATTGTCGAAAGAGTTTGTACGCAAATGGTTAATTGAAAACGGATTTCAAGGTAAAGATGGACAGCAGGTTCCGGAAATGACAGATGAAATAATAAAATCAATTTCTGAGCGATATATCGAACTTTATGAGCATATTGTAGGCGAGAAGTTTGTTTATCCAAATCAAGAAGATGTTTTGGAACGTGTAGAACGGAATGTGACTCAAGCTTTAAAACAACTAAAATATTAAGAGAAAGGATCTAAATTATGAAATATACGATTGATAAGCATGACCGCTATATTGTAATAGAACCGCTTTGTGATAGCTTAGATGCGGAAAAAGCGATTAAATTAAAAGGTGAGTTTTTGTTGAGAAACACGGTTGGTCAACGTAATATTATTTTAGATTTATCTAATGTGCGTAAAATAGACGAAAGCAGTATTCGCTTGGCACTATTGGCAAATCGTCTTTGTGATTCAAGTGGTGGGCTATTCATTCTAGCAAACTTGGACTCTGAAGTCCTTGAGGTATTGGAAATGTCTCACCTACAGACCAACTTTACGATCGTAAACTCTGTTAAAGATGCTGAAGACCGTGTTTTTGCACACGAAATTGAATTAGATTATAGAGGAGAGAAAGAAAAATAATATGCGATTTGAAGTTTTGATTTTAGGGAATAGTTCCGCAACGCCTATGTATGATAGGCATCCAACTAGTCAAGTCGTAAACTTCAATGAGCAATTGTTCTTAATTGATTGTGGAGAAGGTACACAAATGCAGCTTAGCCGTTATGGCATTAAAAGCAATAAAATAAATCATATTTTTATCAGTCATCTGCATGGAGATCATTACCTCGGTTTAGTTGGGTTATTGTCCTCCATGCACCTGATTGGGCGTAAAAGTGATTTACACCTTTATGGACCAAAGGGACTTGATGAAATATTGGCTGTTCAGTTTAAATATTCAGAGACATTACTTCGCTACGATCTTATTTTCCATGAAACTTCTGCCGAAGAACCACAGGTTATTTTTGAAAATAGAACCATTAAAGTAAGTACATTCCCTTTGACTCACCGAATTCCCTGTACGGGCTTTCGCTTTGACGAGGGACAGCGTTCACGCCACCTACTTGTAGAAGATATTGAGGAGGCCGGTATTCCTGTTGCTTATTATCAATTATTGAAAAACGGGGTGGACTATGTTCGTGAAGATGGGCAGGTATTCAGCGCATCAGACTATACTTTACCTGCACCATTATCCCGCAGTTATGTGTATTGTTCAGATACCATTCGTACAGCAAACTACTTACCCTATATTCAACATGCGACATTAATCTACCACGAATCTACTTTTCTCCATGAGATGGTCGATCGTGCAAAGGAAACTTTTCATACGACAGCCTTGGAGGCCGCAGAGATAGCAAAGGAAACGCATGCAGATAAATTATTATTAGGTCATTATTCTGCACGATATAAAGATTTACAGCCTTTATTACTTGAGGCGCAGTCTGTTTTCCCGAAAACGATGCTATCGCAAGAGGGAAAATGGTTTTCGGTATAATGTTATTTGTAAAATCTCCCTGTTATATTAAATTACGCCAAAAATTCTCAGAAGGGAGCAATAAAGTTATATTTGAGCAGCATGCGTCAATACCTATGAACTAACAATAAATAAGGCTAAATTTCTATTGATCTGTAATTATATTGTGGATGTAAGCAAATTTATCTAAGTTTACGATTTAAAATTTAATAATTTAATGGACACTCCATTCAACTTAACGAAACTTTTACGGGAAAATATTAAAAATCTCGTACCTTATTCTTCTGCTAGAGATGAATTCAAGGGGGAAGCATCTATCTTAATTGATGCCAATGAAAACGCTTTTGGTTCTCCTTTAGCGCATAACTATAACCGTTATCCAGATCCTCTGCAACATCAACTTAAGCATAAGCTAGCACATATTAAAGGAGTGCCTGCAGAGAATATGTTCTTAGGTAATGGAAGTGACGAAGCTATTGATATCTTATTTCGTGCATTTTGTCGTCCAGGTGTTGATAATGTAATTTTAGTCCCACCTACATACGGCATGTATGAGGTTTCAGCCAACATCAACGATGTTGCTTTTCGGAAGGTAAATTTAACAAAGGAGTATCAATTGGACTTAGAGGGCATTGAAAATGCTGTCGATGAGCATACTAAATTGATCTTCATTTGTTCACCGAATAATCCAACCGGTAATACGATAAATCGTCATGATATCGAAACCATTTTGAACAACTTTGATGGTCTGGTTGTGGTGGATGAAGCTTATATTAATTTTTCACAAACTAAATCCTTTACTCAGGAATTGGCCGAATACCAAAATTTAGTTGTTTTACAGACGCTTTCAAAAGCATGGGGCTTAGCAGCTTTACGTTTAGGGATGGCCTTTGCAAGTATCGAAATTATTTCGGTGTTCAATAAGATAAAACCACCGTATAACATTAACCAAGCGACACAGGATATTGTTCTGGAAGCATTAGATCAAGTTGATCAGGTTAATGGCTGGATCAAACAAACTGTGGTGGAACGTGAAAAGTTAGTGCAGGGATTGTACAAACTGGATATGGTCCAACACATTACTCCTTCTGACGCCAACTTTATTTTGGTAAAAATGAATGATCCAAGAGCAGTATATGCCTATTTGGTATCACACGGCATCATTGTACGTGACCGCTCGAAAGTTGAACTTTGTGAAGGCTGTCTTCGAATTACAATCGGTACACCAGAAGAGAATCGTATATTATTGGAAAAATTAACCACAATCAACATATAAAATAATGCCTAATCAGCTAAAACGTGTATTGTTTATCGACCGTGATGGTACTTTAATTTTGGAGCCTGAGGATCAACAAATTGATTCTTTTGCTAAACTTAAATTTTACCCAGGTGCATTGCAATACCTTCCACGCATCGCGAAAGAATTAGATTTCGACTTAGTATTAGTTTCTAACCAAGATGGTCTGGGTACAGATGTTCATCCAGAAGAAAACTTTTGGCCTGTCCATCAATTTATACTGGATACATTTGCGGCTGAAGGTGTAGTTTTTTCTAAAGAACATATCGACCGTACGTTTCCTCATGAAAATGCGACTACACGCAAGCCAGGTATTGGTATGCTATTGGATTATTTCGATCCTTCACAATATAATCTAGCACAGTCTTTTGTTATCGGAGATCGTGTCAATGATGTAAAGCTGGCTCAAAATCTAGGTGCTAAAGCTATTTGGCTACGTAATAATGATGACTTAGGGGCTTTGGAAAATGTGCAGATTGATGCAGAAACAATTGGTCTTGAAACAACCGACTGGAAGTCTATTTATGAATACCTGAAGTTAGGAACACGCACCGGTGAACATCATCGTAAAACGAATGAAACGGATATTTATATCAAATTGAATTTAGATGGTTCAGGAAAAGGTGATATTGAAACAGGTTTGCCATTTTTTGACCATATGCTGGATCAGATTGCCCGTCATGGTGCAATCGATTTGACAGTTAAAGCAAAGGGTGATTTACATATTGATGAACATCATACGATAGAAGATACTGGTATTGCGCTGGGAGAAGTATTCTTAAAGGTTTTGGGTGATAAACGTGGTATTGAACGTTATTCATATACATTACCTATGGATGATTGCTTAGCGCAGGTTGCTTTGGATTTTGGTGGGCGTAATTGGATTGTTTGGGAAGCTGATTTTAAGCGTGAGAAAATTGGTGATATGCCTACAGAGATGTTTTTCCACTTTTTCAAATCATTTTCGGATGCATCTAAGTCTAATTTAAATATCAAAGCTGAAGGTGACAATGAGCACCATAAGATCGAAGCAATATTTAAGGCCTTTGCCAAATCAATAAAGAAAGCTGTACGTCGTGATGCTGATAATATGGAGCTCCCGAGTACGAAAGGAGTTTTGTAATCGATAGATTAGAGATATTAGATTTGAGACGATAGATAATAGATTGGAGACCGTATATTGTTTCCTAATTTCTAAAAAAAAATAGAATATAAGAAAATCAGATATCTTCAATCTCATGTCTGATATTTATTATCTGACATCTAAAAAGACAAAAATGATAGGAATTATAAATTACGGAGCCGGTAATATATTTTCATTGACAGCAGCTTTAGATCGTGTTGGACTAGCCTATGGCATGGTCAACAAGGAAGAAGAGCTGGAACAATATGATCGTATTATCATTCCTGGAGTAGGGCATGCAGGTGCAGCGATGCAAAAACTGCGTGACTCAGGTTTAGCTTCATGTATCCATAACATTGATAAGCCTGTTCTGGGTATTTGTGTGGGCATGCAGTTGCTAACGGATTTCTCAGAAGAAGGAAATGCCTCTTTATTATCCATTATACCTTTGAAGACCTTACACTTTGATAAAAAAATCAAGGAAAAAGTTCCGCATATGGGTTGGAATAGTGTATCGATCAGAAATGACAATCCATTATTCAGCAATATAGAAGATAATGCTTATTTTTACTTTGTACATTCGTATTTCATTGAGTATGATGCGAAATACACGGCAGCAATGTGTGCTTATGGATTGCCATTTTCGGCCGCTATAGCAAAAGATAATTTTTATGGTGTGCAGTTTCATCCTGAAAAATCAGGAAAGGCTGGCGAGCAATTATTAGTGAATTTTTCAAAATTAAGTTAGAAAATAAAAAACAGTTTACAATGTATATTATACCCGCAATTGATGTATTAGATAAGAAAGTTGTTCGTCTAAGAGAAGGAAATTATGACGATGTTACTACTTATGAAATCAGTTTAGAAGAGCAGATTGAGAAGTATCATGCAAATGGTACAGAATTGGTACATATCATTGATTTAAATGGTGCAAAAGGTGATTTTAGTAATCAAGAATATTTATTTGATATCATTCAAAAAACAGAAATGAAAATTCAATACGGTGGCGGTGTTCGCAGTATTGAAAAAGTTAAAGAATTGGTTGATGCTGGTATTTACCGTGTTATTGTTGGTACACAGGCAATCACTAATCCATCATTTTTGGAAGAATTAAGTACCTTGAATGAGGGTAAAGTTAAATATGCCGATCATATCGTTATTGCAATTGATGTATTGGACGAGGTGATTAAATATTCAGGTTGGTTGGAATCTTCTCCAATCAAGTTAATTGCATATATCGACAAGTGTTTAGCTTTAGGTTTTTACCGTTTCTTATGTACGGATATCAGCAAAGATGGTAAATTAGGCGGTGCTGGTGTTGAATTATATAAAAAACTATTAGATCATTCTCCTATAATTAAATTAATCGGATCTGGTGGTATCAGTTCAATGGAAGACATCAGCAACTTAAAAGCATTGGGAAGAATGGAGTCTGTTGTTGTTGGTAAAGCGATCTATGAGAATAGAATTTCAATTGAAGAGATTAAAGATTGGAATTTGAAATCGTTAATTAACTTCTAAGGATGTTAGCAAAACGTATAATTCCTTGTCTTGATGTTAAAGATGGCCGCACAGTAAAGGGAGTTAATTTTGTTGATTTACGTGATGCTGGTGACCCAGTTGAATTGGCATGGCAGTATTCTGAACAGGGAGCTGATGAATTGGTCTTTTTAGATATTGCAGCCACGCATGAAGGGCGTAAAACAACTATTGACCTGGTTAAGGCTGTTGCGCGTCAGGTCAATATTCCATTTACAATCGGAGGTGGAATTAACGAAATGAAAGATGCTGAGATTTTGTTGAATGCTGGAGCAGATAAGATTTCGATCAACTCTGCTGCTGTTCGTAATCCACAATTGATCAATGATCTTGCCGCAGCGTTTGGTGCACAATTTGTTGTTGTTGCGATTGATACGCGTTTTCTAGATGGTCAAAACTTTGTCCACTTAAGTGGAGGCCGTATCAAGACTGATATCAAAACAGAGGATTGGGTACACGAGGCACAGGAAAGAGGGGCTGGCGAGATTTTACTGACATCTATGGACCATGATGGAACGAAGAATGGATTTGATAATGGATTATTGAAAAAAATCAATGATGCTATTACTATTCCGTTAATTGCATCCGGTGGTGCGGGTAATCAGCAACATTTTGTCGATGTATTTCAACAGGCAAATGTAGATGCCGCTTTGGCAGCATCAGTGTTTCACTATGGTGAAATCCTTATCCCAGAATTAAAGAATACTTTAAGGAGTAATGGCATTGTAGTACGTTAAATTTGCTTCCTATAGCAACTCTAATGACTTCATACCATGTACTCGATACTAATTAAAAGAAATGTTAGATTTTTCAAAAAGTGACGGACTTGTCCCTGTAATTGTACAAGACGACCAAACATTGGAAGTGTTAATGCTCGGTTATATGAACGAAGAAGCATGGCAAAAAACAGAAGCCGAGAAGCGTGTTACTTTTTTTTCAAGAAGTAAAAACCGCTTATGGACTAAGGGTGAAGAAAGTGGGAACTTTTTAGAGGTTGTTGGCTTACATATTGACTGCGATAAAGATACGGTATTAATTAAAGCGAGACCTGCAGGCCCTACTTGCCATACAGGTAGCCGCAGTTGTTTTAATACTGATTTTAATCAAAACTTCTTGCTGGAGCTAGAGCGAATCATCAAGCATCGCTATGAATTTCCTTCCGATGAATCATATGTTAATCGTTTGCGTTCAAAAGGAATCAATAAGATTGCTCAAAAAGTAGGTGAAGAAGCCGTAGAAACTGTTATCGCTGCATTGACAGAAACAGAGCATGATTTTATTAATGAAACTTCTGATCTATTGTTTCACCTTCTCGTATTATTACGCGAAAAAGGAATTTCATTAGAGACAATTGCTAAGAATCTCGAAGGTAGACATCAATAGTATTGTTCTACGTTATTAAGATGTATAAAATTTGTAAAAAAGGCACCTATGGGTGCCTTTTAAGATTTGTAATACGCTGTAAATTTACTGATATAGCTTCTAGTTGATGTAAATTTAGCTAAGTTTGTATAGGGTAATATGAATATGGATACATTAGAAATGGAATTAGCAGCAACATTAACAGGACATCAAAATCCTATCTTCGCTTTAGAGAGAGGATATTTTACCAATACTTTCTTTTCTGGAGGAAATGATAAAGGTGTAGTGGAATGGGATTTGCAAACGAAGTCATTCAAGCGCATTCTTTGTGCGGTAAGTGCTTCAATTTATGCCTTACATCTTATCCCTAATACCTCTTTTTTGGCGATTGCACTTCGTGAGGGTAAGGTTATGATTGTTGATGTTGAAAATCAAAAATTAATAGCGAGCATTCAAGTTTCTAAGAAAGCAATTTTTGCCCTTCAGAGTATTCCGACCAAGAATGAGCTTGTTGTCGTAGGGGAGGACGGTATTGCTAGTGTATGGTGTTTGACAGATTACAAGAAGATATATGAATTTGCTATTTCCTCAAACACAATCCGTACGATTGCGCTTTCTCATGATCAAAAGAAAATCGCATTTGGAGATAAGAACGGGGATATATTTTTGTTCTCTGCAGAAGATTTTCATTTTTTATTAGCGAACCAGAAACATACCATGCCGATTACGAGTCTGATCTTCTCTCGTAGCGGACTTGAGCTCTTGAGTGGAGCTAGAGATGCTGCATTGAAAATATCTGACGTAGCAACGTTAAAAGAGCAGCATGGGTTTGTTCCGCATATGTTTACCGTATATGGCATTTATCCACATCCCAGTTATCCTGTATTTGCTACGGTTAGCCGGGACAAATCTTTCAAAATTTGGGATGAGGAAACCTATGCTTTACGCAAAACAGTCAGTCGTGATAAATTTTATGACTCGCATACTTTATCGATCAACACTGGACTTTGGACTACTTCTGGGAAATACTTTCTCACTGCAGGTGATGATAAATTAATCAAAGTCTGGGAGATGAAATTGTCTTAGGTAGTCTTAAGAAAGCAAAGCTACTATTTCAGTTAAATACTGCTCATCTACAGCATCGAAATCATTGAGTTCGCTACTATCTACATCTAGAATACCGATGATGTTGTTGCCCTTGTAAACAGGGATAACAATTTCTGATTTTGAAAGTGAGCTGCAAGCGATATGCCCAGGAAATTCATCTACATTGGGTACGATAATTGTTCTGTTTTCTTTCCAAGAAGTTCCGCAAACGCCACGACCATATTGGATCCGTGTGCAGGCTACAGGTCCCTGAAAAGGTGCAAGTACAAGTTGCTCACCTTCAATTAAGTAAAAACCTACCCAGAAAAAATTGAACTGTTCTTTCAATGCTGCAGCAATATTTGCCAGGTTAGCGATTTGATTCGTTTCACCGGTGATCAAGCCTTTTATTTGAGGAAGAAGAGCAATATATTGTTCTTCCTTTGTTCCTTTTTTAATTGTTAAATCTTCTGCCATAAAAAAAGCGCTATTATGCTGTTCAAAGTTAACAGAATAATAGCGCTTGTTAAAAATAAATAATCTTTCTTTACAACTTTTTCAAAGCTAATTTGATCATTCCTTCGACGGTCAGATTTGGATCCGTTTGGATGACAGTATTTAAAACTTTTTCTGAGGTAGCTTTATTGAATCCTAACATGACCAAAGCAGATAATGCTTCGTCTGGTACAGATTGTGCCATTGGAATCGTTGATAAGGATTCTACACCTTGTTTTTTTAGCTTATCCTGCAATTCTAAAATCAAACGTTGCGCTGTTTTAGGACCAATACCTTTTATTTGCTGAATCAGTGTAACCTGACCATTTACAATAGCAGATTGTATTTCTTCCGGTGTATTGGATGAAAGGATCATACGCCCTGTATTTGGACCAATACCTGATACTGAAATCAGATTTTCAAATAGTTTTTTTTCACCTTCTGTTGCAAATCCGTACAAGGTATGCGCATCCTCCCTAACCTGAAAAGAAATGAATAGCTTACATTGCTCCTGGTCTTTAATCAAGGAAAAAGTATTGAGGGAAATATGGATATAATAGCCAATCCCACCCACGTCGAGAACAACATGGGTAGGTGCTTTATGTGCTAATTTCCCGTTAAAATATGCATACATAGCGATACGGAATTAATTACCTTGTTTTTCGTGAGATTGTACATCGACAACAGCGATCGTTACCATATTCACGATTTCGCGAACTGAACTATCCAATTGTAATACGTGAACTGGTTTGTTCATACCTAATAAGATTGGACCAACTGCCTCGGCGTTGCCTACTTCCTGTAATAATTTGTATGCAATATTTCCAGATTCCAAATTCGGGAATACCAACGTATTTGCTGGTTGTCCTTTCAATGTACTGAATGGAAAGTTTGCTTCTAATAGCTCACTGTTTAATGCGAAGTTTGCCTGTAAATCACCGTCTGCAACAATTTCAGGATGCTCCTTGTGTACGATTTTAATTGCCTCACGTACTTTTGTAGGTGTGTTACCTTCGTTAGAACCGAAATTAGAATAAGAAAGTAATGCAATACGAGGGCTTACATTCATTTTTCTAACTGCTTTATCTAACAATACGGTGATGTCTGCCAACTCTTTTGCTGAAGGCTCTTTGTTAACAGTGGTATCTCCTAAGAAGATAGGACCTTTTTTTGTTAACATCATATACATACCTGCAATACGGCTACCTTCTTTTGCTCCAATAACATGGATTGCTGGCTTGATCGTATTTGCATAGTTTTTTGTTAATCCAGAAATTAAGGTATCTGCATCGCCAAACTGTACCATGCTTGCTCCGAAGTAGTTGCGGTCAATTAAAAGCTTTTTAGCATCTAATTTTGAAAGACCGCGACGCTGTCTTTTCACAAACAAATGTTCAACATATTGGTTGACACGCTCTGTTTCCATTTCTTCAAATGGATCAATGATCTGTACGCCTGCTAATTCAAAACCGTACTCATTAATTAATGCATTGATTTTTCCTTTTTTGCCTAACAAAATAGGAACTGCAATACCTTCTTCTTTTACGATCTGTGCCGCACGAAGTGTTTTGTAGTTATCTGCTTCAGCAAAGACAACACGTTTAGGATTACGTTTTGCTGCCATTGTCAAGTTGCGCATAATAGCATCATCTTGACCTAATCTTTTACGAAGAGTTTCTCTGTATTTATCCCAATCTTCGATTGTATGTTTGGCAACTCCTGATTCAATCGCTGCTTTTGCTACTGCTACCGAAACTTCAGTGATCAAACGTGGATCATTAGGTTTTGGGATGATATAATCAGCTGAGAATTTTAGATTATTGGTGTTATATGCCAAGTTTACTTCTTCTGGAACTGGTTGTTTAGCTAGGTCAGCAATTGCTTTTGTAGCCGCCACTTTCATCTCTTCGTTAATCGCTGTAGCACGTACGTCTAATGCACCACGGAAGATGTAAGGAAAACCTAACACATTGTTAACTTGGTTTGGATAATCTGAACGTCCTGTACCCATAATGACATCGTTACGTGTCGCAATTGCTAGGTCGTAAGCGATCTCCGGGTTAGGATTTGCCATTGCTAATACAATTGGCTGGTTAGCCATTGTCAATAACATTTCTGGAGTCAACACATCTGCGGCAGAAAGTCCGATGAAAACATCAGATCCGTTTACCGCATCAGCAAGCGTATGGATATCACGGTCAGTAGCGTAAGTCGCTTTCATTGCATCTAACGTTTCACGGTCACGACGGATGACACCTTTACTGTCTAACATAACAATATTTTCTTTTCTTGCACCAGCAGATACATACATACCTGTACAAGAAATAGCGGCAGCACCTGCGCCGTTTACGACGATTTTAACATCCACGATCTTTTTTCCGATCAATTCGCACGCATTGATCAAAGCAGCACAAGAAATAATTGCTGTACCATGCTGATCATCATGCATAACCGGAATATTCATTTCCGCTTTTAGGCGTCTTTCGATCTCAAAACATTCTGGAGCTTTAATATCTTCCAGGTTGATACCGCCAAACGTAGGTTCCATTGCTTTTACGATATTGACAAACTCATCTACATTTTTAGTATCAAGTTCAATATCAAAAACATCGATATCAGCGAAGATTTTAAATAATAAACCTTTACCTTCCATAACTGGCTTACCGGCTACAGCACCGATATCTCCAAGACCTAAAACGGCCGTACCATTACTAATAACTGCAACTAAATTACCTTTTGCAGTATATTTGTAAGCATCTTCATTATTTGCAGCGATAGCTAAACAAGGCTCAGCAACCCCTGGCGAATAAGCTAGCGATAAGTCTCTTTGAGAATTTGTTGGCTTGGTTGGCACAACAGCTATTTTACCAGGTCTACCCATTGAGTGGTAGTCTAATGCCGCTTGTTTACGATTTACATTACTCATTTTAATTCTTTTATATAGTGCTAGTTTGTTAAACTAAGGTTACAAATGTATCATTCTTTTTTTGAGAAAGAAATGATAAATAGTCAAAAATTTATTCTGAAGTGTCAATTTATTTTAAGGCATCAAGAAGTGTGAACATTCGTTTGCGCATTGCGCTAGTCGATCCCGTGTAATTATTCACTAACAAGGTGAAGGTAAATTTCTCTCCTGTGCTATTATTTTGGATACCGGTATAGCCCAAAGCACCTCCAATTGTACCGCTTTTCATCTTCATATTATTGTATTCGGGGAGACTTTTATAGAATTCGGGAAACCAGGATTGTGATTGTGCATATTGCATAATTTTGGTCATGGCAGCGGTTGTCACTCTATTTTGTGGAGAAAGACCAGATCCATCCTGATTGTTGAGTTCACTGCTATTGATCTGCAATTTATTTTCCCAATATTTTTGAATAAAGGATGCTCCCTCAATCGTTTCAGTCTTTTGTGCCGTTTGGTATGCAATTGCTTTCAATAATGCTTCACCGTATAAGTTGATACTTTTTTGGTTAAACCAGTAGATAATCGCAGCAAGATCAGGTGATTCATGGGTGTCCAGAATATGCCTTGAGATTTCTGCTGTTGAAATCGCTTTACTATTACTCGGTAATTCAGCGGTTTTAATGCCGACATTCTTAAGTGCCTTTGTTAATTGAAAGGCAACATCATAAGCTGGATCCGGCACGGAGATTTCAATTGTTTTTTTAAGATCTGAACCATACGTGCCCCGGATGTAAATGTTTGTAGCATATGGACCTGAATAGGCGTATACATTGTCTCCTGAGCCGTTTTTTCCGGTAGTAACTTCGTTCGTGATTTTTACATAGGAAAGATCCGCAGTAAGCTTTTGTATTGTTGCTGGTTTTCCAAGCGCATCGTTAGGTGTGAAAACTACCCCTACGGCATTTTCCCGCCAATTCAGCGATGATACGCCCGCACCGTAATAATTTCCAATGTCGGACCAGATCCAGCCTCCAGGAACTTTATATCCTTGGTAGCGACTGTCATCCCCGATGATACGGCCTTTTATTTCCTTAATACCAGCATTCTGGATTGCATAGATCCATTTGTTGAGTATCTGTTCTTCACTGGTTTCGGGGTAACGGTTACTTCCCAACGTGGGATCTCCACTACCTTCAATAATAATATCTCCATGGAGCACGCCGTCGGCCTGAATAGTTCCGGTATATGATAGATTGGTTTTAAATTTAAAATCCTTGCCTAGAATATCAAATGCTGTGCTCGCGGTGATAATCTTCATCGTAGAAGCCGTTGCTAATCCTATCTCTTGATTATGCTGAAAAATGGGTGTTCCTGTGCTTGCATCAAATACGGATAGCGATGCTGTACCATTTTTTAACGAAGGGTCTTTTTCAAATTGACGATAAGCTTCTTCAATTTTGGTTTTTGTTGCTGACTGTGAAAAAGTAGGAATACTGTATAACGGGGATAAGCAGATACTGAGAAGGGTAAGGGATATACTGGTTTTCATTAATATTAAATCTTTCTGTTTTCATAAAGATACTATTGTTTGATCAAAAGTGTTTAATATGAAAGTCAAAAGTTAGCCTTCAATGCTAGTGTTAAGATCTTTTTTTAGATATGAAAAATGACTGTACCAAATAAGAAAACTTAGCAATGCTTTTTGTTGAAGGAATTGTTTAACTGCTACTTGGTAAACCGGTCACAAATTTTTAAGATTGTCAACCTTTTTCATTTTTTATCAGAGATTGCATCTTTAATACAGTGATCTAAACAATGTTTTTTTAGAGAAGGCCTGTCCTGAATTTTTATTGCGATTTTTTTTCAATCGCTGTAATTTTTTGTAACTGTTGTTTACTAATTGTATAATTAAACAGTTTTAAAATGAGAACGAAAGAAAAACAGCAAATCAAAAGCAGTATTTTAATAACTGCAGGAATGGTATTTTTGTTAATTAGCCTAAATGAATTTCCTAGTTATATCAAATATCCGTCGTCGATGATAGCGATAGCAGCATTTCTTTTTCGGATGTATTGTTTTGCAAAAGATGCCATAGGTCAGTTATCTTCTGCTAAAAAGAGTGATATCAATTAACATAATGACAGAGAAATCCTATCTACAAAAAATTGAGGAGCACAAAGGTATAATCCTAAAAGTGGTCAATCTCTATGCCGATGATTTGGAAGATAGAAAAGACTTATATCAGGAAATTGTGCTACAAAGCTGGAGTGCCTATCCTAGATTTGTAGGGAGCTCTAAGTTTTCTACCTGGCTCTACAGAATCAGTCTAAACGTATCTCTTACCTTCCTTAATAAGCGAAAGAAAGTAGCAAAAATAAAGGAAAGTACGATTACGGAATCTTACATTGAACCAGCTGAATTATCTGAAAGAGCAGATTTTCTGTACCGTGCTATTAAACAACTCCCTGAAATAGACAGAAGTATCATTATGCTTCATCTTGATGATTTTGACAATAGCGAAATAAGTGAAATCATCGGTATATCTAAGGGAAACACAAATGTTAAATTACATCGTATTAAACAACAATTAATAACTATTTTAAACCGAAAATAAAATGGATCTACAGCAGGAATGGCGAAATATGTCAACAGAGATGATGACTACCCCACAAAGTGAAGAAATCTCAAAGTTTACCATTACAGGTGAATCGCAAGATATCTTGCAAGATTTGCTTTTTAAACTAAAATGGAAATTCCGTTGGATAAGAATTATTGACCTTCCTATTTTAGCTTTTGCTCTGTTTTCAGAACGAGATTTAAAAATATTATTGATAGGAGTTGTTATTTTATATGAAATATTCAGATGGTTTGGATTGAAAGAATTTAAGAAAATAAAAACCAGTGTAGATTATAGCTCCAGTACAAAGCAAGTATTGGAAAATAATTTAAAAGCGATCTCCAAAATCCTTTTTCTAGAGAATATTTGGGGTTACATTACAGCGCCAATTGCGGCGCCGATTGGCTTTTTATGCTATAAATTGACCGTACATAAAAGCTTTTCTAGTGTTTTTGAACTTCCCAATATGTTTCTCTATATAATACTTTTGATTCCGTTAGGGATTTTGATCATCATTTTAGGAAATTTAATGAACAGAAGTATTTTTAAGGAGCAAATAGAAGATCTGAGACAGAAAATCAAAGAGATCTCCTAATTCGTACCGATGTTATATTTTTTGAATTAAATGCTTTCTGACACACCTACCCAAATATACTTAAAATGGGCAGTTACAATATACAGCATGGTTGAGATATGAGCTCAGATATTGATTTCTATTATTAAAACATAATCAGTAAAATAGCATAATTTCAATTTTTTTTGTGGAAATGATAAGCCTAAATCTGGCATGTATACTCGTTTACTTCTTGAAATTTTATAACTTGCATGATCAAATGAAAGAAACAATGACGCATTCAGAAAAATTGACGGCAATTAGAAGTCTGATGAAAGAGCAAGGTGTTGATGGTTATATCATTCCTTCTTCTGATCCGCATATAAGTGAATATTTACCAGATCGTTATAAGTGTATCGCTTGGACATCAGGGTTTACAGGTTCAGCAGGTACTTTAGTTATTACACAGGATTTCGCAGGTCTGTGGACAGACACCCGTTATTTTGTTCAGGCAAATGAACAGCTGGCAGGGAGCGGTTTCGAACTTGTAAAATTAAAAGTTCAAGGGAATGCGGAGTACGCAGATTGGTTAGGTGAGCATTTAACAAAAGGTGCCAAAGTTGCTTTTGATGGTAATTTAGCTTCTTTGTTAGTTGCACAATCTGTTCAGCAAATCTTGAAACCTCTTGATATTGTAGTTGACGGTCATGTGGATCTATTGTCTCCATTGTGGGAGGGTAGGCCGGCTTTGCCTTTAGCAAAAGCATATTTATTGGCCGATACGACAACAGGTCAATCAACAAAATCTAAATTGGCGGCTGTGCGCACTGTATTGGCCAAAAATAGAGCACAGGCACATCTGGTTTCTTCTTTAGATGATTTGGCTTGGTTGCTTAATATCCGCGGACGTGACGTACCATGTAATCCTGTTGTTTTGGGATTCGTTTATGTAACAGCAGATGAAGCTATTTTATATATTGAAACAGCTAAATTGGATTCGGAAACGGTTATCAGTTTAGAAGCTTCCGGTGTAACTGTTAAGCCTTATGAGGAAGTGTATGCACAAGTGAGCAATCTAGCTGTAGAATCTATTTTGATTGATCCAAAAAGAACTTGTTTTGCTATTTATGATTCTATTCCCTCTGGCGTAAAAATCATTGAGAAAATCAATCCTTCAGCTTCTCTGAAAGCAATTAAAAATGAAGTAGAGATTGGACATACGCGCGAAACAATGATCAATGATGGTGTTGCGATGACTAAATTCTTTAAATGGCTGGAATCGGCAGTACCTGCCGGTGGTGAGTCTGAGATTTCTATAGCCGCAAGATTACAAGAGTTTCGAGAGGAGCAACCTGGTTTTAATGATATTAGTTTTGGTACCATTGCCGGCTATTTAGACCACGGTGCATTGCCACATTATTCCGCTAGTAAAGAAAGCAATTACGATTTAAAAACGTCAGGACTGTTATTGGTCGATTCGGGAGGTCAATATCAGACAGGAACAACAGATATTACGCGTGTGGTTTCGTTGGGAAATATTACGCAGGAAGAGAAGGAAGATTATACAACTGTATTGAAGGGTACGATAGAAGGTAGCCAGACTATTTATCCGCAAGGATCTAAAGGTTATCAGATTGATGCGATTACACGTCGTCCGATTTGGGCTACATTACGTAATTATGGACATGGTACTGGTCATGGTGTTGGTTTCTTTTTGAATGTACACGAAGGTCCGCAGACGTTTAATGCCGCAAATATTGATGTTGCAATTGAAGCGGGAATGATCAGTTCGATTGAACCGGGTTTATACCGTGAGGGAAAACATGGTATC
The DNA here is from genome assembly GCF_004342035.1 of Sphingobacterium sp. JUb20. Taxonomy (NCBI): domain Bacteria; kingdom Pseudomonadati; phylum Bacteroidota; class Sphingobacteriia; order Sphingobacteriales; family Sphingobacteriaceae; genus Sphingobacterium; species Sphingobacterium sp. JUb20. Next base: position 248,934 of record NZ_SLYV01000009.1, on the reverse strand, counting down.
CGCATTGAAAATCTTGTCTTATCAAAACATGCCGGTTCTTCCATATTCGGAGAGTTTATGGATTTTGAAACATTGACAATCTGCTATATTGCAACAGATCTAGTTGATAAAACCTTACTGGATCAGCAACATATAAACTGGTTGAATCAGTATAACCAATGGGTTTATGATAAACTGGAAGGCAGATTGAATGATGATGAAAAGGCTTGGTTGAAAACCAAAACGCAAGCAATTTAAGATTATTTAAAATGTAATATAATAGGAAAAGGAGATCATATGATCTCCTTTTTTAGTTTAATGTAACGGGCATGCTATAACGTTTTAATTTTTTAAAATTAATGCTACTTTTGTTGAAAGACCAAATCACTATCATGCGTAAAATCCTATTTTTAAGTTTTATTTTTTTCTATTCTTCTGTCTTATTCGCACAGAAGAACCTGATACCGATGCCTCAGCATTTGGAGATATCAAAGCAAGGTTCCTTTCCTTTAAAAGGAAATCTAACCGTTGGAGCAGGGGCATTTGAGACCCAAGCAAAATATTTGGCTAATCAATTAGAAAGCTTATTACAGACGAAAGTTACTCTTAAAAAATCGGGACCAATCCGATTTCAGAAAATTAACAATACTGCGGTAGAAAAGCATGATTATTATGAATTAAAGATAGATCCTAGTGGTGTCTTCATAGCTGCTTCTACAGAAAGTGCCGCTTTTTATGCTGTTCAAACTTTGTTGCAGCTTGTGGAGGAAAACCAAGCTAGTGGAAGTATTCCTGCTTTGGAAATTAAAGATTATGCGAAGTTCACTTATCGTGGTGCACATCTTGACGTCAGCAGACATTTTTTTACTGCCGATGAAGTGAAATTATTTTTAGATTATTTATCGCGTTATAAAATGAATAAGTTTCACTGGCATCTTACAGATGACCAAGGATGGCGTATTGAAATCAAAAGTCATCCGAAACTTACCGCTATCGGAGCATACCGTGCAGTGACAGATGATGTGAAAGATTCTAAATTAACTAAAGATGGCCGTTACGGCGGATTTTATACACAGGAACAGATTAAAGATGTTGTTGCCTATGCAAATAAACTGCAGATTGAAATAATCCCTGAAATTGAAATGCCAGGTCATGCTCAAGCTGCATTGGCTGCATATCCTGAACTTTCTTGCACAGGAGGTCCTTTTCAGGTAGGTACAACCTGGGGTGTTATGGATGATATCTATTGTCCTAAGGAAGAAACTTTTGCTTTATTGGAAGATGTGATCGATGAAGTTGTTACACTTTTTCCAAGTCATTATATTCATATCGGTGGCGACGAGGCCCCTAAAACAAGATGGAAAACCTGTGCACATTGCCAGGAAATGATTAAAAAAGAAGGATTAAAAGATGAGTTCGAGTTGCAATCTTATTTCATCAAACGGATGGAAAAATACATTAATGCAAAGGGTAAAGATATTATCGGCTGGGACGAGATTTTAGAAGGCGGTTTGGCTCCAAATGCCACAGTTATGAGCTGGACAGGTATTGAAGGTGGTATTCACGCGGCAAAGGCAGGACACGATGCCATCATGACTCCCGTAAGTCATATGTATTTGGATTATTATCAGGGGAATCCGCAATCTGAACCTTTGGCTTTTAATGCTGAACTTCGCTTGGATAAAGTGTATAGCTTCAACCCGATACCCAAGGAGTTGAATGAGCAAGAAGCAAAGCATATCTTGGGACCACAGGCCAATATGTGGACGGAGTATATTACAAATTTTAAACATGTTGAATATATGTTGTTTCCTCGATTGTTGGCTTTGTCTGAAGTGGCATGGGGAACATCAAAACCGGAAGCGTATAAATCTTTCGAAAACAGGGTGATTCATGAGTTTGCTTATCTGGACAGAAAAAAGATCAATTATAGTAAAGCTATTTTTGAATTGAATGGTAATATCGTTTCCAGAGACGGAAAGATGTATTATGAATTGTCAACAATCAAAAATGACAATACGATTCGCTATACTACAGATGGAACAGCACCGACTGTTCAAAGTGCCGTTTATAAGGAGCCTGTTGTAGTGGATAGAACAATGACCATCAATGCCGCAAATTTTAGTGCTGCACGTATGGTCGGTTCAGTATTGAAGCAGGATTTTGTAATTAGTAAATCTACAGGGAAATCTATTCAATTGCTATATGAGCCAAATGAAGCATATCAAGCGAACGGTACAGCAACACTGGTGGATGGTGTTTATGGCAATAAACAGTATTTTAAGAAAAACTGGTTAGGATTCAATGGTAAAGATTTAGTGGCTACGATTGATATGGCTGAGCCAGTTTCATTTTCAAATGTGGAACTGAATGTCGTTGATCAAAATGCGAGCTGGATATACTATCCGCAAGCGGTTAAAGTTTATGTTTCCCAGGATAATCAAAATTTCACCTTAGTACAAGAGGTGGGAAAAGAAGTGATCGCTAAATCTAAAGGAACCATCAAATTATCATTTGAAAAGCAGCATGCTAAGTTTGTTAAAGTTGAAGTGCAACATCTGAATAAGATTCCTGCAGGATCTGGTGGTGCGGGTTCTCCGGCTTGGTTATTTGTGGATGAGCTGTCGGTATATTAGTATATAGCATACCCAATTTGCGATAATAAAGCGCTACTTAAGGATCTGGATACAGATTTATAAAGTAGCGCTTTTTAATTTGTCGGAAGTATGGTTAAATAAATAGCATCATGTTATGCTTCATTATTGAGTTTGCGGATCAGTTCATACAATTTAAGTTTGTCTATAGGTTTCAATATGTACCCATCAATGAATGGGTAGTCTTGAATTTGTTCCCTATCGCTTTTACTTGTGGATGAACTTATGATATAAATGTTCAAAAGATTTAAAAAGTCAGGACCAAACTCTTCTAATTTATCCATCATCTCCCAACCTGTCATAAAGGGCATATTAATATCGACAAATATTATTTCTGAAGAAGGGTCGAGATTTTCCTTTTTATTTTCAAAATACTCTAATGCATCTAGCGCATTTTCAAATAAGTTGATCTGTAGCGGAAAGTCTGGAAAACTCTTGATCATGTTACTGAAAATAACGCGTAAAATAGCATTATCATCGACAAGGGTGACAGTTCTTATTTTTATAGTATTGGTTGATCCCATTTAGTTGTTTTCTAAAAAATTTACTAAAAAAGTAGTGCCATTGTTTGGCTTGCTAATAACATCGATCTTACCTCCTAAAGATTCAATCTGATAGCGTGTAATGAATAAACCTAGGCCTTTGCTATCAAAGCCACGATGAAAAACTTTTCTAAACATAAAGATTTGCGATTTGAATTTAGGTAGGTCAATACCTATTCCATTATCTTGGATGCTCAGTAAGGTTGAATTATTTTGTTGATATGTTCTGATATGAATTTGTGGTTGAACACGGGGAACGGTGTATTTTAGTGCGTTGCTAAGCAGATTATAAATAATACTTTCGAGATATATTCTAGGGTATTGTAAATACTCAATCTCAAAATCTGTTGTCAGGATTACTTTTTTACTATATATCTCTGCTAAAAATTGATCATATACCTTTTTAAAAATTGTAGGGAAATGACAGTTCACCTTTTCTATGTTTCTATTTTGACTAATTTCTAATATCTCCGATAGTTCTTGTAAAGTATCTGTTAAACTGTTGTTACTACTTTTCAGTAGTCTAAAATATTCTTTGTTAACTTCCTTTCTATTTTCATCTTTCAGCTCATCGATGAGCATATGGATATTGCTTACGGGCTCCCTTAAATTATGGGCTACAATATGGTTAAACTCTTCCAACTGGCGCACTTTCGTTTCCAGATCGATTTTGACAATTTCGATTTCCTTCTTTTGCCTTTCTAGGATTTCAAGATTCTTTTTACATTCCGATATGTCCTGTAGCTGAACAATAAAAAAAGATACTTCATTGGATTGGTTATGTACGACCGAGGTGGTCACTGAACACCATACATAGTGGCCGAGTTGATGGCGATACCGTTTTTCTAATGTGAAACTGTCCATTTCTCCCTTTAACAATCGTTGACGTTGTAGATAATCATTATTGATATCGTCAGGATGTATATAATCAAAGAAGTTTGTGCAGGATAATTCTTCTTGCGAAAAGCCTAAAATTTTACTGAGCATATTATTTGCATCCAGGCAGTAACCTTGTGTGTCGGTCAAGGATATCCCTAACCCGGAGAAATGAAAAGCTTGATTGAATTTATGTTGATTATATCTAATTTTTTCAAGCGATTTAATTTTTTGGGAAATATCGGAGACAACAACTGCTACACGATCTTTTGTACTGTGTATGGGTTTAATTTTTAATTTGAACCATCTACCTTTATGCGTATCAAAAGGAGAAGGAAATTCCATATGATAAACCTTGTTATAGGTTAACGCCTTATTGATCAATGGTAATGTTTTTTCGGTCATTTCCGAAGGAAATAGATCTACAATATTTTTGTTCAAAAATTCCTCTGGTTCATAAAATAATAAATCCGGTTCGCTGGTCCAATAGTTTTTGAAAACTCCTTCTTTGGTTACTTCAAATACAATATCATCGAGGGATGTTATTAAAAGTTGAAGTTCTTGTTTGCTATCTAGTAATTTTTTGTTTTCATTGACGAGTGTGGAAACATCCTGAATGCTGATGAGCATGTGGATATCAGGTCTATCTGGTATTAATTTAGAGCTAAAAGAAAGCCAGATCAACGTGTTATCTTCTGTTGTGATACCATAGATTATATCAAGCTGTACCGTACCAGTCTCCAATGTCTTATAAAATGATAATTCATTGGGATGTATCGGATGTTGATCTTCTTTGCTGTAGAAGATCAACGCCTCATGCAATTTTTTATGTGCTATTTTGTCAAAAGGTAATAGGGATTTAGCCTGATTATTTAAGGCCAAAATATGCCCTTCATAATCAAGCGCAACTAATCCTTCAAAACCTAAAGTTTCTAGAAATATGTTTTGTTTGTCCAATGCTTGATTGTGAAATTCCATTCGCAATTCTAGTTGAGAAAACCTGTTTTTCTAATGTTAATGCATGCAAATGTGCACATTTTCTTGAAATTTAATGGCAACACTACCTATTCACATGTATATTAATCGTCTGATATGCTATGCATAACCTAAATTTATTTAATTTTTTCTAACCAAATACTGTTAAGCCAAAGTTGTTGATTTCCAGTTGTCTGGAACGTAATTTTTTGTTTTCCTGGTTGATTAATACGAATTCTACCTATGGCAGTATTCACAAATTCATCGGTGTAATTATTCTCGTTCGGTTCTACTACCATTTTTCCATTTGGTGTTAGTTTTCCTGAAGCTGTTTCGTTAGTGGTGTGAACCTTAATTTCTATAGGATCTCTATTTGGATTATGTGCAGATACATCTATTTTATAAGTTCCTGCTTCAGGAAAATCTACCTCCCAGGCAATGGTTTCTCCAGCTGTTTGAATATGGTTAGGTTTTTTTCCGTCATAGCGAATTACTTTTAATTGTTCTCTGTTTTGTGCATTAGTACTATTTAAAGCAAAACCACCAAAAGTGGACTCAGCAACAATATCTTTATCCAGTTGCAATGGTTCATTGTAATGGATTACTATGGTAGATACATAGTTGTCTGTTTGCTTATTGGGAAGATGCACATGCAGAATGCTGCCAATCTGTTCAAATTTTAAGTTCTGATGATCTGTCGTACCTTGAATGGATATCTGTAACGGTTTTGTTTTAATTCCTGAGATACGCAACACCCGATCCAATGGCCAATTAAACACCTGTGCATATACATTTGTTTTTGTTCCTGTAGTTTTGGTTGTCAGGTATCCCCAATCGTGCTGGTTAGCTCTTAGATCTAAACCAGTGGCTCCGTAAATACTTTCTCCATGTTTATTGAGCCATTTACCGATGTCTTCTAGTCTTGTTACGCTTTCATAAGGTACTGTGCCGTCTGCACGAGGTCCAATATTTAAGGTAAATCCACCGTTTAAACTAACATTTGAAATCAGCGAATTGAAGATTTGACTGGTTGATTTCCATTCATTTTCTTGACCGTTGTAGCCCCACGAATGTGCAATGGTACCTGGTGTTTCCCACGGGTGTTGAATGTATGAGGTTCCAAATTGATTATCGCCGAAGGTTTCAAAATCAATATTTTTTTCGTCGGTCGGTAGACCAAGTCTTGAATTGATCAGGCAATTGGGCTGTAAGGTATGGATAAGCTCCACAACCTGTTCAAGCTGTTCTTTTTTAATTATTGATTTTTGATATGGAATCCACATATCAAACCACATCAGTGCGATATCGCCATAGTTTGTTAAAAGTTCACGTAATTGTGGCATTACTTTTTCCTGCCAATACTGATTGTACTGGGTGTCTGTGACATGTCCTGTGAGTTCCTGATTATGATCCCAGGCATATGGGTGTTCCCAGTCAATCCAATGTGAATAATAAAAACCTAGCTTCATGTTATGTTTTTTACATGCCGCTGCTAATTCTTTTATGATATCCCGATTGCTACCACTTAATTTGCTAAGGCTATAGTTTCCAATTTTGGTATCCCAAATGGCTACACCGTCATGATGTTTAGTCGTCATGATAATGTATTTCATACCTGCTTTTTTAGCAAGCAATACCCATTCTTCTGGATTGATCTGATCCCATACGAAGCGCTTCGCTAACTCACCATATTCATCTTTAGAAACCCGGTTTCTATAGCGGAGCCATTCCGCGTAATTGTTGATATAGCGTAGTTTTTCGCCTTTCCACAATCCTTCTGCACCACTGTATAGTCCCCAGTGTATAAACATCCCGAAGCGATCATGACTAAACCATTTGGTTTTAGGATTTTCCTGAGCAAAAAGTGTACATGTTAACGTTAAGAATAAAGAAATTGTAATTGAAATTCTTTTCAGATTTTGTAGCATAAAGGTTTCAGTTCTTATGTCTTACTAATATAGTGAAAAAAATCTTACGTAGGGCTAGTGATAGATGATTTTGGCTACTGTTCTATGGACGTTTAGGAGTAAAGATTTGCTTTTTTTGTTCTTTACTTCTTGTTTAATAGGATAATAACTATTTCCGATTTTTACCTGAGCACATTTTATTTAAATTGAAAACGTACCGTTACACAAACGTAGGTTCCTCTCTTTTAATTTTTAGGGAGCAAACGAAGATCAGATGATTACCAGATTATGTCTTTTAACATTACTTGTTCAGTGCTTGCTCAGTGATCACTCAGTGTAGACTGTATCAATAATGACTGATTACTGTCTAAAGATTGGTTAAAAATTGGTATTAGTTATCATATGGTATTAGGATGTTCCCGTTCTAATGTTTATCTTGATTATCTATAAAACTAATCAGGTAATTAAGACAATCTTTTGTCATCCTAAATCGCTTTTAGCACATCAAATTCGTGGAACCGTATGGTGAGTTGTTCATCTTTATCTAAGAAGAGCTCCGGATCAAGTTATAAGTAGTCTTCCAAATGATTTTTTTCATTGAATTGAAATCCAACTAACCGTTTGAGAATTGCGGGTTCCATAGACATATTTCCGGACAATTGATCGGGATTGGATTGGTGTGCCCGATACACTTGCTTATTTAGCCTGTTGATCATCTGTGAGTCGTAAAGATTCTGGTGAATCTCTGTAAAGCCAAAGCTGAACTATGTAGCTGTAAAGTATAGATGTTATTGTAATTCATATCTTTTGTATAGATATTTTATACAAATAATTTTAAATTACCATATTTAATATATATTTGTATATTAAATCTATACTAATTATTTATTATTAAATCTCTAATTATGCAACTTAACACCCAATTATTGGTCGATCGATTGGTTCAGCGGATTGATTTAGATCGTATTTTTTTGTTTAATTTTCTCAATGATAGCGTCGAAAGTCCACATCTTTTATTAGTTGTTAATCCTATAAAGGGTATCTCTGTTCAAAGTATTGAACCTATTATCCGCCTCTGTATGGCCGATATGCCTGATCTACCATTTACGGTCATCTGGACCGGAGAATGGAGCAACCAACTTAAAAAGGGTAGTATGTACTATACTTATGCTTCTCTGCCAGGACATCAACTTTATCAATCCGGAAGAAAGAGTAGTCCAATTATATCGAATAAGCTGGTGAATAGTTTATTAGAATTGTCGCATGTGGAATATGAGAAGGGTAAAAAGATGGCCGACGAGTTTATGTCTGCCTGCTATTCTTTTAGATCCAAAACAGATTTTTTCCAAGCAACTGCCATGTTGCATCAGTTTATTGTGTTGCGGTTAAAAGGATTTCAAGCCATGGCGGGTGTAACGATTGGTAAAGCACAAAATCTGGAGCATATTCTTAAACTGATGCGGGGCACTTTACCTGGACTTTTTAAGATTTTTACTTATGATGCCCATAGTACACCTTTGTTGCGGTTATTGGATACTTGTCATAGTTATTTGAAGAAAAAGGATCGTCTCGATATTTTAGAAGAGGAATTTGAGTTTTTATTGTTGCAGTGTCAGGCATTTGGTAAAGCTCTGGATGATACGGTCGATTTTATGTGGAATGGGCTGGCTGTTTATCAAAAATATCGGGAAGATCGTGTCGTCAAAGTAGTTCAGGAAATAACAAGTGTAGAGAAAGTGTCAATTTCAGAGAGAAAAAAAAGTGATGAAAAGGATGTGGGACCTCATATCCTCGAAGATTTCTCAGGCTTTCCATGGCCACAAAAATATAAGGATGATGCTAATTTACTTCTTGATAAGTTGTATTCAGGCATTCATCCAGAACAGATCTTATTGGTCAACTATCAAACGGAAGGCTTATCACATGGTAATCCTTTTCAAGAGGGTGTTGATGAAGAGGAGAATGGTATCAAAGTTGAACTTTTTCTGGTGGTGCTTACTAAACGGAACTCACCCTATACATTTCAGATTAGGAAAGTGGGTGATGTTCGCGCTTCGGTTGTATTTCTTGATTTGCCTTATGTGGAAAAGCAGTTGACTCTTGGAGGCCGGTTTGTGAGCATTGTCTGGCAGAAGTCTTGGATTTTGAGGCAAAAGTCCACTTTCAATTCTCAATTGGTACCTAGGGTAATAGATTGGACTGCAAAATTTCAGAAAATTAAAATCATATCGGAAAACGCTGTTATTGTCATGCGTAACCTATTATTAACGATGACAAACTCTCCTCTATTGATGGCAGACACCGCTTTGTTGCTATTGCGCGAATTGTACAGTATCGGTATACAGACCTATCTGCGATGCGCTGTGGGATATATCCCTAAAAATACTGATTTATTGGATCTCATGGAGTGGTCTGCTATTGCCAGTACCGATGTAATACAGGGTATTCTGAATGATAATGAACTCGATATGTTGATTCTCTCCATCATTTTAAAACCTCAGGAGATCTGGTGGAAAAGTGCGGCAATGGATATGGATGATCAGCATAAAAATTTAATCATAACGCGGGCTGGTGCTGTGGTTGAATTGTATGAACGACTGTTAAAAGCCGTCGTTCAATCTATAAAACAGCGTATTGAGAAACAAGCAAATGTAGAGACGATATGAGAAGTGATATGGTGATTAAGTGTTCCTATGCAGGAATGATGTACTCGAACGATTTTCAATTGTGGTATACTTATTTTAGCCGGAGACTAAAAATGGGTTGGAGTCCTCAGGATCTTTCTTTTTTATTAGGTAAGCCTGATCATGCTTATCTGGATTTTGAAAAACTATTTGAGGTTCCTAAATTTTTATTATCTGAATCTATTTTACTGGATCGCATTTATGCTTGTTCGGAAGTTGTTCCGATGGAATTTTATCGCGAACGGTATGAAGCATCAACAGAGCGTATTGTTCGTGTTAAATTAGTAGAAGATGAAGTTAAATGGAATTACAAGATTGATATTCCATGGACTTTTCAGCGCGGAGAGCCCCTCCTTTGCTATCTTTGGAAGAGTGGAAACCTGAGATTAATGTGCTTATGGAATTGGATGCGATGATTCATGTGCGCTCTAGATTGGAAGCGTTGTTGGCGGGAAGTGGATTTGAGGGCGGAAAATCTTCATGGGAATTATTTCAAAAGGTACGATTTAATGGGTCTTCTAAATTGATTATCTATCCGAGACACTTGAAAAGCTGTTTATATCAAATGATTCAGAAGGGGAAAATAGTTGTTCGCAATGTGGATGATCGTTATTCTTTTAGTACTGTGAGTTAATTATCTGTGGTTTTTGCCAGATATTTTAATAGTATATCATGTTTACGTAAAGCTGTAGCGTTTATCTAGTTGGTAGCGTTATCTTTATACTAACAATATATAAACTATGACAAAAAAATTTTTTTATAGTGCCGCTGTTCTGGCATTAATTCATAGCTGTGCAAAAGATAGCGGTACACCAGATCCTGACTTTTCGAAAAATGTTCAAGAGAAATTAGTTGGTTATGTTTGGCGGCCTATCATTGGTGAGACGGCAGAAAAGGATAATATTACCAATTACAAGCCGGATGACTGTGAAATGGATAATGGTTACCGTTTTGTATTTCAGGGAAAGTCAAATCAATTAGATCTGGATAAGGGGATGAAGGTCTGTAATTCTGGGAAAATCAACTTTGAAGATATATTTTTGAAAGCCAAAAATAGTTCCAATTTTACTTTTAATAAGGAAACAGGTACAATTAAATTTGAAGATCAGGATCAGTACTCGTCTTATTTGGTGGTAGTTAATGGAGATAAATTGGTGTTAACTTATCAGAATAATAATCCTGTTGCCAATGTTATTCCTATGAAATATTATTTTAAAGGAGTGAAAAAGTAATTCATTTTGTATTTGTTGATTTTAAGATAGCGTTTCAATGGATAGCGTAATTATCCTTATACTAACGATTAAAAATTATGATTAGAAAAATATATTGTAGCATTGCTATTTTGACTTTATTTAGCAGTTGTGGTAAAGATAGTGGTACGCCGGATCCAGACTTTTCGAAAGATATTCAAGTTCGTTTGGGGGCATATGTGTGGCATCCTGTTGTAGGGAACGTGAAGGAAACCGATTATGATCTAGATGACTGCGAAATGGATAACAATTACCGTTTTGTATTTCAGGAAAAGTCAAATCAATTGAATTTGGATAAAGGAGTGAAGATCTGTGAGGCGAATAAAGGAGCTTTTGAAAAGTTTACTTTTAAGGATAAAAATAATATAATCTTTACTTTTAATAAAGAGAATGGAGCAATTAAATTTGAAAATCAGGATAAGTATTCTTCTTACGCGGTTGCGATAAATGGTGATAAGTTGGTGTTAACGAGTCAGAATAATAATCCTGCGGCTTTTGTTGCTCCCGTGAAATATTATTTTAAAGGGGTGAAAGCTCCATAATTTCGTAGATGTTGATTGCGAGGTTTATAGTGTGCTTGTTTCTTTAAAAATTATTAAGAACAACAAAGGGCTCCAAATCTTCTGAGAGTCAACGTTTATTTATCGTATTTGGACCATGTTTTTTCTTTGCAACAGGTTTATACACTCCATAAAAAAGGACGATCAAAATCGTCCTTTTTTATGGAGTGTATTTTTAGTGTTATTATCATGATGAATTACTGATTATTAATGCTAAAACGTTAATTTAGTGTTTTACAAACCGACCAATGGTCTTTTTTATATATTCTTAAATGAAACTTAGCAGTATATTTTTTAGCGGAATGATTTTTCTAGCCATTCCAAGCTTACAAGCACAACAGGCACCCTATAAAAACAGTAAAACTCCTACCGAAAAAAGGGTTCAGGATTTATTGGGAAGAATGACAAAGGAGGAAAAAGTTGGTCAATTGTCGAAATTGTTGGGTTGGGAGATGTATGAGAAGAGTGCCAAAGGTGTTGGTGTAAGTGCTAAACTGAAAAAAGCGGTTCAGGATCAACATATTGGATTGCTCTGGGCAACCTTGCGCGCTGATCCATGGACTCAAAAAACATTATTAAACGGTTTGAGTCCAGTAGAAGCGGCACGAGCTACAAATGCGATTCAACGCTATATGTTGGATAGTACCCGTTTAGGTATTCCTTTGTTGTTATCTGAAGAGGCTCCGCATGGTCATATGGCTATCGGTGCTACTGTTTTTCCTACAGCAATTGGTCAAGCAAGTACTTGGAATCCAGTTTTAATTGAACAGATGGCGACTACGATTGCAAAGGAAACTTACGCTGTAGGTGGGAAAAATGGTTATGGTCCTGTATTGGACCTAGCACGTGATCCACGCTGGTCACGAACAGAAGAGACTTATGGTGAAGATGCGTACTTGATCGGGCAGATGGGAAGGGCGATGGTGAAGGGCTTCCAAGGCAATGTCATTGGGAAAGAAGATAAAATAATTGGTACACTTAAACACTTTGTTGCCTACGCTGTTCCTGAAGGTGGTCATAATGGTGAAGGTGTTTCTGTCGGTGAAAGAGCAATGCGTCACCATTATCTGTATCCTTTTGAACAAGCTGTTCGCGCAGGAGCAGGTTCTGTGATGACGGCTTATAATAGTATTGATGGTATTCCTTGTTCTGCAAATCCTTGGCTTCTGAAAGATGTATTGCGTAAAGACTGGGGATTTAATGGTTTTGTTGTATCTGATTTATTAAGTATTTCTGGATTAAACGGGGGGCATGCTACAGCTTCTAATGCTGCAGAAGGGGCTTCACAAAGTATCCATGCTGGTCTTGATGTGGATTTGAGTGGTACAGGATATGGTGCTAATTTATTGGAGGCGGTCAATAGTGGTCTTGTAGAAACTTCAGTTCTTGATACTGCTGTGGCACGTGTACTGCGCATGAAATTTAAACTGGGTTTATTTGACCGTACTTTTGTGGATGAAAAACTGGTTGCAAAAAAGGTTGCTACTGTTGAAAATGTGACTATAGCACGTAAAGTAGCTCAGGAGTCTATCGTATTGCTTAAAAATGAAGGAGATTTATTGCCTCTGAAGAAAACGGTTAAACGTATTGCAGTTGTTGGTCCTAATGCAGATAATGCGTATAATCAATTGGGAGATTATACTGCTCCACAGGCCGATGGTAAAGTGAAAACGGTACTGGCTGGTATTCGTGCTGCGGTAGGTAAAGGTACACAGATTGATTATGTGAAGGGTTGTGCTATTCGTGATACTTTAAATAGTAATATCCAAGATGCGGTTGCCGCAGCAAAATTGTCGGATGTGGTTGTCGTGGTATTAGGAGGTTCTAGTGCGCGTGATTTTAAAACAACTTATCAAGCTACGGGTGCCGCCAATGTGGATATCAACGCTGTCAGTGATATGGAAAGTGGCGAGGGGTTTGACCGCGTCTCTTTGGATATGATGGGGCATCAGTTGCAATTATTGCAGGCTTTGGAGAAAACAGGTAAACCTATTGTTCTTGTAACAATTATGGGAAGACCTCTGAATCTGAATTGGGCGGCCGCACATATCCCCGCTATTGTGAATGCCTGGTACCCTGGGCAGGAGGGTGGACTTGCGATAGCTGACGTTCTTTTCGGAGATTATAATCCTGCTGGACGTATGCCTATTTCAGTACCTCGTTCTGTAGGACAGTTACCCGTTCATTATAACCATAACAAACCCAAGCATCATGATTATGTAGAAATGTCTGCAAAGCCTTTATATGCTTTTGGTCATGGTTTGAGCTACAGTAAATTTGAATATGCTAATCTTGTTGTTGATGTGAAGGAAAGTGCAGACGATTTTGCGTGTAAGGTTTCTTTTGATGTGGAAAACAAAGGGCTGTTAAACGGTGATGAGGTGGCTCAGCTATATGTTGTAGATGAAGTTAGTTCGGTGGTTACAGCTATCAAACAATTGAAAAGATTTGAGCGTAAGTCTATTGGAGCTGGAAAACGTGAAAGGGTCTCTTTTCACTTGACAAAGGAGGATCTTAAACTTTGGGCTGTGGATAACCGGTGGAAAACTGAGAAAGGGAAATTTAAATTACTGATCGGTGCGGGATCTGATGATGTGCGACTGGAAGGTACATTGGAATTGAAGAACGATTATTTGTAGGAAGAGTAGTACGTTCGAAAGGTATGCTACATACGCATTGAATCTTTAATGATCCTACTCACTTAGGATATAAAATAAAACTGGGGCTGTCTATTTATAGACAACCCCAGTTTTATTTTAATACAATGTGTTTAATATTCTTTCTATTCCAGGTGTAGGTAATATGTATCAAACCATCATCATCTTGTATTATTGTCGGGTAGGAGTATTCATCTCCCTTTTTACCATCTTCTAAGATCAATGCATCTTTCCAATTCAGACCGTCTTTAGATAATGCCACGCGTAGTTTCGTACGTCCTTCCCACCAATCTTTTCCGGCAAGATCGGGATTATAGACGATCATAAATTGTCCGTTTTTTAGACATATTGCGTCTGTTGCCGCATTTGGATTGAGCAAGTTTGTCGCTTGCCAAGGTTGCCACGTCTGCCCATCATCATTGGAAAATGAACTCATGACTTTATTCTCTTTACTGCGGCATAAAACCTGAATGTTTCCGTTTTTATGTTTTACTATACTAGGTTGGATAACCTGAACTGGGCTTTCATGGTTAATGTTAACAATTGACCATGTGTTACCTCTATCTGCGCTGATCTCTAAATGAGCTTTCCAAATTTCTTCTTTTGACTCGGTGCTTGAAGGGGAAAGGATAGTTCCATTTTTTAGGGTGATGGGTTTATTTTTGATGGGACCTAAAATGTTTTGGGGTAATGCTTTCGCTGTTGACCAGGTATTGCCTTTATCTAGCGAATATTTGTAATAACCTTTCCATTCTCTAGGATTAGGTCCTATTTTATAATAAAGATATAAGCTGTCCGATGCTGGATGTTGATAAAATACGGGGTTCCATGTTGGATGGCGTATGTCTCCAAGGACTCCATCGGCAACTTGCACAGGGTGCTGCCATTTACCATTAATATAATATGAAGTCCAGATAACAACATCGGGATTGGATTCATGTGTGCCTCCAAACCAGGCGGCAATTAGGCTATCTTTTCCAATTTGTTCTATAGTGGAGGCGTGGCACTGTTTGAAAGGTACCTGACCTTCGTTAAAAATCTGAGTTGATGTTAATAGTGCTGGTTTATAATTATTGCAAGAAGAAAGTATAGTTAGTATGATAATCGAAAAGAAGAATAGTTTGTTCATATAAGTTTATTTGGTCTGCACTTTTTCATCTATCAAATGAAAAGTAAGACTTTTTTTGTTTTAGTTCTTTAAAGCTTTAATATCTGATATATTGATTCCGGTAAAGCAATCGTCCTGACAATTTCCTATGACATAACCGCACGACGAGATCAGCCCATTATTTTTCGTTTCAAAAAATATCTTTTTCTTTTCTTGTGCTACAAGCCATTCACCTTTTGCTTTGGTATAAACGTCATCGAGTGTCATAATTTCAGTTGCTCCTAATCCATTATATTTTCCTAATTCTTTTTCAGATTCTGACCAGCTGAGGTATTCTTTTAATGTAATCTTCTTGCTAACCAGATAATTTTTAAAAGATTCTGTTAGGTTAGCATAGATTGCATCTATTTCCTGATCTGTCCAACCTGTTGGTGATTTTGATACGGATCCATTGAATACTATTACGCGATGTTCTCGCTTTGTTACTTTCCCATTGATGACTGATATCGTCGTTTTAGAACTATGTTCCATTGTTACAATACTAGTTTGGTACTGATAGGAATTATTGTTTTCTCTTTTGAAGTCTTTAAACTTGTCAAAACTGTTTTCAAACTGATTGGAATACTCAAGGTCGCTATTTTTACAGGAAAATACAGACAGGATCAATAATAGCGATAAGGTGTAAATGATCTTTTTCATATATAAGCGTATTTATTGGTTCAAATGATAACGATATCTGGTTGTATTATGCTACAAAAAAAGGAAGCCACTTATGTGGCTTCCTTTTTTAAGATTATTTATAATGTTAATTAACGTCCCACCAAACTTTTACTTTTTGCCATGCTTCTCCGGTCAATTTTCCTGTTGCATTACGTGTATTTTCACCATTGTATTGATATTCTTTGTCAGCATAATTTAGCTTTTTTATAAAGCCAAATTGACTTTGATAAAGATTATCATCCTTACTAGACTTAGGTGTTGCATCTGTTTGTCTTGTTAATGCCCATGCTTCGTAAGGTTGTCTAAAATTGTCCAACCATCTTTGTGCGTATATAAGTTTTAATGCGTTTTCTGTAGATAATGAAGTTGAGAAAATTACTTTTGGATTAGCAAGTACGGCATTTAACTCTGCATTTGTAGGCATAGCCGATGGTTTGTTTTCTTTCCATACCGAACTCTTAATCGCCATAGAAGTCCAAAAGTTAATAGATGATTTTACCCCATTTTCGTATTGCGTTTTAGCATCTGCTAAACTTGCAGTACGGCCTACACCTTTTGCTGCAGCTTCTGCCTTTAAGAAATACACTTCAGCTGCAGTTATAATTAATTCAGGAATGTTTTTATCACGACCAAAGTAATAGTTAAAATTTGATAATAGATTGCCTGCTCCTTTATTTGACCAATCTTCATCTCTACGTCTGTTGTAAGGCTCTCCTCCATCAGATACAGCAGTGTTTTGTTCTTTTGGAGCCCATTCATTTTTTGCATTTGTTTCAAAAAATATTTTAGCTCGCGGGTCGATGATTCCTGTTCCTGCGGGATTATTAGAATCGCTGAGCATATTCCAAGCTGTACTTCCCATTCTTAAGTAGAGTCCTGCATGAAATGACCATTCACGCCATTCTCCTGTAAATCCTTGCACAGAAGGAGTTAATCCAACGTTTTCTATATTTTCTAACAATGGTAATGTTAATGCTTCTTGTACATGAGGTACTGCTGCACTAGCGTTAGCATCATTCATTCTTAAAGCATACCTTAATCTTAGTGAATTACCAAATTTTTTCCATTGAGCAATATCACCATTAAAAAGGGACTCCGATGAGCCAATACTGATCTGGTCTGAAGATGCAGTCAGATTTGCAACTGCAGTTTTTAGTTCATTGAGTTGGCTTTCGTAGATACTTTTTTGTGAATCAAATTTTGGAGCATAGTTAGTGGGACCTAAGTTAGCTAAACCGGCTTCTGAAAAAGGAATATCTCCAAAAATATCTGATATTCTTAGCGTCTTATATGCTTTAATAATATTCGACATCGCCTGAATATTTTGATATTTAGCTTTATCAGGGGAATC
Source organism: Sphingobacterium sp. JUb20 (assembly GCF_004342035.1). NCBI lineage: Bacteria > Pseudomonadati > Bacteroidota > Sphingobacteriia > Sphingobacteriales > Sphingobacteriaceae > Sphingobacterium > Sphingobacterium sp. JUb20. Next base: position 231,671 of record NZ_SLYV01000009.1, on the reverse strand, counting down.
ACTGATCATCTTATCGATCTGTCGAAGACTAATGAGTGCTCTATAGTAATTTTCCCAGAGTTCATTCGATGCATTTTGCATTGAATAGCCGGATGAACCCACTGTTGTTCCAAGCTGGCTAATTGGGTAGATAAATGTATTTGCTGTTGCCTGCTCTTGAGCTCCAAGTTCCATACTTGCGACCGCGCCATTAAATAGACTGTTGATGTCAGCGGTCTGTGCATCTTTCCACGGAGCATTCATTTCATCAAAATTCTTTGTACAAGCAGTGATACTTGCAGTCCCAAGGATTAGTGATAAATATAAGATTGTTTTGATATGATTTCTTTTCATGATTTCTATTTTTTAAAATGAAGCGCTTAGACTAAAACCAAAAGAACGAACACCTGGCAAAGCTCCAAATTCAATTCCTTGCGCATTTCCAATCCCATTGATTGCTTCAGGATTCAAATTGTCGGGTAGGCTTGAATAAATATAGAATAAATCTCTACCGATTAAAGAAGCAGTCATACCTTGGAAAAATTTAGTTTTCTGAACGACTGACTTTGGAACTTGATAAGATAATCTTAATTCGCGTAATTTTAACCAGGAATTATCTAATACTGCTAAACTTCTAGGCATATTTATTCCTGACCAAGCCGCATATGCTCCTGCATATTTCCACATGTAATGAACTACATCTGTGTTTTTACTGATTACATTGCCATCTCCATCTGCAAAAACGCCATCTAAAATGACACCATGGTTACCTTTTGTTCCATCAGGGTAGGTGTAAGGTAGTCCGTTTCCATCACGTTCATTTAGTGTTGCAGGTGATAATCCATTACCCATGGCAGTGGAGTAACTTCCACTCCAAACATCTCCACCCCACTTAAAGTCTACTAGTCCATATAGGGAGAAGTTTTTGTAACGTAAGTTAGTTCCTAATCCACCTGTTAATTTTGGGTTAGCGTTTCCAATCGGCACTTGTTCGCTTGTTACTGAATAACGGGTTCCTGTTGGATTTCCTTTACCGTCCATCACTCTCTCTACGATTTTACTGCCATCTTTTGCATATTTAAAGTCAGTTCCATAAATAGTTCCAAAATTATCACCAACCTTAACTTTCATTGTGACACCTTGGTTTCCAAACATTTCATCTAGGTAATATTCATTGATACCAGGAGCAAGAGAAACTAATTTGTTGGTGTTATGCGCTCCATTTAGTGTTAGGTCCCAAGAAAAATCAGGGGTTTTGATAACAGTTCCTCTTAGTGTAAATTCGTAACCTTTATTTACTAATTCTCCCGAATTTGTTCTTACTTCTCCAACACCAGAAGATGGCGCTACATTTAAGTCAATGATTTGATCGGTAGAGTTTACACGGTAATAGGTAAATGTCAACCCTAATCTATTTGCTAAGAAGCTTAAGTCAGTTCCAAATTCATAAGAACTAGTTCTTTGAGGTTTTAAATCGGCTGCCGGTAGTAAATTATTAGCAACTTTACGAACGGGTTGACCATTGAAAATACCGGTTGTATAGATATACTTTGTTTGATACGGCTTTGTTCCGATGGCACTTCCTGCAAATGCGGCTCTTAGTTTACCATAATCCAACCATGTTGGCTTGTTTGCCATTTTTTCAGTAAAGACGTAACTTAAGGATGCGGCTGGATAATTGTAACTTCTGGTATCCTTTGGAAGTGTAGAAGCCCAATCATTTCTAAAAGTCGCTTCTAAGAAAAGGAAATTATCATACGAAATATTCGCTATTCCTAATAACGAGTTAATTTGTTGCTCAGCTCGATCTTCAGTTGGTTGAAAGTCGATAGCATTACCTGCTTTATTAATATTTTTTAGATAGAATAAATAAGGTACGGCAAAAGGGCCGTCATTTTTAGCCTGAATTGCTCTATAATTAGATTTCCAGGAACTTGCTCCAACAGAAATACTACCACTGAATTTTGATCCACCTAGATTTTCTTTATGTGCTGTTGCTAAGAAATCGAGATTTCGATCAGTGGTCTTATACATTTCGTGTGCATAAGTTCCTTGTAAACCTTCTTTATCCGTAGGATAATTTTTCTTTTCTAATTCATCAGATGAAAAATTACCAGATGCTCTACCCATCAACGATAACCAATCTGTCATCTCTACATTTAATTTTATTGTTCCTAATAATTGATCCCTATTAAGAAAGGAATTGTTCATATAGGTATTCCAATATAGATCTTTACCATAGCCACCATAAGGATATCCCATTGAATAAACGGATCCATCTAAAAGATTTTTACTACCATCGGCATTTCTGTAAAGGTCTTTTTCTAGATTTTGATAATCGCGAGACATACCATATGTTGAAAATTTACCCCATGAATTGTTACTGTTTCCAACGTCGGGTGAATTTTTTCTATTATAATTGATGTAACTGGTCGAAACGTCTGCAGTGACTTTTTTAGAAATTTTAACACTGCTTCCTAAATTAAAGGTATTATTATCAAAGTCACTATTTGGAATGATAGAGGTATTGTTCTGTCTTGTATAGGATAATCGTATACTACCTAGGTCATTTGCACCACTGAAAGCAACATTATGTGTTTGTGTATTACCGTTTCTGTAAAAGGATTTGATGTTGTCCGGTTGCGGTGAATAGTTTCGTTTTGTCCCATCCCACCATAAAATTTCCTGACCTTTCATTTCAGCTCCCCAAGATGCACCAGTTCCATACCAACTAAAATAATCCCATGTATTTAATCCTCCGGGTACTGCGCCTTGGCTTAACCATCGCTGATCAGTAATATTTGTTCCTGACCATGGATCTGCGCCAGGGTATCGAACTTGGCCTTTCGCATCTGTTGGTAATGTTGGAATACTGGAATATAAAGCAATAGCACCTCCATAACCATATTTATTTTGCATATCTTGATAACGGTAGGGAGTATTGGAACGGAAAGAATAGTTATAATCAATTCCTAATCCTTCTTTTAATTTCCCTTTTTTAGTTGTGATTAAAACAACACCATTTCCACCTCTTGCACCATATAGTGCAGCAGCTGTAGGTCCTTTTAAAACACTGATATCTTCTACATCGTCAGGATTAATGAAATTTAATATAGATCCCCAATCTTGATATGACCCATTTGCTTTTGTGATATCATTACCACTACTAGCGATTTGATTGTTATCAATGGGCATACCGTCAATGACATATAAGGGCTGATTACTTCCTTTCAAAGAAGCTGCTCCCCTGATAACGACACGTTGTGAACCTCCTTCGACACCATTTGGAACACTAATATTCAAACCGGAGACTTTTCCCATCAAACCGGTTGCTACCGTAGGTGCATTAGTTTGTGTTAATTCCTGCCCACCGACTTTCTGAACAGAGTAACCAACTGTTTTTGCCTCACGCTTTATTCCCAGAGCAGTTACAACTACCTCGTCCAGGGCTCCTGCATCTTCTAACAAAGTAGCATTAATCGTTTTAGTTGAACCTACTGTAATTTCAATTGATTTATATCCTACGTTGCTGAAACGTAAAATTTCGCCTTGGGCAGCCTGAATCGTAAAACTACCATTTGCATCTGTCTGCGTTCCACGTGATGTTCCTTTTACGGAAACTGTTACACCGGCGACTGATCCTTTTGCATCTGTTACTCTCCCGGTAATAGATTGCTGTGCGAAAAGGGAGGATGCACTAAACAAGGTGCATAATGCCAATCCCGCACTTTTTTTGTAAAAATAACTCATAATGAATGGTTTATAAGTGTGGTTAGTTTTTGTGAAAAAGTGTTTGTATAAAGTTGTCTATAATAAAGGCTGAAGTTCCTAGACTCTGGGCCTGTTTATTGCTATCCGATATTTTAAGTTGTGTGGCCTGTGCTAATCGTGGAATACAAAATTCATTGATTGCTGTTTGGATCTGAGGCATTAAAATGGTTCCTGCTCGAGCTCCTCTGCCACTAATGATAATAGATTCAGGATTGAGAATATGAATTAATGTCGCTATTCCTTTTCCTAGCATATAACCTATTTTTCCGAGATTAGCGACAGCTAATTGATCGCCATTGAGTGCACTTTCTAATAGTGCATCACCCTGAGCTAACAGATTATTGTTCTGATCACCTTCTAAGCTTGATTTTTCTCCAGCATTAATTGCTGTCTGCACGTTTTTTACTGCTGCGGTAAGAGACGCTTCTACTTCAAGACAGCCTTTTTTTCCGCAGGAGCATAATTCGTTACTGTCACTGAGTGGAATATGACTGAACTCACCTGCGTAACCGCTTGATCCTTTGAATATTTGGTCGTTCACGATCATACCCAGACCCACACCCCAATTAAGATTAATGACTAAAGAACTTTTTATATTTTTAGCAGCACCAAATTTTTGTTCTGAAAAAGCAATACAGGTGGAGTCATTCTCAATGATGGTTGGTATGTTAAAGTGATCAGATATGTATTTTTTAATATGATATAACTTAGATTGTTTATCATATGAATCATTTATACCTTTTTCTGTATCCACGAAGCCGGGCATACTAATGCCTATACCTAAGAAATTGGAAACAGGGATTTTTGAGTGAGTAATTAGAGCTTCCGTTAAACTGATAATTGTTTCTAAAGCTTTATTGCTATTTTTTAAGGGATTATACTTATCAACATTTTCTGCAATTACGTTATTTTCCAGATCAAAAATGTAGATGGAGGTGTAGAATTGATCTAACGCTATTACTAAAGTATAGGTGTTTAAATTGTTGTTTATTTTGAATTGAATAGCTCTTCTTCCGCCTGTCGAAGCGGCGAGGTCATTACCTTCAATTAAATTCATTTCTAATAATGAATTTACTGATTTTGTAATGAGTGGAATGCTCTTATTAAATGTCTTACTTAACTGCGCAATCGATTGCAGTTTTTGAAAGTATATTGCTTTTATAATTTGGTTATTCATAATAGGATTGGTTTTCCGTAATAGTAAAGTTAATATAAAATTATTAAGATGCAAATACTTTTTACTTTTTTTTAATAAGTAAATTTTCTTAATAACGGGAATTAATATCATCTTAATCTAGTTAAGATATTTTGATTAAGATTTCGATATTTTGTAGGGAATAAAAGCGGTAAATTAAAATTTTTAGGAGATTTTATTATTTTAAAGCTATGTTTTGAAAAAAGATATGAGTTTCAAGAAATTGTAACAGGATTCGGAGAGATGGGCATGAAAAACCTACTGCAAGATCAGATGCAGTAGGTTTTGTGTAGTTATTTATTTTTAAACCTTATTTCAATGTTAATTGAATAACTGTTGCATAGTTTAATTTTGTGCTTGGATTCTTAACAACAATTTGATTTTCTTTCTGTGTCCATTTCAATTTTCCTTTGTGACCTAAGATACTCATGTCTTTAATTTTGAAATTATCTGGAACGTTGAACGTAAACTCAGTTGGTTGTTTATAGCTGTCGCCTTCTACAATATGGAAAACATTGACTGTCTTGCTGTCCTTACTTCTGGTATAGTAATAATCTCCATCATGATAGGGAGCAACTGGACGGGTAGCATATATTGCGCCTTGGTTGATCTGTATCCACGAAGCTAATTCTTTTAATCTGTCATACGCAGCTTGGTCGTAGTCCCCATTTGGTCCAGGCGCTATGTTCATTAAATAATTGCCTCCTCGTGCAATAATTTTGATCAAAGTTTCTACAATTTTTTTAGTGGGCTTGTACTGATCATTCGGGACATAACTAAAAGAGTTACCCATGGTGATGCAGCTTTCCCACGGGATGTCTAATGTGTGTTCTGGGATGGCCTGCTCAGGTGTGACATAATTTTCCCACTTACCCGGTACAGTACGGTCGACGACAATGATGCCGGGTTGGTTCTTACGCGCCATATTACCGATACGGTCCATATCAATATCTTGTTCTACCTTAATGGTTCGTTGCCAGTCAACAGATTGGTCAATGGTTTTGAACGGTCTGACCCAACCACCATCTAGCCATAAAATATCCACTTTTCCATATTCAGAGGTCAACTCATTCAATTGGTTGTAGGTATAATTTTTAAACTTCTCCCATCTTTCCGGATGTTTTTGCGGATCGTAATTCACGTTACGGTCTTTAGGCGGGAAATAGTTCCACCAATAAAAATCGGTATGCCAATCAGGTTTCGAAAAATAAGCACCTATTTTAAAGCCATCGTTTCGGAAGGAATTGAAAATTTCTTTTGTGATATTGGCTTTCGGATTTTTTGAAAATGGTGTATTGGGTGAGGTAACTTTGTAGTCAGACTCTTTCGTGTCAAACATGGCAAATCCATCGTGGTGCTTTGTGGTAAATACAACATATTTCATCCCGGCAGCTTTTGTGGCATCGGCCCATTTTTTAGGATCGAAATCTGTTGGATTGAATGTTTTTTGTAAATTTTCGTAATTCTTTACATAATCATAATAGTTATTTCCATGTTCTGGTTTACGTTGTGTCCAACCTTCATCTTCCGGACATAAGCTCCAGCTTTCGACAATACCCCATTGACTGTATGTTCCCCAGTGCATAAAAAGCCCAAATTTCATGTCCTGCCACTGTTCTAGGTTTTCAATAACTAATGGGTCGGTTGGTTTTTGGTAACCAGAAGATACATTATGAGCTTGCCCAAAACTATATTGTCCCGACCAGAGCAGTGCAAGGGTAGGGATTAAGGTTTTTAATTTCATGTGGTTATAATTTGTTATTATAAAACGAAAGCCACGTAAAGTGGCTTTCGTTTTAAAGGTATAAAAAAATTAATTGATGTCCCAAAAAATTTTGGTATCTCTCTTGTCCTTTGCTTTTACTGCTTCATAGTTTTCACTATTATTTGCTGTTTCTTCAGAAGGATAATTTAATCGCATCGGCGGGTTTGCAAAATTTACTAATCCTGCAACAGGAAAAGTCAATACAGGATAACCTGTTCTGCGCAATTCTGCCCAAGCTTGCTGTGCTTGAAGAAATCCATAATGAAGCCATTTTTGTGTTAATATTAATTCTAAATCTTTGTTAGAATTACCAGTAAATGAGATGGATGATTTATCAACGAAATTAGTAATGATATTTTCGTTAGGTTTTGTTTCTTTCTTCAGTTCGACATCATTTATACTGTTTAGATAATAATAAAAAGAAATAGATTGTTTTACCGCAGTATTATAAGCCTCTTTTGCTAAAGCCGCTGAACCCCATCTCAATTGTGCTTCCGCCTTTATGAAATTTGTCTCACTTGCAGAGAAAACAATGCCTGGTAATCTTTTATTATCAGCAAATGTGGTCGAATCCAAAACTGAATAAAGTGGGAAATTTTGTTCTACCTCAATTGAAGTGAAGGTAATTGGCATAGCCCTATATTCTTTATTTGCAATAAACTTTCCATCAACTGTTTTTCCAAATTTATCATAAAATACAGGAATACGAGGATCTTGTGATGGTAACATCACTTTGTTTAACATATGGTCTGTCGCATAGTGATTAGGACCTTCAATCAATGCCTGTCTTAGTGTTGATGTGTTATTTGTCAGAGGAGCAAGTAAGATGTCTGCTTGATCTGGTTTGTAATTAGCATCATTATCACCGTCAGCAAGTGGGTATTGTGCTGGATTATTTAACATTTCCAAAATTTCAGTTCTTGCTTTTGTCTCATCAACATTTGAAATTCTCATCAATAAACGTAATCTCAATGAATTTGTATATTTTCTCCATTTTGTGATATTACCTTTATTGAGAATATCATATTTACTGAATTCAGGTGTTGACTTTGCAGATTCAAAATAAGTGTTGATTTCTTTTAAATCGGCAATAAATTGATAATATAATTCTTTTTGCTCATCAAATTTTGGCAATTTGATCTCATTTGTGAATGGTAGACTTCCAGCCTCACTAAATGGGATATCTCCAAAATTGTCGATTAGTTTAGAAGCTTCATCATACATCACAACTTTAGCGGCCTGAAGAATTATTTTCGAATTGGGTTGTTCAGTTTCTGGAAGAGCTGTATAAGCTTTTTCCATAGAACGATATATTCCTAATACACCTGGAGCATAAAAATCGGTCCAATATTGATAAGAATAGCTATCACTAGGTTGGTACATAGAGTTAGACGGTGTGAAAGATGCCGTCTGTGTATAAATTGCTTGATTAGACAATATGAATGTACGATAATGCCAGTATGATGGTCTTACGCGATCATTATTTAGTAATTCAGCGAAGAAAGCCGAAATACTTGCTTTTTCTGTCGCATCAGGATTTTGGAATTTCTCTTCCAGTTGTTTTTTACATCCTATCAATGATGAGAAGATTGTAGCAACTGTAAATATAGTAATGAGTATTTTTTTCATGATTCTTAAGATTTAGAGTTAAAAGTTTGCATTTAATGAAAATCCGAAACTTCTTGTCGCCGCTGATGAACCAACATCAACTCCTTGTGACCACCATGCATTTCCTACAGGTGCTTCCGGGTCTAGATTTTCTAAAGTTCTGTAGATATAGAATAAATTTCTACCGATTAATGAAAATCTAAGATTGTTCATTTTTATTCTTTTTGTAAAGCTATCAGGAATACGGTAACCAATGGATAACTCTCTCAGCTTAATGAAATCATTGTCATATACTGCCCCTTTTTCAGACCAAGAGTCATCACCCCAGTTAAATGTATTGAAGTAGTATTCTGCTCCACTGAGATTGACGTCATTAGTTTTACCTGTATTGGCATTAACTCCTGGCAGAGTAACTCCAGTTTCTCTATATGGAAGCGTGTTCTCATACAGCCCTGAAGCCATTCCGTATTTTAAATTCTCAGAAACCATTTTACCACCGAAGCGATAATCAGCTGTAAAATCTAACATGAAGTTTTTATATGTAAATGTGTTTGTCCATCCGCCAATTGCTTTAGGCATAATGTTGCCAACCATTTTATATTTGGATTTATCCATTACATAATAACCTTCATCTGAAATCAAATTATTACCATGATCATCTTTTGCGATATCGTAGACATAGATATTACCCAATTTTTCTCCTGCTTTTGCTGTTATCTTTAATGAATTAGCATCAGCACTATAGAAAACAAGTTCATTGACACCAGCCATTAATTCCTTTACTCTAGAATTGTTAAATGAATAGTTCAATCTCGATGTCCACGTGAAGTTTTCATTTTGGATCGGTGTACCGTTTAAAGAGAGTTCTAAACCATTATTAGCTATCTTTCCGATATTTAAAATTTGAGAGGTGGCACCTGTAGAAGCTGGAGATGTCAATCCAAGAATTTGATTCTCGATGTAATTATTGTAGTAACTCACATCTAAACCTAATCTATTTTTTAAGAATTTTAATTCTAGACCAAACTCCATTTCATATTTTCGTTCAGGTCTAAGGTCTAAATTCCCGTATCTATTTTTATAGGTTAATGCTGGTATTGCTCCATTAACTGTTAATAATGGACCTTGCATATAAGCGATATTGGCTTCGTAGATCGCCGCATCATTACCTACTATACCATATGATGCACGAAGTTTACCATATGAGAATTTATCAGACTTCATATTGAAAGCATCACTGAAGATAAAACTTCCGCTAACAGAACCATATTGATAGTTATTGTTTTGAACGGGTAGCGTAGAAGAATATTCTGAACGATAAGTACCATCAAGATATAGATAACCTTTGTAACCCACATTCAATGATCCAAAATAGGCGTATTTTAGCATCTCCTTGCGGTTGTTAGTTGTTAATGGTTGGACTAAACTGTTGCTTAGACTGAACCAGTTTTCTGTAACCAAACCAGCGTCTGTACTTGAAGATTGATCATCATAGTTTTCCGAACGAGATTGGAAACCAACGCTTGCAGTATAGTCAAAATCTTGATTGATCTTGTTGCTGTATGTCAACATGGCATCACCATACAAGATGGAATAAGCTCCTTTTGTTGTTGCATATCCACCTGTACTTCTGTCAGGAAGATTGTAAACGGTTGCATTTTCATTATACTGTTTGTTTGTACTGGTAGCAGATGTAAAGTCATTACCAATTCTTCCACGGAATTTTAAATGATTGACAATATCCCAATTTAATGTAGCGCTTGTTAAGAGGCGATTTTCGGTTTCGTCGTAACTATTTTTGTATTGATTCCAAAAATAATCCAATAGATTGGAGGCTCTCATGGTATAAGTAAAATCTTCAGGACGTCCTGTTCCATATTTAGAATACTTATATCCATCTGAAGTTTGATAGGCATTTTTCATTGCTGCCATATCTTCAGTTCTGCTGAAGAATCCATCAAAACTTCCCAAAACATTTCCAAGTAAATAGGTACGGTTGTGTGTGTTGGTATTGATATAGTTTGCAACGATATCTGTTGATATTTTGTCACTTAATTTAAGTGAACTGTTTAAGTTGAAGGTATTTTTATTTTGCTTGCTACCTGGACTTGTACTTTTGTAGTCCATTCGGGTTGCACTTAAACGGTAGTTTAGTTTTTCGGTTTGATTGGAGATTCCAACGTTTGCTGTTGAATTGTAACCTTTATCAAAGACATCATAATAGTTGTTTTTTCGAGCCACATATGGTCTTACCTGTCCATCCCACCATAGTACATCCTCGCCTGTAAATTTTGGGCCAAAACTGGCGTAAGATCTAAAATAAGGTCTTCTTCCTGATGGAGAATTTGGATCTGTAATCCAACCTTCGGCAGTTGCTCCATTTGTTGTATTAATTGTAGCATCATACCCAGGTCCATATTCATTTTGGAATTTTGGAAGAAATGCCGCTCTCTCCAAAGAACCGTTGTAATTGAAATCAACACCAAGCCCGCGGCCTTTAGTACCTTTTTTAGTGGTGATGACAATAACCCCACTTGCTGCATCTGAACCGTATAGTGCACTTGCTGCAGCTCCTTTTAAAATAGAAATATTATCAATGTCAGAAGGATTAATATCTAACATTCCATTTCCACGGATACGCTGATCATTGTTGAAGTTATTGTTGTTAGCTCCTGAGGCACCGTTTTGTTGATCATTACGAATAATAATACCGTCGACCACATAAAGAGGTTGTCTTTGATAGTTTAACGAGTTAATGCCACGGATCTGTACATTTACAGCACTTGCAGAACCACCCGGTGCTGTTGTGATCTTAACACCTGGAGCTTTTCCGTACAATGCAGATCCAAAATTGGTATTTCCTGCTTTTGTAATTTCTTCTGATTTGATATTGCTGACCGCATACCCTAAAGCTTTTGAATCACGTTTGATACCCATTGCTGTTACGACGACTTCGTCTAATGCAGAAGCATCTTGCGTTAGGGATACATTAATCGATTTAGTTGAGCCAACAGTAATTTCAGTAGTTTTATATCCAATCGTTGTAAATCGCAAGATTTCCCCCTGTGAAGCCTGGATGGTAAAACTGCCGTTTGAAGTGGTTTGTGTAGCTCTTGAGGTTCCTTTTACGGTAACCGTTACGCCGGATACTGGTCCTGAAGCATCTTTTACTGTTCCGGTAATGGATTGCTGTGCGAATAAGGATGATGCACTAACTAAAGTACATAACGCTAATCCCGCACTCTTTTTTTGAAAATAATTCATGAGTAATGATTTATAAGCTAATTAGTTTGTAGTTATAAGGGTTTGTAATGTGTTTTCTATAATAAAGGCCGCAGTCCCGATACTTTGTGCCTGTTTGTTTATTTCTGATATTTTTAATTGTGTTGTGCTGGCTAATCTAGGTATGCAAAATTCATTTACTGCTGTCTGAATCTGAGGCATGAGTATGGCACCGGCTTTGGCTCCCCGACCACTAATGATGATTACTTCAGGGTTGAGGATATGGATTAAGGTGGCAATGCCTTTTCCTAACATATAGCCGATTTTTCCAAGACTGGCTATGGCAAGCTGATCACCTTGTAATGCATTCTCCAGTAAAGCATCACCTTGTGCGAGTAGGTTATTATATTGTTCGGCTTCTAAGCTTGATTTTTCTCCGGCCTTTAAAGCATTCTGTACATCTTTTACTGCAGCGCTGAGCGATGCCTCTACTTCTAAACATCCTTTTTTTCCACAGGAACAAAGGGTGTTGCTATGGCTTAGTGGTATATGGCTAAATTCTCCTGCATAACCACTCGATCCTTTAAATATTTGACCGTTTACGATCATGCCTAATCCGACGCCCCAATTTAAATTGATGACTAATGCATTTATTGTCTTTTGTGCGGCGCCAAATTTTTGTTCGGCAAAAGCAATGCAGGTGGAGTCGTTTTCAATAATTGTCGGAATTTTAAAATGATCAGTGATGTGTTTTTTAATGTGGTGTAGGTTACATTTTTTATCGTACGAATCATTAACGCCTTTTTGTGTGTTTACAAATCCGGGCATACTCACACCCGCCGCAATAAAATTGACTAGTGGAATCTGTGACTTCGTAATAAGCTGATCAGCATAACTGATGATGTTTTGGAGTGTTTCTGACTCGCAAGAAAGGGGATTATATTGATCAATAATCTGTTCAATTATTTTGTTTTCAAGATTATAAATGTAAATCGATGTATAATATTGATCAAGCGCAATAACTAACATATAATGAGAAAGGCTATTGTTTAGCTTGAATTGAATAGCGCGTCTTCCTCCCGTTGATGTCGCAAAACCATTACCCTCAATGAGTCTCATTTCCAGTAAGGAATTTATTGATTTGGTAATAACCGGAATACTTTTATTAAAAGTTTTACTTAGCTGTGCAATTGATTGTGATTCCTGAAAGTAAAGTGCTTTTAAGATTTGGCTGTTCATCATTAATTATCTTCGTATTGAAACAGTAAAGAAAGCAAATTTCTTTGTAAAATCAATGACTTTATAATTTTTTTTAATAAGTAATCATGTCTTTACCTATATTTATTAGTAACTGACTATTGAATTTGATTTAATTTTCAAAAGTTACTTAAATTGTTACAATACAATTATGGAAGTAAGAAACCAATCTATTTGTTGTCACGCTTACAATCTGAAAGATTAGTAACGATGTTTTTACTTTTGAAGAATTACGGTGTAAATAATTATGTTTTTTTTATTCTAAAATTATATGTACTCTTCGAAGCTACTTTCATAATTTTATTATGACTTATCAGTGGTTGCGATACATATTATAAATCATAAAAAACCCCCAATAAGCGATTAACTTATTGAGGGCAAAATACTAGATTTTTATACTGTTATTTATATGCTTCTGTTCTTCCAGTGAACCAAACGGGAGATGTATAATTATTATCTTTCGCTACTTCCATGAAGTTTTGGCTGTTATTGGTCGCCTCCGATGTTGGATAAATTGTTCTTTCCATAAAGCGAATATTAGAAGGTTTTTTTATTACTCGAGCATTAAGTTCTTTGATGAATCTTCTTGTTTCGCTCCAAAGATCAAACGGATTAACAACATTGAAATCGATAAACTTTTGATCATAGATCATTCCTTTCTTTTCTAGATCGGAAGCTTGTGCAAATTTATTTCCAATAAAGTCCACATAATCTGTGATAACTTGTGTCGTAGGGGCTGCTGGCTGAGATGCTGCAATTTTCCCTGTATATGAAATAACATTCACCTTATTAAATGCATAATACTTATCGATCGATTCTTTGATCGCCTCTTTGTATAGATTTGTTGCATTTAAATTGAGATCTGGCCATCTTAAAGCAGCTTCTGATAAGATCAGTTTAACTTCTGTAGAAGTTATGATCTGAGTAGGAAGCAATACATTTTGTTCAAAAGTGGTACGGTTGTACAACGATGGATATGTTTTTGTCAGGTCTGCAGTTGTAATGGAGTCAGTGTAAGCTTTGGGATATGGTCCTTCTTTTCTTATTGCTGAATAGTTGTTAAAAGCGTCAGGTTGGAATAATACATAAAGCCTAGGGTCTGTATGATCTTTGTCTACTTTTAATAGTTTTACCATTTCTACAGGAGCATAGAATGAACTTCTTTGTTCCTGCATAGCTCGGTTGATCAAATATTCAAAGGCTCTGTCAGGTGTTTTGTCTGTGTGTAAAATGCTGTTTTCAGCGGAGTTAGCGTAAATAGATGTGCTCAGTACTTTTTGAATAACCGTTTTTGCCAATTGTGGGTTTGCATTTGTGTGTCTCATTGCAATTCTAAGGCGTAAACTATTAATCAATATTTTCCAGCGTTCGATATTTCCTTTCAGTAGTACATCTGAGGAAGCAAAATTCTTTTCTGGAATTGATGTTCCGATGGTATAGGCTGAGAATGTATTGTAAGATTCTTCTAATTTAGTAAGAACACTAGCATATACGGATTCTTGATTGTCAAATTTTGGAAAAAAGGATTCATTTTTTCCTTGAAGAGCTTCTGAATAAGGAATACTATTATGTGATTCTGTCAATCTGTAAAATAAATAAGATTTAACCACGTCAGCCACGACTTTATAAGGTAAGTAGTCCTTCTTCTCTTGGTCTGATAATTGGTTGTACCTTATCTCAAGTTCATTAACAGAACGAAGCTTGTCAAAAGACGATTCAAAAGGATTGAAGCCCCATGAAAATGTATTGACTATCCCGTCGTTAGAAAATCCTCCTGTCCCTAACATTCTATTAAAAACAGGAAAAGTATGATATAAAGAACCATAATCTGTGCGGAAAGTGCCAAGACGTTGTAAAGCGTCTGTCATAAACCCCTCAATAACGGGTTGAGTAAATCCGTCAGGATTCACGTATTTATCTTCTAATTGTTTCTGGCATGATACATTACTTAATATAATGACAGAAAGGAAAAATTTGGATATTATAGAAATATGCTTTTTCATGTTATTCGAATTAAAATGTTGCTCTTAAACTAAATCCAATGCTACGGGTTGTTGGGAATGCATTATTTTCATAAAATACATTAGTTCCATTGTTGGACTCAGGATCGACGTTAGGCATTGTACGGTGTAGAAATGCGACATTATTCATAAAACCAGAAACAATAAGTTTCTCAAATTTCATTTTAGAGGTTATAGATTTTGGTAGAGCATAGGATAATGTAATATTACGTAATTTTATATAATCGTTCTTGTAAACTACATCTTCTTGGATTTCCATGAAGGATTGCCAATAATAAGCATATTTGTCTCCAGCATTAATTATTCGGTCATTCGGTGTTCCATCCTGTTTTACTCCAGGTAAGATAACACCATCATGGAAGATCATTGGATATTTAGAGTCATTAGGCAAAGCTGTGTTGTGAGAAGGTAAGCCAACATAAGAACCATTGTTGTCGACATAGTAAGGAAGTCCTCCACTGGCCTCATCCCGCCCGGCTAAAGTCTCAATGCTGCTTCCACTACCTCGCATATACATATTGGTCTGTGAAATAAGCGTACTACCGAAAGATGCATCAAAATTCAGTCCTAATGTAAGCCCTTTATACGAAAAGTTATTGATTAAACCACCAATGAAATCAGGTGTTACCTTTCCTACTAATTTATCTTGTGTTTGATCTGTGTAGTATAAACCATCATTACCAACTAATCTTTCCCCTTTATCGTTAACAGCGAACGGTTTTACCAAAATCTGTCCATAGGGCTGGTTTTCTTTTGCAACAATGCGGGCTCCGCTTGCACCCCATAGGTTTTGGGTGTTTATTCCATCATAAAGCTCTTTCACCACTGGTTTAGATGCAGATCCATTGATAATCATGTCCCAAGAGAAAGAGTTTGTTTTAACTGGCGTGGCTGTGAGTGAAAATTCGTAACCTTTAGTTGAAACCTTACCCGCATTTATGGCTATCGCATTATAACCAGATGATGAAGCAAGGCTTAAAGCCATGATTTGGTTGTATGTGATACCTGAAAAATAGCTAAATTCTAATCCTAATCTTGAATTTAAGAATTTAGTGTCGAAACCAATTTCAAATTCACGTTTGCGTTCTGGCTGTAAGTCTTTCGGTGGAATTGTGGATGGTGAACTATAACTTATAGCACCATCATAAGATCCTATACTGTAAACATTATTTGAAAAGTATCGAGAACCTGGTCTTCCTGCATCAGCCCAAGATGCACGAAGTTTACCCATCGTCAACCATTCCGGTGCATCTATACTTTCTGAGAATACCCAGGAACTACTGACTCCTGGATAAAAATAGGAGTTGTTTTTGGGAGGAAGGATTGACGACCAGTCATTTCGTCCCTGTATATCAAAAAATAACCGGTTCTTATAACTTAATTGGGCTGAACCAAATATTCCATAAAGTCCATCGTTTGCAATTCTTGAATCACTAAATCGAAGGTCATTTTTAGAGTTGCCTAAAGATTCCCAATTATCAGTAATAAAGCCACCGTTTGTTGATCTTGAAAGCATTCGATATGAATTGCCTAGGTAGACTGCTCCGATAAAACTAGAAAGGTTCCAGTCTGGATTTAGATCTTTTTCATAACGTAGCATGGCCTGGCCATTCCATGAAACATTTTGCTCAGTTTTCAGTCCAGCACTTCCGCCTACACCCTGGGATAATGGTCGTCTTAGTGCCTCATAAGTATTGTTGTCGTTAATAATCCAGTCAAAACCACCTATACCGGTAAAGCTAAGGTTCTTATTGAGTTTTATGTCTAAGTTCAATGAATTGGTAAAATGGTTACGGCTGTTGTCAAATTTGTCTTTTTGTTGACTGTACAGGTAGTTTTTAGCTAAATTTTCTCGAACAACACTTCCTGTAGCATATTGCGCTTGAATGTTGTTCATATAAAAGAAGAAGTAACCTGTTTCCGGATCAAAAATTTGATTACGCAACGCTTTTACATCTAAATTTCTAGGTAGACCATATGTTACAAAGGCATCCTGATTTTGGTTGGGTGGATTGTGGTTAAAGCTGTTACTGTAGGTTGAAACCAATCTTAAGTTGACATTATCTGTAAGACTCATATTTCCGTTGAATGTTACCTTGTTTTCCTTAATTTTGAATCCTTCAAAAATTCCTTCGTAGTTTTTATTGGTGTAAGCCAAACGAAATCCTCCTAAATCACCACCACCCTGTATAGAAACGTTTGCAGTGGAAGTATGTCCATTTCGGTATAAATCGCGAATGTTGTCAGGTTGTGCGACATAGGGCTTCATCGTATTATCGTAATATAAGAGGTCTTGTCCATTGAAACGCGGTCCAAAGTTATAGGTGACTGGGGCGTATGAGGCCTGATCATTTCGTTTATAGAATCCTTCTGGCGTATAATTGTTTCCATAAGCACCCCAGTTGACAGGATAGCCAGAACCAAATTCGTTTTGTAATTCTTGTAATACCCATGGTTTATCAAATTGATGTGCAAGATTGACATCAATACCATACCCTGGTCTTTTTCTTCCGCTTTTGGAGGTGATTAGTATGACACCATTCGCTCCATTGGATCCGTATAATAAAGCCGCTTTTGCACCACGGAGGATTTCAAATGATGCGATATCATCCATGTTGAGGTCATTCAAGCCATTTCCCGGACTTCGATTTATATCTGTTTGCCAATCTAACATTGGGATACCATCGATGACAAATAGAGGACGTACGTTTGAGCTCTCAGAAAAAGAAACTGCATTACGGATATTAACATTTATTCCTCCTGCAGGTCCCATACCTGTAAGATTAAGCTTAAGGCCCGGAACTGTTCCGTACATCGAAGTCATAGCATTCATAGCAGAACCTTTATCAGCTAAGTCTTCTGTTGAAATTGTTGTGCTGGCATAGCCTAATGCTCTTTTTTCCTTTTTAACACCCAATGCAGTCACTACTACCTCATCGAGAGAAGAAGCATCTTCGGTAAGTATTATATTGACCGTATTAGAACTTCCCAGTTTAATTTCTTGTGATTTATAGCCTACAATGGTGATTCGAAGAGTTTCTCCTGCTGTTGCCTGGATAGAGAAAGTTCCGTTTGCCTTTGTTTGTGTTCCGCGATTGGTTCCTTTGATGGTGACTGAGGCACCAGAAACTGGACCATTTGAATCGCTTACCGATCCGGTGAGAGTTTGTTGCGCATATAAAGATGTTGCGCAAAAGAGTGTGCATAAGGCTAAGCCTGCACTTTTTTTGTAAAAGACACTCATGTTTTAATTATTAGGTTATTTAGAATTGTTTAGTACCAAGTTTAATCCATGGGATTATGCTTGTTGATTTAGGTGTAGTTATCTCTGGTTCATTTAAGTAATTAAATTATTTTAATACAAAGCGTGATTCTTTGAATCGCTATTTGTCTTTAGGTAAATAAAGTCGTATTAACGGTTAAAAGTATGGCGTATAAATCTAAGAGCGTGCTCTTTTTCTAAAATGCTTCTGTTGTACTATTTTAAATTGTGATTTTGGTTAGCTTCTTTCGATAAGTAAGTTTGGTAGAAAATGTACTTATCTCATTAAGTTGTGGTAAAAGTATATATTAAATATTAAGTTTCAAATTCTTTTTAAAAAAAAAATAAAAGATCTGTGTTTGTGCTTTTTGAATGTAAATTAGGCATAAAAGTGAATTAAGAAATTGTTATTTTTATGCCTTAAACAAACTATTTTATGAAACAGCGTTATTATTCACTTGACGTATTCCGAGGAGCTACAGTTGCTCTGATGATTATGGTCAATAACCCTGGAACATGGGCTCATATGTTCGCACCATTAAAACATGCCGGTTGGCATGGCTGTTCCCCAACAGATCTTGTTTTTCCTTTTTTTCTATTTGCAGTTGGTAATGCCATGTCTTTTGTTATTCCTCGACTTCAGGAAGCTGGAGATGCTGTATTCTGGAAGAAAGTTATCAAAAGAACGGTTTTGATTTTTGCTATTGGTTTATTCCTTAACTGGGCTCCGTTTGTGCAGTGGGACGGTGATACACTTGGATTGAAGCATTGGGTAAATCCAAATAATCCTGAAAAGGGCATCCGGATATTAGGTGTACTTCAGCGCATTGCGTTGGCGTATTGTTTTGCTTCTATTCTGGCTTATTACTTTAAAGAGAAGGCGTTGATCTGGATTTCTGCTGTTATCTTATTGGCTTATTGGGCTATTTGTGCTTTTGCTGGACAGGCAGAAGATCCTTATAGCCTTGCAGGTTGGTTTGGAACTCCGATTGATATACAGCTATTGGGAGTAGCTCATATTTATAAGGGAGAAGGTGTGCCTTTTGATCCTGAAGGCCTGATGAGTACATTACCGACTATTGTACAAGTCGTTTTCGGTTATCTTACCGGTACTTATATCAAGAAGCAAGGGCAGGTAGATTGGTTATGGTCTAAGGTTCCTGAAAGTAAAGAGCCTCATTTCAAATTACTTTCAGGGTTATTTGTAACGGGGTTTATTCTGGTAGTTTTAGCATGGATCTGGTCATTAGGTTTTCCGATCAACAAAAAAATATGGACAAGTTCTTATGTACTGTACACAACGGGATTAGGAATTATGACCATCGGTGGAATGATCTGGTTTGTTGAAGTACAAGGTGTGAAAAATGGTTTGACTAAATTTTTTGATGTGTTTGGCAAAAACCCACTTTTTATCTTTGTGCTAAGTGGTGTTTTACCGCGATTGGTAGGGCTGATCCGTATTCCAGATGGGGTAGGAGATGATGGAACTGTTTTATACACCAACGCATTTACCTGGTTTTATACAACAATCTGCAAACCTTTACCAGGTCCACCAGAGGTCGGTTCTTTCTTTTACTCGTTATGCTTTTTGGCCTTGATGTGGGGTATATGCTATTACTTGGATAAAAAGAAAATCTATGTGAAAGTTTAAGGCATTCCTTATTAATGCAGAGCGAATTTTAAGTTTATTGTTATCAGGTGTTTTGTCCCTCAATTGATTTAAACTTTATGTAAATTACTAGGTGCCTATTAAGGTGGCACTTTAATATTACTGCGTTACTACTTAAATTTTAATCTTCATTTTCTTTGCAGATTAAAGTTTAAGTGCTACCTTTGCAGTCAATTAACAAAAATTTTTAACGCTTTAATATTATTTCAGAGATGTATTTAAGTAAAGAGTACAAAGCAGATATCTTCGCGGAATTTGCAGGTTCGGCAACGAACACGGGTTCTACAGAAGGACAAGTAGCTTTATTCACTAAGAGAATTGCTCACTTAACTGAGCATTTGAAAAAAAACAGAAAAGATTTTAACACACAACGTGCCCTACAAATGTTAGTAGGTAAACGTCGTTCATTATTAGCTTACCTGTACAAAACTGACATCAACCGTTACCGTGCGATCATTAAAGGTCTTGGTTTACGTGATATCATCAAATAAGCTTTTAGTTATAAAAACTTTAGAAAGCCGTCTCTTTGGAGATGGCTTTTTTTTGTCGCTAAATTTTGAAATGATGATTTTATGCTACTTATTATTATAAAACCACCTTCAATGGTTAAGGGTAGCATGATAATTACTGTCATAAATGCAACTTACGTCAGTTTGATTATAAATATTTTACCTTATCTTTGCGATGAAATTAAAATATTTTTAATATAGGTATGCTGCCAAAAGATGAAAAGCATATCGCAAATAACAACGAATGAGTTATAACGAAATCAAAACAGTAATTGATATGGGCAATGGCTCCCAGATCGAACTTTCTACTGGTAAATTGGCTAAACAGGCTGATGGTGCAGTAGTTTTAAAACAAGGTGATACGATGCTTCTAGCAACAGTCGTTTCTGCTAAAGAAGCGAAATCTGGAGTTGACTTTTTACCTTTGTCAGTAGATTACCAAGAGAAATACGCGGCTACAGGCCGTATTCCTGGCGGTTTCTTACGTCGTGAGGCACGTTTGTCAGATTATGAGATCTTAATCTCTCGTTTGGTAGATAGAGCTTTACGTCCTTTATTCCCTGAAAACTATCATGCAGATACGCAAGTAATGATCTCTTTGATCTCTGCAGATAAAGATATTATGCCTGATGCATTAGCTGGTTTAGCAGCTTCTGCTGCTATTGCGGTTTCTGATATTCCTTTCAATGGACCTATTTCTGAGGTTCGCGTTGCTAAGATCGATGGCCAATTGGTGATTAATCCAAAAATGTCTGAATTAGAAAGAGCAACTTTAGAATTTATCGTAGCTGGTTCTGCTCAAGATATCGGTATGGTTGAAGGTGAGTGTAGTGAAATTTCTGAGGCTGAAATGGTAGAAGCAATTGCTTTTGCGCATGAGGCGATCAAAAAACAAGTTGCTGCTCAAGTTGAATTAGCAAATTTAGTCGGTAAAAATGTAAAACGTGAGTATAACCACGAGCCAACTAATGAGACTTTGAGAGCTGAAATTTTCAGTGCGACATACGATAAAGTATATGCTGTAGCAGCTTCTGCTTCTGCAAAACATGACCGTTCTGAAGCCTTCGCAAAAATTGCTGAAGAATTCAGAGCGACACTTCCAGAAGAATTGGATGAGGACACAAAATTCTTATTCAAAAAATATTTTCATGATGTACAATACGATGCAGTTCGTAATTTAGTATTGGACGAAGGAAAACGTCTTGATGGACGTGATGTACGTACTGTACGTCCAATCTGGTCAGAAGTAAATTATTTACCTGCGGCTCACGGTTCGGCTGTATTTACACGTGGTGAAACACAATCATTGACTTCTGTTACTTTAGGTGCTAAAGATGCAGAACAAATGATCGATGGTGCTTTCATCAACGGTTATAACAAATTTATCTTACACTACAATTTCCCGGCTTTCTCTACAGGTGAGGCTAGACCAAATAGAGGTCCAGGTCGTCGTGAAGTAGGTCACGGAAATTTAGCATTACGTTCATTGAAACGAGTATTGCCTGCTGATAGTGAAAACCCTTACACGATCCGCGTTGTTTCTGATATTTTAGAATCTAACGGTTCTTCTTCAATGGCAACTGTTTGTGCTGGTACATTAGCATTATTAGATGCGGGTATTAAATTGAAGGCTCCAGTTTCTGGTATCGCTATGGGTTTAATCTCGGATGAGAAAACAGGTAAGTATGCAATTCTTTCAGATATTTTAGGTGATGAAGATCATTTAGGTGATATGGATTTTAAAGTAACGGGTACTGAAAAAGGTATTGTTGCTTGTCAAATGGACTTAAAGATCAATGGATTGAAATGGGAAGTTTTGACACAAGCTTTGGATCAAGCTAAAGAGGCTCGTCTTCATATCTTAGGTGAAATGAAGAAAACAATTTCTGAGCCACGTGAAGATTACAAACCTCATGCTCCTCGTATTGTTCAGATCATTATCGATAAAGAATTTATTGGTGCTATCATCGGTCCAGGTGGTAAAATTATCCAAGAAATGCAACGTGAAACAGGTGCTACTATTTCTATTGAAGAAGTAGACGGTAAAGGTATCGTTCAGATCTTTGCAGACAATAAAGCTGCTATTGATGATGCAAGTACACGTATTAAAAATATCGCGGCTAAACCTGAGGTAGGTGCTACTTACGAAGGTAAAGTGAAGTCTATTATGCCTTTTGGTGCTTTCGTTGAAATCATGCCAGGAAAAGATGGTTTATTACACATCTCTGAGATTGATTGGAAACGTTTTGAAACGATGGATGGAATCTTTACTGAAGGTGATAAAGTAACGGTTAAATTATTGGATATCGACAAACAAGGTAAATTGAAACTTTCTCGTAAAGCTTTATTGCCTCGTCCTCCTCGTGAAGATAAACCTGCTGCTGACGCAGCTCCACAAGCGTAAGTTTTAAAAACTTAATCATATAAAAAGCTCACTGAAAAGTGAGCTTTTTTTTGCTAAAAAAAACAGGCTGTCTATTTGACAGCCTGTTTTCATTTGTTATAACATGATAACGGATTCTATTTTAGATACTTCTTTGTAATAATCAATTACTTCATCGGCATTATTGACAAAAGTCTCTACGGTGATGGACTTGTATTTACCACCTGATGATTCTTTTTCCGCGTATTTGGTGCTTGCATGCGTAAATACTTGTTTTACTTGCTCTATTTTCTCCAAATCGGCTTTTACAATGAATTTGAATTTGTACAAGGATGGAAATTGTTCTACAGCAATCAATTTTTCTTTGAAATTTGTATAGAAATCTTGCTGATTATTTCCGTCTTCAATATCTTGGATATTGATGTTGTTGTTTAATTCTGACATTTTTAATCTCCTTTTGTTGATTATTATCAAAAGCTATTCCATAAATAGTGGCCTGACAGACTTGCAGATTAATTGTCGACTGCAATAGGTCTATCCTGTGGCGCTTTACCCCAATTTTTGTTTGGTGTACTGCTCATTTCAATTTCGATTGTACCACCTTTTAGAACTTCTTCATAAGTGATAAATGATTTGGAATAAGATGCACCGTTGCGTTTGATACTTTTGATGTAGCTGTTTTTCTTCGCTTGGTTTTTAACCTGTATCGTTAACTGTCTATCATTTGGAAGGGTAATCGTAGCTTTTTCCATCATCGGTGATCCGAAAACATAGACACCGCTGATTGGATTTAATGGATACATACCCATTGCTGAAAACACATACCAAGCACTCATCTGTCCAGCATCGTCATTACCACACAAACCATTAGGTTTGCTTGTATAAAATTCCATCATGGCTTTACGGGCAAGTGCAGAACCTTTCCAAGCTTCTCCTGCATATGCATACAGATAAGGGACATGGTGATTGGGTTCATTGCCTTGAGCATATTGACCGATAAGACCAGTAATATCATTTGAAGCTTCTCCGCCCAGATCGGAAGACATTGTTGTGAACTCGTCAAGTTTCTTCAAGAAGTTTTTATCGCCTCCAAAAAGATTGATTAGGCCTTTTACATCTTGAGGAACTAACCAGGTGTATTGCCATGCGTTACCTTCACAGTAATCGTTTTCACGGTGTTTAGCCATCAATGCGTTGAATGGTCTTCTAAACTCACCGTTAGCTTTTCTTCCCACAAAATGTCCTACTTCTTTATCAAAATATTGCTCATAAAGCTTATATCTCTTCTCAAAATATACAGCATCTTCTGTTTTGCCTAATTTCACAGCCATTTTGTAAGCACTATAATCTGCAATAGCATATTCTAATGCCCAAGCTACAGATTCATGATCCATGCTGTCAATTGGAATATAAGTTAAGTCACGTACGAATTTTAAGCCGTTTTCATAACCCATTGCGGTGGTTTTTACTGCTTCCCAAGCCAATTCGTAATCTTTCTCATCTAAAATCCCTTTGATAACTGCATCAGCTACTACTGGTATTGCCGGTAATCCAACCATAGTATTGGTCTCATTACCTTGTAAATGCCATACCGGTAATTTTCCCTGTTGCTGATAAATCGCCAGCATGGTTTTAATAAAATCCTGATTGATCTTACGATCCTCCAGTAAATTCATTAAAGGGTGAAGTCCACGGTAAGTATCCCATAAAGAGAATACGGTATGGTTGGTAAAATCCTGTTTTTCGTACACTTGTTTGTCTGTACCTAGATAATCACCATTTGCATCATTAAAGATGGTCGGTGCAAAATAGGTATGATACAATGCGGTATAAAAAATGGTTTTGGTATCTGCATCTCCTTCAAATTGAATTTTATTTAAAGTGCTGTTCCATTTGTCATTTGCCTGTTTCTTCGCATCTGCAAAATTCCAGTTCGGCATTTCCACCTGTATGTTTTCTAAAGCATTTGTCGTACTTACAGATGAAAGACCAACCTTCACTTCAATGGTTTTATTTTTTACAGCATCAAAAAATAAAGCAGCTTTTATAGCTTGACCTTTTACGGTAGAAGAACCTAATTTTTGACTGTTCTCCTCATAGAACTGCACTTTTTGGATAGGAACAGATGTTTTTAAAGCAAAATATACTTTTTGGTCACTTGCCCATCCTGAAGAAAAGCGGTATCCGACAAATGTGCTGTCATTGATTTGCTTAATGTACGAGTCTGTTGTTTTATCCCAGTTCATCTTAAAAGAAAGGTCGATGAATAAGTGGGCATTGTCCGATTTATTATAGACATACTGATGATAGCCAACACGCTCAGTTGCTGTTAGATTTGCCTGAACTTGGTAATCGTCTAATAGAACACTGTAAAATCCAGGTTGGGCTATTTCATTTTCTTTTTTAAAGCTAGATCCATAGCCGGTACCCATCTTGTTAAACTCTGCAGGTTTTAACTGTACTTTACCGTTTGCAGGTACAATCATAATATCATTAAGATCGCCAATACCGGTACCACTAAGATGTGTATGGGTAAAACCCAGAATTTCTTTGCTTTTATAATTGTAACCACTGCACCAGTCCCAGCCATTAAACTGATCCCAGGTCTGTGCAATCTGAGATGGACCTAATTGTACAGCTCCTAATGGCACATTGGCACCGACAAATACGTGTCCATGATCTTCGGAACCGATAAAAGGGTTCACATATTGAGTCAAATTTTGTTGAGCCATTGAACTTAATGGCGATAATGCAAGAATACTTAATAAAATTTTATTGTAATTCAATTGAATCATAATTAATTAGTTTGATCTTATTTAGGGGTGAAATATAGCATTTTTTTTGCTTAATAAATCCTTTTAGCTTAAATATTTTTACAATATATGGCGTTATTACTTTAATTTTTTTTAGATTAGTAACTCATATTATAAACACACTATACTTAATGAAGAAGAGAATTTTGATCAGTGATATAGCAAAGGCTTTAGGGGTTTCGGTTACTACGGTATCTTTTATATTGAATGACAAAGCCAAGGAGAAGCGTATAAGTGAGTCATTGACAAAGCGAGTTCTTGATTATGTTAAAAAAGTCGGCTATAAACCTAATGAACTTGCTAAAAGTTTACGTACAGGTAAAACGAAAATTATCGGTCTCATCATTGAAGATATTTCAAATCCATTCTTTGGTAATATCGCGCGTTTGATTGAAACTAAAGTTTATGAGCAAGGGTATCGGATTATCTATTGTAGCACCAATAATGATAGCGAGAAGACCAAAGAGCTGATCGGTATGTTCAATGATCGACAGGTTGATGGTTTCATCATTACACCTTCCGAAGGAATTGAGGAAACAATTTCTAATTTGATTCAATCTAATGTACCTGTTGTTTTATTTGACCGCTATTTGCCGGATGTGGAAACAGATTATGTTATTGCTGATAATTTTCAAGGCGCCTTTGATGCCACCGTTCATTTTAATGAGCAGGGCTATAAACGTATCGGTCTAGTCTCGTTATACTCTGATCAGACCCAAATGCGGGATCGCCTAGATGGCTACATGAAAGGTATGGATCAATTTAAGAAGCAGGTATACATCAAAAAAATACAACTGGACGCATCAGAAGCAGAGGCAATTGATGACTTACATGAGTTTGTTGTAGATAATCGCCTAGATGCTGTTCTATTTGCAACTAATTATTTGGCAATTACAGGACTTAAGTCTGGGAAGAAACATAATTATAAATTACCGGCACTAATTGCATTTGATGATCATACGGTATTTAAATTGCACGAACCTGCCATCACTGTTGTTTCGCAACCTATTGAAGAAATTGCGGATCACATTATCAATATTTTATTGTTAAAATTGCAGGGTAAAGCCAAATCAATTAAACATCTGACACTACCCTGCGAATTGAAAATACGTGAATCTTCTATTTTGAAGCAATAGTATCTGCTACAAATACCATAGAAATGGAGTTGACACAATGACGTGTGTTTTTATCGGTCAATCTTTCGCCGATGAAAACATGCCCGAGGTGTGCTCCGCATGCGTTACACAGAATTTCTGTTCTTCTTCCATCTGCATCTGTTTCTTTTCGTGTGGCCCCTTTGATTTCATCATCAAAACTAGGCCAGCCGCAATGCGAATCAAATTTATCTTCCGAACGATAAAGTGCAGCATTGCATCTTTTGCAAACGTAAGTTCCTTTTGTTTTATTATCCAGTAGGGTGCCCGTGTAGGGACGCTCCGTTCCTTTGTGAACAATAACATGTTCCTCTTCTGGCGTTAATTTGTTATATTTTGTTGAATCTTCCATTGTCTTAAAGATTGATGTTTGTTTTGAAGCTTGATGCGTCTGTGCATTACAGGAGGTTATTAAAAAAATCAAGCCATATAAAAATACTAATTTTTTCATGATAACTGCATATCCGTAAAGTTACAATTCTCTAATCAATTCTTTGTCAGCATACTGTTATCAAGAATCACTTTCGGGTAGTTTTGAATTTTTTTATGTCCTATTGATGTCTTAAATTTGAGGCTTATCAATTTCCGCCTTGAAGTACAAGAGGTGGTTTAAATCTGCATTAAATAGTCATTTTAAAATAATTTAGAACGATTATAAATTGATAAATAACGTCACAAAATTGTCAGGGATTTATTAATAAGTTATACTTTTGTGGCATTACTAGGCAGAGTGTGCTCTGTTTAGAATGGTGTTTAAATTTTTATATTCACAAATAAATAGTATAAAGTGTTAAATATGAGAAATATCTCATCCGTTTTGGGAAAACTTGCGAGGATAGCGTCAATGAGTTTGGTGCTGTTATTTGCCGTTACGACGCTGCATGCGCAAGATGTCAAGGAAGGTGAAAAAATCTTCAAAGCAAAGTGTACGAGCTGTCACAAAGTTGATAGAAAAGTTGTTGGTCCTGCCTTAAAAGGTATTACCGAAACTAAGTCTGAAGAGTGGTTGATTAAATGGATTAAAAACTCTCAAGCTTTAATTGCTTCAGGTGATGCCGATGCAATTGCAATTTTTGAGGAGTACAATAAATCTGTGATGACTTCTTTTACAGATTTATCAGATGATAATATTAAGTCAGTATTGGCTTATATTAAAGCTGAGTCTGTTGAAAAACCTAAAGGTGAATTGCCTCCAGGTGAAACTGCGAAAGATGACAATGCTAACTTGTTTATGATCTTCGGGTTAATAGGTGTAGTTGTTTTGGCAATTGTTGTTATCGTTGTTTTAAACCGTGTGATCCGTACTTTAGAGAAGGTTATCGCAACAAATCAAGCTGCTGTTGAAGCAGAAGAGGAGCCTCAAACGAGTTCTAAATTCCTTGCTTTTGCTAAAGCTTTTGTTAAGAACAAGAAATTAGTCGGATTTGCTGTATTAATGCTTGTTGCTTTATTGGCTGTTGGTGGTTGGAAAACAATGTGGAACGTGGGTGTTCACACAGGTTATCAGCCGGTTCAACCGATTAAATTCTCGCACCAATTACACGCGGGTGTAAACAAAATTGAGTGTCAATATTGTCACGGTGGTGCTTTTAAATCTAAAAATGCATCTATTCCTTCTGCAAATGTTTGTATGAACTGTCACAATACGATTACTGGTTCTGAGCATTATGATGGTGAAATTTCACCTGAGATTGCAAAAATCTACCGCGCATTGGATTTTAATCCAGAGACTCGTACTTACGGAAACAATCCTAAGCCGATTCAATGGGTTCGTATTCACAACTTGCCAGATTTTGCTTATTTTAACCACTCACAACACGTTACAGTAGCAGGAGTAGAATGTCAGACTTGTCACGGACCTATTGAAACAATGGAAGAAGTATACCAATACTCGCCATTAACAATGAAATGGTGTGTGGATTGTCATAAGGCAACAGATGTGAAATCAGATAACAAATACTACGAAGACTTAATCAAAGCGCATGAAAGCATCAAAAAAGGTGAAAAAATGACAGCGGCGATGATCGGTGGTCTTGAGTGTGGTAAATGTCACTATTAATAATTATTCAGAAATACGCAATCTTATATACAGCTTAAATGGATAGCAATAAAAAATATTGGAAAGGTTTGGAAGAATTGAAACAAACACCTGCTTTTGTAGAAAAAAGCAAGGGTGAGTTTGCCGAATCTATTCCTGTAGAAGATGTCTTAAATGAAGCAGGGTTGAGTACAAAAACTCCTCGCCGTGACTTCTTAAAAGCATTAGGTTTTGGTGTTGGGGCTGTTACTTTAGCAGCTTGTAACAGCACTCCTGTGCATAAAGCAGTTCCTTATTTAATTAAACCAGAGGAAATTACTCCAGGTATTCCTAACTTTTATACTTCGACTTTTAACGGTCAGAGTATCTTAGTAAGAACGCGTGAAGGTCGTCCTATTAACGTAGAGGCAAACCCGAACGCAATTGGTTTAAATCAAGGTACAGATTCGGGAACTGCAGCATCAGTTTTAGACTTATATGATGAGTCTAAATTAAAAACAGCCCAAATAAAAGGGCAGGATGTTGAATGGTCTAAATTAGATAGTACTGTTATCGCTGCTTTAAATGCAGCAGCTACTGCTGGAAAACAAATTACTATTGTTGCAAGCACAGTAAATAGTCCTACTACATTGGCTGCAATCGCTAAATTAACGGCGAAGTACCCAACGACTAATTTGGTTCAAGTAGACGCTGTTTCTTATAGCGCTATTATTGAAGCGAATAAAAACTCCTTTGGTAAAGCAGTTGTTCCTTCATACAATTTTGAAAAAGCAAATGTTGTTGTTTCAGTAGCAGCTGATTTCTTAGGAACTTGGTTAGCTGGGGAGGAGCATACACAGCAATATATTAAAAACCGTGATTACAAATCATTGAAAAATGGTAAGATGTCACGTCACATTCAGTTTGAGTCAGGTCTAAGTATGACTGGTTCAAATGCCGATGTGCGTATCGCAATTAAACCTTCGGAAGAAGCAGCTGTTTTAATTTCATTATATAATGCAATTACAGGTTCTTCTTTAGCGGGTGGTATTGCTGCAAAAAGAGCACAAACTGCGGTTACTTTAGCGGCAAAAGAATTGTTAGCGAACAAAGGTGCTGCTGTTGTGGTTGCTGGTTCGAATGATATTAACATTCAAACATTAGCAAATGCGATCAACAGTGCATTAGCTTCATACGGATCGACAATTGATTTAGATAATTTCTCTAAACAACATCAAGGTTCTGACGTTGCATTTTCACAATTTTTGACAAACGCAAATGCAGGTCAGGTAGGTGTTGCTTTATTCTTAAACAGTAACCCTGTTTATGATTATTTCAAAGCTGACGAAGTTAAAGCGGCATTGAAGAAAGTTGATTTTACATTATCTTTCTCTCAACGTGCTGATGAAACAGCTTCAGAATTGACTGCTATTGCTCCAACAAATACATTCTTGGAGTCTTGGGGTGATGCTTCTCCAAAAGAAGGTTTATTCTCAATCGTTCAACCGACAATTAATCCTGTATTTAACACACGTCAAGCGGATCAATCTTTATTGGTTTGGGCGGGTGATACAACAGATATCTATTCATTTGTTAAAAACCTTTGGACTTCAACTATTTTAGCTGGAAGTACAAAGAACTGGAATAGCGTTTTGCAAACAGGATTTGAATATAAAGGTGCAAAAACTGCAGCTTCTTATTCATTCGCTGGTAATGTAGAGGCTGCTGCTAGTGCTGCTATCGCAGCTGCTAAAACAGTAGTTGGTGAGTTCGAATTGAAATTGTATGAATCAAGTGCTTTACGTGACGGTAGATATGCAAATAATGCCTACTTACAAGAAGTTCCTGATCCGGTTTCAAAAGTAACTTGGGACAACTATGCTGCTATTAACCCTAAAGATGCTGAGAAATTAGGATTGGGTGAAGATGCAACAGTTACTGTTGAAGCTAATGGTTACAAAGTCGAGTTACCAGTTGTTCAACAACCGGGACAAGCTTTGGGTACTGTTTCAGTAGCCATCGGTTACGGACGTACTAAAGTTGGTAAGGCTGGTAATAATGTAGGTAAAAATGCTTACCCTTTTGCAAGCTTAGTTAATGGTACAATTCAGTTTGTAGCTAAAGCAACTATCGCTAAAGCGAATACGATCTATCAATTAGCGCAAACACAAACACACCACACAATCGAAGGTCGTAACATCATTCGTGAAACTACTTTCGCTAAATATTTAAAAGATCCTAACTCAGAGTCAGGCCGCTTTACAGATAAACACAAAACGTATGATTTGTGGAACAAGTATGAGCAACCAGGTCACAAATGGGTGATGGCAATCGATTTGAATGCATGTACAGGTTGTGGTTCTTGTATCGTTGCTTGTAACGTAGAAAACAATATTCCTGTTGTAGGTCGTGATGAGGTTCGCCGTCGTCGTGAGATGCACTGGTTACGTATTGACCGTTACTACACTATCGAAGAAGATGGTAAAGAATATACAAAAGAAGCGGATATTGAAAAACTGAATAGTTTCGAAAATGTAACCGTTGTTCACCAACCGATGTTATGTCAGCATTGTGCACATGCACCATGTGAGACAGTATGTCCAGTATTAGCTACTGTTCACTCATCAGAAGGTTTGAACCATATGGCTTACAACAGATGTTTCGGAACACGTTACTGTGCGAATAACTGTCCATATAAAGTACGTCGTTTTAACTGGTTTAACTACTGGAATGATTCACGTTTTGACAACTACTTGAATAATGAGTTTACACAATTGGTATTGAATCCAGATGTAACGACACGTTCACGTGGGGTTATGGAGAAATGTTCGATGTGTATCCAACGTATCCAAGCTGGTAAATTACATGCGAAAATGGAGAACCGTAAAGTAAAAGACGGCGATATCCAAATGGCGTGTCAACAAGCATGTTCTGCAAATGCGATTATCTTTGGTGATGCTAATGATCCAGAATCAGAAGTATCTAAAGCATTACGCAATGAGCGTGTTTATTACGTACTTGAGGAAATCAATGTACAGCCGGGTATCGGTTATATGACAAAAGTTAGAAACACTTTTGAGGCGTAATCTTGTTCATTATTTGAAATAAAAATACTATGTCATCGCATAACGAATCAATATTAAGAGAACCATTAATGACCGGTAAGGACATTACGTATGCTAAAATTACGGATGATATCTTACTACCGGTTGAAAATAAACCGAATAAAGCATGGTGGATCGGATTCACTGTAGCCGTATTAGGTGCTTTATTATGGGTAGTCAGCGTTAGTTATACCTTTTGGACAGGTATCGGCGCTTGGGGTCTGAACAAAACTGTAGGCTGGGCTTGGGATATCACCGACTTTGTATGGTGGGTAGGTATCGGTCACGCAGGTACGTTAATTTCGGCCGTATTATTAATTTTCCGCCAGAACTGGCGTAATTCCATCAACCGTTCGGCTGAGGCGATGACGATCTTCGCCGTTATCTGTGCCGCAACGTATGTTGTAGCTCACATGGGGCGTCCTTGGTTAGCATACTGGATTTTCCCTTTGCCAAACCAGTTCGGATCTTTATGGGTTAACTTTAACTCACCATTAGTATGGGATGCATTTGCGATCTCTACATACTTCACAGTATCCTTAGTATTCTGGTACTGTGGTTTATTACCGGATATCGCGACTATTCGTGACCGTGCTACTGGTTTAAGACAAAAGATTTATTCTGTATTGTCTTTCGGTTGGAACGGATCTGTGAAAACTTGGCAACGTTTTGAGATTGTGTCAATTATCTTGGCAGGTATCTCAACTCCATTAGTACTTTCGGTACACACGATTGTATCTTTTGACTTTGCAACTTCTGTTATCCCAGGATGGCATACAACAATTTTCCCTCCATACTTCGTTGCTGGTGCGATCTTCTCAGGTTTTGCAATGGTGCAGACTTTATTGTTGATCTTACGTAAAGTAATGAATTTTGAGAATTATATCACGATGTTCCACATTGAAGCCATGAATAAAATTATCATGACGACAGGTTCTATCGTTGGTATTGCATATTTAACAGAGTTATTCATCGCGATGTATTCACAATCGGAGTACGAAATGTACGCTTTCCAAAACCGTATGTTTGGTCCTTATGCTTGGGCTTACTGGTCAATGATGACTTGTAACGTAATTTCTCCACAATTATTCTGGTTTAAGAAAATCCGTACAAGTATTCCTATTTCATGGATCTTATCAATCGTGGTAAACATCGGTATGTGGTTTGAACGTTTCGTAATTATCGTGACTTCATTACACCGTGATTATTTACCTTCATCTTGGGCTATGTTTTACCCAACTTGGACAGATGTTGGTATTTTCGTTGGATCGATCGGCTTATTCTTTACATTGTTCTTATTGTTCTTACGTTTCTTACCAGGTATCGCGATTGCAGAGGTTAAATTATTGCTGAAAAGCTCTAGTTTACAACAAAAAACGAAATTGGTTAAAGAAGGCGCATTCCCAGCTGAACAAGTGGAATACTTTAGAGATTCTTTAGGTAAATATGATTCGGTAACAGAACAAGAAATTAAAGAGTTAAAATAATAGCAATGGGCAATACAAAATATATATTAGGTAGTTTTGCTGATCCGGATGAAATGATGCATGGGATCGACAAATTGCAGAAAAATAATGTAAGCATCTATGATTGCTTTACTCCAATGCCAATTCACGGTATTGAAGATAAATTGGGCGTTAAACCTTCGCGTTTGCCTATTGCAGCATTTTGCTTTGGAGCACTAGGAACAACATTAGGATTCAGTTTATTGTACTATACAATGGTACACGACTGGCCAATGAATATCGGCGGTAAACCATCATTCGCTATCCCGAACTTTGTTCCAGTAACATTTGAGGTTACTATTTTAATCTGTGCCTTGGGTATGGTTGCAACTTTCTTTTATCGCAATCATTTATTCCCGGGACGTACACCTCGCGTAATGGATTTAAGAGCTACAGATGATCGTTTCGTTATCGCTATAGATGCTCGTGAGAACACAGACCATGCTTTGATCGATTCTTTATTGAAAGAAGCCGGCGCTGTAGAAGTTAAGTACAATGATAGAAAATATGTTAGTTATGAATAAGAAGAATTTACTAGTTACAGTATGTGCAGCTCTGTCGTTGACAGCAGTCGTTTCTTCTTGTGGTGACAAGACTACTCGTAGTACAGGTTGGGAGTTTTCTCGCAACATGTACGATCCGATTGCTTTCAATCCAGATCAACCAAACGAGAATTTTAAAAACAAGCAAACTGCACAAACACCTCCAAAAGGTACAGATCCGATCGGTTTTACCAGATTTGAATATGCCAATACTTTGGAAGATTACGAACGCGCAGGACGTGAAGTTACTAACCCTTTTGAGTTAACACAAGCTAGACTTGAAAAAGGCCAGGCTTTGTTTACGACTTACTGTGCTGTTTGTCACGGACCAGAAGGTAAAGGTGATGGTTCTATTACAAAAGACCGTGAAATTACAGATTCTAGAGGCACACGTAAGCTTGAGAATTTCCCTAATCCACCGTCTTATCATAAAACGGATGCTGCAAATTCTTCTCGTGGCGGTATGATGGCTGATTTGACAGATGGTAAGATTTACCATACGATTTATTACGGTCACAACTCAATGGGATCGCATGCATCGCAGTTGTCTCCTGAAGAACGTTGGGAAGTTGTTATGTACGTTCATGAATTACAAAAGAAATAATCTAACATCAGATAAATAAATGGGAACTCACAATCATCATCACGATTATAATTTCAACGAGCGATTCGAGTTTGCTGGTAAAGCAAAAACATTCAGTATCATCGCAATCGTTGTTGGTATAGCTGCAGTAGCCTACGGAATGCTTATGGGCGATCATATTCTAGTAGAGCGTACTTATGCTAACTTATTATTGATGGGTTATTATTTTACATGTGTATGTGCTGCTGGAGCTTTTTTCCTGGCATTACAATATGTAACACAATCTGCTTGGTCAGCTGGTATCATCCGTATACCTCAGGCTATGGCAGGTATTTTGCCTATTGCGTCAATCATTTTATTAGTGATTGTTGCATTGGGATTAAGCACTCACAATCTATACCATCACTGGTATGCAGAAGGTCTTACAGATCCGAATAGCCCTGCTTATGATAGTATCATCGCTGGAAAGTCATGGTATTTGAATTTTTCAGGTTTTTTAAGTCGCCAGGTAATTTTTATGGGACTTTATAGTATTTTTGCCATTATCTTAGCGAAATTGTCTTATAAAGAAGATTTAGAAGGTGGTTTAAATTCTTATAAAAAGAGCTTTAAATTATCAGCTATATTTTTAGTTATTTTTGGTTTTACAACTCCAATTTGGTCATTTGATACCATCATGTCATTAGAAGCGCATTGGTTTTCTACGATGTTTGGCTGGTATAACTTTGCAGCAATGTGGGTTAGTGGTCTTTGTGTGATTACAATTATTTTAATTGTATTACAAAAAGCAGGTTACATGAATTGGGTAAATGAAAATCATTTACATGATCTAGGTAAATTGATTTTTGGTTTTTCTATCTTCTGGACTTACGTTTGGTTTGCACAGTTTATCTTAATCTGGTATGCTAACATGCCTGAGGAAACTGTATATTTTTACAAACGTTGGGAGCCAGAATATAAACCATGGTTCTGGTTAAACATTGTTATTAACTTTTTAGCTCCTTTATTGCTTTTAGTTGATCGTGATGCAAAACGTAAGAAAAATGCCATGTTATTCGTTGCGATTTTATTACTTGCAGGTCACTGGTTAGATTACTATATCATGATTATGCCTGGTACAGTTGAATCTCACCGTGGGTTTGGTATTGTAGAAATCGGTACAGCACTTGGATTTGTAGGTTTATTTACATTCTTAGTAATGAGTAAATTGAGTAAACAAAGCTTAGTAGCTAAAAATCATCCTTTCTTGGATGAGAGTTTACATCACCAAATATAGTTTCGCTTTTAAAGGGATATTACGTAAAATCGTTATAAAGAAATGAGCTTTAAATTAAATAATAGATTCAAATCCATCTCAGGTTTGGTCCTTGCAATCGGGTTGTTATTCGCAATCCCATCTTTTGCAAGCCAAGATTCTGTAGTGGTAGATACGACTAAAGCTACGGAAGCTGTTGCAACTAATGCAACAGCTGCTGGAGCAAATGTTGTCGATTCGGCTACAACTGCAAAAGCAGAAGTTGCTGCGTCAGCAGGTACGTCTACAACAAAAGTTGACGCCAAAGCTGCAGAGGTAGAGAAGAAGATAGACCCTCAAGTCTATAAAAACTTCATTTATTATGTTTTATTATTCTTAGTTATCTGTACAGTTGTTGCTGTTATTGGTAAAGTTATCTCAATCTATGAGTTAACAAATAAGATGAATAGAAAGCATAATCCTTTAGCATCAAATAGTTTTCAGGCATGGTTATTATTCATTTTCCTATTTGTTTTCTTAGGAGGTGTGTATTATTCATTCTCTCACCATGGCGGTATGGCTTGGAGAGATGCTGTAACAGAACATGGTGCTAAGATTGATACGATGTTTATCATCACAACTGTTATTACAACATTTGTATTGGTTATCACACACATTTTATTACTGACGTTTACGTTCATTTATAGAATGAAGAAAAATGGTAAAGCTTACTATTTACCACATAACAATACAATTGAAAAAATCTGGACAATCGTTCCAGCTGTTGTTTTGACTGTATTGGTATTATTTGGTTTCTTTACATGGAGATCAATTACAAATGTTCCAGAAGATTTACAGAAATCTGCTCTTCAGATTGAAGTATTGGGTGAGCAATTTGCTTGGCATGTGCGTTACCCAGGTTTAGATGGTCAGATAGGAAAACGTAATTATAAATTAACGACTCCGACTAATCCTTACGGTATCGATTTCAATGATAAAACTTCATGGGATGATATTCAAGGTGCTGATATTGTGCTTCCGGTTAATAAGTCTGTACGTTTCCACATCATTTCCAAAGATATTATTCACTCATTCTACATTCCTGATTTCCGCGTTCAGATCAATGCTGTACCGGGTATGACGAATTACTTCCAATTTACACCTACTGTAACTACCGAAGAAATGCGTGAGCGTATGAATGATCCTAAATATGATTTCGTTATGTTATGTAACAAAATCTGTGGACAAGGTCACTATAGTATGTCTAAGAAAGTAGTTGTAGTTACTGAAGCGGAATATAAAACGTGGTTAGCGACGCAAAATAAATATTTTACTGAGGATGTACAAAAGGAGTTTGCTACAAAAGAAGTAAAGACTCCACAAGTAAAAGATAGCGTAAACGTTACTGCTTCATTAAATTAATTAGAATAATTGAATTTTAAAAACGAATATGTCAAGTACAGTTATTTCGCATAGCGCTGAGCATCACGATTCGCATGGACATCATCAAGAGTCATTCATCTCGAAGTATATCTTCAGTGGTGACCACAAGATGATTGCTAAGCAATTTTTGATCACGGGTATTTTCATGGCGGTATTTGCTATGATCTTATCCATCTTATTCCGTATCCAACTTGCGTGGCCGGATAAAGAATTTCCGATTCTGGAAGTATTCTTAGGTAAATGGGCTGAGGGTGGTCGTATTAACCCTTCATTTTTCCTTTCTTTGGTAACCATTCACGGTACCATCATGGTATTCTTCGTTTTAACAGCGGGTCTATCGGGTACTTTTAGTAATTTACTGATCCCTTATCAAATTGGTGCACGCGATATGGCGTCTCCTTTAATGAATATGTTGTCCTACTGGATGTTCTTTGTAGCTTCAGTTATCATGATTGCTTCTTTCTTTGTTGAAAGCGGACCTGCATCAGCTGGTTGGACAATTTATCCACCACTGTCTGCGGTACCTACAGCAATTGCAGGTTCTGCTACAGGTATGACATTATGGTTGGTAAGTATGGTTCTTTTCGTAGCTTCACAGTTGATCGGTGGTATTAACTACGTAAGTACAATCTTGAACATGCGTACTAAAGGTATGGATCTTTGGAAAATGCCTTTAACAATCTGGGCTTTCTTCTTAACTGCCATCGTAGGTATGTTATCTTTCCCAGTATTAGTATCAGCAGTTGTTTTATTGATTTTTGACCGTTCATTCGGTACTTCTTTCTATTTATCAGATTTAGTTGTTCAAGGCCAGATTTTACCTAATGAAGGTGGATCTCCAATTTTGTTCCAACACTTATTCTGGTTCTTAGGTCACCCGGAAGTTTATATCGTTGTAATGCCTGCATTGGGTCTTACTTCGGAGGTTATCTCAACAAACTCTCGTAAACCGATCTTTGGTTACCATGCCATGGTTTACTCGTTAATTGGTATTACAGTTTTATCATTTATCGTTTGGGGTCACCATATGTTTGTGACAGGTATGAATCCTTTCTTAGGAGGTGTATTTATGATCACAACATTAATCATTGCAGTTCCTTCTGCGGTAAAAGCATTTAACTACATGGCGACATTATGGAGAGGTAACATCCGTTTCACTCCAGCGATGATGTTTGCTATTGGTTTAGTATCTTTCTTTATCTCAGGTGGTCTTACAGGATTATTCTTAGGTAATGCAGCATTAGATATCAACTTGCACGATACTTACTTCGTTGTAGCCCACTTCCACTTGGTAATGGGATCTGCTTCGATCTTCGGTATGCTATGTGGTGTTTACCACTGGTTCCCTAAAATGTTTGGTCGTATGATGAACACTAAATTGGGTTACTTACACTTCTGGATGACATTTATCGGTGCTTACTTGGTATTCTTCCCGATGCACTTTATGGGTATAGATGGGGTTCCACGTCGTTACTATGCATTTACAGAGTTTGCCTTCATGGAGAAATGGGTTTCAGTTAACATGTTAATTACTTGGGCTGCTATTGTTGCAGGTTTAGGTCAAGTAGCTTTCTTGTTCAACTTCTTCTACTCCATTTTCTTTGGAGAAAGAGCTCCTCAGAATCCTTGGAAGTCCAATACATTAGAGTGGACTACTCCAGTAGAACATATCCATGGTAACTGGCCAGGAGAGATCCCAACAGTACACCGTTGGCCGTATGATTACAGTAAGCCAGGACATGATGAAGATTTTATTCCTCAGACTGTACCTTTCTCAGAAACAATGAGCTCTAATTTCCTTCATGATTTCGAAGGTAATGAAGAAGCTGAGCGTATCCAGACAGAATGGGATGCTCAAAATAAAAAATAACTAAAAACGATATTTAGAGTAAGTTGTGCGAAATGACTTACTCTAAATATTATTGATAACCAAAAAGGTAAAAGATATGTTTCCAGCTGCTGAAAAGCGTTTTATTCGATCCAATTTCATTACAATAGTTGTTTTGTTTTTAGTGATTGTAGCTGGAGGTGTTGTACGTAGTACGGGGTCCGGAATGGGATGTCCCGATTGGCCTAAATGCTTTAATCGGATTATTCCTCCTACGGATGTATCACAGTTGCCGGTTGGTTATGAAGAACATTATATAACAGGTAGAGCTAAGAAAAATGAGCGATTTGCCAAGATGATTGAATTCTTTGGCTATCGTGATTTGGCAACTAAAATTCGTCATGACAAAAGTATTCTTGAACATGAGGAGTTTAATGTAGCAAAAACATGGACAGAATATGCTAATCGTTTAGTTGGTGTTGTTGCTGGCTTTTGTTTATTGTTTACAGCCATCTATTCTTTTACCTATATTAAATCAAAACGATCAATTTTTATTTGGTCGGTGGTTAATGTTTTTGTTGTTGTCGTTCAAGCTTGGTTGGGTTCGATAGTTGTTTCAACTAATTTAACTCCTTGGGTGATTACAGTACACATGCTTCTTGCATTGGTTATTGTAGCAATCTCCATCTATACCTACTTTAAAGCAACAACATTACGGGATAAATCAATCCTGATTAATCGAGATTCCAGTGGATTAAAAATGCTTGCCATCATCTCTTTAGTGTTGATGTTAGTGCAGGTTGTCTTCGGAACAGAAGTACGGGAAATTGTTGATATGTTGACAGCTTCGGGTATGCCTAGGGAAGATTTTATACAAAATATTGGCCAACATTTTGAAATACATCGTTGGCTAGCATATAGTTCTTTGATTTTAGTAATTGTATTGTTCTTTTTAGTGCGTACAAAATTTAGTAGTAGTACAGTTCAAGCAAGGTTTGGTACGCTACTCTTTATTTTAGTAGGTATTCAGATGTTATCGGGTATTATCCTGGCAAGATTTGCTGTTCCTGCATTCGCACAGACAACTCATTTGGTCATTGGCAGTCTTTTATTTGGATGTCAATATTATTTGATGTTGTTGTTAGGAAAATCGCAACGTTAATTGAATGAATGAAATGGATGTATAAGGTAATTTAGTTTTTACTTTGTACAAACAATTAAAAAGAGGACATTTGTCGCTATGAAAGAATTTATTTCTGATTTCAAGAAATTAGTTAAGTTAAGACTGACATTAACGGTTGTTTTTTCGGCATCCATCTCTTTTTTGATCGGAGCAAAGCAACTTGGAGGGGATATTTTGTGGATCAATTGGTTGCTATTGACATTAGGAGGTTTCCTAGTGACAGGTGCAGCGAATGGTTTCAATGAAATTATCGAAAAAGATCTAGACAAGTTAATGACCCGTACTGCTGACCGTCCCCTTCCTTCTGGAAGAATGACAACTGGTCAGGCCTTGATTCTAAGTTTATTTATGGGAATCTTGGGAACTTTGGTTTTGGTACGTTTGAATTTTGTTGCGGGATTACTATCGGTATTTTCCATATTGTTATATGCATTTGTGTATACGCCAATAAAAAGGAAATCACCGATTGCTGTATTTGTAGGGGCCTTTCCTGGTGCATTGCCACCATTGATTGGTTATTTTGCTGCATTTAGTCAAGATGATTTAGCAATCTACAGTCAAACAAATGAAAGTGCAATCATTATGATTCCATTTATTTTGTTTGGAATTCAGTTTTTGTGGCAATTCCCACATTTCTGGTCTCTAGCATGGGTGATTGATGATGATTATAAACAGGCGGGTTTTAGGTTATTGCCAACGACCAAGCGTGATAAGATTTCTGCTTTTATGGTCTTTCTTTCGGCATTGATCATGATACCAGCAGCATTTCTTCCCATGTATTATGGTTTCGGAGGCTGGATCTTTACAGCTGTTTCTGCGATAGGGGGTGTGTTCTTTGCTTATTATGGCTTTCAGCTTTTTAAGAATCAGGATATTGCTTCGGCGAGAAAAGTGATGTTTACCTCATTTTTTTATCTTCCTATTACGCAATTAGTGTTATTATTTGACTTTATACCTTTGAAATAATGTTAAATCAAGGAGTACAACAAACTGACGAGAAGTTAGTATCGCGTAAGGCTCAAAAATTTACCCTATGGTTGGGGATGCTGGGTATGTTTATGATGTTCGCAGCATTGTCCAGCGGTTTTATTGTCTATACGGCAAGTGGTGTTGATAAAGGACTTAAAACATTATTACCAGATACTTTTATCTATAGTACGATGGCAATTGTTTTAAGTAGTGTTACCATGCATTTTGCTTATAAGGCAGCGCAGGTAGGTAATTTGGCTAGACAGAAAGCGTTGCTTTTTGCTACCTTAATTTTGGGAATTATATTTTTTGCGCTACAGGTTTATTCGTGGGAAATATTAACAGAAAGAGGCGTTTATTTTGTGAATAACAATGCGTCACAGTCTTTTGTTTATGTTTTTACAGGAATGCACTTAGCACATATTATTGCGGGAGTGATCGTGTTGATTACCGCTTTAGTGGGAGTATTTAAACCACTTCCTCCAGACGGCAATCAATTCCGCATGAATCTAGCCACTATTTTTTGGCATTTTCTCGATCTTTTGTGGATTTATATATATGTTTTCTTACTTTTGAATCAATAATAGTAAACAATGAGTACAACTGTATCACAATTGGATAAGGTAAAAACCGGTCCATGGAATGGTGGAAAATCACCTTGGAATTTGGAATACGGAAAAATCATGATGTGGTTTTTCTTAGTTGGGGATGCCTTTACATTTTCTGCGTTTTTGGTTTATTACGGAACGCAACGATTTGCACATAGTACATGGCCAGATGCGGATAAGATTTTCCAATCTATACCAGGTATTGCAGAACACGGACAACCTTTAGTGTTCGTTGGTATTATGACTTTTATTTTGATTATGTCTTCTGTGACTATGGTATTAGCTGTAGAAGCAGGGCATCGTAACTCAAAAAATGAAGTAGTAAAGTGGATGTTATGGACAATACTTGGTGGTATTGCTTTCGTAGGCTGTCAAGCGATCGAGTGGACTCACTTACACCATGCTGGTTTCTGGTTTGGTCAAAACCCGGCAACAGGTTTAGAGGGTGATGCTATTAAAGATGCTTTGCAACCGTATTTTACACATGATATCTCCTATACTTCAGCGTTGCAGTTTGCCAATCTGTTCTTTACGATCACAGGTTTTCACGGTTTTCACGTTACTGTAG
Source organism: Sphingobacterium sp. JUb20 (assembly GCF_004342035.1). Classification (NCBI taxonomy): domain Bacteria; kingdom Pseudomonadati; phylum Bacteroidota; class Sphingobacteriia; order Sphingobacteriales; family Sphingobacteriaceae; genus Sphingobacterium; species Sphingobacterium sp. JUb20. The sequence continues at coordinate 189,479 of NZ_SLYV01000009.1, read as the reverse complement.
GTATTATCTTAAATATTATCGTCCTGTGCATGACTTTGAATAACACATTCGAGAATCGCGGTTCGTATTTAATGATTGAAAAAGTAGGTTTATACTGGCACTTTGTGGATTTAGTTTGGGTGTTTGTATTTACATTCTTCTATTTAGTATAATTATAAGTTTTTAATTTTAGAAAAGCTATGTCACAACATCACGATAATATTGCTCATGAGGAGCACGGACACGGAGAAGGAATGGATAAAAAAGGTATCTGGAGAATTTTCTTCGTCCTTTTAGCATTAACTGCTGTCGAATTCTTAATCGCATTGGGATTTGTTCATCACTGGCAAATCTTAGCAAAAGGTGCTTTGGTTAACTCCATCTATATTGTATTAACATTAATAAAAGCGTATTATATCGTAGCTTACTTTATGCACTTGAAATTTGAGAAATCTAGTTTCATCGTTACTGTAAGTATCGTATTTATCTTCATTATTTATTTTATCATTTTAATGCTTACTGAAGGTAACTTCCTATTGCATGAATTACAACCTCACCAATTGTGGGAAAATAAATAATATAAATGGGTAAAAATACTGGTAAAAATAAAGGTATTCAAACTATCATGATCCTGGCAATAATATTATTATTGCCAGGATTTTTGTATGTAGTGCTGAATAGAACTGGAATGGCGAATTCGTATTCTACTTTGCCAATATTCGGTCAAAAAGAAGTTCCAGGTACTACTCATCGTAAATGGGGCCGAGATATCATGGATACAATCTATCATGAGGTTCCAAATATGTCTTTTATCAACTACGATGGCAAACCCGTTGATCTGTTTGGTAAGGATAGCGCTATTACTGTTGTACATCTTTTTTATTCGAGAGATAAGTCGTTTTCGACAACAATGATTAATAGCCTGAATAAGATATCTGGTGAGTTTAGACATAATAAGATGATTAAATTCTATTCTGTTTCTGTCGACACTACTTATGATACACCCGATGTATTAAAAAATTACATAAAGAATATCGATCCCTCAGATAAAAGATGGTACTTTGTAAGTAAACCGAGTTCGGATATCTTTAAATTTGCAAAAGATGGTTTACTACAGGACGCTTTAGCTACAGCAGATAAAGATAATCCTTTTGTTGTGGGGTCATCTTATGTTTTGATAGATACGAAACGTAGAATCAGAGGATTTTATGATATCACGATGAATAAAGAAGCGGAACGCTTAAGTGATGAGGTTAAATTATTGGTTGTGGAGGAAATAAGAAATCATCCTCCAAAGATTGAAACTAAATAAAATGGGACAAACAGCAGAAGAGAAGAAATATAACAAGTGGATCATCGTTTTATCAGTTGTTATTCCACTTGTAGTGGCGGCTTTGTTTGGCGTTAATTTACGCAAATTAGGGTATGATGTAGAACCTTTGGGGTTTTTGCCCCCTATATATGCAACGATCAATGGTATCACTGCGATATTATTGTTCTGGGCAGTCTTAGCGATTAAAAAAGGTAATCGTAAATTACATGAAAGGTTAATTAAACTTTGTGTATGTTGTTCTGTTGCGTTCCTAGGGATGTATGTTGCTTATCATATGACCGCTAACTCTACACCATACGGTGGAGAGGGCATATTACGTCCGATATACTATTTTATATTAATAACACATATAGTATTGTCTGTTATTATTATCCCTTTTGTACTGATTACTTATGTAAGAGGTATTGCTGGGTCGTATGAAAGACATAAAAAAATAGCACGTATTACTTACCCGATGTGGTTATATGTAGCGGTAACGGGTGTTATTGTATATTTGATGATTTCACCATATTATGTTCACTAATTAATTCAAAAGTTATGACAAGTGCGTGGGTATATCAATCAAATCGTTTCTTTACTGATGATGAAGCGTTATTGATTCAAAACAGGTTGGCAGATTTTGCCGCAGGCTGGAAAGTGCATGGAGAACCTTTATCTGCTCAGGCGGAGGTTAGGTATAACTTGTTTATTGTGCTATCCGTGGATGAGCAGATTGCCGCAGCATCTGGTTGTTCAATTGACAGTTCCGTCCGCTTTTTGAAGACACTAGAAGCAGATTTTGATATTCAGCTTTTTGATCGTATGAACGTTGCTTTTAAAAAGGAAGGTCAGTTGCATGCTGCATCCAGATCTGAATTTGAAAATTTAGTAAAAGATGGTCAGATTGACGACACAACTGTTGTCTTTGATAATACGATCACCTCTTTAGCGTCTTTAACTGATAAATGGCAGATTCCTTTTGGAGAAAGTTGGCATAAACGAGTGTTTGGCTAGATAATAAAAGAAGCGATGATTGATCAATCATCGCTTCTTTTATTATAACCTCATCATATTTTTGCTATTCTGGTATTTGGTAATGATCCATGTAACGAACAATACTATTTGCTCTACGATTCACATAGGCTGATGGATTTTGGGCATCCCACTGTCTTGGATTGGGCAGGATTGCAATGATCAGTGCGGCTTGTTTCTTTGATAAGGTAGATCCTGATTTTTTGAAGTAATACTGGGATGCAGCTTCTGCTCCATAAACACCTTGCCCCATTTCAATAACATTGAGATAGACTTCCAGAATTCTTCTTTTACTCCAGAATGTTTCGATTAAAACAGTAAAGTAAGTTTCTAAACCTTTTCTAAGCCAAGAACGCTTTGGCCACAGGAATACATTTTTTGCTACCTGCTGACTGATTGTACTTCCCCCACGTAATTTTTTTCCATCTTTATTTTTCTCTATAGCTTTTTGAATAGCATCAGTGTCAAAACCCCAGTGCGTCATGAAATGAGCATCTTCACCTGCTATCGCAGCACGTTTTAGGTTGTCCGAGAGCTCATCGTAATTTAACCAATCTTTTTCCAGTTTAAATCCTTTATCAGCTGCCTGTAACTCAAACCCACGTTGGATCATGAGCCAGGTAATAGGTGGATTGATGAGTTTAAGTGCGAGTACCCAAAATAGAGTTATTGCAAAGAAACCTCCAACAATACGTATTGACCAAGTTTTAACTTTTTTTTGCCAACCTGTTTGAACCTTTTTTTTCTTTACTTGATTCGTTCTTTTAATTGCCATATCTTTTGAAAAACAATGCAAAGGAACGAAATATTTTGCCCAATTGTTATGTTCAGTATTGTTTATGATATGCTTTTTTTTAGATGTTCTTTTTTACAAGCCTGAGATCGAGGTAATGGATATTCTTCGGTATGTATGTATATTGAAAAATGATTTAAGGCGAAAAGAGAATTAAGTTTTTCATATTCTACGAGATCGTTTGTCTAATCAGGTAGATTATGTTATTTTTACGGCTTATTATCAATAAACGAAATCCAATTGGCAAAGGCAGAAAAAAAGGTAACTCCATTAATGCAGCAGTACAATGCGATCAAGGTGAAATATCCAGGTGCATTATTGTTGTTCCGTGTAGGTGATTTTTATGAAACATTTGGTGAAGATGCCATTAAGGCCGCCAGTATTTTAGGGATCGTACAAACTAAGAGAGGAAATGGAACCGAATCGGAAACTGCTCTGGCAGGTTTTCCGCATCATTCTCTGGAGACTTATTTGCCAAAACTTGTCCGTGCAGGTCAGCGTGTAGCTATCTGTGACCAATTGGAAGATCCTAAGCAAACCAAAACCATCGTTAAACGTGGAGTAACAGAATTGGTGACTCCTGGCGTTTCTTATAATGATAATATTGTCCAACAGAAGTCCAATAATTATTTAGCCTCAATTTATATTGAGAAAACGCAGATCGGAATTTCTTTCTTAGATATTTCTACTGGTGAGTTTTTAGTCGCACAAGGTACGCAGTCTTATATTGACAAACTTTTGCAGGGATTTAAACCAACAGAAGTCATCATGTCGCGTAAGCAATCCAAAGAATTTTTGGAGCTATTCGGTAGTCAGTATTATACCTATATGCTAGACGAATGGCCTTATACTGGAGATTACGCAACAGAGCACTTATTGAAACATTTTGAAGTTAATTCAATGAAGGGTTTTGGTATCGACCGGATGCCTATTGGGATGGTTGCTGCCGGTGTTGCCTTACATTATCTGAATGAAACAGAACACCGCAATCTGCAGCATATTTCTAATATTTCGCGTATTGAAGAAGATCGTTACATGTGGTTAGATCGTTTTACAGTTCGTAATCTCGAACTGATCGGATCTGCAAATGAAAATGCGACGACTTTATCGGATGTTTTGGACCAAACTGCTTCTCCCATGGGGGCGCGTTTATTAAAACGTTGGATTGTAATGCCATTGAAAGATCGTAAATCAATTCAAGAGCGTCTCGATGTGGTTGCTTACTTTTCTGAGCATAAAGATTTACGCGATGCCTTGATTCAAGAGATTAAGTATGTAGGCGATCTTGAGCGGCTTATTTCTAAAATTGGTCTTCAGAAAGCTTCACCCCGCGAAATTGTACAGTTGAAACGTGCCTTATATGCTGTTGAAAAATTAAAGGAGCTAACGAATCAGGAAAATTCTGAAGCCCTTCGAGCCATTGCTGATCAGCTGGATGTCTGTCGTATCATTCGTGATAAAATTGAAAAAGAAGTTTTCGCAGAACCTCCTGTTGCCTTGAATAAAGGAAATGTAATTGCTGATGGTGTGGACGATGAATTGGACCGTTTACGTAAGATCGCTTTCGGAGGAAAAGATTATTTAATCGAAATCCAAAAGAGAGAAGCAGAGGCAACTGGTATCCCTTCCCTTAAAATTGCTTTTAATAATGTTTTTGGCTATTACTTAGAAGTTACCAATACACACCGTGATAAGGTACCTACAGAATGGATTAGAAAGCAGACTTTGGTGAATGCCGAACGCTACATCACCGAGGAGCTAAAAGAATATGAAGATCAGATTTTAGGTGCTGAGGAAAAAATTCAGGTCATTGAGAATCGGCTTTATGCCGAATTGTTAATTGCTATTGCGGCTTTCATTAAACCGATTCAATTGAATGCCCAGTTACTGGCGAAATTAGATGTGCTTTTGAACTTTGCTGTTATCGCAGAAAAGAATTATTATGTTCAGCCCGAGATATCAGAAAGTAAAGTATTAGATATTAAAGGTGGTCGTCACCCCGTTATCGAAAAGAAAATGGCCATTGGTGAAGATTATATCACGAATGATGTTTACTTGGATAATACCACGCAGCAGATTATCATCATCACTGGTCCCAACATGGCCGGTAAGTCGGCGCTCTTGCGCCAAACGGCATTAATCGTACTCATGGCTCAGATCGGTTCTTTTGTTCCTGTAAAGGAAGCAAAGATAGGTCTTGTGGATAAAATCTTTACCCGGGTAGGAGCATCTGATAATTTATCGTCCGGTGAATCAACATTTATGGTTGAAATGAATGAAACGGCCAGTATCATGAATAACCTCTCTGACCGGAGTTTAATTTTATTGGATGAAATTGGTCGAGGAACAAGCACTTATGATGGTATCTCTATCGCTTGGGCTATCGCTGAATTTCTTCACAACCATCCTGCAGCTAAGGCCAAAACATTGTTTGCTACTCATTATCATGAATTGAATGAATTGACCAATTCCATGCCCCGCATCAAGAATTATAATGTGACGGTTAAGGAGATGAACAATAAGGTTATATTCTTACGTAAGTTAGTTCCAGGAGGCTCAGAACATAGCTTTGGTATCCACGTAGCTAAATTAGCAGGTATGCCACCAAAATTACTATCCCGTGCAAATGAAATCTTAAAAAGATTAGAGCAGGAGCGGACTGGTGGCGAACAGATTAAAGATAGTATGCGCAAAATCCAAAAGCAAGCCTATCAATTACAGATGTTTTCGATTGATGATCCCGTCCTTGAGAAAATCCGTGATATGCTGAATAATTTGGATGTGAATACGCTGACCCCTGTGGAAGCGCTTATGAAATTGGATGAGATCCAGCGGTTATTGAAAAATTAGAATCTGAAAAATAATTCTATACTTCCGTAGTGGTTGTAGATGTTGCTGAGAAGATTATGATCCCACTGGTATGGGGTATAATGATATCCAGCTTCTATTCCTATATAATTTTTTCCCTTAATCTGACGCATTCCTGCCATACTAAGTCCCAAGTGCATAGTATTCACAGTATGTAATTTTGTGGAATTTCCGCCGGATATATAATCGCCATAGCCATCGTAATAACCATCTGTATAGATGTCTTCAGATATTCCTGTGTCGACCATATCTATTCCGATATTAAGTTTAGGAATGACAATATATTTGGTATTATCATAAATTTTGTAACCGACAGCTCCGCCAAAAAATAAACCGAAATTGGAATTCACAGATTCGCTCTGATCGTAGTAATTGTAGTCAAAATTTTTATCGTTGCTATTGATACGGACCTTAAATCCCCCTTCAAATATAAATGACTTTTGGAGCGAGCTCATAATAGTAAAACCAAGAGAAAGATTAGGTCCAAATGTGGTGTTTTTTCCACCTAAAGGACCATATACACCTATATACGGAAGAAAACCTATCTTAGACTTATTGTAATAATCTGCTAAAGCTAATGTCTCCTCCTGTTCCTCTTTTACTGCATGCTCTTGTTTTTCAGGTACCGTTTGTTTTACAGATGATGCCTGGTTACGCAATAACTCTTCGTTCGAAAAAATATTTAAGATGTCAATTTCTGCATCGGAAAGCGTATAGGATTGAGACTGCAATAAAGCTTTTGCACGTGTTTTAATGAGCTGGTCGATCGGATGTCTCAGTGGAACATAATTATATTGCAGTTTATTAGATTCATACTGATAGGCAAAATCCTCTCTTGCAGCATCAGCAAAGCGGTTCAATAATTGTTCATCAAAACCATTGTCTAAATAACGCTCGATGGCATTGCCACTACTTTGTTTAGCGATGATCAAATGTACTATTTTGATTCGCTGAACAAGTTCTATCGTCCCACAGCTTTGTTCTATCTGAGCTAAGATTGGTGCTAGTTTATCGTACTGGTTTGCATTTAATATCTTAGTCAAGGGGTCAAGCGAGCTGTTGATCGTTAGTTCGCATTTATCTTGTGCAAAGGATGAAGGAATGATCGTGAATAGGGTGATAATACTGAAGAGAATAACAGAAATATATCGGTTCATACGTATTTGTTTTTATTGACCTAAAGTAATAAAAATTTATTCAAATATTGTAAAGATCAAATAGTGCAACGGTTTTAAAAGAATTATCTTTGTGACAATGGCTTCTATATTTCAGTTTAAAGAGTTTGCCGTTGATCAATCTGATTGTGCGATGAAAATTAATACCGATGCTGTGTTATTAGCTTCACTCGTTCATGTTGAATCCTCGGAACGTATATTAGATATTGGTACAGGTACAGGTGTGATTGCGCTTATGTTAGCACAGCGCTGTGCGGATAGCGAGGTGATCGCTGTGGAAATTGACCCTGCAGCCGCGAAGCGGGCAGCAATAAATTTTAGAAACTCCAATTTTGGAGACCGAATGGTGATGCACGCTTGTTCATTTCAAGATTTTACTGATACAGGCTCTTTTGATTTTATTATTTCTAACCCGCCATTTTATACCGATTCGTTGCATAATCCCGATGCAAGGAAGAAGTTGGCCAGACATACCGATCTTCAGTTTTTTAACGAGCTGTTGACCTTCGCCGCAGTCAAACTACAGGTAGATGGGCAATTGGCTTTGATCGTTCCAAAACTATTGGCCGATGAACTGAAGGAGATTGCGGAAACCTTGGATTTATGTTTAAAAGAGGAGATTCAGATCCGATCTTTCGAAGGTGATGCCATCATCCGTAAGATTATTGTTTTTCAGAAAGCTTATCGTGGAGTTTCAACAGTTTCTGATTTTATAATTTATGAAGCGAAAGGTGTTTATTCAGAAATGTATAAGACCGCTTTGCGACCTTATTTTTTAGCTTTTTAGTATGACAAGAATTGGATTGATATCAGATACACATGCTTATCTGGACGAGTCGGTGTTTAAGCACTTTGAAAACTGTGACGAAATCTGGCATATTGGTGATTTTGGAAATGCCGCTGTTGCAGACCAACTGGAAGGTTTTAAACCTTTACGAGGTGTTTATGGCAATATCGATGATCAAGGACTACGTCATCGTTTTCCCGAAGATCTGAGGTTTACCTGTGAAGGCGTAGTTGTTTGGTTGACACATATCGGCGGGTATCCCGGTAAGTATGCACCACGGATAAAAAAGGAGATAACTACTCATCCTCCCCAGCTTTTTATTACGGGGCACTCGCATATCTTGAAGGTGATGTATGATCAGAAGTTAAAATGCCTACATCTAAATCCAGGAGCTGCGGGAAAACAGGGCTGGCACAAAGTGAGAACACTAATGCGGTTTGAAATTAATGGCAGTAAAATTGAAAATTTAGAGATTATTGAACTTGCGGGAAGGTAGGCAACTCATTATAAGCTGTCACGTACTTCCAATAAAAAGCTCTTTAATTTTTCTAAAGAATCGACGACACGCTGATTTTCTTTAGCTTCAGATTTATTAGTGCGCAGATATTCACGTGCACCTTGAAGGGTATAACCTTTATCTTTAACCAGATTGAAGATGATTTTTAAATTAGCAATATCATCTTGGGTAAATAGACGATTTCCTTTTTTATTCTTTTTTGGTTGAATAATATCAAATTCACGCTCGTAGAAACGAATTTGGGATGCGTTGACATCAAACATGGTTGTCACTTCACCCATCGTGTAATACAATTTATTAATTTCGCGCTCTTTGTAAGGCATACTAATCTGTTAATTTTTATATAACAAACTTAGATAAATTTGTTGAATATCGTTGCACCTAATATAAAACAAATTTATCGTTCTTTCCTCTACCATCAAGAATTATTTTATAGAGGAAATATACAATGTAAGATAGATAATAAAAATTATCTATCTTGATTCGTAGTAATTTATAGAATTGGATTTAATTTGAAAAGATATGATTTTGGTTAGTCGGTTTTGGACAAAAGTATTTTCATGGGGAAAGGCTGATGCCATTACTATTTATCCTTTTATTTTTCTAAAGAAGCGTATATTTAAAGATAACCGTCAATTGATCAATCACGAGCAGATACATATGAGGCAGGCGGTGGAATTGCTCATTATATTCTTTTATATCAGTTATCTTATTGAATTTTTATTTCGCTATCTGCAGTACAGAAATTTCCATCAGGCTTACCTGAATATATCTTACGAGCGAGAGGCTTATGCCAATGAGGCTGATTTTGATTATTTGTCCAAGCGGAGATTTTGGGCTTTTTTTAAGTATCTAAAAAAATAAGAGCTCCAATAGTAGGAGCTCTTATTTTTTCGGTGGAACACCGAAGATATTTTAAAGACCGATTATTATTTAATCAATCTCAAGTATGTTGATACTTTTTCTTTTAATTGTCTTCTGTCTACGATAAAATCCAGGAAGCCGTGCTCTAAAATAAATTCTGAAGTCTGGAATCCTTTAGGAAGATCCTTTTTGATTGTTTCTTTGATAACGCGTGGACCTGCAAAACCGATTAAAGCTCCTGGTTCAGCAATATTGATATCTCCTAACATGGCGTAAGAAGCGGTAACACCTCCTGTCGTCGGATCTGTAAGCAAACAAACATAAGGCAATTTTGCTTTAGCCAATAGGGCTAATTTTGCCGCTGTTTTTGCCATTTGCATCAATGAGAATGCGGCCTCCATCATACGAGCTCCACCTGATTTGGAGATCAACATAAAAGGAATGTTATGTTCGATACAGTAATCGATGGAACGTGCAATTTTCTCACCTACTACAGAACCCATAGAACCTCCGATGAAGTTAAAGTCCATACAAGCGATAACCAGTTCCTGCCCATCGATTTTACCATGACCAGAACGAATAGCATCAACCAGACCTGTTTTAGCCTGACTTTCTTTTAAGCGTTCTGTATAAGGTTTTGAATCGAAGAAATTGATCGGGTCACCTGAGCTTAATGTCGGGAATAATTCAGTAAACTCGTTATTATCAAAAATGATTGAAAAATAAGCTGCAGAACCAATTCTAAGGTGGTATCCACAGTATTGACAAACGTAATTGTTTTCGATTTGTTCAAGGTTCAACAACGGTTTTTTACATGATGGACATTTGTTCCACAATCCGTCTGGCGCCTCTTTTTTATTTTCTGTTGCCGTGTTAATTCCGGCTTTATCTCTTTTAAACCAACTCATACGATAGTTCTAATTCAGTTACAAATAAACAAAATTATTTTGTTTAGTAGAAGTATTCCTTAAAATTGCTGTGTATTTACGATTTGTGAAAGGAAGCTGACCCGAAATTTTGGGCATAAAAAATGGGTAAGCTCCTTTTATCGCACCGCTCAACCAAATACCCTTGCTTTGTTCCCAACCTGGGGGAGTCAATGGGAGCTGGTCGTAAAAGACTTACCCGTCACAAAAGTAGAAAAAAAATCCTTCTAAAGAAAGATATTTTGCTATTAGTGCTTACTTCGCTGATAGTCAATAAGAATGATTTTAAGTCTTGTCTTTTCCATACTCGCCACAGAGCGAATAATACCCAAAAAGACCTAGACCAAGTGAGATAATTGGTGTTAAAATGAACATAATAATGATTCCGAATACTAAATCTTCTTGATGTCCGATCATTATTTTAGGAATTGCGAGCTCAAAAAGACAAAAGTATGCAGTAAATAGCGCCAGCGCAATCCAAAGAATCCCTAATATTTTTTTTAGTTTATCCATTGTTGAGGTGATTAGGTTTATTTTTAATATACAACGATCCGATTATGAAACATACAGCCGCAATAATGATCGGATACCAGAGTCCTGCCAAATAAAATTCAGGATCCTGAGCAATTTGCGCATTTGTCGTCAGGTAGGTCGAAATTGCAGGCAATAAGCCTCCGAAAATGCCATTACCGACATGGTAAGGTAAGGACATGGACGTGTAACGAATTTTAACCGGAAACATTTCCACCAGAAATGCCGCGATTGGTCCGTACACCATGGTGATGTATATGATCTGAATAAATATCAATGCCGTTAAACCTATGCGGTTACTACCATGCACAGTTACCGTTTTTTTAATGAGGGTATCTTGTTCGGTCGATTGATCATGGCTTATTTCTTGAGAACGTGTTCCATCAGTATACTGGATGATCGTTTGAAGCTTGTTATCGGCCAATTTTAATGTATTGGTCGAGCTCACTTCTTTTGTGCTGGTATCCGCTAGTTGATACATCGCTTTGTATATAGGTCTATAGGTACAAAGTGCCAGTAGCATGCCCAAAAGCATAATCCATTTACGGCCGACTTTGTCACTTAACCAGCCAAAAAGAATAAAAAATGGTGTTCCGATCAGCAATGCTGTTCCTAAGATCATATCAGCTTCGTCCGAATTGAGGTGCATCACAGTTTTCATGTAACTCATGGAATAGAATTGTCCCGTATACCATACGACTCCTTGTCCCATAGCTGCGCCAAATAAAGCAAGCAACACAAATTTTAAGTTATACCGGTTTCCAAAGCTTTCTTTTAAAGGATTTTTGCTTGTTGTACCCTCTTCTTTCGCTTTGGCAAACTCGGGCGATTCACTCATATTTTTACGGATGAGGTAAGACACATACACCATCAATATGGATAGAATAAATGGAACACGCCATCCCCAGGCGTCAAATTGTTCTTCGGTCAAGATGTATTTTGTTACGAGTATAACAACCAAAGAGATAAATAAACCGAAAGTTGCTGTCGTCTGTATCCAGGATGTCCAATAGCCACGTTGACCTTCAGGGGCATGTTCTGCCACATAAGTTGCCGCTCCACCATATTCACCACCAAGTGCCAGCCCTTGCAATAAACGTAAGATCAGTACCAGTAAGGGGGCAAGAAAGCCAATGCTCTCATAGCTGGGTATACAACCGATCAAGAAAGTGGCACCTCCCATGAGCAACAGTGTAACCATAAATGTGTATTTTCTTCCGATAAGGTCTCCTAATCTACCGAAAAAAAGTGCACCGAAGGGTCTGACAACAAAACCAGCAGCAAACGTGGCTAAGGTAGAAAGGAAAGCCGCAGTCGGATTGTCCGCAGGGAAAAATTTGGTTGAAATGACGATGGATAAACTTCCGAAGATAAAAAAGTCGTACCATTCAATCAGTGTTCCCATGGAGGACGCACCGATTACTTTCCAAATAGTTTTGGTATTTGTATTTTCTTTCATTTAGATTTATAAGGTTGTTTAGGTTTAAATTTTATACATTTTTCCAGGTAAAGAGGTGATATGACCATTCATCTCCATTTCGAGTAAAATCATCGCAAGTTTACTTTGTGGCCAGTTACAGTAACGCGTGATGTCGTCAATACCCACTTGCTGTTTACCCTGGAGAAAGAGATAGAGGTGCAACTGATCTTTATTTAACTCAGGAGGTAGGAGTGGGAGCTGTATACCTGTTTGTTTTTCTGAAGTTTCCCAATTCATCAGGTAGCAAAGATCTTTCGCATCCCGGATCAGATGTGCGCGGTTGGTTTTAATTAAATAATTACAACCTGCCGAATAAAGCTGATTTATTGCTCCCGGGAATGCGCATACATCGCGGTTATAGCTATTTGCTATTTCAGCAGTAATGAGCGCGCCTCCCTTTGTGGCCGCCTCTATGACAATCGTTACATCAGACATGCCTGCTATAATGCGATTTCGCATAGGGAAATTTTGTCGGTCAAGATTGCTGTCTGACGGAAATTCGGTTAGTAATCCACCCTGTTGAAGCATTGCTGACGCTGTTTCTCTATGAGTCGCCGGATAAATCCGGTCTAGTCCATGTCCTAATACACCCACTGTTGGTATCCGATGCAGTAAAGCATTTTTGTGAGCCATGATATCGATACCATAGGCCAGTCCACTTACAATTGTGGTATGAAGAGACTGCATCTGTTCAATGAGCGTATCGCAAATTTTGCGACCATAGCTGGTGGCATTTCTCGTTCCGACAATGCTGACCATACGTTCTTTATTGAGGTCGGCATTCCCTTTGTAATATAAGACCAGTGGTGCATCCTCACAATTTCTCAATTTCTGAGGATAATCCGGATTATCAATCCATAAAACTTTTATCTGGTGTTTTTCAACAAATGCCATTTCTTTTTCGGTTGCTTCCTGATAGTTTTTCGCAGCGATTTCATTAGCTGTTCGACTGTTTACTCCTGGAATTTTTGCTAAAGTACTGGCATTTGTCTCTAAGATTTCTTGCACAGAGCCGCAGTGCGTAAGCAAAGCTCGCGCAGTTTTAGGTCCTACCCCCTTAATTTTGGTAAGTGCTATTTGATGATAAAAGTTCATATTCGGTTATTTAAAGATAATAATATTTTACTGAAATTCAGGCTAAAACAGTTTTACTTTTGGTATCAAAAAAGATTAGAAAAGAATTTTACTTTCATATTTTAGAGAATTATGAGATAGCTTGTATCTTTGTTTGAAATAAAAATATATGACTATGGAAATGAAAGAACCGTTTGATATAGAAATTGAAAATATTGTTTACTCGGTATTCCCAGAAGAGGAAGATACTTATGTGATTTTTAAAGAAGGGGTAGAATATGTACAGATTATTAAAGATACAGAGAATCTGTGGTTGAAAACCAATCCTGAGACTGGTTTACCAATGTTTGGTATGGATGAAGAGATTAATGCGATTGGCAAAAAAATTATAGAAGAATTGGGTTAATAATTCAAGATAGATAGACAGTTAAACAAAGTTAAAATCGTCGCTCGTATTTCTTTTGTTGTTATTTTTAAATAACTAATTATAAAGAAATGAATCCAGGTCGCTTATTTTTTTTGATGTCTATCTGTCTGCTTTTATTTTTTAGCCGGGTCAAATCTTCATCTGCTCATTTTGTTTTTTCCTATCAAGATACCACTCTTCGGAATAAAAAAATAATTAATCAGGATACCAATATACTGGATACTGCGCTAATAGTTGGGGAAAAATTAACGGCGGAAGAGAAAATGACCGAAAAGCAGATTACATATAAGTCCATATACTTTTGGGGAGATACTAAAAATATGGTGACCTTGCCATATCAGGGCGGTCTTGCCGTTAATCTCAATAAGTTGTATAATCTTTTGAGTAAGAAGGGTCGTGCTTCTCGGAGACTTCAAAGACTATTCGAGCGGGAGTTCGAACAAGACAAAGTCTTAGCACAATGGACTGCGCTAACTGAAGCCTACACGCCTTTAACGGGAGACTCTTTGGTTAAATTTCGTTCTTATTATGAACCTTCCTCCAAATGGTTGCGCAAGGCAGACCATTACGATCAGATTGCTTATGTGCAGCACAGTTTAAAAAACTACCTAGATTCTGTCGAAATCATTCATCAACGTCTGAGTCTCCCTAAATTAGAAATCTTAAATCCCTAAATTACATCGGAACATAAACGACATATTTCGTTTCGAAGAAATCTTCTTTAAAATAATCGGAAAGTGGGTGTAGCTCAGCTTTCAGTCGTGACTCTTTAATTTCTTCTTTAAGATCACCACCTTTTAGATATAAGATACCGTTAGGAATTCCATTTTTATCCTGTTTAAGGAATTTATTGCGGATCCAAGGAGCAAAATCTGCTAATCGTGTTACAGCACGTGATACAACAAAATCATATTTGTCGTCTAATTGTTCTGCACGGATGTGATCTGCTTCAACATTCTCAAGTCCTAAAGCAGACGCAACTTCGCGAACAACTTTAATTTTTTTTCCGATCGAATCTACTAAATGAAATTTTACTTCAGGAAATAAAATAGCCAATGGTATTCCTGGGAATCCTCCGCCTGTGCCAACGTCTAAAATACGAGTGCCCGGAGCAAATGTCATGACGTATTTTGCAATACCTAAAGAATGTAATACATGATGCAGATAAAGGCTTTCAACGTCTTTGCGTGAAATAACATTGATCTGATTGTTCCAAAACGGATAAAGTTCTGCAAGTTGTGCAAATTGTGTTTTCTGAACTTCTGTTAAGTTTGGAAAATACTGATATATGATGTCTACTGTAGGATTCAAAGTGAAAGTTTTAAAATATGAATATTATTTCCAGCTAAGTGATTTCTTTTTACGGTTGAATAGTCCGTTGATGCAAATATAGAAATAGTAGATGATGTCTAATAATGGTAACCACCAAATGAGGTCAGAAACTGCTAATTTCTTATATATTGCCCTAAAAACAATGAGCTGTGCAAGTAGGCGAATTAGATATGCAGCTACGGGTACGTACCAGTAATTAGGGAAAATAATCGCAGTCAGGATAATCGTAAAGTAGAATAAAAATGAAGTGATCAATTGCATACCCAACATACGCTGATGTCTTTTTTTGTAGATAACCGAAGCGCCCGAATGCCGTGCTTTTTGTTTGTAATAGCTTTTCCAGGTTGTTTTAGGTTCTGAGTAAACGATAGCATCCTCATGAATGGATATGGCTACATTTTTCTTCGTAGCGTTTTCATTTACAAAAAGATCGTCATCACCAGATTTAATGTGCATGTGTGATGCAAATCCCTTTTTACTGAAAAATAACGTTTTTGTGTAGGCCATGTTTCTGCCTACAGCCATGTAAGCATCTTTTTTTATCGCATACGATAAGTAACTCATTGCTGTATGCGTTGTCTCGAACCGGATAAGTTTATTGAGAAAACCTTTATATTTAAAATAAGGGGAGTACCCGATGACAATCTCTGTATCCGGTTGGTTAAGTGCTCCAGCTATTTCTTTTAACCAATTGCTTGAATTTGGATTGCAATCAGCATCTGTGAAAACCAGTTTTTCGTAAATAGCAGATTTAATTCCTAGGGTAACGGCGAATTTTTTTCCATGCTTAAGCCGTATATGTTCCTTAATATCGACAATTCTTAAGTTATCATATTGAGATTGATATTCCTTTAAAATCCATTTTGTCTCGTCAGTAGAGTAATCATTAACAACAATCACTTCAAATTGGGGATAATCCTGCTCTAAAATTGATGCTAAAAACTGCTTTAGATTTTTTTGTTCGTTATGTGCACAGATGATGACAGAAATAGGATCAAATTGATCTTGTTCCTGATAAGAATGCACTTTATGACGACTCAGTTTTCCGTATACAATTATAATATAGTACAACTGGATGAGCAGTAATAAACCGATGATGCCAAAGGCGATATAAGGGTAATAGAAGGCGTATTGCTGTACGATGTTCATAGGTTGCAAAGATAGTATGTTCCAAGGATATTTGCTTTAATAATGTTTTTTGTGCTGTAAATGTTAAAATCTTGTAAAAGGTCAATCTTTGCATTGCTTTTTATAGTATTTTTGCAAAGATTTTAAAAAAAGCATGTTGGGGAATTTGCTTCTGAAACAGTAAAAATCATCAAATTAGAATCCCCAAAAAATAAAAGATTAATGAAATTCACTCTTCAAGTACAAGATAAATTTTCTAAAGCGCGTGCAGGTGTTGTTGAGACAGCTCACGGAAAAATTCAAACTCCTATTTTTATGCCGGTTGGAACAGCTGGTACGGTCAAAGGTGTGCATCAGCACGAATTGAGAAATGATATTAAAGCTCAAATTATTTTGGGAAATACCTATCATTTATATCTAAGACCGGGACTGGATGTTTTGAATAAGGCAGGTGGTCTTCACAAATTTAACGGTTGGGATCGTCCAATTTTAACAGATTCTGGAGGTTACCAAGTTTATTCATTGTCAGACAATCGTAAGATACGAGAAGAAGGTGTGACGTTCCGGTCACATATTGATGGTTCAAAGCATTTATTTACTCCTGAAAATGTGATGGATACACAACGGGTAATCGGTGCGGATATTATCATGGCTTTTGATGAGTGTACTCCTTATCCATGTGACTATGGGTATGCCCGTCGTTCGATTGAAATGACTCACCGTTGGCTGAAAAGATGTTGTGATCGTTTTGACAGTACAGAACCATTATATGGATATGACCAGACATTGTTCCCCATTGTTCAAGGATCAGTATATAAAGACTTACGTGAAAGATCTGCTGAGAAAATTGCGTCTTTCAATCGTGAAGGAAATGCAATCGGTGGTTTATCCGTAGGAGAGCCTGCTGAGGAAATGTATGCGATGACGGAAGTTGTCTGTAATATTCTTCCAGAAGATAAACCTCGTTACCTAATGGGGGTAGGTACACCAATCAATCTACTTGAAAACATCGCTTTGGGTATAGATATGTTTGATTGTGTAATGCCAACGCGTAATGCACGTAACGGTATGATTTTTACACGTCACGGAACGATCAATATCAAGAATGAAAAATGGAAAGACGATTTTTCTCCAATTGATCCAGATAGTGATCTTTACTCAGATCAAGTATATACAAAAGCATATTTACGCCATTTAATCCGTTCGCAAGAACTTTTAGGTGCACAGATTGCTTCTTTACATAACTTACACTTCTATTTATGGCTGGTAAATGAGGCACGTGAGAAAATTGTAGATGGTACATTCTACGATTGGAAAAATAAAATGGTCAAAGTATTAGGTCAACGTTTGTAATTTTTTTGCATCTTAGTAGTATTATGTTTTCTATTATCGATCGTTACATTATTAAAAAGTACTTGAGCACATTTGTGTTCACGATGGCTATTTTTACAGTCGTCATGGTCATTTTTGATATTTCTGAGCGATTGGATGATTTCTTGAAATATAATGCTCCTATGGACAAAATTATATTTGAATATTACGCAGGATTTATCCCGTTTTATTTAAATTTCCTTTGTCCTCTGATCAATTTTATCGCTGTTATCTTCTTTACTTCGAAGATGGCCGATCAAACGGAGATCGTACCCATATTAAGTGCCGGCTATAGTTTTAACCGGCTTTTAAGACCCTATATTTTTTCTGCAACGCTTATATTTGCAGTTTCTTTTGTCTTTAACCTTTATATTATTCCGAAAACGAATAAAATGAAGATCGGTTTTGAAAATGTGTATGTAAAACCTTTGAAAGATAATACGAAAGTGTCCACGCATATGCAGATTGATAAAAACAGTTATGTATACATAGACAACTTTGATAACAACTCCAAGATTGGATATAAGTTTGTACTGGAAAAATTTAAGGGTGATACCTTATTGGAAAAAATGATCGCTGAGCGTATCACATGGGATTCTGTAACGACTAAGTGGAAAATACATGATTATACAAACCGGATTATTAATGGTCTTCATGAACGAATGGACAAGGGTACCGTAAAAGATACCACTTTGGATATGAAGCCGAGTGATTTTGAACTGTATGATAATATTTTTACAGCCATGGATACGAAAGAGCTGGATGAGCGTATCCATAAAGAGGAAATTAGGGGTACAGGGATGATGACAGATCTTAAATTGGAGAAATATAAACGTTATGTCTATCCTTTTTCGGCATTTGTGCTTACTTTGATGGGCGTTGCCTTATCCTCTAAGAAGGTCAGAGGAGGTATTGGTCTTAGTTTGGGTATCGGTATCGGATTGAGCTTTACCTACATCGTGTTCATTCAATTTGCCACCATGTTCTCATTAAAAGGAGGGCTCCCTCCTTTGATTGCAGTGTTAATTCCCAATATTACATTTTTAATTATTGCAATCTATTTGGCTATAAAGGCGCCAAAATAAACAAACCGACAATGTCAAAAATTAAAATTAATCAGAATGTTCTTATTCTGCATTTAACAATCCTGATATGGGGTTTTACAGGAATTTTGGGTAATTTGATTTCGATATCTGCTATACATCTTGTTTGGTATCGGGTTTTGATTGCGGCGATTTCTCTATGGATTTATCTTGCCGTTAGCAAGCAGCAGATTCTGGTAAAAAGAAAGGATTTTATCTCTTTCATAATGGTCGGGGGTGTCGTAGGGCTTCACTGGGTACTCTTTTTTTATGCAATTAAGGTATCTACAGTATCAGTAGCTTTGGTAACATTATCTTCTTTGACATTGTATACTTCTATTTTGGAACCCCTGATCAATAAGAAAAAGATCGCCCTAATGGATATGTTAGTTGGTGTAGTGATAATAATGGGGATTTATATGATATTTCAATTCGAATCCAATTATATTGAAGGTATTCTTGCAGGCTTAGCATGTGCATTCTGTGCAAGTATTTTCTCGATTGCAAATGCCAGAATGGTTAAAAAATCAAGCGCTACCTTGATCACATTTTATGAAATGCTGGGTGCTTTTTTCTGGGTGTCAGTTTTCATGTTATTCAGTGGAGATTTTAATGAAAATATGGTTCTCAATCAATCGGATTTAATTTATCTATTGATCTTAGGGGTATTGTGTACTGCCGTTGCGTATGTGTTAGGTGTTGCTGTGATGAAAGAATTGAGTGCTTTTACAGTTGCTTTAACGACAAATCTAGAACCTGTTTATGGCATTTTATTGGCCATGCTGATCTTCGGTCAAAAAGAGACGATGAGTTTAGGTTTTTATGGTGGTGCTGCCATTGTTTTAGGTGCAGTCTTCTTTTATCCTTACTTAAAAACAAAAATCGAGAAACGGAAGCAGGATTTGGTTATTAGAAAAATCTATTAATTATCTATTTTAGCTTTATATATCTGCTCTTGTTGTAGAACGGAATTTAATGGATATATTGCGTATCCTGATAAAAAAAGCGTGCTTAAAACTGATTTTAAGCACGCTTTTTTTTGATTTAACACTGGATTAAAAATCAAATGTTCCGATGGTCACGTGCTGCTCTTTGGTTTTATCTAAGTACAGGGTGATGATTTTACGTTCCTGTTTTCCGGAGCTATAATAGGTGAATATTTCTGCCATAACTGCTGTTGGACCTGCTAGCGTTAGCGAATTATCATTATAAAAATCTACTTCGACTTTATATTTTCCTTTGACTGCTCTTTTTAATAGAAATTGTTCAGGGCCATATCCTCCGGTAAAATCATTACTTAAACGTCCTCCCATTGCAGTGCTATTATTGCTGTAAAAGCATTTTTCTCCATGTGGATCTGTGACCCAAAGATCTATATCTGTATTGTTTGAATTCCAATTGATCACTACACGACTATCGACAGGAAGATCTGCAATGAGTTTTTTGCTGATGTTATTGCTATTGACATGAGTCTGGTTTAATTTTAATAAATTATTTAACTCCATCACAATAATTTCTTCTATACCATCGTCGCGATCGGCTGCTTCAGGGGAATAACTTTGCGTTAGGATACTATATAATTGATCAAAAGCTTTTTGATATTGTTTATTATCTAATAATGCTAAAGCATAATCGCGGTGGCTTTGCAGATCCATAGGACGCCAGTCTAAGATTTTCTTATTGATGTAAAGTTCATATTGATATTGTTCCCATTGTTTAAGTGTGTAAGCTATTGTCTTAAATAAATCTGCATTTTCAATTTGAAGATCTGCAAGTGAGCTCAACACTAATAATGCTTTATCTTTTGTGCCTTTTCGATAGAAAAAATTAGCAACGTCAAAATAGAAGCTCGGAGTACCCAAATATGCTTGGCGAAGTTCGAGATATGTTTGATAGGGATTCGCTGATTTTTCTAAGACCTGCAGATACATATTGTCATTTTTAATGTCAGGAATGGTGATTTTTGCACCAGCAGTTGTTCTGTCACTCACATCAGTGCCGGAATAATGCTGTTGATCAGAAATTGGGTCTTCTAAATCGCTTAATGCTATTTCCTCCAGATTTGAATATTGATCATCTGCTATAAACATCTGTCTGCTTTCTGATGATACCATTTTTGATGTTGCAGCTTGTGCATTATTGATTGGATGAACTTCGGGCTCTACAAATGACTCTTCTACGATCCTGTTAGGCTGTGGATAAGTTTTCTTTGCTTTGAAGTCGGTCTGCCACCATTTTTTTAATTCTTGGACAGCGGTTTCAGCCTGAGCCAATAAATCATGCATACGTTCCTCCCGAAGAATGCTTTGTTCTTTGGTCAATTTATGATAAGCTGGAAGCAATTCTGTTGGGGGCAGGATGGCATATCGTACATAATCTTCCACGGTTTCCAATACAATTAAACTTGTGTTACGGGTAACAATACCAAATTGCTTACCAAGTTCTTCAATACGTTCTTTATTTTCCGTGTAATCAACATCTAATGTTGCAATCTTTTTCTGAGCCCAGATTTTATGAATATCCAACTCATTTTCTTGATAATTGATGTCAATTTTGACTTCTTGAGTCGCATGATTCCCGTAGCCAAAGAGTAAGGTAATCTGTTTTAAATTGTTGTTTTTTCCGAGACCTGTAATCGCGATATGATCCTGTACTTCTGTATGGATCGCTGGATATATTTCTGAGAAATCAGCATGTTCTTTGATCCCTAAAAATTTTAAATTTTCTGAACTTAATTTCTTGATACCGTCAATAGGTGATGTGTTCAATAGATTGAGCGTTTTTGCACCAGTTTTTTTGCTAATGGCCTGGAGGGTGCTGTAATCTGCAATAGCAGAGGAAGTGATACAATATATTGGTTTGTTGATGGTTACTTGATTTGACCCAAATGTGGATAACCCTTCAGTAAAGAAAAGATATTCCTCTGCTTGCAGCACTTGATCATTTAATTTTGAATAGTCTGTTCCGCCATCATAAGTTAAATGCAAGAGATAATTTTTTAGAGCAGTCCAATTTCCCTTTTCTATGTGAAATGTTCCCGCTTTTACATAGCTGATATTCAGTAAGCCCAGTTCTACAGTTAAATTCTTTTTTTGTTGTATGATGAGATCCAGAAGTGCTAATTCTTTTTGAATGTCTTTATCTTTAGCGCTTAAAGAATTGTCCCAAATGATCCCAATTTTGTTAGTCCAGGTTTTTGCTTTCGAAGGAGCATCGATAAATATATTGCTAAGGAAATAGAAAGATTGATCTTGATTAACCTGTGTCAAAATGTTGTTCTCATTTGGTCGCTTAGGTAGTCCAATTACTAATGATTTCTCAGGTATAAAATTGTTTTTAGCTATAGCCGCTTGATAAATGTGATTTTTTTCTGAAAATATGAGTGATCCATCTGGTTTGCTGATCAATGTCGGTACCTGGTCTGTTTGGTAGATATTTACCTGAAGTTTAAACCGCTCGATCGCTTGTTTATAGGCTAAAGGTAAATGGTATTGAAAACCAGTCGAAGCATGGAATTGTAAATTCTCTTCATAAGTTATGCTAATGGTTCGTTGACCTTGTGCAGGTATAGGATATATTCTGGTCTTAAAATTATTCCCTTCTACACGCTCTAATAATCCAGGATCTACACGACGAGATTCAATACTTTCGAAGACTTCAATCCCTTTGCTCTTATCAACTGCAACAGCTTGACGTAGTTTTCCATTAATATCAAGGGCGTATCCTGTTACCGAAACACCTTCAGGCATGGGGAATGTCAGTATGCCCTCCAAGTCTCTGTTTTCATTATTACGGAAGATCATTGTCATCGTTGTTTTCGCGATGTTACCAAAAATATTAACTTGAATATCGAGCTCCTGTAGATTAACTTTTGCCTGATCTTTTGGATCATTCGATATTTTTAAGCTGGGAATAGGTCTATTTGGATTATTCTGTGATTTAATATTCTCTCCCTGAAGTAGGAGGCATAAAATCAATACTATTATGAGGATCTTATTCATATTTTTTGAATTAGCTTGCTGTGTTCATTTAAGATGATGCATCTTAGTAACGAATTCCATAATTAACCGCAGGATTAAAAAACTTCATGTAGGTTGAAAATCTTAGTCCCGGTTAAAATGAATAAAAGCTTTTTGAGATCAGCGAGGGTCCATATGCTACTCATTTTTGAGATGAAATAACCGGATGAGTCAGTGACAGGAAGTGCTATAAAAGAATAAACCCCGTAAATATATTTACGGGGCTCATTCTTTTCTATTTAGGATTGGTATTAAGCATATTGATGAATAGCTTCTTTGCTTTCAAGCTCCGAATGCCCCATTAGGAATTCGTCTACTTTTCTAGCACACTCACGGCCTTCTGATATCGCCCATACAACTAATGATTGTCCTTTCCTACAATCTCCAGCTGTAAAGATCTTATCTACCGAAGTCTGGTAAGCTTTATCTGTCGCTACTATATTTCCTCGGCTATCGACTTGAACACCCAGTTTTTCTGGCAATTGTTGCTCTGTATGTTGATAACCGACAGCTAAAAGAACAAGATCTGCCGGAATTTCTTTAGGCTCTGATTGACCTAATTTTGTTCTTCTACCGAAATCATCTACTTCGTATTCGACCTCTATGATCTGAACAGCTTTGACATTTCCATGGTCATCACTGATGAAGGCTTTTGTTTCGGTCGCCCAAAGTCGGTCACAACCTTCTTCTTGTGATGATGAAGTGTTGAAAGTGATTTTATCTGATGGCCATGGATTATTCTTTAATCGTTCCTTTGCAGGGATGGGTTTACGTGCGATCTGGGTAATGCTCTGTGCCAGTTGTCGATTGGAAGTACCGATACAATCCGATCCAGTATCACCGTCACCGACTACGACTACATGTTTTCCTTGGGCGATGATGTGCTCTTCCGTGTATTCAATACCACTCACTTTTTTATTCTGCTGTTTCAGAAAATCCATCGCGAAATGAACACCCTTTAATTCTTTTCCAGGAATATCCAAATGCCAAGGAACAGTTGAGCCTGTTGCTAAAATAACAGCATCAAAAGAAAGTAACTCATGGGTGGAGATGTTTTTGCCAACCTCAGCGTTTACGTTAAATTTAATACCTGATTCCTGCATCACCGAAATCCGGCGGTCAATAATTTTCTTGTCTAATTTAAAATCTGGAATACCATAACGGAGTAAGCCTCCCAGTTGATCATCACGTTCAAAAACGACAACGTCATGACCAGCTTTATTTAATTGTGCGGCTGCAGCTAAACCCGCAGGTCCTGATCCAACAATAGCAACTCTTTTATCTGTTTTAATATAACTTTTGTTAGGTTTTACATAACCTTTATTGAAAGCAATTTCAATAATATGTTTTTCAATTTCTTCAATGGTAATAGGAGAACTGTGTATACCCAATACACATGCCGATTCACATGGAGCCGGACAAATTCTTCCTGTAAATTCGGGAAAGTTATTTGTTGAGGTCAATATGTTGTATGCATCTTCCCATTTTCCATCGTAAACGGCATCATTAAACTCAGGTATTACATTGCCCAAAGGACATCCTGAGTGACAAAATGGAATACCGCAGTCCATACAACGTGCGGCCTGTGTATGCAGTTGACTATCTGTGTAACCCTTGTTGAATTCCTGAAAATTCTGTATTCTGTAAGCTACCGGTTCTTTTTGCGGAAGCTCACGATCGTATTCTTTAAATCCTGTTATTTTTCCCATGATTTTTCCTCCTGATTATGCTTCAACTAATTTTGTACGTAATACCTGTTTGTATTCTTTTGGAAATACTTTGATAAAGCTGTTTTTCTCAGCAGTCCAGTTTTCGAGGATATGTTGTGCAATTTTGCTGTTTGTGAGTAAAATATGTCTTTTTAGCAATGCAATAATTGCTGTTTCATCTTCTTGTTCCAATGGATCAAGATCTACCATTTCAGTATTGCAATTGTCTCTAAATGTTCCTTGTTTATCATAGATCCAGGCGATACCTCCGCTCATACCAGCGCCGAAATTTCTTCCAGTAGCTCCTAAGATAAGTGCACGTCCCCCGGTCATGTATTCACAACCATGGTCGCCAAGACCTTCTACTACTGCCGTAGCACCTGAATTACGAACAGCAAAACGTTCGCCGGCTTGTCCATTAATAAAGAGATGTCCCGATGTAGCACCAAATAGAGCAACATTACCGATGATGATATTTTCATGCGGTATCAATTTACTTTCTGCTTTCGGATAGATCGCTAATTGTGCACCAGATAATCCTTTACCAACATAATCATTTGCTTCACCTTCTAACTCAAATGATAGTCCTTTTGTTGAGAATGCACCAAAACTCTGTCCCGCAGAACCTTCAAATTTGTAATTGATGGTATTATCAGGTAAGCCTTCGGATCCGTATAGTTTAGAAATCTCATTCGACAATAGCGTACCGATGGTACGATCCGTATTTTTAACCGTGAAAGTTCCAAAAACTGGAGTTTTGCTTTCTAAGGCATGTTTCGCTTGTTTCAATAATCCCCAGTCTAAGATCATACCCATGCCGTGATCTTGTTCTTCAGTATTGTAAAGAGACTGATTAGGATCGTTGGGCTCAACATATAATATGCCTGAGAAATCAATTTTGGAAGCTTTCCAATGATCTATGTTCTCACGTTTTTTAAGGAACTGTGCTTTTCCTACCATTTCATTGATGGTACGGAAACCCAATTCTGCCATGGTCTCTCTGATTTCTTCGGCCATGAAGCGGAATAGGTTAACAATGTCCTCAGGTTTACCGGTGAATAATTTTCTTAATTCTGGATCTTGTGTGGCTACACCTACTGGACAAGTATTCAAGTGACACTTACGCATCATGATACAGCCACCAGCAATAAGGGCAGCAGTTGATACGCCCCATTCTTCTGCACCTAATAAGGTTGCTACAACGATGTCACGTCCAGTTTTTACCTGTCCATCTGCTTGTAGTATGATACGGCTTCTAAGTTTGTTTTTCACCAAAGTTTGGTGTGCTTCTGCTAATCCCAATTCCCAAGGTAAACCTGCGTGCTTTGTCGAACTGATCGGAGAAGCTCCTGTTCCTCCGTCAAATCCTGCTATCAGAATAACGTCGGCATGTGCTTTTGCGACACCCGCAGCAATAGTTCCAACACCCGCTTTTGAAACGAGTTTGACATTGATACGTGCAGCACGGTTTGCATTTTTTAGATCAAAGATTAATTGTGCTAAATCTTCAATCGAATAGATGTCATGATGTGGTGGCGGTGAAATTAACCCTACACCTGGGGTTGAATGTCTTGTTTTAGCAATCCATTCATTAACCTTAGGTCCAGGAAGCTGACCGCCCTCTCCAGGTTTAGCACCTTGAGCCATTTTGATCTGTATTTCGTCTGCCTGTGTCAGATAGTTGGATGTAACGCCAAACCTTGCGGATGCTACTTGTTTGATTGCAGAGCGCATCGAGTCACCATTAGGAAGAGGCTGATAACGGAGCTCATCTTCACCACCTTCTCCAGTATTTGATTTTGCACCGATGCGGTTCATCGCAATTGCCAGTGTACTGTGTGCTTCATGTGAAATAGAACCAAATGACATCGCACCTGTGGCAAAACGTTTTAAAATATCACTAGCTGGTTCTACTTCCTCTAAAGGAATTGCTGTTCTATGTTTAGCAAAATCTAATAAACCACGCAGGGTGAACATCTGTTCTTTTTGGTTGTTTATTTTTTCCGCATATCTTTTATAAGTAGCATAATCATCATTGCGACAAGCCTGTTGTAGAAGATGTACAGTATCTGGGTTCCAAAGATGTCCTTCACCTCTTCGTTTCCATTGGTAAAGACCGCCTTCAGGAAGCAATGTTTGTGGAGTACGGCTTTCTTTGAAATTCACCCAGTGTTTTGTCAATACTTCCTGTGCAATATCGTCCAAGTTTAAGCCCCCGATACGGGATACGGCACCGCAAAAATATTTGTCTACAACAGTTTTATCTAAACCTAATACTTCAAAGATTTGTGCACCATGATACGACTGCAGGGTCGATATCCCCATTTTTGAAAATATCTTTAATAATCCCGCATTTACTGCCTTTACATAGTTTTTGGAAAGTTCAGGCCATGTTAATTCGGTTTCGATTTTACTTTGTTCTTTCATCGTACGAATACTCGCAAGAGCCATGTAAGGATTGATTGCGGTGGCACCAAATGCAAGTAAACATGCGAAATGATGAACTTCCCAAGCATCTCCAGCTTCTACAACAAGACCGACAGCACCACGGTTTCCTGTTTTGATTAAATGGTGATGTACTGCAGATACAGCTAATATGGACGGGATAGGAGCATGTTGTGAATCAATGGCACGGTCTGAAAGTATCAATACTTCGAAGCCATCACGTACAGCATCATCTGCATAACGACAAAGGCGTTCTAATCCAGCTTCCAGAGAACCATTTTGACCATCTGCTCGAAAGTAAGATTGTAAAGTTTTTGCCTGAAATACACCCGTGTCTATTGACCGTAGCTTTTCTAATTCTTTCGAGGTCAATATCGGATGTTCGAGCGTAACGCAGTGACAGAATTTTTTATCTTCAATGAGTATGTTGCCTGCATTTCCAATGAATGTTGCTAGACTCATAACCAAACGCTCTCTTATTGGATCAATAGGAGGGTTTGTCACTTGAGCAAAAAACTGCTTGAAGTAACTGGATAAGTGTTGCGGTTGATCGGAAAGGATAGCTAATGGCACATCAGATCCCATGGAACCTGTTGGCTCATACCCGG
Source organism: Sphingobacterium sp. JUb20 (assembly GCF_004342035.1). Taxonomy (NCBI): domain Bacteria; kingdom Pseudomonadati; phylum Bacteroidota; class Sphingobacteriia; order Sphingobacteriales; family Sphingobacteriaceae; genus Sphingobacterium; species Sphingobacterium sp. JUb20. The sequence goes on along the minus strand of NZ_SLYV01000009.1, from coordinate 162,020 downwards.
TCAGTGCCATTGGTGTTAGAATTGTCTCTAAGTCTTCTCTCGAATATCCGAAAGTCTGCTGATACTTAAATACCGATTCTTTAGACAGATAGGTATAGGTAACACGAGGCTCAGCCAATTCGGTTAATTTTATTTTATAACTGTCTAACCAATCGCCATAAGGCTGTTGACGTATTAAGTCGCCTTTTACCTCTTCGTCAGATAAAATTTTACCCTGTTCCATATCGACCAAGAAAATTTTACCAGCTTGTTGTCTTCCTTTTTTGATGATCGTTGATTCATCAATAGGAAGTGCGCCTGCCTCTGAAGCAACGATGACTCGATGATCTGAAGTAATGGCATAGCGTAAAGGACGCAATCCGTTTCGATCTAGGGTTGCACCAATGGACTTGCCATCAGTAAAACAAAGAGCAGCTGGACCATCCCAAGGTTCCATTAATGTGGCGTGGTACTCATAAAATGCTCGTTTTAATGGATCCATTTGTGTATTGCCATCCCAAGCTTCAGGTACGAGCATCAACATCACATGGGAAAGGCTGCGGCCACTGTGTAATAAAAGTTCTGCAACATTGTCTAAACATGCGGAATCAGATTGACCACGGTCTACAACAGGTAATAAGATCTCCATCTCTTCTTCTGTAAAATAAGGAGACGAAAGCGCACGCATGCCTGCGTAAAACCAGTTCAGATTTCCTGTTAATGTGTTGATCTCACCATTATGCGCTAACATACGGAAAGGCTGTGCTAAAGACCAGGAAGGGAAAGTATTGGTTGAAAAGCGAGAGTGTACTAATCCAAATGCAGAAACAACTCTTGGATCGCGAAGGTCTTTAAAATAAGTGCCAACTTGGTAAGTTGTCAACTGACCTTTATAAATAATTGTTTTGCAAGATAGGGAAGCGAAGTAAAGCGGTAGTGGGTATTCTTGATATTGTTTGATTTTTTGGATAATCAAACGTCTGAGGACAAATAATTTGCGTTCAAATTCTTCAGTGTTATGTACGGTCTCGGGTCTGTCGATAAAGAATTGAACTATTTCGGGTTCAGCGCTTAATGCTGTCGGGCCTATACCTGCTCTACTTACTGGTACATCCCGAAATCCAAGGAATTTCATATCCCTTTCAGTAGCCGCTTCTTGTATAACTGTTCTGCAAATTTTGTTCATTTCAGGTTCTTTGGGTAGGAAAACCATTCCTGCTCCATAATATCCTGGTTCTTTAAGTTGTATACCCAGGTTAATACATTCTTCCCAAAGAAACTCATGTGGTAATTGGATCATAATACCTGCGCCATCTCCACTCTCTGGATCACAGCCACAAGCACCACGATGCTCCATATTTTCTAACATGGTCAAGGCATCTTTTACCTGTGCATGTGATTTTATTCCTTTAATATGCGCTACAAAACCAACCCCACAGGCGTCATGCTCAAAACTCGGGTCGTATAGCCCTTGCTGATTTGTGTTACTTTCAATCATCTTCCTATTCAATTATTACTTTGCTAATATATGAATAAAAACATAAAAATATTATAGATTTTATAAATTATTTTAAATAAGCTTATGTTATTTGTAAATAAAAAGTCTTTTATTGCTGATATTGTATTTTGTAAGAGCTTTGGGATTTGTTTTTTGAATGAGCATGTTAGGTGTTGTAATAAATGATTTGTATCATCTTAATGATTGCTGATGCAGTTTTTAAAGCGGGTTCATCAAGATTATCTGCCTTTTACTTGATTAGAGTATGCTTCACTCTTTATTCGCACTTTGTTCGGGAAGTCTTCGGTAAAGCTCTACCTTTTGTCTTCTGTTTGTCTACTGTTTCAGTATAGGCGAGGTATAGGATCGGTATAAGCAAGCCGAATCCTTTTCGAACCTTTTGCGAACGAAGGGCGAAATCAACTCTTACTTTATTCAATTGTCAATGACTGCCGTTTGACTTAAGTTCGCGTTTGCTAGGGGAGAGATAGGAGACAGGTCCCACAGTTGTTCGTGTTTTATTCGGCAGGTGTTCGCCACCCTGCCGAATACCTGTCGAATAATAGTCGAAGGGGACTCGAACCAGACTCGAAGAGTTTTCCTGCCAATGCCCTAGCAATGTCGGAGTAAGGCGAAATAACGTATGCACTTGTATGGACTTTTACGGACTTCCATGGACTTTCACGGACTTTCATTTGCGAATTGTATTCCGATCTCAATAAGAAGTCGATCGGAGACAGGTCTTTAAAAAATAATAGATTTTAGCATATAACTAATTCTGGAACGGATATGCTTTGCGCTATATTTTAGATATTCTTTATCTATCTTAGCTTTTGTTATTTTCGCTGTGAGGTAGGAAATACATAATAGTTTAAACCATGAAAATCACTGAAATAGAAATTTATAGATTAAGCATTCCTATGGAGCCTTTTGTCATTGCAACAGGCACTATGGATTTTGCACAGAACACCTTTATTCGGATTCGTACGGATACCGAAATCGTTGGGGTTGGTGAATGTTCTGCCTTTCCTATGATTGTAGGGGAAACCCAGGACACCTGTTTAGTGATAGCGCGTGACTTTGCGAAGTTATGGAAAGGTAAAGATCCTTTAAATATAGAGGAGCGTCTCGCAGAGCTAAATATGTATATAGCCGGCAATACAACAATAAAATCTGCATTTGACATGGCTTTATATGATATTGCATCAAAAAATGCAGGAGTTCCGTTATATCAATTTTTAAAAGGTATTCCACGAGAGATCGTAACCGATATCACGTTAGGTATCGCCAGTCCGGAAGAAATGGCAGCTAAGGCAAAAGAGTTGTACCGTGCAGGGGCTGTGATGTTGAAAGTGAAATTGGGCAAGGATCCTAAAACGGATATCGCAAGGATTCGGGAAATCCGTAAAGCGGTCGGCTTTGATATGCCGATTCGTATTGATGCAAATCAAGGATGGACATACGAAGGTGCTGTAGAGGCTTTGCAGGGACTGGAACCTTTTAAGATTCAGTTTTGTGAACAGCCTATGCGTACTTATTTAGATCATTTGCTTCCTGAGCTTCGTACCGAAACAACGGTTCTGATCATGGCAGATGAATCTGTTTATAGCCATCATGATGCGGAACGCTTGTGTCGTGCAGATGCCTGTGACTATATTAATATTAAATTTTCAAAATCAGGAGGCATTCATGAGGCATTAAAAATCGCCGCAATAGCAGCTGAATTTAATATTCCCTGTATGATAGGGGGGATGCTTGAAAGTCGATTGGCTTTAGCCGCGAAAGTTCATTTTGCTTATTCTGCGCCGAATGTGAAGTTTTATGATTTGGATACTTGTATGGTCGGCCATCTAGAGGATCCTGTTGTCGGTGGTATTCAATATAAAGGATATCATATTCATCTTTCGGATCTTCCGGGTATTGGTGCTGATATTAACCAGGAATTTTTGGATTCCTGTGAGCGATGGGTAATTTAAGATTGCAAATATTTTTTAACATTTGTTAAAAAATGCTTGAATAGCATGCTGTTTGGCAGACCTCCAAGCTTAAAATAAATAATATTCAGTACCTTTGCTACACTTATTATTTTATTAAAAGTAACAAAATATTATGAGTACACAAAAAGGTCCTATTTCTCAGTTTATTGAGGAAAATTACCTTCACTTCAATGCTGCGGCATTGGTGGATGCAGCTAAAGGTTATGAGGCTCATCTATTAGAAGGTGGTAAAATGTTAATTTCTTTAGGTGGTGCAATGAGTACTGCTGAATTGGGAATTTCTTTGGCTGAAATGATTCGTCAAGATAAAGTACATATCATCTCATGTACAGGTGCTAACCTGGAGGAGGATGTTATGAATTTAGTAGCACACTCACATTACAAGCGTGTTCCTAACTATCGTGACTTGACTCCAGAGCAAGAAAGAGAATTATTAGATCAACATTATAATCGTGTTACAGATACTTGTATTCCTGAAGAGGAAGCATTCCGTCGTTTACAGAAACATTTGGAAGATGTATGGCATGCAGCTGAAGCAAAAGGTGAGCGTTATTTACCACACGAATTTTTATACCAGGTGGTTAATTCTGGAGTGTTGGAACAATATTACGAAATTGATCCTAAAAACTCTTGGATTGTTGCTGCTGCAGAGAAAAACTTGCCTATCGTTTGTCCAGGATGGGAAGATTCAACGACAGGTAACATCTTTACTTCTAATGTAATCAAAGGTAAATTAAATGTTCATACAGTGAAATCTGGTATCGAATATATGATTTACTTAACAGAGTGGTACCGTGCTAACTCTTCTGGTAAGGGTGTTGGTTTCTTCCAAATCGGTGGTGGTATCTCTGGTGATTTCCCTATTTGTGTTGTTCCGATGATGTACCAAGATTTAGAGTGGGAAGATGTTCCTTTCTGGTCTTACTTCTGTCAGATCTCTGATTCAACAACATCTTACGGTTCTTACTCTGGTGCTGTTCCAAATGAAAAAATCACTTGGGGTAAATTAGATATCGATACACCTAAATTCGTAGTTGAGTCTGATGCAACTATTGTTGCTCCTTTGATTTTCTCTTATATTTTGGGTAAATAATAAGAATATGTCGAATTTACTGACTACAGACCCCATTGCTTTACAGGCATTCATGTCCGAGACTATATTCGCGACGGCCGATGCTGTAGAAGCTTTTTCGGGTCAGTCTGAATCGGTATCTTCACCTTTAAATCCTCAACAGGTTACTGCTCATCTGGAATCTGTTGAGGAATTTATATATCAAGGCTCTAAAGCAAAAGGAATTCTGTTTATCTTAAGATATCCTGCTTATCCTTACTTTTCTCCGGAAGCAGAGGAAGCATTTGTAAAGACAATTGGGGCGCTTAAGCTAACAGTTGCTGATGTTGCGGTTGTTAATTTAGCCAATGCGCACAATCCAAATGACTTTAAGCGAATCATGTCATTTTTCACTCCTAAAAAGATTATTCTTCTAGGCGTTGAGCCTTTATCATTAAAGTTGCCTGAGATTGCGCATAACTCTTATATGCACGGTCGTATTGCGACAGTCTTTAATACCTACAGTTTTGAAGAGATGTTTGCAGATATGGTTAAGAAAAAAGCTTTTTGGACTGAGTTTAAGTCATTAATTCAACATCAGAGCTAGTCTTTAGCTCGGATAATTAGCTATTTTTTCTATTATATTTAATACATTTGAATAAAATCTTATTCGGATGATTGAACTTATTTTTGCGACTAATAATGCACATAAATTGGAAGAGGTGCAGGCTATCGTAGGAAAGAAATTCCTACTTAAATCTTTGGCTGATATTGATTGCCATGAAGATATTCCTGAAACAGGTGTTACTTTTCATGAGAATGCAAAACAGAAGACAGATTATTTAGTCAATAAATATGGATTAAATTGTTTCGGAGATGACTCTGGGTTGGAAATTGATGCATTAAATGGTGAACCAGGTGTATATTCGGCCCGTTATTCTGGTAGCCGTGATATGGAAAAAAATATCAATTTGGTTCTGGAAAAGTTAGCAGGTATCGCTAATCGTACCGCTCGGTTTAAAACAGTGATTTCACTTAACCTAAACGGTCAGCAACATTTTTTTGAAGGTAGTATTGAAGGCCACATTATTGATGAACGTAAAGGTGCGGATGGATTTGGTTATGACCCTATATTTATACCAAATGGCTATAGTAAAACATTTGCGGAAATGACTGCAGACGAGAAAAATAGTATCAGTCACCGGGCAGTCGCTGTTCAGAAATTAGCAGCGTTTTTGAGTAATTAGAAATGAATATAAAACGAATATTTTTTAAGAATAAGAATTTTAAGTTTGGATATTATGTGAAAGCGAGTTTCCGGGAATATTCATTTTTGCCTTTGTTTCGATCCAAAAGAGTAGCAATGATTAACAATCTTTCTTCTTATGACCAGGCTATTGTTGATCGTCTGGCTTATTACAATAAGCTAGATGAGATTCAAACAGTGGGAGAGGGTGCTTGCTACTTAAAAAATATGAAGAGACCTAAAAAAGGTTCGGTTTATTATTTTGATCTGAAAGAATATTTACGATATTTTGACGGTGATCTTCGAATAGATATGATTCCAGGTGATGTTGTTGATATTCCCAAAACACCTGCAATTGTGAAAAGCAGACCTATTGGAGGAAATAACTGCAATTCAGTATTGCTAAATATGGATAAAGTCAGGCATTTTAATTTTATCAAAGATGAGATTGCTTTTCGAGATAAAAAAAATATGTTGCTGGGACGCGCTACAGTTCAACAGGAGCACAGAAGCCGTTTTTTTCAGATCTATTTTGATCATCCTCTGTGCGATTTAGGAGATGTCTCTAAAAAGAATCAACATAAAGGCTGGTATAAACCTGCGATTTCAATAACAGAACATCTACATTATAAATTTATACTGGCCTTAGAAGGAAATGATGTGGCGACCAATTTAAAATGGGTGATGTCATCAAATTCTATTGCCGTAATGCCAATTCCAAAGTTTGAAACTTGGTTTATGGAAGGGTTATTGATCCCTGATTATCATTATATACATATCCAAGATGATTATTCGGATTTAGAAGTGAAATTAAATTATTATATCGAAAATCCGGAAAAGGCAGAAGAAATCATTAAGAATGCACATCAGTTTGTGAAACGGTTTGAAAATCAGATGGTAGAAGATCTGGTTTCTGTCCTGGTATTAGAAAAGTTTTTTATAAAAACTGGTCAAAGAGCAGTATTATAGCAGTGAGTGTTACTTTTCAATTTAGCCAGCTGCAAATCGATGTTACTTTAATCAAGCGAACGCTAGAATAGTCTATTTTTATTTTTTTTCAAAGTAGATTGTAATAGAGCTAAAAATTTAGGAGAAAAACTATGTTAATCGATATTCAGCATCTTCATACATCTTCGCTCGAAGATGATTTTCAATCTGCTTTATATCAGATTTTTATGTTCGAAAATCCGGCAAAATTTTCGGTTGATTTTTCAAATTATTCCAGCGCGGCTTATAGTTTGGTTTTTTTATCTCCTTATCAACATTTCCAGTGGCAGGGGACAACACCGGCTTCCATTATTAAACTGGAGTTCCATGGTGATTTTTACTGCATTGAATATCATAAAAAGGAAGTTGCTTGCAATGGTTTATTATTTAACAATATCTACTTAACACCATTTGTGACTATTTCTCCGATTTTATTTACTGAAATAAAAACAATTTTTAATAAAATTGAAGTGGAGAAAGATGAAGGAAGTCCATTTTCTGAATCTGTATTAAAATCTTATCTACAACTTGTTTTGGCTCTTTGCAGTAAGGAAAAATCTCTTCAGCTTGTTCATACCGATGTTTATCAGAACGAATTGACAGTTAGTCTAAAATTTCAAGAACTGTTGGAGTCTGCTTTTCTTTTTGAGAGATCGGTGCAATTTTATGCAGATGAACTTGCTCTTGGAGTAGATTCATTCAGCAAAAAGGTTAAAAAAGAATTGGGAAAATCTCCTTCCCAATTGATCCAGGATCGTGTTGTTCTTGAAGCAAAAAAAATGTTGCATCTGACATATTTATCTGTCAAAGAAATAGCTGCAAAACTTCAATTTGAAGATGAGTTTTACTTTAGCAGGTATTTTAAGAAGAATGTTGGTATTTCTCCTTCAGGTTTTCGAGAGCGTGTAGGGATCTCCATTGTGGCTAAATAATCTATTGAATTTACCGATTTGTCCATGTCATAGCTGATTTAAAAAATGGAAGTTTGTAGCTATATCAAATATAGACAACTATGTACAGATTTATTTCTTTTCTAGCGGGACTACAAAATCAATTTATTAATTTTTTACGTTTTGCAGTCTTTCTTGTGATGGCATGGATAGGTGGTTTAAAGGCATTTCAGTACGAAGCTGATGGTATTGTTCCATTTGTAGCAAATAGTCCTGTTATGTCTTTTTTTTACAGCAAGAAGGCACCAGAGTATCAGCAGTATAAAAATCCTGAAGGTAAAACTGTTCAAAAAAATGTGGATTGGCATAATGAAAATAGGACATATCTATTTTCTTATGGCTTGGGAGCGGTTATTGTCGGAATTGGATTTTTTGTTTTATTGGGTATATGGTTTCCGAAAATAGGATTGCTTAGTGGTGTTTTGACATTTGGGATGTCCCTCGTGACTTTATCATTCTTGATTACCACGCCAGAAACATTTGTGCCAAATTTAGGTGGTGATTTTCCGACACCTCACTATGGATTTCCCTACCTTTCCGCAGCAGGGCGTTTGGTTATAAAAGATATTATTATGTTGGCAGCAGGTCTTGTGATCGCTGCAGATAGTGCTAAGCGCTTGTTGGTTTCCGAAAGACATTAACTTATTTGAAGATCATCAACAATGCGGTATTACTGATAGGCCGCATTGTTGATGATCTTTTAATTAAATCTTACTTTTTGATCGGTTCTTTATTTGGAGAAACTGCTTTAATAAGAGTGCTATCTTGTACGGCCTGCAATTTTTCTCCTTGAGCTTTACTTTCCATTTTCTGAATTTCCCGCTTAGGAGTAGTTTGTTTTTTAACTTCTTCTTGAGGCTTTTCCTCCGGTTCGCTTTCTATATTCTTAATTGTTTTCTCCTTAGGTTTTCCCTCTTTGTTTTCAGCCTCGGGAACTTTAATCTCGTCTTTTGCAACAGATCGTTTTCTATTGAGTAAATCTTCTTTTGACTTCGGTCTATCTTCCGGCCTCCAAATAAACCCCGGTAGAAATTCTTTTTCTTGCGTTAACTGGGCAATTGGGTAGACTTTACCATCAACTTTTCTAATGGAAACATACTCTTTCAATTTATTGTTTTCCATGTAAATTTTAATGCGGCTGCTGCGATCATGGAATAATTCTGTTGCTACATTGGTTTCTTCATTGACGACATAAATGATGTTTTCGGCATTTCCATCAACGAACATCCGCTCTAAACTGTTTTTATCAAAGAATCCTGTTATTTTACGGCCTTTTAACTGATTGTATTTAGCGGAGTCCAAAGTTGCATTTACCATAAATGCATTACCTACAATTAACGTATTGTCCAGTTTCTGATTCACAAATTGCAGAAAAATCGTATCACCGGATATTTGAGATTTCTCTGCCCAGATCATCGGTTTTCCCATTAGCCTAAACATAGAATCTGCCATACCATAGTAAACGGAATCTGCTACAGCTTGAAAATCGGATTTAAACATGCGCACATTATGGTATGCTTTGACAATACGGGATTTTGCTGTGTCGGGCGGAGCTGCAGGTTTTTCATGATTGTTTTTCGCAGCTTTAAGAGCTTTATTAAAGATCTGATCACTATAATCTGCTTTTGGGACGACTGCATTTTTTCGCAAAATACTGTCAGCCTTACTATTTTTCTCTAATTCAAAACGATTTAAATCTTTTACAACAGGTTTTGCTGTTGTTTTTTCAGTATTTGGACTTGCTTTTTTAGGCTCCTGTTTGGTTTTTTCTTTTAAGACAGCTTGCTTGTCTTTAATTTTCTTTTGAGGTGCATCGTTATTGATTTCCTTTTTTTCTAAGGTATCACCTTTCAGCTGCAAAGAATCTAAACCTGCTGTAAAATCGGTATCCGTACTATCATTATCGTCTCCATAATCTTCATCTACCTCTACATCTAGCTCACCACCGTCACGGCTTAGTTTGAAATTTTTGGGTATGTAGGTGCTTCGGAGAATCATTTTTGAGAACAGGGTATCTGCAGTCATAAATATAGAATCCATCTGTACAGAGTCCTTAGGTACTACTACAGGATCTAATTTGACTAGTTTATTCTCTCCCTTGTTATCATCTTTTGAGACAACTTCTTCTTTAACCTTTTTATCTTCTTTTTCTTTCTTCTTTACCTCTTTTTTGTTGGACGGATTGGTTTTTGTATTTCCAGTATTTGTTGAATCACTTTGCGTACTATCTTTTTTGACGACAGAGATGATCAAGGGCTTGTCGGTCATCGTGATGGATTCATCCGACTGTCGATATAATCCTTTGTCCCCATAGGCATAAAACTTATCAGTCGTGTCGACAAATACAACATTCCGGATCGCTTCTCCTTCTCCAGTTCGTCGGTCATAATGCAACGTATCTCCTTTTAGCATTTTACTGCCTTCGGTATATAGATTTTTCTTTGTGAAGTTTGCTACGCCGGTATTGGTATTATAATCTCCTTTTTCTGTATATAGATTTTCCCCTTTATTCCCTTTGATATTGGTAGGGGTATAGAAGTAAGTCATACTGCTAGGCGAATTATACTTCATTGAATCCGTGTATATTTTGACATTTGGTGTGCGTACGACGACTTTTTTATTGAAAAAGGCATCTTGCGTATTTTCGAAATAAGTCGCATTGGTACTCGTAATGGTATCTGTGCCACTAGTGATACGGCCGCCACCATAATAATTTCCAACACTACTTCTCATGTTATACTGCAGATGATTGGTCGTAAGTATGGAAGAACGACTGACCATACGGACGTTTTGCGTTAGCGTTGCATTTTGTGAAGCCGCATCGTAGTGAAGTTTATCCGCGAATATTTGAGTCCCGGTAGGCTGTGTAATGATCACATTGCTATAAGCTTCAAAGAACTGGCGCCCTATGTCGTCTTTATGTAAATAACCGCTATCTGCAGAGAGGGTAGATCCTTTATGTTCATAAACCGGTCTGTAAAACATTGCATTGCCTGTTTTTGAATTGAGAACACTGTAAGAAGACGACAATAAACGGAGTTCATCTTGCTGTTGTGCAGATGCTAGCATGAGGCCCAGGGCCATAAATATAAAGGACAAAAAGTATTGTTTCACAGAGACAAAAATATGTATTTTAATTGAACTTGTTGATTAATGGTAATTTTTCATTTAAACAAATATATGCTCAAAAAATATACATTATCTTTGATATATGAATTTGCTGGAAAGATTAACATTTTTTATCAAAGATAACAGCCTTTTTGAGGCTGATGATAAGATCTTGTTGACAGTGAGCGGTGGACGCGATTCGATGCTTTTGACTTTTTTATTGGCAAAGGCCGGTTATCAGATAGCTATTGCTCATTGTAATTTTAAATTACGTGGTGCAGAATCTGATCTGGATGAGTGCTTGGTTCGGGATTTCGCTGAAGGGCATGGTATCCCTTTTTATGTGAGGCATTTCGACACAGAGCAGATAGCTTCCGAAAGAGGAATTTCTATACAGATGGCTGCGCGCGAACTGCGGTATTCCTGGTTTGAAGAATTAAGAGAAGCGTTAAGTTTTGACAAAATAGCTGTTGCACAGCATTTGAATGATCATATTGAAACGGTGCTGTTAAATCTATCCCGTGGAACAGGCCTTCAAGGCCTACAGGGCATTCAGGCAAAACGCGACCGCCTGATTCGTCCATTACTGTTTCTTAAAGCAGAGGAAGTATTGCATTATGTCCAGGAATATCAGATTCCATACCGTGATGATCAATCCAACTTTTCGACAAAATATGCGCGTAATAAAGTACGTATCGACATCATTCCGCAATTTAAAAAAATGCAACCTGATTTTGAACGTATTTTTGAACAGAACATTGCTCACTTCAAGGAAAGCTATGCTTTGTTGCAACAATTCATAATACCCCTTCGTAATGACCTTTTTATAAAGGAACAAGAAGCTTGGATTATTGAAAAGGAAAAGCTTCGGAAGCATATAACGGATCTTCCCCTGTTGTATGAATTATTTTCACCATTCTGTTTTAGTAAAAGTGTGCTGACCGATCTCCAATCATGTTTTGATAAGGAATCCGGTCGATTGTTTCAATCTGAGGGATACGATCTGTTACTTGATCGCGATTTTTTGATTATTCGTGAAAAAGAGTATAAGCAGGAAGATGAAACCATTATTACTTCAGAAACTAAATCTGTATCTTGGAGAAATTATAGTTTTTGTTGTGATTATAGTCATGATGTTTCTATTGTTCGGGATAAGCAGATCGCAAAAATAGATGCTAATCTTCTGATTTTTCCTTTGACGCTAAGAGCTTGGAAAACGGGTGATTATTTCTATCCTTTGGGAATGACAGGACGTAAAAAATTGAGTGATCTTTTTAATAATTATAAGGTGAATGTTTTTGAAAAGGGAAATGTTCCAATTTTAATAAACGGTAACGGCGATATCATCTGGGTAGCAAACTATCAACTTGATAATCGATATAAAATAAGTGGAAATACAAATAAAGTGTTTATTTTAAGCTGTAAATAACATGATAAAAGAAGGACTTCTATATACTGAAAATCAATATTTGGGACGGGACCGTGTTTGGATAAGTGTACGTCTGGTACTGGCCTTGTTTTGTTTTACAGCTGTTTATCTCAACATAGATCAATTACTTTCCAGTCAATTGTTTTTTTTAGTCGGAATAGCGATCATTATTACCTCTGTAGTCATGATGTATCTATTGCTGTACCGTATCGAAGTTTTTGAAGGAAAGGTGATGTTGAGTGGCTTATGGACTACGCGCTTAGTTAAAATTGAATTGAGTTCAATTGTTAAGGTGGAAAAAAAACCATTTAGTAAGTTTTTCTTCAATAATCCTGTTTATAATCTACATATTAATGGTAAGATTAAGTTTTATGCAGGTGGGAAAGATGCGGTATGGTTAACAGATAAAGATGGTCTGGTGTACGTAATTGGTACGCAACGTCAAGAGGAATTATTTCGTGCAATTGAGACAGCAAAGTCCAAAACGAACCCTTAAAAATTGTTAAATCGAATATACTGACATTTTTAAGACAACTGTTTTGAACGAGATTCTTTATTTTTGATTAAAATGACAACGAATATAAAGTTATGGCAGGATTATTAAAATTTTTATTGATTGCATTCGCTGTATGGTATTTAGTTAAATTCTTAATTCGATTAATATTACCATTTGCAATGCGTAAGGCTGCAGAAAAGCTTATGAAAAAAGCGCAGCAACAAGGTGGCTCTACCTATACCAATGGTGGTGGCTCGTTCCATTATGAAACATTTGGTCAAAATAATAACAGTTCGCAATCAGCTCCAAAAACAGATGGTCGTATATCGGTAGATTATGTTCCACCTAAACAAGAGTCAAAAAGAAAAGTGGCTGACAATGCTGGTGAATTTGTGGATTTTGAAGAAATAAAATAGATGAGTTGCTACGCTAAATAGCGTATCTTTGTGCTATGTGGTTGCGTCAGCTTTCAGTTTTAAATTTTAAAAATTATTCAGAGTCTTCTTTAGAATTCCTACCGGAGGTAAATGCTTTTGCGGGGGATAATGGTGTTGGTAAAACCAATCTTTTGGATGCTATACATTATCTTTCCCTATGTAAAAGTTATTTTAATCCCATCGACTCGCAACATATTAAACAGGGCCAAGACTGGTTTATGTTGCAGGGTTCATTCGAAAAAAACGAATTTCAAGATGTTATTTCCTGTAGCATCAAACGTAATCAAAAGAAACAATTTAAGAAAAATAAAAAGGATTATCCTAGATTGGCTGATCATATCGGTCAGTTTCCTTTGGTAATGATCTCTCCTAATGATACCCTAATTATTACTGATGGCAGTGAAGAACGCCGTAAATTTATCGATAATGTCATCTCGCAGACAGATAATAAATATCTGGATACGCTTATTATTTACAATAAAATCATTGCCCAGCGTAATATGCTACTAAAGCTGGCCAAACAAAGTGGGGTATTGGATCTTGGTCTTGTTGAAGTGCTAAACATGCAACTCGATGAAGTTGGTACTGTCATTTATAATAAACGTATTGCTTTTATGGCTGAATTTCAGCCAGAATTTGATCGGCATTACTTATACCTGACTGAAAATGCAGAGACTGTCCAGCTTGTCTATGAATCTCCTTTGATGGAAGATTCATTTTTGAACATTTTGGAAAAGAACCTGGAACGCGACCGGGCACTGGAGAGAACCACAGTGGGTATACATAAAGATGATCTAATTTTCACCATCCACGGAGGTATGCCCTTGAAAAAATTTGGTTCTCAGGGTCAGCAAAAATCATTTTTAATTGCACTAAAATTAGCACAGTATTCCTTTTTTCAACAAAAGAAAGGCTTTAAACCGCTATTGCTTTTGGATGATATTTTTGACAAATTGGATGATAAACGTACGCACAAACTGATGCAGATGGTATCTGATGATGAATTTGGTCAAATTTTTCTAACAGATACAGATGCAAAAAGAATTAAGCGAATTTTTGATGCGATTGCCAGTCCAGTGCGTATCTTTGACATAGCAGGAGGTGAAGTTTATGTATAATAAGAAGTATAAGGGCGGATTGGAATATATTCGTTCGAGTGATGATATCACAATAAAAGAGGCGATTGACCGTCTTTTGGATGCTTACAAATTGAAACGTAAATTTGAAGAAACTTCTATTCTGGCAGTATGGCCAACGTTGATAGGTAAGGCTATTGCCAATCGGACAAAACAGATCTATATTAAAGACAAAAAACTCTTTGTAAAGGTCGAGTCTGCTGTAATTAAAAATGAACTTGTTTTAATGCGCAGGCAGATATTGGGACGAGTCAATGAGCATGTTGGTCACGTCATCGTTGAAGAACTTGTCGTTTTATAATTTAATTTTCAAATCTTCAGTATTAGGAGATGAATACATTTTTTCAAGATCAAATTGCGAAGCTTTTTGATGTTTCCCCCAATAATCTGACCGCCATATTATCTTCTTTTGTCGAAGAGGATCTTTTAAAAGGAACATATTTTTTAGAACACGGTAAACGCTGTGATCGATTGAGTTTTATTCAGTCGGGTATTGTCCGCGTGTTTAAAGAAAATGCTTCAGGCGAGGTTACGCAATGGATAGGGCAGGAGGGGTACTTCGTTACTGACTTATCTTCGTTTCTTTTTGATGAGCCTGCCAGATGGAGTATTCAGGTCTTAGAGGATACGAAGTTACTTTCCATTTCTAAACAGGATTATCTTTTATTTGAACAGCAGATCCCTGATTGGAATCGGTTGGAAAAAAGATTTATAGCGAAATGTTTTTTACAATTGGAAGATCGCATATATAACTTTATAGCGCATACGGCAGAAGAACGCTATCATTTATATTTTGAACAGCATAAAGCGCTGTTTAACCGAGTGCCGCTTCAATACATTGCGTCTGTACTGGGTATGTCTCCAGAAACATTGAGCCGAATAAGAGCAAAAATTAATTCTTGATAAAAGTCAAGTGTATGGTTATTTGAATATACTAGTTTTGGTATATGAAAGCACATATCGAACAGACAATTACTATTAATACATCAATCGAATTAGTTTGGAATGTATTAGCTGATTTTAATAGTTACTCTATCTGGAGCCCTACAATTAAGAATTTTTTTTCTATTCCAAGCGTTGGAGAAAGATCTAAGGTTAGATTGGAACAGCCTGATGGACCAAGTATGACCATGAATCCGATATTTTTAGTTATCAATCCTCAGAAGGAGCTTCGTTGGAAGGGCAGTCTTTTTATTCCAGGTTTGTTCGATGGCGAACATTATTTTATACTCGAAAAAAAATCCGATCATGAAACAGTTGTGACTCAAGGTGAATACTTTTCAGGAGTGTTGGTTTATTTTTTTCGAAAAATGATTTATGGTGTAACCTCCAATGGTTTTAAGTCTTTTAATGAAGCTTTAAAGAAACAGGTGGAGAACAGGAATATTTTATAGATATTCCTCTAAGTTTCCTTTGCCAGCTCTGATAACTTCAAATTCGCCCTCTGTAAGGTCAACTACTGTAGAAGCAACATTATCACCATAACCACCATCAATTACTAAATCGACTAGATTTTCATATTTTTCATGGATCAATTCTGGATCTGTTGAATACTCTAGAATGTCATCTTCATCTCGAATGGAGGCTGTAACAATGGGATTACCAAGCACACGTACGATTTCGCGTACGATATTATTATCAGGAACACGGATACCCACTGTTTTCTTTTTGGAACTTAATAATTTTGGAACTTGACTGCTGGCATTAAAGATAAATGTAAATGGACCTGGAAGGGCTTTTTTTAATACTCTAAAAACGGTTGTATCAAATGGTTTGGTATACAAAGATATATCTGTCAAGTCATAGCAAATAAAGGATAGATTGGCTTTATCTGCCTTTAATCCTCTAATTTCACAAACTTTTTCTATTGCTTTCTGATTTGTAATGTCGCATCCTATACCATAAACCGTATCGGTGGGGTAGATGATGACTCCACCTTTTTTTAGAACGTCAACAACTTGCTGTATTGACTTTTCATTGGGGTTATTATCGTAAATTCGGACTAACATAACGTTGAGATATAGTACTAAATTACAAATTATTTATAGATAAAAGAAAAACGGTCAAAACTGGATATGTTTTGACCGCTTTCTATCGTATTGTTATCGATTAAAATTCTGCGTTGTTCGGTGTACGAGGGAACGGAATAACATCTCTAATATTGGTCATTCCTGTTACAAATAATACCAAACGCTCGAATCCTAGTCCAAAACCGGAATGCGGAGCTGAGCCATAACGACGTGTATCTAAGAACCATTCCATTTCTTCCGCAGGGATGTTGACTTCAGCCATACGTGATAATAACTTATCTAAATTTTCTTCACGTTGTGATCCGCCCACCATTTCACCGATTCCCGGGAAAAGAATATCCATCGCGCGTACTGTTTTGTGTCCATTAGCATCTACATCATTTTGCTTCATATAAAATGATTTGATCTCCGCTGGATAATCAATCAGGATCACCGGTTTTTTATAATGTTTCTCTACTAAATAACGTTCGTGCTCGGATTGTAAATCAGCTCCCCATTCATCAATTAAGTATTTAAATTGTTTCTTTTGATTTGGTTTACTGCGTTTCAATATGTCGATCGCTTCTGTATAGGTTACGCGTTCGAAATCATTATTCAGTACAAACGTTAATTTATCTATTAGATTTAATTCTGCTCTTTCTGCCGCAGGTTTATTTTTCTCCTCTTCTAATAAACGTGTTTTTAAAAATTCAATTTCTTCAGGACAGGTATCCAGCGCATACTTGATGACATACTTCAACAAATCTTCTGCTAAATCCATGTTATCTTCCAACTCATAAAATGCCATTTCTGGTTCAATCATCCAGAATTCTGCTAAGTGACGGGTTGTATTAGAATTTTCAGCTCGGAAAGTTGGACCAAAGGTATAGATATTCCCAAGGGCCATAGCCGCTAATTCACCTTCTAATTGTCCTGATACGGTTAGATTAGTAGATTTACCAAAAAAGTCTTCTTTAAAATCAATATCACCATTTTCTGTACGTGGAATATTATTAAGATCTAATGAAGTTACACGGAACATTTCACCAGCACCCTCTGCATCAGAACCAGTAATAATTGGCGTATGCATGTAAACAAAATCTTTGTCATTGAAGAATTTGTGAACAGCAAATGCTAAGGCATTACGAACTTTAAAGACAGCATTGAATGTCGTTGTACGGAAACGTAAGTGAGCGATTTCACGTAAAAATTCTAAGCTGTGTTTTTTCGGTTGCAAAGGATATTTTTCAGCATCTGAATCACCTAAGATCGTCAACTCATTTACTTTGATCTCAACTTTTTGACCTTTACCTTGTGATTCAATTAAATTTCCTTTTACGCGTAATGCAGCACCTGTTGTGATCCTTTTTAATAAAGCATCGGGTGTGTTTTCAAAATCAACTACTGCTTGGATGTTGTGAATGGAAGATCCATCATTGATTGCTATAAATTGATTGTTTCGGAAAGTTTTAACCCATCCTTTAACAATAACTTCATGCCCAAATTCAGTGGCATTTAATAATTCTTTTATACGTGTATGTTCCATTTTTATTGTGGCATTTCAAATCAGGTCTAAATAATAGATCAGGATCTTATTTTTTTGTATGAAACTCAAAAATAGGGTATAATTTATAAAAATCCTTTATTTATTTAGAAATATTCGGTATTTGTTTTAATTAAAAAAGCCTCTGAGATTTTCAGAGGCTTTTGATATTGTTTTAAAGGGAAGATTATCCTTTTAATACTTTAGTTACTAATTCAGCAGCTTCTTGTAATTGAATTGCAGAATAAACTTGTAAGCCTGAATCATCAATTAATTTTTTCGCTTCAGCAGCATTTGTACCTTGAAGACGTACGATAATTGGCACAGGAATATTTCCGATTTCATTATAAGCATCGATTACACCTTGCGCAACACGGTCACAACGAACGATACCACCGAAGATGTTAATTAAGATTGCTTTTACATTTGGATCTGATAAAATGATATTGAAACCGGCTTTTACCGTTTCAGCATTTGCAGTACCACCTACATCTAGGAAGTTAGCAGGCTCACCACCAGCAATTTTGATGATATCCATAGTTGCCATTGCAAGACCAGCACCATTTACCATACAACCTACGTTACCGTCAAGTTTTACATAGTTTAAGTTAGATTTACCAGCTTCAACTTCTGTAGGATCTTCTTCCGTTACATCACGTAATGCTGCATAATCCGGGTGACGGTATAATGCGTTCTCATCTAAGTCTACTTTCGCATCTACAGCTAAGATTTTATCATCAGATGTTTTTAATACAGGATTGATTTCGAACATAGAAGAATCTGTTGAATCGTATGCTTTATATAAAGCAGCAACAAATTTCACCATTTCTTTATGTGCACCACCAGTTAAGCCTAAGTTGAAAGCAATTTTACGTGCTTGGAAACCTTGTAAACCAACTTTAGGGTCGATTTCTTCTTTGAAGATTAAGTTTGGAGTTTTCTCTGCTACTTCTTCAATATCCATTCCACCTTCTGTAGAATACATAATGATATTACGACCTTTAGCACGGTCTAATAACACAGATACATAAAATTCTTTAGTTTCACTTTCACCAGGATAGTAAACATCTTGAGCAACTAATACTTTATTTACTTTTTTACCTTCAGCGCCAGTTTGAGGAGTTACTAATTGCATACCGATGATATCTGTAGCACGTTGTGATACTTCTTCTAGGTTTTTAGCTAATTTAACGCCACCACCTTTACCGCGACCACCAGCATGAATTTGAGCCTTGATTACAACCCAGTCAGAATTGTATTCTTCTTTCAATTTTTTAGCAGCTTCTACAGCTTGCTCTGGAGTTTCAGCAACAATACCTTCTTGTACTCTTACGCCAAAACTTTTAAGTATTTCTTTTCCTTGATATTCGTGAATGTTCATTGCAAAAATGTTTGTGTTGTAAAAGTATTATTTTTTAAGTGAATGGTCAAGTTCTGAAGCATAAATTTAGCTTAAATTGACTTTTATTATATACTACTTGGCGGATATGGAGTTAAAAGGTCTTGATTTATTCAAAGGTTTTGTTCATAAAAAATATTTAACTTTGTCATATGATGTTACAAGCCAAAAGTATTTTCAAATCATACGGTCCTTTACCTATATTAAAAGGGGTGGATATAGAAGTTGCAAAGGGTGAAATTGTGAGTATTGTTGGAGCTTCGGGAGCTGGAAAAAGTACACTTCTTCACATTTTAGGAACCTTGGATTTAGCAGATAAGGGAGAACTGTATATCAATGGAACCAACATCAGTGCACTGAATGCAAAAAAACTGAGTGCCTTTCGCAATGAACATATCGGGTTTGTTTTTCAGTTCCATCACCTACTCCCAGAATTTACGGCTTTGGAAAATGTGTGTATCCCAGCATTTATTAAAGGTGTGGGGCGCAAAGATGCAGAAGTTCGTGCGCTGGAGATATTGGATTTATTAGGTGTAGCACATCGGGCTAGCCATAAGCCGACCCAAATGTCTGGTGGAGAACAACAACGTGTATCTGTTGCTCGTGCCTTAATTAATAACCCTTTTATTATTTTGGCAGATGAACCTTCAGGAAATCTAGATTCTGAAAATGCTACAGCATTACATCAGTTGTTTTTTGACCTAAGGGATAAATTTGAACAAACTTTTGTCATCGTTACTCATAATGAAGAGCTGGCACGTATTTCGGACCGTACTATTCATATGCGTGATGGAATTGTGATCGTATAGTATGTATACAGTCATTATAAGTCACTTAGAATACATAAACCGCGATAAATGTATTGCTCATAATAACTTTATCGCTTAAAAAAACACTTTATTCTGATGAAAAAAAGAATACTAATAACCTTTGGAACTAGAGGGCTTGGGCAACGTATTGCAAAGCTATTAGGGGATGAATTTGAAATCTTTTTTGCGAGTTCTGAGGAGATTCCATCACTGTTATTAAATTCAGGCAAGTATTTTAAATTGCCTGCGGGGTTAATGCCAACCTATGCTCACGAAGTATTAAAAATAAGTTTAGATCATCAGATTGACTATGTCCTGCCTTTGGGAGGTTATGAATTTGAACCTCTAGCCGTGGCCAAAATTTTATTTGAAGAATATGATATTAAGGTAATTGTTCCAGCTCAGGACGTTTTGCAAGATTACTATGTGATTGAAAATCCACCAAAAGAATTATCACTTGCTTTATTAGTTGATGGTAAGTCATTGATTGATGATTTTACAACTGAACATCCTGGATTGGATGGTTTGTTTGTGGTATCGGATTCAGGTGATGATTTTGCCTTATGTGCTGTTTCAAAAGATTAATTGTTTTATGTTAAGATATCAAGATTTCCCAACGGATAAAAAGGTATTTATTTTTGAACTGGATGACGTTATTTATCCAAAACGGGACTATTTATTACAGGTCTATTATCTTTTTGCTAATTTTCTTGAATTTACAGAGACCTTTCCTCCTCAGGCTGATTTGGTTACATTTTTTAAGAATCATCTAGATAGTCAAGGAGAAGATATGATCTTTGAACATGCTGCCGAAGTTTTTCATTTTGATTTAAAGTATAAAGAGCATTTCGAAAGATTATTTGTTAATGCTGTTTTACCCGTTAAATTATTGATGAAAGATGGTATTCCAGAATTATTAACAGCTATTGTTAATGCAGATAAACAGATCTGTATTTTGACGAAAGGGAATCCGCTTATGCAGTTGAATAAAATAAAACATATGGAGTGGGGGCCTTTGGCATCTAAATTAAAGGTTTATTTTGTTGATGAGTTAAAATTCCGCAATTTGGAGCCTCTCGATTATATAGCTGATGAGCTACAAATAGCTAAAAATGATTTTATATATCAAGATTGTTAGTTTTTCGATTTAGCTATTGATTATCAGTTATTTAAATTTATGTAATTAATTGCTTTTTTCTAAAATTAAACTCTAATTCTAAAAAATATGCTAAAAAATGTTATATTTATCAGAATGTAAATTTAGTGAGATTCGACTATGAGTATACAAGGAGATAAACCAACAACAATTAAGGAAATAGCGAAGAAGCTGAAAATTTCACCCTCTACTGTATCTCGAGCGTTGAATGACCATCCAAGTATTGGATTAGTGACGACCATGCGTGTGAAAAAAGTTGCTGAGGAATTGAATTATGAGCCTAACCAAACGGCGATATTTTTTAAGCAACGCAAAACTTTTACAATCGGTGTTTTATTACCAAGTCTATCTGAACCATTTTTCTCTTCTGCAATTAGTGAAATTGAAAATGTTTCCAACGACCGTAAGTATACCGTGATCATGGGACAATCTTTGGACGATGCCGAAAGAGAAGAGAGAATTTTGAAAACCTTTAAAAGCCATCGTGTTGATGGTGTTTTAATGTCAGTAGGTAAAAATACCACAAATCTTGAGTTTCTTGAAAAGCTAGAAAATTCTGGAACACCAATTGTATTCTTTGACTGTGTACCCGATATTCCTAAAATTAATAAAGTTGAAAGTGATCTAGCAACGGGTATGAACGAAGCTATTGATGCTTTCGTTGCTCGGGGTCATGCTAAAATAGCACTTATTAATGGTCCACAATTGCTTCCTGCAAGTGAAGAACGCAAAAATTCCTTTTTATCTGCTTTGAAACGTAATGGCTTGGACTATGATGAAAAGTATATTGTGAATACGGATTTAACGACTGAGGGAAATGAGGCTGCTATGGAGAAACTATATGCCTTACCTGAAAGGCCTACAGCAGTTGTGTCTTTTAATGACTTTGTGACTTTAGATGTTATGAAGGCTGCCCGAAACAGAGGTCTGGTTCTTAATCATGATATTCACTTTATTAGTTATGCGAATTATCCTCTCTGGAAATATATGGAAAATCCTCCAATGGGATGTATCGAACAATTTCCAGGTAACCAAGCTAAGAAAGCAGCTGAGATTTTATTTGAAAAAATAAATAATCCTGATCTTGCTCCACAACAGATTGTATTTAAGTCGAGATTGATTATGTGATCAATCTTTTAACATAAAATAGAAAGGGCTTATCATTATGATAAGCCCTTTCTATTTTATGTTGTCCGTTACCGTTATAAGTGTATCACTTCATCGTAAGCATCGGCACAAGCTTCCATAATAGCTTCACTCATAGTTGGGTGAGGATGGATCGCTTTAATCATTTCATGACCAGTTGTTTCTAATTTTCTTGCTACAACAATTTCAGCAATCAATTCCGTAACATTTGCACCAATCATATGAGCTCCTAAGAATTCACCGTATTTTGCATCAAAGATAACTTTTACAAAACCATCTTTTGCTCCGGAAGCAGATGCTTTACCTGAAGCAGAAAAAGGAAATTTACCTACTTTAACTTCATAACCAGCTTCTTTTGCCGCTTTCTCAGTATAACCTACTGAAGCAATTTCAGGAGAACAATAGGTACATCCAGGGATGTTGTTATAGTCAATTGGTTCTACATGAAGACCTTTAATCGCTTCTATACATAAAATTCCTTCTGCTGAAGCAACGTGTGCAAGAGCTTGTCCTTTTACGATATCACCGATAGCATAAACGCCGTCGATATTTGTTTTATAATAATCGTCAACCACAACACGGCCACGGTCTGTTTTTACACCAACTTCTTCAAGACCTAGGTTTTCGATATTTGGCATGATACCTACTGCTGATAATACAACTTCAGCCTCGATAACTTCCATGCCTTTAGCAGACTTGATATTTACTTTACTTAAAGTACCTGAAGTATCAACAGATTGTACTTCAGATGAAGTTAAAATGTTAATGCCTTGTTTCTTTAAGCTTTTTTCTAATTGTTTTGATATTTCTTCATCTTCAACAGGAACGATTCTGTCCATGAATTCTACTACTGTTACTTTCGTACCAATTGCATTGTAGAAATATGCAAATTCGATTCCAATAGCTCCAGATCCAACAATCACAAGTGATTTTGGTTGTTTTGGTAATACTAATGCTTGTCTGTAACCGATGATCTTTTTACCGTCTTGTGGTAAATTTGGTAATTCACGTGATCTTGCACCAGTAGCTAAAATAGTATGTTTCGCGGTGTATTCTTTTGATGAACCATCTGCAGCTTTAACATCGATCTTACCACCGGTTTTAATTTTTGCAGTACCATTAATGACGTCAATCTTATTCTTTTTCATTAAGAATTGAATACCCTTGCTCATTCCATCTGCTACGCCACGACTTCTTTTTACAATAGCATCAAAGTCAGGCTCACCACCTTGTACATTAATACCATATTCAGCAGCATGATTTAAATATTCAAAAACTTGTGCACTTTTTAATAGAGCTTTCGTCGGGATACAGCCCCAATTTAGACAAATACCTCCTAAAGATTCGCGCTCGATGATAGCAGTTTTGAAACCTAATTGTGAGGCTCTAATGGCAGCAACATATCCACCAGGACCACTACCAATTACAATGATGTCGTAATTCATAAAATAATTATTGTGTAGTTGAATGCTCAATCTATTTCTGAATTTCTTGAGATTCAGAATAGCAAAGCTTATTCAAAAGTACGCATTTTTTCTGAATGTTATAAAATTGAGCGACATTATATTGGCAGATTTTAATAAGCGCACGTCATTTTAAAGATTAATATGTCAAAGGAAGGTCAAAGCATTCAGAAAAAATATCCATCTCACTAAATAATTCTATTTTTGGGATTACTTATTTTTAAATCAAGTTTTTATGCTCCGTATTTTTAGACAAATAGCACTTTGGGAAGCTGTTTCAACCATTTGTTTGTTTTTCTTTGCTATGCCGATGAAATATTTTTTTGAAACGCCCGAAGCCGTGAGAATTGCCGGCTCGATTCATGGCTTTTTTGTCGTCATATTTGTCATCATGTTGATCATGTGCACAGTAGAATATAAATGGAACTGGAAAAGACCATTGACTTATTTTGTCTTATCTCTAATTCCTATTGTAGGTTTCTGGGTAGAATTGGATGTGAAGAAGATTATTAATGGACAAAAGAAATAGAAAATAAAAAAGGATGATTTATTCATCCTTTTTTATTTTATCAATACCGACATAAGCATAAGTAATTTCAGTGCGTCCATGCGGTGTTGGTGTGCCTTCTTTATTAAGGTTGACAAAAACTAATTTGTCGATGGATAGAATTGTTTTTCTCGTAATTTTGTTGCGAACCTCACATCGCATCGTGATGGATGTTGTACCAAAATTAGTTGCTTCTATTCCTAATTCTATAATATCACCTTGTTGAGCCGAACTGACGAAATTGATTTCAGAAATATACTTCGTTACTACATGTGAATTGGCCAATTGCACAATTGCATAGATAACAGCCTCTTCATCAATCCATCTCAATAGGGTCCCCCCAAATAGTGAACCGTTAGGGTTTAAGTCTTCTGGTTTTACCCATTTTCTTGTATAGAAATTCATGTTTTATTTTGGGCTTGGTTTGTTGAAAAAGAAAGGGGAAAATTTTATTTTCCCCTTTTTAGTATTTTAAGCGTGAATTGCTCTATTCGAAGTTGCGGCTAACGCAGCTTCTTTTATTGCTTCCGTATATGTCGGGTGTGCATGGCAAATGCGACCGATATCTTCTGCTGATGCGCGATATTCCATCGCTACGACTGCTTCTGCAATCATATCAGCAGCTCTTGGTCCAATCATATGTACGCCAATAACTTCATCAGTTTCAGCATCAGCTAATATTTTTACAAAACCATCCGTATCCATAGAAGCTTTGGCACGACCAGAAGCTTTGAATGAGAATGAACCCGTCTTGTATTTAACACCAGCCTCTTTTAATTGCTCTTCTGTTTTACCTACAGAGGCAACTTCAGGCCATGTGTAAACAACACCAGGAATTAAATTATAATCGATATGTGGTTTTTGACCAACAATGCTTTCTGCTACGAAGATACCTTCATCTTCTGCTTTGTGCGCTAGCATAGCACCTTTGACAACGTCTCCAATTGCGTATACACCTGGGACGATTGTTTCTAAATGATCGTTCACTGTGATTTTTTTACCTCTTTCTTCAACAGTGATGCCGATATTTTCTAAACCTAAATTATCCGTATAAGCAGTACGTCCTACAGCTACGATACAGTAATCACCCTCTAATGAGATGATTTCACCTTTAGGGTTTTCAGCTGTCACAGTTACAGTTTTACCTTTTGAAGTTGCTCCTGTTACTTTGTGGCCAGTATAGAACTCCATACCAACTGATTTTTTCAAAACGCGTTGTAATTCTTTACCTAAACCACCATCCATAGTTCCGATAATTGATTTTGCAAATTCTACAACAGATACTTTAGAACCAAGACGAGCGTAAACAGAACCCAACTCAAGGCCAATAACACCACCACCGATTACGATTAAGTGTTTAGGAATTTCTGTTAGATTTAAAGCTTCTGTCGAAGTAATAATTCTTTTTTTATCAACTGGTAAGAATGGTAAATAAGTAGGTTTCGAACCTGTAGCAATAATTACATTTTTACCTGTAATTTGCTCAGAAGTACCATCATCTTTTGTGATTTTAATGGTGTTCTTATCTACGAATGAACCAATTCCTTGGAAACTTTCAACTTTGTTCTTTTTGAATAGGTATGTGATACCTGCAGTATTTTGATTGATAACATCGTCTTTACGAGCAATCATCTTCTTAATATCAACTTTTAAATTGCTTAAGCTAATACCATGTGCTTCGAAAGAATGTGCAGCATTGTGGTAATGCTCAGATGAATCTAATAAAGCCTTTGAAGGAATACAACCTACATTTAAACAAGTTCCTCCAAAAGTGTTATACTTCTCAATTACAGCAGTTTTTAACCCTAATTGTGCACAACGGATTGCTGCTACATATCCGCCTGGTCCACTTCCAATTACTATTACGTCGTATTGCATCTATTACGTTTTAAATGTTTGAGCAAATTTAGTCATAATTAACATTATAGGAAATCTATTTTGTTAAAAACGTGTATAAATTTGAAATAGTAGTCTCGTTATAATGTCATAAAAAAAGGCATCCCTATTTAAGGAATGCCTCATTGAAATATTTCTGAATGATTATTCTGCAACAATCTTTCCTTGCATTACACCGTAATGTCCTGGAAAGCTGCAGATGAAATCATAAGTTCCTTTTTCTAACGTGAAGGTGATTTTATCTGTTTCACCTGGACCTAATAATTTTGTATGTGCAATTACAGAAGAAAGTGCTGATTTAGGTACATATTCATCTGCTTGAGCACCAGCTGCTTCAGCGCCAAATGTCGCTAGGTCAGTTCCTGGTTTTAAAATGACAACATTATGCCCCATAGATTCTTTAGGCATAGTACCAGCATTCTTAAAATTTAACTCAACGCTCTCTCCAGCTTTTACGCGGAATAGGTTTTTATCATATTTCATTGCATCATTACCTTCTAAAGCTAATGTATTAGAAAGCTCTACATTCTCAATTCCAGGGATTTTTTCTGTTTCTGTTTCAGCAACCTCTGGAGTTGTTTGTTCAGTTGTTGAACTGGTTTCTTTTTTCGTTGAATCGCCACCGCAAGAAGCAAAGGCTACTGCTAAGGCAATAACTGGTAAAACAAATAATTTTTTCATTATGTTAATTATATTTTTACTAAAAATAAGGAAAATATTGCTTTTAATTGTATTTTTTGCGTAACATTTTTTCTATCATTTCATGTAGGTGGTTTGGATCGAAAGGTTTTCCAATCACATTGTTCGCTCCAGCATCAAGAGCTTCCTGTTGTTCTGCCTCAAGCACAGATGCGGATATCGATATGATGAGAATATTCGAAATTGCTGGATTATCATGCTGTCTGATTCTACGGATAGTCTCAAAACCGCTCATAATAGGCATATGTGAATCCATGAAAATAATGTCAAAATCTTCACTTTCTACCTTTTCAAGCGCGGCTTTACCATTATT
Organism: Sphingobacterium sp. JUb20; assembly: GCF_004342035.1. Taxonomy (NCBI): domain Bacteria; kingdom Pseudomonadati; phylum Bacteroidota; class Sphingobacteriia; order Sphingobacteriales; family Sphingobacteriaceae; genus Sphingobacterium; species Sphingobacterium sp. JUb20. The sequence goes on along the minus strand of NZ_SLYV01000009.1, from coordinate 134,726 downwards.
CGCAGTTTTAATTTCACAGTTCCAAGTTCTGAGGATATTAGCAAGCATGAAACTATTCAATTCATTGTCTTCTGCCACTAGAATTTTTAAATTATCGAAACTTTTGAGTTCTGAGTATAGTATTTTTTCAGGTTTAGACTTTGTGACTGCATTTGTTCTGTCAAACCAGCAGTCAAATGTAAATTTACTCCCTTTTCCATAAGTACTAACAGCAGTAACTTTTCCTCCTAACAATATGGAGAGTTTTTTCACAATTGCTAAACCAAGACCTGTTCCACCAAATTTTTTCGTGATTCCATCCTCACCCTGTTCGAATGCAAAAAAGATTTTCTCCAAAGAATGTTCCGGTATACCTATTCCAGTGTCGGTAACTTGAAATTGTAGGTGAAGTTTTGAAACATTGCTATCAATTAAATTGATATTTAAAGTGATACTGCCTTCTGCAGTAAATTTGAAACTATTTGATATGAAATTGGTGAGAATTTGTTTTAATCGCAATGGATCTGCTAAGAAAAAACTATCTATTTTTTCATCGATATAAATTGAAAAATTTAGACCTTGATGAATCGCTTTATGTACAAATAGATTTTTGAGGTCGTCTGTTATATCATGTACGGAGGTGGGTTCAATTTCTAGTTTCATCATTCCGGAATCAAATTTGGAAAGATCTAAAATATCATTTACGATATTAAGTAAATTGAGCGATGCACTATTTAACTTATTGACCCAATCTTGTTGTTCAAGTGAAAGCGGTGAGTTTTTTAACATTTGAGCGATTCCCATCACACCATTGATTGGTGTTCTAATTTCATGACTCATATTTGCTAGAAAAGTTTCTTTGGATTTTCGGGCTAATTCTGCTTCTTCCTTTGCTCGTATAAGTTCTTCTTTGGAGTTCTCTAAAGCCTGATTTTTTTCTTTAATCTCGTTTTGAGTTTGCACCTGCTGAATAAAGGATTTTACTTTAGCAATGGTGATTTCAGGACTTAGGGGTTTATAAAGGTAGTCGACAGCCCCACTGTTCAATCCTTGAATGAGATATTTTTCCTCTTTAGATATAGCCGTAACCATGATGGCAATAATGTGGCTGGTTTTCGGATTATGCTTGATAAGCTCCACAAATTCGAACCCATTAATGTCTGGCATTTGTACATCAACCAATGCAATATCAATGTTTTGTTTATAGCAGATGCGAAGTGCTTCATTAGGATCTTGGCTACTGATAATATTGATACCTACAATATCATTTAATAATGCTGTAAGGCTAATGAGATTTTCAATTTTATCATCAACTATTAATAAGTTTATATTCTTCATTATACTAGTCCATTTAAATGATCAATGTACTTTACAATTTCTTCTGTTGTATAAATATGATGTTGAGCATGTAAATCGATAGCTGCTTGAGGCATTGTAGGAACTTCTGCAGAATCTGGATGTTGTACTATACATATTCCGCCCCTATTTTTAATTGCTAATAAGCCTTTTGCACCATCTTGATTCGCTCCCGAAAACAAAATTGCGATACAGTTCTCTTTATAAACTTCGGATGCTGATTCAAATGTGACATCAATCGAAGGCCTTGAAAATTGGACGGGTTCTGAATTATCTAATGCAAGTTTGAAATCAGGTTCTATCAATAAATGGTAACCAGGGGGCGCAAAATAAACCTTTCCTCCTTGAATCTGTTCTTTATCTTCAGCCGATTTAATTTGTAGGGCATAGTTTTTTTTTAAAACTTGCTCAAAATTAGATTCAAATTTTGGGTTACGATGAACGATTACAAGTATTGGAATCTGAAAGTTCTTCGGTATTGATTTTAATAGATTTAAAATCACACCAAAACCTCCGGCAGATCCTCCCAACAGTAATATTTTATTGCCCTTATTCATATACGGCTAATTTTTTTAATGCGTGTTCGTTTTAGTGTTATTATTAAGCTCGTTTATAGCGTTAATGAAATCTTTGTTATGTACTGGATCTCGCCCGCTTACGAAATAGCTTATTCCATATGATATTTCTTACGCTATTTTTTGATAGATATTGTTTTTTTTATCAATTAACTTGAATCGGTTTGCGTGCTTATAGTTGATTAGGGATTCTTTTGATCCTAAGCATAGAAATCCTAATTTGCACAAAGAATCATAAAAAAGATCAAGTACTTTTTCTTGTAAGTTAAGATCAAAGTAGATTAATACATTTCTACATGTAATTAATTGAAATTCATTAAAAACACCATCAGAAATTAAATTGTGAATAGAAAATAGTATATTTTTTTTTAGATCATTCTGAATGGTGGCTGCATCATACATCGCGGTATAATACTCGGATAAAGAATGTTCAGTTTTTGTTTTGATATAATTTTCGGAATACTCCTTAAGCTTTGTTAAGGTGTAAATACCTTTTTTTGCTTTTTCTATAACCTGCGAATTAATATCAGTACCATATATAAACGATCTGTTGAGTAAATTAGCTTCTTTTAGTAAGATAGCTAGGGAATAAACTTCTTCGCCTGTAGAACAGCCAGCACTCCATATTTTTATATGTGGATAAGTTTCCAGATAGGGGAACAGTTTTGTGGTTACAGATGAATAAAAGTCGGGGTCCCGAAACATCTCTGTAACATTTACCGTCATTTCTGGGATGAAATAATGTATAAAACCTTCTTGATTGATCAGATTTGATTTAAGACCAACGACATCCAGTTTATTAATATCCATGATGCGGGTAACTCGTCTTTTTAAAGATGCTTTTGAATATCCAGAGATATCTAATCCATGGAAATTTTTTATGATTTCTATAACGTCGTCTAATTCGGAATAGTCTAACATATCTAATTCTATTTAACTAACCCAAACACGGATCAATGAAATTAATTTGTCAATATCAATAGGCTTACTGACATAGTCATTGGCACCCGCTTCGATAGCTTTTTCTTTATCACCTTTCATCGCTTTTGCTGTTATGGCAATGATGGGTAACTCCTGATACTTTTTATTTTTACGGATATTGGCAATGGCTTCATATCCATCCATAACGGGCATCATAATATCCATTAATACCAGATCAATGTTATTTTCTAAATTGAGAATATCAAGCGCTTCCTGACCATTATTGGCAATTTCAACATGAATATTTAAACTTTCAAATGCACTTGTCAATGCAAAGATATTTCGCATATCATCATCTGCTAATAAAATTGTTTTGTTTTCTAATGTTTTTTCAAGTTGAAAATCATTTGCTTTATCAATTATCCTCGATTTATTTTCTGTTTTCTGGTCAATTTTATTCAGGAAAAGGCGTACTTCGTCTACTAATCTGTCGTTTGACTTGGCAGATTTTAAAACCATAGCTTGTGAATGTTTTAAAATTCTGGTAGTCTGTTCAGAGGTCAATTCCATCGCCGTGTTGATGATGATAGGAGTTTCATTGTACGTCTCTAAGGATTTTATTTCGTCTAGTAATTCTAACCCTGATTTATCTGGAAGATTTAAATCTAAAATAATACAATCGTAATTATTCGCTTTATTCTTCAATAATTCAAGTGCTTTATTGGCGTCATAGGCTTGATCTACTGTTAGTTTTTCATCTTTTAGACCATGTTTGATAAAATCGCTTTGTACTTTTTGGTCTTCAATAAGTAAAACTCTTTTCATAACATTCGAAAGCATGGATTGAATTTTTTCAAATGTCTTTTGAAGGGTTTTTTCAGAAACTGGCTTGGCCATAAATCCGATAGCTCCGGCATTGATTGGTTCATTATCCAAATACGTCCCTGCAGACATCATATGTACAGGTATTGAGGAGGTCTCCCGATTTGATTTTAAAACTTTTAGTACATTCCAACCATCAATTTTAGGAAGCATAATATCCAAAATAATCGCCTTTGGTCTTAGTGCCATTGCCTTTTCTAATCCTTCTTCTCCGTCATGGGCAAGTATGACACGGTAATGATATGCTTCGGCATAATCCTTTAATATTTCTGCAAAAATCAAATCATCTTCAATGATCAACAAGGTATTCAGGTCATCCGGGTTTCGAATTATATCTTTATTTTCTGGTAACAGTATTGAATCATCGGTTTCAGTGGACGAGATTATTTTTTCAGTATGTTCCTCATTAGATTTAAGCGTTTGAATGGTACCGGGCGCGGTGCGTAGTGGCAATATAAACATAAAGGTGCTTCCTACTCCGATTTCACTCGATAATGTGATTCGACCACCTAGTAATTTTGCAGTTTCTCTACATATTGATAATCCTAAACCAGTTCCACCATACTTGCGGCTTGTAGAACCATCTTCTTGTCTAAAAGCTTCGAATATGAGTTTTTGTTTATCAGCAGCAATGCCAATTCCAGAATCGATAACTTTAAAAGTAAGTTCATCACCCTTAGTTATACCAATATCAAGTGTTACATTTCCATTAGGATTGGTGAATTTGAAGGCATTTGATAGTAAGTTTTTCAAGATCTGCTGGATCCGATATTCATCCGAATAAAAATGAGTAGGCACATCTGGAGAAAGAGCTATCTTGAAATTGATTCCTTTGTCTTCCGCAGTATTCTTGAAGAAATTTAAGATATAATCGATGAGATCTTTGTTGTCAATGTTCTCCTGTGCCAGTTCCACTTTGCCCGATTCTATCTTAGCAAGATCAAGTAAGTCATTGATTAAATGAAGTAAATCAGTGCCTGCATTATGGATCACACTGGCATATTTGATTTGTTCACCAGTTAGATTGTCTAGTTTATTATCTTGTAATAATTTTGCTAATATTAAAATACTATTTAAAGGCGTACGCAGTTCATGGCTCATGTTTGCCATGAATTCTGATTTGTAATTAGAGGCTGACTCAACCTCTTTGATTTTTAAAGCAATGTTATCTTTTGCTTTTTCTAATTCATTATTCTGCTCCTGTAGTAATTTAGCTTTTTCATCCAGTTCATTATTTGTTTGTACGAGCTCCTCTTGCTGTACTCTCAATTCCTCTTCGGATGCTTCTAGCAAATTCGTTTTATAACTTAATTCCTCATTCGTTGTTCTCAGTTCCTCCTGTTGCGCTTCTAATTCTTCCGTTTGTTGCTGTAATTCTTCATAGAGTTCCGCCATCTTTGAATGCGCTTGCGCAACTTTCAAACTAACAGCTAATATTTTGCTAACGCGGTGTAAATATTCAATATTTTCATTTTCATTCTTTTTGTCTTTTGAACATACTAATTCAATTATACCAATAGATTGTTCTTCATATACGATCGGAATAAGATAGAGATTCGTTTCAAATTGATCAATTAACGAAGACGCAATCTGATATTTGTTTGCATTTACATCGCGAATGATCGTTAATTTTTGATTATTAATCACATCACTGAGTATCCCATCTCCTTCTGAAATAAAAGTTTTAATAGGGACATCTAATGGGATTCCTTTATTTGCTAATAGGGAAAAAAGGGTACTATTTTCTTTTTTGACATATACTGTACCAGCAAGAGAGGAAGTCGTTTTACAGATATTATCGAGTCCTATCGTTGCAATTTGTTTTTCATTAAAATCGCCTCGAAGGTTGTGGTCTAAAGTGTTGATGTTATTTAAAATAGAGTTGTCTTGTTCAACTTTAGAGGTTAATTTTAAAAGGGCTGTATTGGACTTCTTTTCATCAATTATACTCTTTTTTAATGTTTTAAAAACATTAAGAACAATGATGAATATATAGATCATGATCGCTAGACCCACAAAAACTAGAAAGTAAGTTAAATACCTGATATTTTCTAATCTATCTGTTGATTTTTTAATTAAATCTTTTCTTTTATCGATTAAGTCTTTGGAGATTATAGAAATCTGATTTTGAATATCAGCTCGTTTATTGTTTACATTTAGCGCTTTAAATTTGTTTTCCTTACTTAACGAGATGGCTCGCTCGAAGTCATAGAAATCTAAAATGGTATTTTTTAAATTATTTAGCTTGTTAGCATCAAATGTATAGTAGCTGTCCTTCTTGCTTAAGTTTTTTATAGTTTCAAGGAACACAGTTATTTCACCAGCATAGGGTGCAAATACACTTTCATTTTTTTCTGTATAAAACTTAAGTTTTGCATCATTTACTCGGGCAACACTATTCTTGATATTATCGATGAGATCAAACTTTGCTTCTGCTTTTTGTATAAGGTCTTGTTCATGAGCCGTACTTTTATCCAATTGGATGAAAAATAATAACGATGCCGAAAGTATGATTAGAAATGAAAATATAATTCCAATGATGAGTTGTTGTTGAAAACGTAGCTTTTTCATCTTGATATAAGAGTAATATTTTTTGATAACACGTTAAAATAATACGCTAATTGACATTAGAGTAATAGCATAATAATTTTCTGATTTCTTTTGATTCCTTTTTTATCATTCAAATGCGTCAAAGAAAGCTGTTCTTTAGCGTGTTTCAATAATTTTTAAGGGAAAAGTGGCAAATTAGAAATCAATGCTAGTTCTAAGTAAAAGTAGTAAAAAAATGAGGAAGTACTCGTAGTTTTTGAGGTTAATATTTGGAAGTTGAGTTTGGTTGTATTTTACTTTATTTACACTTTTTAAATTGTTTTGGCTCATGTTTGATCATTATTTGATATCTTTAAGACAATTACTATTTAATTAATCTAATCAAATGGATCCAAATTTTTCTTTCGCTTTAATGATTATAGGCTGTATTGTAGCCTTGTTTCTATTGCTTTATTTATTACCTGTAAATCTTTGGTTTACCGCACAGCTTTCTAATGTTAAAATTAGTTTATTGAACTTGGTTTTGATGCGATTACGTAAAGTACCACCTTCTTTGGTCACTAACGCAATGATAATCTCAACAAAAGCAGGACTAAACATCACATCTAATGAAATTGAAACCCATTATTTGGCGGGGGGAAATGTTAATAGAGTAATTAAAGCTTTAATATCCGCCGATAAGGCAAATATTCCTTTGAGTTTCAAGCTTGCTACAGCTATTGATTTGGCTGGTCGTGATGTATTTGATGCTGTGCAGTTATCAGTAAATCCTCAAGTTATTAATACACCTCCAGTGGCAGCTGTTGCTAAAGATGGAATTCAATTAATAGCGAAAGCAAGAGTAACTGTTCGCGCCAATATCAATCAATTAGTTGGTGGTGCCGGCGAAGAAACTATCTTAGCGCGCGTCGGTGAAGGTATCGTAACAACGATAGGCTCGTCGGAAAGTCATAAGCAGGTCTTAGAAAATCCAGATCGAATCTCTAAAACTGTTCTTTCAAAAGGACTTGATAGCGGTACGGCATTTGAAATATTATCTATTGATATTGCAGATATAGATATCGGTGAAAACGTAGGAGCAAAATTGCAGACAGATCAAGCTGAAGCTGATTTGAAAGTTGCTAATGCAAGAGCAGAAGAGCGTAGAGCAATGGCTGTTGCAAGTGAACAAGAGATGCGTGCCAAGGCACAGGAAGCAAGAGCGAAAGTTATTGAGGCCGAAGCACAGTTGCCATTAGCTATGGCGGAAGCTTTTAGAAATGGAAATTTGGGTGTAATGGATTATTATAAGATGCAAAATATACAGGCAGATACAGACATGCGAACTTCTATTTCCAAACCTGGACATGATACCAGAGGACAGCAGAAAGATTAAAAGCTGATGTAACAGATTTTTTATACGAATCAACAACCGATTGCAGTTAAAATGCAATCGGTTGTTTTTTTTTAAATATTTTGGACTGTTCTATATTCCTATTCCTATCATTATATTTAGTGCTATAATTAATTATTATAAACATGAAATCAATAAAAAAGTTATTATTTCTCTACCTTTCTTTGAATCTGACGCTAGCTTACGCACAGTCTTTGACATCGGGAAAAGAGAATTTTGTCCCTATTGGAGGTAATAGTTGGGAGTATCCGAATAGCAATCATAGAGAATCTATTGTAAAGAATGGAAAGATTGAAAATTGGAAAGACAATAAACGGACAGTAAAAACATTTGTTCGCTTTGGTAAAACTGGTCAGGTAAATCTTTCCGTTCAGGTACTTGAAGCCAATGCTGGTGGGAAATTCACTTTTACATTCGCTGGTAAAAGCGTTGATGTAACAATAGAACCGAATCAAAAAGGACTGATCAATGTTGCTGATTTTAGTATTGCGGATACCGGATATCACGCAATTGAATTAAAAGCAAAAACTACAGCTTCATTGTATCCGACAATAGGTGGTTACGTTTTGAAAGGAACAGCTTCCGATGGTCAAATGAACTATGTTAAAGATAATGAAGATAATTTCTTCTACTGGGGTAGAAGAGGGCCGTCAACCCACATGGGATATCAGCAACCGAAAGATAAGAATATAGAATATTATTATAACGAAGTTACTGTTCCAAAGGGTAGTGATGTGGAAGGATCTTATTTTATGTCCAATGGTTTTAATGTAGGATATTTTGGTATGCAGGTAAATAGCAGTACAGAACGTCGTGTCTTATTCTCCGTGTGGAGTCCTTTTACAACAGATGATCCTAAAGAAATTCCTGATGACCATAAGATAATTTTGAAAACAAAAGGTCAAACTGTTCATACCGGCGAATTCGGAAACGAAGGCTCTGGTGGACAAAGCTATTTGAAGTTTAATTGGAAAGCCGGAAGTACTTATAAATTCTTATTGCGAGGTAGACCTATTGCAAATAATTATACTGCTTATACTGCTTGGTTTTATGCGCCTGAAGTAGGTAAATGGCAAATTATAGCCGAATTTGAACGTCCTCAGACGAATCAATATTTAACAGGCTTTCATTCTTTCTTAGAAAATTTTAACCCTGATCAAGGTATTTATCAACGGGAGGTACAGTTTTCAAATCAATGGGTAGCCGATGACAAAGGGGACTGGTATGAATGTACTGAAGGTAGATTTACCATTGATAATACTGGCCGTAAAGGTTACCGTATGGACTATGCCGGTGGCGTAAATGAGAAAGGGTTTTATTTAAAGAATTTTGGGTTCTTTAATAAGTATGTTCCGTTTGGTAGTAAATTTAGTAGAAAAGCAACAGGAGTGAAGCCTAATATTGATTTCAAATCACTTCCAAGATAATAACGTTTTTTTAAGGAATTATAGCTGTAAATAGTTTATTTGCAGCTATTTTTTTGTCTTGCTAGTTGTTTAAAAAACAAAACCCTGGTGATGGGCACCAGGGTTTGTTACTAACCAATTATAAACCTAAATTATGAAAAGACATTTTTAATAATCACTGTTTTTAAGTAGTGATTTGATACAGCAAAATTAATGATAAACATTTGATATTATGTTATGTGAATGTCATTTCAAATATTTCTTGATGTCATTCATCATTATTCCCCTGCAATAGACAACCTTAATTATCTCCTACAAAGATACATCAAAAAACCTATTTATTCCAAATGTTTTTGAATTAAAGTTGTCTCCACAATATGTGTTGTGACATTAATATGATTTTTTGTCTATTTGTAATAATAAGTTGTCTTAATAGCTGTAAATTTTGTATTATTTTGTATTGTATTTCGAATTATATATTACTTATTTTTATTACTTATTTTTGAAAGAAAACAGCTATGATTTTTGATAATCTTAAAAAAGTGAAAGCTTTTGTATTGGACGTGGATGGTGTGTTGACTGATGGACGTGTGCTGGTCAATGAGGCTGGTGAACAGTTGCGCACTTTTAATATTAAGGATGGTTATATCATGCAGTTAGCTGTTAAGCGGGGTTATCCAATCATCATTATTACAGGTGGAAATTCTACTGGTGTTGTTAAAAGACTAAAGGGGTTAGGTGTTCAAGAAATTCATTCAGGAATCTCCGATAAGATTGGAAAGCTGAATGAAGTCCTGGCTTCACTGAGCCTGAATTTTGAAGATATCCTTTATATGGGAGATGATATGCCAGACTTTGACTGTATGAAACTGGCTGGTCTAGCCACATGTCCTGCTGATGCTATTGAGGAAATTAAAGGAATTTGCCATTATATTTCTCCAAAAATTGGTGGTGATGGGGCTGTACGAGATGTCATGGAAAAAGTATTAAAAATTCAGGGTAAATGGCAAATGGATACAACAGTCAAAAGTATATAAGTAATGATAAATTTAGAGAATAGACAAATAATACTGGGCTCTCAATCGCCGCGAAGAAGCCAATTGTTAAGTGAATTGGGTTTGAAGTTTGAAGTGGTGGTCCGCGAGACGGATGAAGTTGTCGATGAACTTCTAAAACCTATAGCGGTAGTGAAGGCCATTGCGACAAAAAAAGCTGAGGCTTTTCTTAATGATTTTGAAGGGGCTGTAATCATTACTGCAGATACTATTGTTGTTACCTCTGATCAAAAAATATTAGGAAAACCCAAAAGTAAAGCGGAAGCTTTTCACGTGTTAAAGATGTTATCTGGTGATATCCACGAAGTAATTACTGCAGTTTGTATTCTGGAAGATGAAAAATTAATTACTTTTTCGGAATCCACTGAAGTAGAATTTTATCCGCTTAGTGATGATGAAATTAATTTTTATATTGAAAAATATGAGCCATTTGATAAAGCGGGCTCTTATGGAATACAAGAGTGGATAGGTCGTATCGGGATCAAAAGTATCAAGGGAGAATATACAAATGTGGTAGGATTGCCAACAGCTCGACTCTATCAGGAACTAAAGAAACTAAAATAAAAAAGGGAACCGCTAACTTGGTTCCCTTTTTATTTTAGTTGATATGAAATCTTACACCGGTGTAGAACATTCTTCCCGTTAATGGTCCCCATAATAGAGACGTGTCAAAGTAAGATCCAAATGGATCATCTGCTCCTAAAATTGGATTATGTTGGAAATAATTTGTTAAGTTTTCACCACCGACATAAATTGTGAAGTTTTTATTTTTCCCAAAATCTTTACTTACCTGCGCATTCATCGTTACATAAGCATTTGATTTTGTTGCTACCTGATATGCAACTGGGTTTTCTATTGTTGAAGGTATTCTTTTATCTCCTACAATATTTAAGGTATAGTCAAAGCTCCATCCTGATGAAGGTAATGTATAAGCTAGATTAGTAAAACCTCTGTGCTTAGCCAATAGCGGTTTACTTTTTCTACCACTTTCAAAGTCAGTTTGAACATCGAGTAAACGATATGCAAGTCTTGTTTCTAAACGAGGAAGAGGATTGAAACGTAATTCTGCCTGAAGACTATTTGAATATGATTTACCTGTTAAGTTATAAAAAGATATTTCTCTAGGGTTTTCATAGTCAACTACGACCTGATTTTCAAAACTGTTTCTAAATAACTCAACCGATGCAGTTGCCTCTCTGTTGAACAATCTGAAACTTTGATCAATTGTAAAGCCAGTATTCCAAGAAACTTCAGGATCTAATCCGTAAGCATTTTTAAAATTGTCTGGAGATTTGATAATTAATGTACGGCTACTTGCTAGTGCAGACATATTTTCGGCAATAATGTTAGCCGTTCTTTGCCCTCTACCAGCACTTAAACGCATTGTATTACCTGTAAAAGGTGCATAACGTAAATTTAAACGAGGTGTAGTAAACCAACCGTACAATGAGTTATAATCTTGTCTTAAACCTACGACGGCATCAAATTTTTCATTTGGACTGAAAGTATATTCTACAAAAGCACCGGAAACAGTTTCTTTTCTCTTAAAATTCTGAACATCCAGATATAACTCATCATAGTTATCATAATTTACCGAAGCTCCCACACGGTATTTGTGAGCTACAGTTCCGAGAACATCTTGAAATATCAAATTGGCATATCCATTCTGTTGTTCACCATTATAATTTTTTAGACCAAAATAACTTTTTTGATTATAGTTTGAACCTGCAAGTTGTAGACCTATACTGCGGTGTCTGTTTTCTGGAAATACATAGCCGATTTTAGCAAAACCTTCGATTCTTTCAATATCAAAACCTAGACCATATCTATTGGTAGTTCCTTTATCTGTTTTTTTGTTAAAATCTGTTTGACCACCTGTACGGTCATCATTTAAATATTTAATTCCAAACTGTGCCATGAAGCCTTTTCCGTTTTCGTAGTTCCAACGGTTTACTCCGGAAAAGAGGTTTCCAACAGGGATATCACGAAAACCGTTATCGCTGAAATTCATTGTTTTATTATACATGAAATTATCATGTAACAGGACAGCGGTAGACCAATTGTTGTTTATTTTTTGAGCTAAATTTAAGTTTACATCTGTTCTTCCCATGTTGTTTGCATAGGCATTGAAATAAAGTCTGTCCGAATTTTGCGGTTTTTTAAGTTCAACATTAATTTGTCCAGCCATGTTTTCATATCCATTTGCAACAGAACCAATGCCTTTTGCAATTTGAATAGATTCGATCCAGCTTCCAGATATCGAATTTAAACCTAGTGGGGCTGCTAAGCCTCTAGGGCCAGGTAAGTTCTCTACAGTAAGCTGTGTATATATACCGCTTAATCCTAGCATTTGAATCTGTTTAGAACCTGTTACAGCATCATTACTTACGACATCAACAGAAGCATTTGTTTCGAAACTTTCACTTAAATCACAACATGCAGCTTTAAATAGTTCTTTAGTTGTTAATACCTCTACACGTGCAGGATTCATTCGATTGATGAAGTTTGATCTTCTGCTTCCTGTTACTACCACCTCAGATAAGACATTGCTTTTTGCGTTTATCATCAATACTTCATGCAAGTCTTTTATAGTAATCGTATCCGATTGCATACCTGCAAAACTCACAACTATCTTCTTAAAATTTCCATGATGCTGTAATTTGAAAACACCATTTTCATTTGTTCTTGCATTTTTGCTTTTATCTTCTAACCAATGGATATTAACACCTGTGATTGGATTGAGGTCTCCTTTTTCATTTTCTTCAACAACTACGCCCGTTAAAATGTGGTTGTGATCATGATGATCATCTTTCTTTGCTTTTACATCCGTAATTTTACCGTTTTCCATTCTCGGATATAAACAACATTCATGTAATTGTTCATATACTTGATCATCGGCACGTACATTGTCTACATCGTGTCCAACGGCAGCAATGCTCTTTTTTATTTCTTCTAAAGGTGCTTTTTGATGATTATGTTTTACTACCAGCTCTTTTGTGTTTACATCCCAGATTGCTGATGTAACACCATTAATAGTTGCCGCAGTTTCGATTCTTTTTTTACATAAAGCACAGTTTCCTGCTACATGCATAGTGGTTGTGCTATCAACAGAAACGGTTGTTGTAGCACTACTATTGTTTGTGGTAGCACTAACTGTTAATGGCGAAGCTTGAACTTTTTCTAATCTAGGATATAAGCAGCATTCATGTAATTCGGCATATGCTTTATCGTTTCCTCGTACATTCTCAACATCATGTCCGACAGCCGCAATGCTTTTTTTAATCGTTTCTAATGTTGATTTTTTAGCACTATATGTTAAGGACAGTTTCTGAGTATCTTCACTCCATACGACGTTCGACACACCCGGAAGATTGGCTGCTTTTTCAATACGTTTTTTACACATACCGCAGTTTCCAGCGACATGTAATGTGACCGTACTGTCTTGTTTAGCAATATAAGAAGTGGCTTTCAGCGAAGTATTTGCAAGAAAAATAAATAGGGGTATAAGTGCGTATTTTAATATTTGTTTCATGATTTTTTTAAAATTTTGAAATAGTAGTATACTTCAGCTTTTATCGCTAAAGTGTGACCTTGGTTGTCTTTAAAAGACCTATTAAAAAATTTAAAAATCAGATTCTGAAGTTACAGTTTATCAAATAAGGAGAAATATCAGTTGCCGATATCGGTTTATTTGACGCGAAAACACATTTGGAATTGGCAATGTTTTCAAAGTAGTTTTGATTTATAATAATCCAGTTTAATACCAGAATGGCTGGACTGATAACCGGATAAACCTTTGCACTATCCGATGAAAAATGATTGTCGTCGACGTTTTTTAAATCGACAGAAACATTTTTACATTTATTATCTTCAGTTGATTTATGCTCTTCCGAAACAGGAGTTTTATGGCAGGCATCATTTTTTTTGCATAATGCACATTCTGCATGTGAGGCCTCGTCTTTATTGAGGGAGATGGATTGCGTTTCTCCATGACAAAAATGAAAGTACACAGTTGCACTAGTCGCCGTAAGGGAATAGTGAAAAATCAAGATAAGTATGATCAACTGTTTCATTTCGACAAAGCTAATAAACAACTTGCTCTCTTAAGCATTCTTGTTGTCATATTATTGCTACAATTTTTGTTCAGTTAGTAGAAGTTTATAAAAATAGTCCTTGATGGAGCAAGGACTATTTTTTGTTTTAACCTTTTATTGATTTAATAAAATTAGGAATTTCATCTAAGTAATTGTCCTTCGTTAGTAGTTTCACAAATGCAGTACCTATAATAGCTCCTGTGGCAAACGAAGTAGCTTGTTCAAAAGATTGTTTATTTGAAATGCCAAATCCGATTGCAATTGGATTTTCAAGCTGCATATCTTTTATTCGCTGGAAGTAAGCAGTTGTTGTGTCTCCTACATTCAGTTCTGTCCCTGTAGTTGCATTAGAGGAGAGCAAGTAGATAAAGCTATTGGAAAGTTTATCAATCTTTCTAATACGTTCTTCTGAAGTCTGTGGGGTCACTATAAAAATATTGGCAACGTCATTCTTTTCAAATGTATCTTTATAAAGTTCTTCATATTCATACATCGGTAAGTCCGGTACAATTATTCCGTCAATACCCACCTTTTTGCAGTCAGCACAAAAGCGTTCCACACCATATTGTAATAAAGGGTTTACATAACCCATTAAAAACACGGGAATGGTCACATGCTGACGTAACTCTTTCAATTGTTCAAAAAGAATTTCTACTGTCATGCCATTCTTTAAAGCAACCTCGGAGCTATGTTGAATAGTGGGGCCATCGGCAACAGGATCTGAATAAGGGAAACCGATTTCTAAAAAATCAGCACCTGATTCCTCCAGCTTTTTGGCAATAGTTACTGTGCTATCAAGTGTTGGGTAACCAGCAGTATAATATATCGATAAGAGACCTTGATCCCCTGTTTTTTTTATTTTTCTCATCGTTTAAAAGCCAAAATATTTCATGTAATTGTCCAGATCCTTATCTCCGCGTCCTGACAGACAGATGACCACAGTATCATCTGGTTTTAAATCCATTTTTTCTAAGTATGCTAAAGCATGAGCACTTTCAATAGCAGGAATAATTCCTTCCAGTCTTGTGAGCAACAATCCTGCTTCCATTGCCTCTTTATCCGTCACGCTCACATAATTGCCGCGTCCGGATTTAAATAACCAGGCGTGCTGTGGACCAATTCCAGGATAGTCTAATCCCGCAGATATGGAGTATGGTTCTATAACCTGTCCATCTGGAGTCTGCATCAGCAATGATCGGCTCCCATGTAATACACCTTCTTTTCCAAGTGCCGTTGTTGCGGCAGACTCGCCAGAATCAACACCCAATCCAGCAGCTTCTACAGCAATCAGCTTTACTGATTCTTCATCTACAAAGTGATAAAACATACCTGCAGCATTCGATCCTCCACCTACACATGCTATTGCATAGTCAGGATTGGATTTGCCTGTTTTTTCTAAGAGCTGTTTTTTTGTTTCTTCAGATATGATAGACTGAAAACGAGCAACCATATCTGGATAGGGGTGAGGCCCTACTACAGAACCAATGATATAATGTGTGTCAACGGGATTGTTTATCCAATCTCGTAAAGCTTCGTTAGTAGCATCTTTTAAAGTTTTGCTTCCCGATTGTGCTGGTACTACTTGTGCTCCCATCATCTTCATTCTGGCAACATTTGGTGCTTGGCGCTCAATATCGATGGCGCCCATGTAGACCACACATTCTAATCCTTTTAGTGCACATACAGTAGCAGTAGCAACACCGTGTTGCCCAGCTCCCGTTTCAGCTATGATCCTTTTCTTTCCTAGTCGCTGTGCAAGTAAGATTTGACCAATTGTATTGTTTATTTTATGAGCACCTGTATGATTTAGATCTTCTCTTTTTAAATATATATTACTCCCATATTTCTCGGATAGACGGCCTGCATAGTATAAAGGTGATGGTCTACCCACATAATCTCTTAGAAGTTGATTAAACTCTTCCTGAAAACTGGGTTCTTGAATAATATCTAAATATTTTTGACGCAGTTCTTCTACATTAGGGTATAGCATTTCTGGAATGTAAGCACCTCCAAATTGACCATAATATCCTTTTTCATTAACCTGGTACTTGCTCATAATTCATGTTTTTCAATGTCTGTTCTAATAATTCTACATTTTTTATTCCTGACTTAAATTCAAATTTTGAATTTAAATCGAGACCGTATAAACGAGGATCGGAAATCTGGCTTGCCTCTCTTATATTTTCAGCACTTAAACCACCACTTAAAAAATAGGGTTTCTCTAATGGGTAGTTCCTCAATAAATCCCAGTCAAAGTGTATTCCCGAACCACCATGGTTACTAGTCTTAGTGTCAAATAAAAAATAATCAGCAACCGATTCGTATGCGTTGAGAGATTGCCAATCAAAGTTTTCGTCAATGCCAAAAGATTTGATGACAAGAATATCTTTAGATTTTAACCTAAGACAAAAATCAGGATCCTCATGACCATGTAACTGAATTCCGGCTAATCCGTAATCACTGATTTTTTGTAGAATTTCCTGCTCACTGGCATTTACAAAAACACCTATTTTTTTTATTCCTGGGATTGCCTTTATAAAATGGGCATCCAAAGCACTGACATATCGTTTTGATTTTTCATAGAAAATCAAACCCATATAATCGATCGGTAATTTAATGAGATCTAGCATATTATCCAGATCTTTCATGCCACAAACTTTAATTTTTAAGCTCATGTTATTTATTTATAAGTTTTTTGAAACTATTGAATGCTCTTCCGCTTTTAAGTGATTCTGCTGCTTCGGCCAAACAAGCTGCAAATGTTTTTTGCGGATCAAATGTATTGATAGCAAAGGCGGCATTTGTAAGTACTACGTTATTTTGAATGTCATTGCCATCATTGCTAATAATTTTCAAAAATGTGTCTGCCGCTTCATTGATTGTTTCCCCACTAGCTAAAGAAGCTGGTGCAACAATATCAAAGCCAAGTTCAGGAATACTGTAGTATTTTTCTCCAGCATTGGTTATAACTTTGAAATCACCTGTAAGTGATATCTCATCGTATCCATCCAGTGCATGTATAATCGAATATTGTTTTACTGAATCTTGATAGAGGTATCCATACAATCTTGCAAGCTCTAGACTAAAAACACCTACGGATTGAAATTTTGGATTCGCAGGATTCGTCAAAGGGCCTAGCATGTTAAAGAATGTTTTAACAGCCAACGCTTTTCGAATAGGTGCTACCGTCTTCATCGCAGGATGAAATAAAGGGGCATGTAAGAAGCAAATGTTGGCCTCATCCAGTTGTCTGTTTAGCTCGCCTTTATCGTTTGTAAATTGATAGCCCAAATATTCCATAACATTGGAAGAACCACAGCCCGATGAGACGCCGATGTTACCATGTTTAGCGACATGATAACCTGCTCCAGCTACAACAAAAGATGCTAATGTAGAAATGTTGAAAGTGTTTTTTCCATCTCCACCTGTACCACATAAATCGATTAAATCATAACCGCTGAAGTCAAGCTGAAGACATAGATCGTACATCGCATCTCTAAATCCACCAAGTTCTTCCACACGGATACTTCGCATGCCGTAAGCTGTCATGAATGCAGCGATCTGATGGCTATCATATTTGCCCTCTGTGATATTGATGAGGATATCATAAGCCTCTTTTCTGCTGAATGATTTATATTCAAATAAATGCGCTAATATTTTTTTCATGGTATTATTAAAATAAAAAAAGGCTTACCTAAAAAGGCAAGCCTACTATTTTGATGTATAGATAAATCTAAGCAATAGTTCTTTGCCACAACAGTTTAACTGTTATGCCACCACCAAGACTTATTTAATACGTTTATATTCATTTCTTTATTGTAATAGCAAATATGGTTGATTATTTTAAAAAAAGCAAGTGATTTAGTGAATAATTTTAATATGTGACAAAATGTGCTAAATTATTTCCTTTTGAGACTAAAGTAAAGGATGCAATTTTGTCTGCTTCAAGATAAAGGGATACAATCAGCCTGTCTTTTATTTTAAGAAAGTAAATGTTCGACGCATTTTTTCCTTCTAAGTCGATATCCCTAGTTTCCTTTTTAGGAAGCTGATGATAGTTGAGATACTGAATTTGACTAATATCTTTCATCTGTATATTGAGACGGACTTCGTTTAGACTTGCTTCGAGATATTCAAAATATTCATCCGTAAGCTTTTTGTTGATGATGATGTGCTGACTTAAGATCACATCTGTAGCAATATTGGGGTCATTAAGAGCAGTGACAAATTTTTTCACAATAACCAAATTGGAATCAGGAACTCTGTTTTCCTGTGCAAAATTAATATTGGGAACCAGAAATGCCAAAAGTATACATGCACTTTTAAGATATGTTATCATATAGTGATAAGACTGCTATTTAGTGAAAAGGATTAAACCGTATAAAAAATGCCTTACAATTCAATGTAAGGCATTTTTTATTAATACTCGTCTTCGTTAAAGAAGAAATCATCCTTTGTAGGATAATCTGGCCAAATTTCTTCTATATTCTCGTAAGGCTCACCGTCGTCTTCTAAATCTTGTAAATTTTCGATTACTTCAACAGGAGCACCAGAACGAATACCATAGTCGATTAATTCATCTTTTGTTGCCGGCCAAGGGGCATCTTCTAAATGTGAAGCTAACTCTAATGTCCAATACATAATAAAAACAGATTAAGTTTTCAATTTTCGCAAAAATATAATTTAATTTGTCTTTAGCAAGTTATTTGTCATTTATTTTTTTATTATCAATTTAAGTGGTTGATATTCAGTTTGAAAAAATACACTAGCGTTGTGCTCATCTTTCTAAATATTTTCAAAATCATCACCTTTTTCTTCTAATGCTGATAGTCTTGGAGAAACGGATTTGATATCTGTATTTGGATAATCAGCTTCTATAAGTCCATCTCTCATACGGACGATTCGATGTGCATGCTGTGCAATATCTTCCTCGTGAGTTACCAATATGATGGTATTTCCCTTAGAATGGATTTCTTCTAAAAGCCCCATGATTTCGATAGAAGTCTTTGTGTCAAGATTTCCTGTAGGTTCATCCGCAAGAATAATGGATGGGTTGTTTATCAATGCACGGGCAACTGCTACACGTTGGCGTTGACCACCTGATAACTCATTCGGACGATGATCAACACGATTTCCTAATCCGACACTATTTAAAGCCTGTGTTGCTTTTTCCTCCCGTACACTTTGCTTAATCCCCGCATAAATTAATGGAAGTGCAACATTTTCCAATGCTGTGCTTTTGGGTAAAAGGTTGAATGTTTGAAAAACAAATCCAATCTCCTTATTCCGAACTTCAGCCAGTTCATCATCTGTCATATCACTGACATTGATGCCATTTAAAATATAATCACCATAATTAGGAGTGTCTAAGCAACCTAAAATATTCATTAATGTTGACTTTCCAGATCCAGATGGACCCATTAAAGCTACAAATTCACCTTTCTTTATATTTAAAGAAACAGATTTTAACGCATGAATAGTCTCTGTTCCTATTGTATATTGTCGAGCGATCTCTTGAATTTCAATTAATGTTGCGGAAGCCATAGCAAACTTGTTTAAATTTGGTGTTCAAATTACAATTTATTCTGCAATTTCCAATGTGAAAGCATTTTATTGTAAACGTAATTTTCTAAGTCAGCAGCATTTTGTTCATCATAATTATCTGTATTAATCGGAGCAAATACTTGCACTTTTACGATGCCTGGATGCGATCCTAATTTATGACCGTCATCCCATAAAATTTCCCATGCATTTTCAATGACAATCGGGATTATTGGAATATTATTCTCAATTGCCAAACGAAATGCACCAGATTTAAAAGGATGTATAGTAGGTGGATACTGCTCATCAATTTTTCCTTCCGGAAAAATGGCAAGAGATTTTCCCACCTTAAGCATTTCATTAGCCTTTTTAAAAGATCTGAAAGAAGCCATTCTGCTCTTACGATCTACAGGGATATCAATTGTTTTAAAAAATATGCGTGTTACGGGGTTTTTCAATAACTCTGCTTTTCCAATAAAACTAATAGCTTTCTGGGATATAAAAGTCATCGCCGTGATGTCTAGAACGGAAGTATGGTTGGCACATAGGATATAAGGTTTGGACCAGTCAATTTTTTCTTCAAACTTTACGCGGTAAAAAATACCGGCACCATATGAACCGATGAGACTCATCCATCTCCTGAGATACGCGATTTGATTATAGTTTTTGGATGCATTTCTTGCATATAGCCATATGATGGGAAAAAGACAACAGAATACAATAAAAACACTGGCAAAATAAAAATAGCGATGCAGTTTCTTCAGAATTTTAATCATTCAATAATATTTTTATACAAGATAGCTTTTCGTAAGGAGAGCAATATAATAAAAAAGGGGTTCAAATTAGCGAACCCCTTTCTGTATTTTGTGCAGGTAGTTATTTACTTAATGCAGCATAATATTTATGAAACAAAGGAATAGTTGAAATACCTTTAAGATAATTTTCAATACCATATTTCTCGTTCGGAGAATGTAGGTTGTCACTATTTAATCCGAAACCAAGAAGGACAGTTTTTAAGCCTAAAACTTCCTCAAATAAGGCTACAATAGGAATTGAACCTCCGCCGCGGGTTGGGATAGGTTTTACCCCAAATGTGTCCGTTAATGCTTTCTCAGCAGCTTTGTAAGCGACACTATCAGTTGGAGTTACAACCGGTTCGCCACCATGATGCGGTTTAACTTCGACTTGTACATTTTTGGGAGCGATTGCTTCGAAATGTTTTTTAAATAAGTCTGTAATGCGCTGTGAATTTTGATTTGGAACTAATCGCATCGAAATCTTGGCATATGCTTTCGAAGGAAGTACAGTTTTTGCACCTTCACCAATATAACCTCCCCAAATACCGTTCACTTCTAAAGTCGGGCGAGTACCTGTACGTTCAATTGTTGAATATCCTTCTTCTCCCCATAGCTCTTGAACACCTAAATCTTTTTTATATGCTTCGATTTCGAATGGCGCTTTATTGAGCTCATCGCGTTCTTCCTGAGATAGTTCGACGACATCATCGTAAAATCCTGGAATGGCAATATGATTGTTCTCATCATGTAGAGATGCAATTAATTTTGCTAAGATTGTAGCTGGGTTTGCAACTGCGCCCCCGTAAACACCAGAGTGTAAATCTCTATTTGGACCAGTTACTTCAACTTCAACATAAGATAATCCTCTTAATCCAGTTTCTAAAGATGGAGTTTCCAGACTGATCATCGATGTGTCAGAAATAACAATTACGTCAGCTTTTAATTTTTCTTTATTTTCTTTTACAAAAGTTCCAAGGTTAGCAGAACCAACTTCTTCTTCTCCCTCGATCATGAATTTAATATTGCACGCAAGTGCATTATTTTTCATCATATATTCAAATGCTTTTACATGCATATAGAATTGTCCCTTATCATCTGCAGAACCACGCGCGTAAATTTTACCATCACGTACTGTTGGCTCAAACGGTGGCGTATCCCACAATTCATATGGATCAGCCGGTTGCACATCATAATGTCCATAGGTTAATACCGTCGGTAAAGCAGGATCGATAATTTTTTCTCCATATACAATCGGATTACCCGCTGTTTGACAGATTTCTACATTATCTGCGCCAGCTTCCTTTAACTTTTGTGCTACAAATTCTGCCGTTTTTTCGATATCACCTTTAAATTTTGGATCAGCACTTACTGACGGAAGACGTAATAAATCAAACAACTCATCTAAAAATCGTTGTTTGTTCGCCTCAACATATTCTTGTATAGTTTGCATAGTATGAATGTATTTAAAACAAAAATAGGTAAAACATTATAATTTCACCTTGGTAATTATGGTTTTAGAGGCATAATTAAAGGATTTAAAAAAAAGTTATAAAAAGTTGTAACATTTCTATTGAAAGCCTATCTAATAGGGGTAACTATGCAATATATTTGTGCAGTTTTATTAACCAAAGTGATAATTATAGTTTTTAGATGAAAAGAAAAACGATTTTCCATTTGTTGTTGCTATTACCGATGCTTGTGAGCTTTTGCTTTGCTCAGAGTAAAATTCAAGGTAAAATTAGTGATGCCAAAGATCAGCAGAAGTTGTCAAATGCAACGGTCATGCTCTTGAGTGCCAAAGACTCTATTCTTTTAGATTTTACCAGATCTGATGAAAATGGTAATTTTTCGTTAAATACACCCGTACAAAGTGAGGCAGTACTTATTGTAAGTTATCCCAAATATGGAGACTATTATACCGAAATTTTACCAAATCAAGATTATTCAGCATTAAAGGTTGGTTTGACAAGTACAGCGCAACTTTTACAAGAAGTTATCGTAACAGGTCGCATTCCGATCACTATTAAAGGAGATACTACAGAATATGATGCAGGTAGCTTTAAAGTGGAAAAAAATGCTAAAGTTGAAGATTTATTGAAAGTATTGCCGGGTATTACGGTTGATGCATCGGGAAAGATTACTGCACAAGGTAAAACTGTGAAAAAGGTTTTAGTAGACGGTGAAGAATTCTTTGGCGATGATCCGACATTAGTGACACGTAACATACGTTCAGACATGGTTGATAAAGTGCAGGTCTACGAAAAGAAATCAGAACAAGCAGAACGTACAGGAGTGGATGATGGTCAACGAGAGCAAACGATTAATGTTAAATTAAAAGATGGAGCCAAAAATGGTATGTTTGGTAAAGCGCTAGTAGGTGGTGGAACAGATAAATACTACATGGGGCAACTGATGGTTAATAAGTTTAAAGGTTCGCAAAAAATATCAGCTTATGGTCTATTTGGTAACAATGGTACTACGTCGATGAATTGGCAAGATGCAGAGAAATATGGGGGCGATTCCGGAGTAAGTTATGGTGACGATGGATCGATGTCTTGGTCAAGTTTTACCGACCCATTCTCTGGCCAAGGTGTAATTGGTGTCCCAAGAGCAATTAATTCAGGCATTAACTTTTCAGACAAATTTGATAAAAACAAGCATAACGTCAATATCAACTATAAATATGGTCGTATCAGTAGTGATGGTCAAGATGAAACTTTGATGAGTGGTCTTATCAACAGCCGTACTGTAAAGACAGTAGATACGGAAAATGATCAGCATCGTGTCAATTTGAAATACGATCTTAACTTTGACTCCTTAAATACATTGACAATTCGTGGAGGAGCATCGCAAAAGAATCTTTGGTCTGATAATAAGCGCGAAGCGTATCAATTTTCCGAAAAATTGGATACAGTAACTACTGAAAATACAAGAGAAGTTGCGGACAACAAGGTGAAAGCATTTAATTTAAGTGCGTTGTTTACTCATAAATTTAAGAAAAAAGGAAGATCATTGACATTTAGTGGAGAGACAAGGAAAGATGAAACTACTGGAGAAGGAACACTTTTTTCAACAGTAAGTAAATATAAGGTTAGTACTGACACTACAGATCAGCGGAAAAAGAGGGAACAAAATGTAACGACAAGTCGTGCATCTTTAACCTATACAGAACCATTGTCTAAAGTCTTAAATATGTCAATTGGTGGTGGAATCGAAAGTAATAAAAGTTCTTCTTTGGTGGAATCTTTTAATAAAGGATCTGGAAAATATGATGTGCTAGATCCTGATTTTAGTAATAATTATGATTTCAATAGAACAAGCAGTAATTATAAACTGGCATTCGGTTATACAACGGAAAAGTTAAGATTAAATTTTACGAATAGTTTCAATAATGATGATTTAGAGCAACGGAATAACGATACGAAAGAACAGTTTTCCAGAAACTTTTTCACTTATAATCCGTCATTAGGTGGTGGTTATTCATTTACTAAAAGTAAGCAGTTGTGGTTTAATTACAATGGACGTAATCAACTACCTGCTTTAAATCAAATCCAGCCGATACTTGATAACTCAGATCAATTGAATCGCTATATTGGGAATGAGAATTTGAAACCATCTTTTAGTCATAATATAAACTTAGGTTATAATACATTTAAGTTATTGACAGGAAGTTATGCATATGTAGGAGGGAACGTAAATGTTGTAAAAGATCCTATTTCACAGAACATCACTACTGCGAATGGTATAAATACCTACGAATGGAATAATATAATAGGAAAAACTAATCTGTCTGCTAATTTTTGGTCTGGTTATTACTTTAAGTTGAATAAAAAATTGGGATTAAGTAACTCACCACAATTATCATTGTCAACATCGGAAAATTATAATTTCTTCAATGGTGAACTAAATAAAGTAAATACAACCAATTATAATTTTACTTACACGTTGACCCGTGATACAAAAACCGGGCTAAATTTTAATATTAATCTAAGTCCACAATACCGTGTTATGGAGTCTAACTTACAGCAAAATACGAACAGTAATGGTTTTGTATTCGGTTCCTCTGGAAGTGTAGAATACTTTTTTACAAAAACACTTAAGGTATATACCAACTACGATTATACTTACGAGGCGGCAACGAAAGCGTTTGACCAGAAGTTTGATCAATTTTTACTTCATCCAGGAGTTAGTAAGAAATTCTTGAAAAATGAATCTTTGATTTTAGATTTTACAGTTAATGATGTTCTGAATCAAAATAAAGGCTTTAGCAGATCGGCCTCTAGCTCTGTATTTACGCAAAGAAGATATGATACGATCAGACGTTACTATATGTTAAAGCTATCATGGGATTTTACAAAAATGTTTTTATAAGATGAAACACATGAAAATACTAAATTACGGTATACTTTTTATACTCTTATGTTGTAGTACGCTTGCTAAAGCACAGTATACACTTTTTTCTAAGGTCGGTACCATTTCGTTTGATAAAACGATGTATATGAAGAACATCGTTAATAAACAGTTTATTGCCAAAGCTGATGGTAATTCCAGAACTCAGTTTGAACAGATGCTTCCAAATATTCCAGAGAATGTTGTCTTAAAGAAGACCCTTAAATTCAATGGAAATGAAACACTATTTCAACCGGTCGCTGGACAGGAATTGGATATGAAAGCAAAGCAACTGATTATGATGTTTGCTCTGGACTTTGATGCGCAGACTTTATCAAATTTAGCAACGAAAGATTATAAACGTTTTAATGATATGATGGGTGATAAAATTATCATTCAGGACTCCGTTAAAAAAATTCAATGGCGTATTACTGATGAGTACCGCGATATTGCAGGTTACACATGTCGACGGGCAAATGGGTTTACTTCAGATTCAACTTATGTAATAGGGTTCTATGCAAATGAAATTCCAGTTAGTGGAGGCCCTGAGTCTATAAGTGGCTTGCCGGGTATGATTTTGGGTCTCGTGGTACCAAGTCAACACGTATCTTATTTTGCTACGCAGGTAGAATTGAGCAATACTATTGTGATGGATAAGAAGGTTTTTGAAAATAAGAAAACTAAAACCATGAGCCGTAAGCAAATGATTGATCAATTTACATCCACTATATCGCAATGGTTGAACAAAGATACCGTAAAATATATTATGCAATTAGCTACTTTGTAATTGTAGAACCACGTTGTATATAATTTAAAAAGCCCTTAAACATTACATTTAAGGGCTTTTTAATATTAAAAAATAATAGCAAAATAAAAGGCGCTTTTAAAGCGCCTTTTATTTTGATTAAGATAAATAAGAACTATTTACCGTCATTTTTCTTAGCAGTAACTTCATTACGAATTTCTTGTGCTAATGTTTTAATGTCTTGTAATCCTTTGCGTACACGAGTACCTGCAGCAGAGTTACCATTGTTGAAAAATTTGTCTGCATCTCCTTCGATTGATGCTACTAACTCTTTTAATTTTACGTAGTTTTCCATTTTAATAATTATAATTTTAGTTTTATGGTCTTGTTTATTACTCTAATTAACACAATAAATATACAAAAACCAATTTAATAGAAAATATTTTTTCAGAAAAATTTCTGTTAAAAATTGTGAAATATGATTATTCTACAATTTTTAATTCACTAATGATATTGGTAGCTCCAGCAAATTTGTCAATTACAAATAAAACGTAACGAATATCTACAGATATCGTGCGTTGCAATTTGTGATCAAAAATAACGTCACCTGCCATCGCTTCAATATTACCATCAAAAGCCAAGCCAATTAGTTCGCCATTTCCATTTATTACAGGAGAACCTGAATTTCCACCTGTTATATCATTGTCACTTAAGAAGTTAACTGGAAGGTATCCAGCTTTATCTGCATAGCGACCGTAATCTTTATTGTTTTGCAAATCAATCAATCTCTGAGGTAAATCAAACTCTTCGTCTCCTTTTTTGTACTTAGCAATAGTGCCTTTCAAAGTCGTATAGAAGTTTTGTGCAGCATCATTACGTTTATCTGCAGGCAATGATTTAATAGAACCGTATGTTAAACGTAACGTGCTATTTGCATCTGGATAGAATTTTCCTTTTGGATTAGATGCTAATACGCCAGCAACATATTTACGGTGTGCAGCCTCGAATTTATCCGTTGCTTCTTTATCTGAAGCCGAAGACTCACGGTATTTATTTAATAATGCTGTGGATAATTTGTACAATGGATCGTTATCCAACGCTAACGCTGTCGGATTGTCTAAAAAGTTTTTAAGTCTTTCTTCGGAAGCAAAAATACTATTTTTGACAGCTTCACGAATATATGATGTTAGATCATTGTTGTTTTTACCAGCTAGTTCTGCAACATAAGGAGCGATGTTGCCACCTTTTTTTGCATATAGGTTCAATTCATCAATCAATACATCTTCCTCTAGAGGTAAGTATAACTTCTCATAACTTGAAGCAATTGCTCCTTGCAACTTTGGTAATAACTCTTTACGTTTCGCCTCATTAGACTTTACATATAAATCCAATCCATTTCCGATTGAAAAAGGTAAAGCGGCTAATGTACTCGAACGGATCATACCACTTAAATAGTTGTCATGACGCGCTTTTTCATTCGTAGCGGCATAATATGCGTTAATCGTAGCAATTACATCACCATATTCTGCTTTATTCTCTTTTTTATTAGCCCATTTGTTAAATTTAGCCTCATCTTGAGCTTTTGTCACCGCAGTTTTGTGCAATGTTAAAGCGTCGATCATTCCTTGGCGATTTTTCCAGTAGTTAGCTACTTGAGAATATTTAGAAGCATAATTGATTTTAACAGCTTGATCTTTGTCCATGTATTTTTTCATGGCATCCATTCCTGTTTTTGATGCCTCTACCCAAGCAGGGTAAGCAAACTTTACATTTTGATCAATTCCTCCTGCAGGCATCCAACGATTGGTACGGCCAGGGTATCCCAATATCATAGCAAAATCACCTTCTTTAAAACCTTTTAAACTGATCGGTAAGAAGTGTTTTGGTTTTAAAGGAACATTTTCCTTAGCATATTCTGCTGGGTTACCATTCTTGTCTCCATATACACGGAAGATAGAAAAGTCTCCTGTGTGGCGTGGCCATTCCCAGTTGTCCGTATCACCACCAAATTTACCTATGCTGTTAGGAGGAGTTCCTACTAAACGGACATCATTAAAATCTTGATAAACGAAATAATAATATTCATTGCCATTGTAAAATGATTTCACATTGACGATGTATTTACCGTTTTCGCTATTTTCTTTTTCGATCTTAGCGATCTCCTGATTAATGATTTTTTGACGTTCAGATTCAGACATTTTATCATTTACTAATGACAAAATTCTTTTTGAAACATCATCCATACGAACAAAGAAGCGAACGAATAAAGATTTTGGCTTTAATTCTTCAGATTTTGTTTTTGCCCAGAAACCATTTGTTAAGTGGTCATTTTCAGGAGTTGATAATTCTGCAATTGCACCATATCCACAGTGGTGATTTGTGAATACTAAGCCTTGATCAGAAACAATTTCTGCAGTACAACCACCATTGAATTGTACGATCGCGTCTTTTAAACTTGAATTGTTGATGCTGTAGATTTCTTCAGCCGTCAGTTTCAATCCTTTCTTTTGCATATCAGCTTCATTAAGTCGCTTCAAGTGCATTAAGAACCACATTCCTTCATCTGCGAATGTGGTCATACTTGCTGTGATAAGCAGCAATAAGATCCATAATTTTTTCATACAAACTTGATAAAAAAGTTTAGTTATTTACTACAAAGGTGGTTTAATTCTGCTTTAAATCAAAATGCGACCAATGAAGCATCTTTTTAACAATAATAATGAAACAGTTATGTCAGTTTTACGTCAATCTGATAATCATTTAATGCATAAGATAAGCATGTGGATGCTTTTCATTATCTTTGTAAAATGCAGCAAACATTTGAAAATTTTAAATTGAATAAGCAGCTTTTGAATGCAATTGAAGAAGCAGGTTATTCGGTTCCAACAGAAATACAACAAAAAGCTATTACACCGATTCTAGCTGGTCAAGATATCATGGGAGTAGCGCAAACAGGCACTGGAAAGACGGCTGCATTTGTCTTACCTATATTAATGAAATTGAAATATGCGCAAGGTCAAGATGCACGCGCTTTAATTTTATCGCCAACCCGCGAACTTGCTATGCAGATCGAGGAAAATATCCAGACATTTTCAAAATATCTTGATTTACGTACGGTAGTTTTATATGGCGGTTTGGGGCCTAAAACCCAAATTGAAAACCTTGAAAAAGGAGTAGACATAATTGTCGCGACACCAGGGCGCTTTTTAGATTTATATTTAGAAGGTCATATTAATGTGAAATCATTGAAATTTTTGGTGATGGATGAGGCCGATAAAATGATGGATATGGGATTCATTTCTAAATTGCACCGTATTTTGGAAGTCGTGCCTAGAAAAAGACAAAATCTATTATTCTCCGCAACAATGGGAGAGCTGGTTCGGAAAATTGCTGGCGATTTCTTAGCTTTTCCAACGGTTATAGAAGTTTCTGAGCAAGCAACGCCAGCTTCGACGGTGAGTCAGAGAGTTTATTTCGTTCCTAATCAAAAAACAAAACTCAATTTATTGCAACATCTATTGAAAGATGATGAATCATTTCATCGTTTAATTGTTTTTTGCAAAACAAGAACAGTTGCGGATAATGTTTTTGCCTTTTTAGAACGTAAATATGGTAAAGATCAAGTACGGGTTATACATGCTAATAAAGGTCAAAATACACGTATCAATTCTATTAATGCTTTTAAAGAAGGAAATATACGAATTTTAGTAGCGACTGATGTAGCAGCACGTGGTCTTGATGTTTCAAATGTTTCTCATGTGATTAACTTTGAAGTTCCCATAGTGACAGAAGATTACGTACACCGTATCGGACGTACCGGCCGTGCATTTAATTCTGGTGATGCTATTACTTTTTGCAATGATGCAGAAAAGTATTATTTCAGAAAAATTGAAAAGTTAATGCGTCAGTCTGTTGATGTTGCTCCACTACCAGGTGAAGTTTTTATCGAAGAAACACCATATTTCGAACGCCAAGCTATTGCCAAAGAAATCGATATTCAAAAACGAAAAGAAGATCCAGATTTTAAAGGAGCGTTCCACGAGAAGAAATTTGCAATCAAGCAGAAAGAAGCAAAAGCATCACAGCGTGCATCGGGGTTCAAGTCTAATAAACAAGGTCCTAAAACTTCTACTAAAAGAAATTATAGAACAAAATAGTGAGACTTACACCAATTAATATCGTATCGGCATGCTTAGTAGCTTGGTATTTTGTAGAGGATATGTCCGATACGAAACCATTACTGTCTATGACCGCGCTGTTGATCTTAATGGTGGTATTACTATTGGTGGATATTTTCTTCCGGATTATTGTCAAACAAAATAAAAAACTTTGGCTCTATGAGTTGGGTTTTATAGTGGTAGTCGCGATCTTAACACTTATTATAAAAATAGCGTAAGCCTTTTGTAAAAAGCATTATTAATATGAAACAGTCTTGAGCATAGCATAGAGAAATCAACATGTTCAGAGTAGCTTCATAGCCTTTAAAAAACGAGTGAAACCAGCTTAATAATTAGTAAAAGCTAACACTCATTATTAAAACAAATCATATTCTAATGAAAAAAGCAGAAATAAAATTACAGGTTGAATTGGATGATGCAAATGTGCCTGACAAAATTACTTGGTCTTCTAATGATGGTGAATCTTCTGATGAGCTTCCTGCCAAAGCCATGTTTTTAGCATTATGGGATTCTGCATATAAAAACTCAATGCGTATCGATTTATGGACTAAAGATATGCCTTATGATGAGATGAAACGTTTTTTCTATGAGACCTTACAGACATTAGGAGATTCATTTCTACGTTCTTCAGGCGGTGATCCTATGGCAGAGAAAGTAATCGCAGATTTACGTGATTATTGTGCTCACTTTGCTGATAAAATGGAAGTATTAGAACAACAAAACTAATTTTTTCGATATGAATTACTTTTTGGTCAAATCTGAGCCTTTCAAATACAGCTGGGAGCAATTTAATAAAGATGGTCAGACGTTTTGGGATGGTGTACGTAATTATCAAGCCCGTAACAATCTTAAAGCAATGAAAGAGGGTGATCTTGTTTTATTTTACCATAGCAATGAAGGAAAAGAAGTGGTGGGTATTGCAAAAGTTGTAAAAGAATACTATCAGGACCCTACAACTGAAGATCCGAAATGGGTAGTCGTAGATTTAGCTCCGGTGGAAACATTTAAGAAATCAGTTACGTTAGAGCAGATCAAAGCAGATGAATTTTTACAGGATGTTGCATTAGTACGTCAAGGAAGATTATCTGTAATGCCACTAAAGGCTGAAGAGTTTGATCGTATAGTGGCTTTAGGCTCTGAATAATAGCGTTTGTACTAATTAAAATTAAAAATGCCCCAGATACACCATCTGAGGCATTTTTAATTAGCCTTTGTGATCAAATAAATTGACAAGGTTTTTTAATTCAGTAGCTTTGCTTGGATCTAGCTTACCACTTAATATTAAGCGCAACTCACGACGTCTCATTGCCTCGTCGTAAAGCCTATGTTCCAATTCCGTTTCAGGAACTACTTTCGGAATAGGCTGCGGTTTGGCATGTTCGTCTACCGCTACGAATGTATAATAGGCTTCATTTGATTTTTCTTTTGTTCCCAATGGAAGATTTTGAGCAAACACTTCCATTCTTACTTCAATTGAAGTGTTAAAAGCACGCGTTACCTTTGCTTCAATGGTCACAACTTCTCCTAGTCGAATGGACCTTTTGAATGAAACGTTATCGACCGATACGGTTACTACCGGACTATTACAGTGTTTCTGCGCTGCCATTGCAGAACAGATATCCATCCAATACAACAATCTACCGCCCATTAAATTACCAAAAGTATTCGTATCATTTGGTAATACTAATTCATTCATTACCGTAGTAGACTCTTTAGCACATTTCTCCTTCATCTCTTTTTTATTATTAACGGAAGATTCCGTATTGTTTATCGATTATTTCTAAACTCGCTTTGAAAGGAGTTGGTTGAAAGCCCAAAATCGACTTGGCTTTTGATAATATAAATCCTGTTTTTTGTGGTCTGTTTTCAGATTGACCTATTGATGCCGCCGTAATTTCTGAAATTAAGGATTTGTCAAAGTTCCAAAAATCTGCAATTTGATAGACTGCTTCAGCAATTGTAAACATTTCCTCCCCACTGATGTGGAAAACTCCTGTTGCACGTTTCTCAATAGCTAAAAGACAGGCTTCAGCTAAATCATCAACAAACGTTGGCATGCGCCACTGATCTTTCACAACTTTTATCGGTTCATTTTTTGAAAGTTTTTCTTTTGCCCAAAGCACTAAATTAGAGCGGTTTGGATTAGCATTTATTCCATACACCAATATAGTTCTTAAGATCGCATATTCACATCCAGAGTTATGGATAACTTGTTCTGAACGTAATTTGCTTTTACCATATTCACTTAATGGATTGATTGAATCATCCTCTTTATATGGACCATTTTGGCCATCAAAAACAAAGTCTGTGGATAACTGTACTAAAAAACCATTTGTCTGCTTACAATAGTCGGCCAATTGCTTCGCTACCTCAACGTTCATCTTTTCACAGAGCACTTTATCAGCTTCACACCCTTCAACACTTGTGATTGCAGCAGTGTGAATGATGTAATTTGGTTTAACTTCTGACAGATAGTTGTTTAAAAGATCCGAATTCATTAAATCCAATTGTTGAAAATGATAATTCGCTACATTCGGATTGTCGTTTTTATTCATGGAAATAGCAAAAACTTCATAATTGAGGTTTTTACTAAGTAGATCGATTAGTTTTTGTCCTAAAAACCCATTTGACCCAGTTATTAACACTTTGTTGGTAACCATCATTAATTTGTGAATTGGAATTCGAGTTTCTCACTTTGTTTTAACATATTGTTGATAACCATGACCTCGAAATCAATAATTCCAGTAAGTCCTGAATAGTTGATTTTTTCTGGATCATCTGTTGGCATATGATAATCAGGATGACCTCCTGTGTGGAAAAATAGAACTGGAATATTCTTCTTATAGAATGAGGTCTGGTCAGAACCACCATTACCATCATGACCTGTATAAAACTTAATTTTCGGTGTGATACCCTCAAATATTTCCGGCCATTTTTTACTTGTTCCATATCCAATTACAGCAACACCCTGTTCAGGATTTAACCTGCCGATCATATCCATGTTTAGCATACCTGTTATTTTATCAAGTGGTAAAGTTGGGTGTTCGGTAAAATATTTTGATCCGATTAATCCTAACTCTTCAGCACCAAATGCGATAAAAAGAAAATTATAACTTTCCTTTAAATTATTCGTACTATAATAACGTGCTAATTCCAGTAAGCCGGCTACGCCCGAAGCATTATCATCTGCTCCGTTATGTATTTTACCAACACCCAGGGAATCTTTCGAACTGCCTTGATGACCAGTTCCTAAATGGTCATAATGTGCCCCGATTACAATAGTAAGTGGAGCGCCATTGTCTAAAAATGCAATGATGTTATCTGCTTTGCGAATGCTGTCACTCACTTTAACTTTCCATACTTTAGCATCAAATGATTGTCTGAATCCTTTTTCACCTAACGGTTGAAGTTTAAGTGTTTTAAAATATTTTTCAATATAATCTGCCGCTTTGAATACTTCTTTGCTTCCTGTACCGCGACCTTTCATCTTATCACTTGCGAGATAGTTGATATGTTTTTTTACGAGTTCAGGATTGCTGTATTGTGCAATTCCTTGTAAACTTAGAACACTGAAAAGTGTTAAAAGGGTGCATTTAATATATAATTTTATCATTTGTAGTTGTTCATAAAAAAAGCCTTGAAAATTCAAGACTTTTTAGAAGTCGTTATTAATCTTCTACGATTTCACTATGTATACTTGTTTTTTCTTCTTTCTCTTCTTTAAAATATTTCTTTTGGAAGAGTAGAATCAGTACAACCCCCACCGATATTGCAGAATCAGCAATGTTGAATACCGGTCGGAAGAATAGAAATTCTTGACCACCCCAAATCGGAAGCCAGGATGGGAATGTTCCATTAATCAGCGGAAAATAGAGCATATCAACGACCTTTCCATGGAAAATCGTTGCATATCCTCCATCTGCAGGAAATAATGAAGCTTTATCGTACCAGGTGCTTTCGCTAAAGATCATACCATAAAAAGTAGAGTCGATAATATTTCCAAGTGCTCCTGCAAAGATTAAGGCAATATTGAGAATAAATCCGCGATTATATTTCTTTTTAACCATGTAATGCAGGCCATAGCCGATTGCTCCGACAGCGATAATACGAAAAAGTGTTAGCATCAGTTTCCCAAATTCGCCACCAAATTCCATTCCATAGGCCATTCCATTATTCTCTATAAAATGGATTTGTACAAATTTACCAATCACCTCATAACTTTGACCTATGGTCATATTTAATTTGACCCATATTTTTGATATCTGGTCAATTAAAAGAACGAGAATAATTAGAATTACTGGTTTAGTATAGCCTTTCATAGTTGTAAAAATGGTCTTTACTTTTGGTAAAGACCATTATGTTTTTGTATTTAAATAATATTAATACTGTTTATTTTTAGCTTCGATACTTAACGTAGTGTGAGGAACAGCTTTCAATCTTTCCTTTTGGATCAATTTTCCCGTTTCTCTACAAATACCATAAGTTTTGTTTTCAATACGAACTAAAGCCGCATCTAAGTTGTCGATGAATTTTCGTTGGCGAGCAGCCAATTGATTCGTTTGTTCTTTTTCTAAAGTTGCAGAACCATCTTCCAAAGTTTTATAAGTACCAGCAGTATCATCCGTACCGTTTGCATCACTATTATTTAGAGAGGCCGTTAAGGCAGCAAGTTCCTCTTTTGCAATTCTTAGTTTTTCTAAGATAATGCTTTTAAATTCTTGTAGCTCTGAATCGCTATAGCGTGTCTTTTCGTTATTAGTTGCCATAATTTAAATTTTTTCGATTAAAACATTCAATTCCTTTCCGTCAATATCAATGCTATCTCCGGTAGTTAGTGATTCTTCGAAACTCAATGAATCCGCTAGAATTTCGGTACAAATATAAGATAAATTTTCATTCGTTGCGCTCTCAATATCAGCATCTTTGCTAACTAAAACACGGATACGGTCAGTAACCTCAAAACCTTTGTCTTTCCTTAGGTTTTGGATACGGTTAACCAACTCTCTTGACAATCCTTCTTGTTTTAATTCCTCAGAAATATGGATATCCAGGGCTACGGTTAATTTAGCTAAATTAGCGACCTGCCAGCCAGCAACATCTTCTGCTATAATTTCTACATCGCTCAATTGAATTGTATAAGGTGTATCGGCTAATAAAATTTCACCATCACTTTCCAATTTTGCAAGCTCTTCTGTAGAAAGTGCATTGATTTTTGCAGACACTAACTTCATGTCTTTACCAACTTTCGAGCCAAGAGCTTTAAAGTTCGGTTTAATTTTTTTCTTGATGATACCTGTCGTGTCCGTAATGAATTGAATATCTTTAATATTCGTTTCGGAAAGTATCAAATCTTTTACTTTTTCTACACGTTCTTGGAAGCTATTATCCAGTACCGGAAGTAAGATTTTGTTTAACGGCTGTCGTACATTGATGCCTACTTTTTTGCGCAGTGATAATGTAAGGGATGAAATATCTTGAGCCAATGACATACGCTCCTCCAGATCCTTGTCGATCAATTTTTCCTGATAATTCGGAAAATTTGCTAAATGCACGGATTCAAAAGTTTCCCTGCCCGTAGCGTTGTTCAAATCTAGATACAACTGGTCTGAAAAGAAAGGCGAAATAGGAGACATCAATTTCGCTATCGTATCCAAACAAGTAAATAAAGTTTGGTACGCAGAGATCTTATCTTCAGAATATTCTCCCTTCCAGAAACGACGGCGGCAAAGACGAACGTACCAGTTACTTAAATGCTCGTCAACAAAATTTTGTATGGCACGTGCTGCTTTTGTAGGCTCGAAGTCTGCATAAAATTCATCGACTTCTTTAATTAAACTGTTCAATAGTGATATTACCCAACGGTCTATTTCAGGACGGTTCTCTAAAGCTATATCCGCTTCACTATAACTAAATTTATCAATGTTCGCGTACAGAGCAAAAAATGCATAGGTATTATATAAAGTTCCGAAAAACTTACGACGTACCTCATCCAGTCCCTCTTCATTGAACTTTAAATTATCCCATGGTGAAGCATTGCTGATCATATACCAACGTGTTGCATCAGCACTATATTTATCTAACATGGTAAATGGATCAATCCCATTACCAAGACGTTTAGACATTTTATTACCATTTTTATCTAAAACCAATCCATTCGAAATGACATTTTTGAATGCAACCGATTTTTGTAGCATCGTTGAGATTGCATGAAGTGTGAAGAACCAGCCCCGTGTCTGATCAACTCCCTCAGCAATGAAGTCTGCCGGAAATGCTTCTTTATAGCCTTCTTTAAATGGAAGTGCTTCTCCTTTTGCAAGTTTTTCATAGTCTAGACCCCACTGGGCGTAAGGCATAGCACCAGAATCAAACCAAACATCGATTAAATCAGGTTCACGGAATAATTTTTGACCTGCATCCGATACAAATACGATATCGTCTACATAAGGGCGGTGCAGATCAAGTTTTTCAGTTCCGAATTTATCCAAATATGCTTTGTTGGTTTCTTTTTCCTTTTCAGATAATACATCAGAAACCAGAGATGCCTCCAATAAAGCCTTCAATTCAGGCATAGAACCAACGCAGATTTCTTCATTCTCATCTTCAGAGCGCCAGATAGGTAGGGGAGTCCCCCAGTAACGTGAGCGTGATAGATTCCAGTCAACTAGATTTTCCAACCAATTACCAAAGCGTCCAGTACCAGTCGCTTCAGGCTTCCAGTTAATGGTTTTATTTAGTGCAACTAAATCATTTTTAACAGCGGTCGATTTAACAAACCAGCTATCCAATGGATAGTACAGAACAGGTTTGTCTGTACGCCAGCAGTGTGGATAAGTATGCTCATATTTTTTAACATCAAAAGCTTTGTTGTCTTCTTTCAATTTTATGGCGATAAGCACATCTGTAGGACGGAAATCTTTATCGGCACGTTCAGCATCCGAATAATATTCCTCTTTAACAAAACGACCTGCAAAGTCAGTGATTTCCTTAACAAATCGACCAGTACGATCCACAGTAGGTACTTCTTTCCCATTTTCATCTTTGATCAAGATTCCGGGTACACCTTGCTCTTTAGCTACTCTAAAGTCATCTGCGCCGTATGTTGGTGCAGCATGCACGATACCTGTACCATCTTCTGTAGTTACAAAATCTCCAGGGATTACACGGAAAGCTTTTTCCTGTAGTTCATCTGACGTGATATAAGGCATCAACTGCTCATAGCGTAAACCAACAAGCTCTTCGCCCGTGAAAGTTGCCGCAACTTCCCAAGGAATAACCTTATCACCTAAATTATAATCTTGAAACGATTCGTCTTTTCCTTCAGTTTTAAAATGTTTAGGGATTAAATCTTTAGCCAATATAACCGAAACCGGTGTTCCTGTATATTGATTAAAAGTTTTAATTTTTACATAGTTTATTTTTTTACCAACGACCAACGCCGTATTGGAAGGTAATGTCCAAGGTGTAGTTGTCCAAGCAATGAAAGCAACATCTTCAGAGTCATCTTCCACTAAAGTGGCAATTGCTGGATGCAATTGATTTTTGATTAATCTAAATTGTGCGACAATTGTCGTATCCTTTACATCTTTGTAAGTACCAGGTTGATTTAGTTCATGTGAGCTCAATCCTGTTCCTGCCGCAGGTGAATAAGGCTGTATGGTATACCCTTTGTATAAAAGACCCTTTTTATAAAATTCTTTTAAGATGTACCAAAGTGTTTCAATATATTCATTTTCATAGGTAATATAAGGGTTTTCAAGATCTACCCAATACCCCATTTTTATAGTTAAATCATTCCATACATCAGTGTATTTCATTACCTCTGTACGGCAGGCATCATTGTACTCTTCAACAGATATTTTCTTTCCAATATCTTCTTTAGTAATGCCAAGTTTTTTTTCAACAGCAAGTTCAATTGGAAGGCCGTGCGTATCCCATCCGCCCTTACGTTTTACTTGAAATCCTTTTAAAGTTTTATAACGACAGAAGATATCTTTGATTGCGCGCCCCATTACATGGTGAATACCAGGCATACCGTTGGCAGAAGGAGGACCTTCATAGAAGGTGTACGTTTTATTTCCTGGACGGTTTGTGATACTTTTTTCGAATATTTTTTCCTGTTCCCAACGGGTCAATATTTCTTTGCCTATTTCCGGCAAATTAAGCTGCTTATATTCTTTATACATCAGTGTCTCGTATTCTTTTTCTAAAGGTCGCTAATTTAATCAATTAAGCTGAAAGGTAAAAGCTAAAAAACAACCCTTTTAAGGTAAATACAACCTTTAACATCAGGTTGTATAGCATAATCAATCTAAAAAGTGATATTTCAACTTGAAGGAGTGATCATATCAATAGGATTCATAAATAAAAAAAGCCCAATATTCACTGAATATTGGGCTTTGTCTGTATATTTTTAATTCTTTATGCAGAGAAAGAACTTCCGCAACCACAAGTGCTGGAAGCATTTGGATTGTTGAAGGTAAAACCACGTGCATCTAAACCGTTTCTAAAATCAACTTCCATCCCAGCTAAATATAAACCATGTGCTTTGTTCATAAATACCCTAATTCCCGAAATACTGTATTCGCTATCACCTTCTTTTTTCTGGTCGAATCCTAAAATATAGCTCATCCCAGAACAACCGCCACCTTCAACACCAATACGTAATCCAAAATCATCTGAAATTTCTTGTTGATCCTTCAGTTTTTTTAGTTCCTTTATCGCTCCTTCAGTTAATGTCAAGGGAGCTTTTTCTGTTATAGTCTCTGTACTCATCGTGATAATATTTTAACCAACTTAAACAAAATTACATAATTTTAATAGAAAATAGGACTGCTTATAATTTATGACATTGATTAAACACATTGATTGCCAATATCGGACATCGGTCGGTTCGTAACATGTTACAAAGTAATATGTATTAACATCAATTTGATCGTCATGGGATTCCTGATATTGATATTTATTTGTGGATGAGCAACTTTCTTTTATTGATTTTATGTGCATCATATGTAGGAAAGAATCAGGAGATATTTGAATTTTTCATTTTAATGAATTTTAATAAATAAGGGGTTTTTGTGAAATTTCGTAATAATAAAGCCTGTTTTTTGAGGCCTTTTTTAAGTATTATACTATATTTGTAGACTAAAATCATAATATTCATATTTTACACTAGATTAAAACAATGGAAAGAGATCAAGCCATTTTCAATTTGATAGCTGATGAGCTGAAACGCCAAGAGGAGGGTATCGAATTAATCGCATCAGAAAACTTCGTTTCAAAACAAGTTATGGAAGCTGCAGGTTCAGTTTTGACAAATAAATATGCTGAAGGCTTACCGGGAAAACGTTACTATGGAGGTTGTGAGGTAGTCGATGAGATTGAGACTATTGCCATCAACCGTGCTAAGCAATTATTCGGTGCAGAATGGGTAAACGTACAACCACATTCAGGAGCACAGGCCAACGCAGCAGTTTTTTTAGCAACAATTAAACCAGGTGATAAAATTCTAGGTCTTGATTTATCGCATGGTGGTCACTTAACACACGGTTCTCCAGCTAATCTTTCAGGTAAAATTTACCAACCTTTGTTTTATGGTGTAAAAGAAGATACAGGACTAATTGACTATGAGCAATTAGAAGAAACAGCACTTCGTGAAAAACCAAAAATGATTATTTGTGGTGCTTCTGCTTATTCTCGTGATTGGGATTATGCGCGTATCCGTAAAGTTGCTGATGAAATTGGAGCTTTGGTTTTAGCGGATATTTCTCACCCAGCAGGACTTATCGCAAGAGGATTGTTGAATGATCCACTTCCACATTGTCATATCGTAACAACTACTACCCATAAAACACTTCGTGGACCACGTGGCGGTATGATCATGGTAGGTAAAGATTTCGAAAACACTTGGGGTGCAAAAACACCAAAAGGAGAAACAAGAACTATTACACAGTTGTTAGATTTAGCAGTATTCCCAGGTACACAAGGTGGACCTTTGGAGCATACTATTGCTGCTAAAGCTATTGCTTACGGTGAAGCTCTTTCTGACGAATATATGGAGTATATTGTTCAAGTAAAGAAAAACGCAGCGGCTTTAGCACAGTTCTTCGTAGAAAGAAATTACAAAATTATTTCTGGCGGTACAGACAATCATTTAATGTTGGTTGACTTACGTAATAAAGATATTTCTGGTAAAGAAGCAGAGGCAGTTTTAGGAAAAGCGGGTATCACAACTAACAAAAATATGGTTCCTTTTGATTCTCGTTCTCCTTTTGTTACTTCAGGTGTTCGTTTTGGTACAGCAGCCATTACAACTCGCGGTATCAAGGAAACTGAGATTGTACAAATCGGTGAATTAATTGATGCAGCTATCGTAAATGCATCAAACGAATCAGAACTTGCTAAAATCCACGCTAAGGTAAAAGAGATGATGGCAGGTTTCCCTCTTTATAAGTAAGAAGTACGTTAACATATCACAGTATAAAAAGTGCCCTTGATTTAAAATCAGGGCACTTTTTCTGTTCAAATGTTAAAAAGTCTTAAATTCCATTGTAATAATTTGATTACTCGATAATTTTCTCTTGTTTTGAGTATACGAAAATTGATCACTATATAAACGAAATACTATACGACAGACATCTACTTTTAAACAGGTTGTAATTAAAATTAATTTGGTAACTGCTAAAAATAGGTGAAGTATGAGTATTTTAAATAAAAAGACGGATCAAGAATTAATCCATATATATTTAGATGGTAAAGAAACAGCGTTAGCAGCTTTGTTAGAACGTTATAAATCAAAAATATACACATCCATTTATATGAAAGTAAAAGATGAATATCTTGCAGAAGATATTTTTCAGGAAACTTTTATAAAAGTAATCAATACATTAAAAGGAGGGAAATATAATGACGAGGGTAAATTCTTGCCCTGGGTTATGCGCATTGCCCATAATATGATTATCGATCATTTTAGAAAAGAGAAAAGAGCTCCGAGTATTGTCAATACCGAAGGTTTTGATATTTTCGATGTATTGGATTTCAGTGATGAAAATGTGGAATCAAAAATGTTAAGAGAACAGCGTGATATCGATTTGAAGAGAATGATTCAAAAACTTCCTGATGATCAAAAAGAGGTATTGATTATGAGACATTTTTGCGATATGAGCTTTAAAGATATAGCTGATATCACTGAAGTGAGTATCAATACTGCATTGGGACGTATGCGGTATGCATTAGCCAACCTTCGTAAGATGATCGAAGGCCAAAGTCTGATGTTGCAGATCGGTTAGTATCACACAATATAATACTATTTAAAAGGGATGAACCGATGAGGGCATCCCTTTTGTTTTTTGACTTTCTATGTAATAATGTCATATTTTCGTTTCACTTATTGTTCTTTTATGTATTAATGAATGATTTTAGTACATTAGTATGTGAAATTTTGTCTGTTATGACAAGGTGGAATGTATTTTGATAAGTAACTACTAAAACAAAAAAGAAAATATTATGTATTGGATTTTATTTATAGGGATCATGGTTATAAGCCTGATCGTTCAAACCCGATTTAAAAATAAGTTTAAAAAATATTCTGAAATTCCTTTAACGAGTGGATTGACAGGGGCAGAGATTGCACAAAAAATGCTTCATGATAATGGTATTTATGATGTGAAGGTCGTTTCGATCCCTGATCGTTTAGGTGACCACTATAATCCAGCAGATAAAACAGTAAATCTAAGCCCTGAAGTTTACAGTGGAAGGAGTATTGCTGCTGCGGCAGTTTCTGCTCACGAATGTGGTCATGCTGTGCAACATGCTACGGCATATAAATGGTTAGGATTTAGATCTGCCATGGTACCCATGGTGAGCTTCGCTTCAAAATTGACATCTTGGGTTTTGATGTTGGGTGTTATATTGATGGCCTTTTCACAGAACTATATTGTTCTAGCAATAGGAGTTGCAGCATTAGCAATTACAACAATTTTTAGTTTCGTGACGCTTCCGGTAGAATTTGATGCATCAAATCGCGCGAAAGCCTGGTTAAGCAATAATGGTGTTACTTACAGTTCTACAGAAGATGAAGGTGTGAAAGATGCATTAAAATGGGCTGCAATGACATATGTAGTAGCGGCATTAAGTGCTTTGGTTACCCTATTATATTATGCTTCCCTATTATTCGGAAGAAGAGACTAAGGGCTTTAAGGAAACTTAAAAGCACAAAAAAGCGAATGTTTTTATAAATGTTCGCTTTTTTTATGTATTAATCCTTGGAATTGAATTCTATATGCTTCAGCTTCCGACTATTTTTTTAACTTTGCTTTTTATAATAGCATAGACTTACAATTATCATGTTTCAGAACTTACAGGATAAATTAGATAGAGCCTTTAAGGTTTTAAAAGGCCAAGGTAGTATTACCGAGATCAACGTTGCAGAAACGATGAAAGAAATTCGTAAGGCATTATTAGATGCCGATGTGAATTATAAAACTGCAAAGACATTTACAGATGAT
This sequence comes from Sphingobacterium sp. JUb20, assembly GCF_004342035.1. Lineage (NCBI taxonomy): Bacteria > Pseudomonadati > Bacteroidota > Sphingobacteriia > Sphingobacteriales > Sphingobacteriaceae > Sphingobacterium > Sphingobacterium sp. JUb20. The sequence continues at coordinate 92,362 of NZ_SLYV01000009.1, read as the reverse complement.
GTTAAACAAAAAGCGTTAGGTGAAAATGTATTAACAAGTATCTCACCCGGCCAATTGTTGACCAAAATCATGAATGATGAGTTGACAGCGTTAATGGGAGGCTCTGTTACTGAATTAGAAGCTTCTAAAAATCCGACTGTTATATTAATCGCCGGATTAAATGGTGCTGGTAAAACAACATTCTCAGGGAAATTAGCTTTATACTTAAAAGATAAAAAAGGTAAAAAGCCTTTATTAGTAGCTGGTGATGTGTATCGTCCTGCGGCAATTGACCAATTGGAAGTGTTGGCAGGACAAGTAGGTGTTCCGGTTTATGTAGACCGTAATTCTACAGATCCAATCGCTATTGCAAAAGCAGGAGTAGAGGAGGCAAAAAGAAGTGGACATAATGTAGTGATCATTGATACTGCAGGTCGTTTGGCTATTGATGAGCCTTTAATGGTGGAGATTACTGCCGTAAAAGAAGCTACTCAACCGCATGAAATTCTCTTTGTTGTAGATTCGATGACTGGTCAAGATGCTGTGAATACAGCTAAAACATTCAATGACCGTTTGGATTTTACAGGTGTAGTATTAACAAAACTAGATGGGGATACTCGTGGTGGTGCTGCATTATCAATTAAATCTGTTGTAAACAAACCAATCAAATTTATCGGTACAGGCGAGAAGATGGATGCATTAGATGTGTTTTATCCGGATCGTATGGCTTCCCGTATTTTGGGTATGGGTGACGTTGTCTCTTTAGTAGAAAGAGCACAACAACAATTTGATGAAAAAGAAGCCGCAGAGCTTCAAAAGAAAATTCGCAAAAATAAATTTGACTTCAACGATTTTAAATCGCAGATTCAGCAAATCAAAAAAATGGGTAACATGAAAGATTTGATGGGTATGATTCCTGGAGTCGGTAAAGCGATGAAAGATATTGAAGTAGATGATAATGCATTCAAGCCAATTGAAGCAATTATTGATTCAATGACTCCATTTGAAAGAGAAAATCCAGATGCGATCGATCAAAAAAGACGTTCTCGTATTGCCAAAGGTTCAGGTACGGATATCAATGAAGTGAATAAGTTAATGAAGCAGTTTGGCGATATGCGAAAAGTAATGAAGCAGATGTCAAACCCGGCAATGGCAGCTAAATTAATGAAAAGCATGCCTAAAATGCCGGGGAAATAAGATAGAAATTATTTTTTATATCCTTTAATACCCTAAAAATGCATAATTTTTAGGGTATTTTTTTAGAGATATAAAAAATGCCAGTTCGATTGTAAATGGGGCGTTGTAGCTGGCCCATTGTCATAGAGTTATCAAAGATGAAATAAATGAGCTATAAGGGCATGGATTCTCTGATATCTTTTGACAATTCGTATTTATTTTTTTGTATTTTAGACTTAGTTCTGATTGTAATAGAATTATTTTTTAACTTTGTAAAACAATGGATGACCCCGGGCAATTATCGGAATACGGAAAGATACTTATCATAATTTTGGTAGGCATATTTTTAGTTGCGATGACCATTATGGCAGGAAGAATGCTTTCTGTAAATAAACCTACTCCTCAAAAATTAAGTACTTATGAATGTGGTGAAGACGCAGTAGGCTCTTCGTGGGTTCAATTTAACCCAAGATTTTATGTTATTGCACTTATATTTTTACTTTTTGATGTAGAGCTCATTTTCATATTTCCTTGGGCTACTGTATTTGGACAGGCCGAATACATTGCCGCCGATGGAAGATGGGGGTGGTTTACTCTGATTGAAATGGCATTGTTTGTAGGTATACTTATTATAGGGTTGATTTTTGTGTGGGTAAAGGGCGATCTCGAATGGGTAAAGCCGATACATCAACGACCAAAGGTCAATGTCAGTATTCCAAGTACTGCTTATGATGGCCTTAATCAAGCAACTTATCCCTTAAGGGCGTATACAGTGCCGTTAGACGATAAAGCAACTGCAGAAAAAGCTAATGAAGAAATGCCTGTAGCCCCAAAAATAGCTTTTAAACCCAGATTCAAAAAACCAGGAGCAACATCATGAGTTTAGAAAGTCAAATACAGAATAATGGTGTTATTGTAGCCAAATTGGACGATCTCCTGAATTGGGCAAGACTATCATCGATGTGGCCGATTAGTTTTGGTATAGCCTGCTGTGCCATCGAGATGATGGGAGCCATGGCTGCTAATTATGATCTCGATCGATTAGGGGTTTTTCCTCGCCCTTCACCTAGACAGTCGGATGTGATGATTATAGCAGGGACGGTAACCTTTAAAATGGCCGATCGTATTCGGAAGCTATATGAACAGATGCCAGAACCAAAATATGTGATTTCGATGGGATCATGTTCAAATTGTGGAGGGCCATATTGGCAACATGGATATCATGTTGTAAAGGGAGTTGATCGCGTTATACCGGTGGATGTATATGTGCAAGGCTGTCCTCCGAGACCAGAAGCATTGATTGGTGCATTTTTAGAACTACAAAAGAAAATTGAAAAAGAAAGTTTATTGGGAGAACAGTTGTTTAACCAAAAAGCTTAATAGAATAGAAATAGAAAAATAGACATGGGAAAAGATTTTTATGGTGATTTGCAATTAGGTGTTCTTGGCGGTGGTCAATTGGGCCGTATGTTGATTCAAGAGGCCATTAATTATAACGTTAATGTTCACATTCTTGATCCAGATAAGAATGCTCCTTGCCGTAAATTATGCAATCGTTTTGAATGTGGCTCTCTGAGCGATTTTGAAACTGTATACAATTTTGGAAAAGATCTTGATATGATTACCATTGAGATCGAAAAGGTAAATGTGGATGCCTTAGAAAAATTGGAAGAAGAAGGTGTACTTGTCTATCCACAATCGCGTATCATTCGTCTTATACAAGATAAAGGATTGCAAAAGCAGTTTTTTAAACAAAATGATATTCCAACTTCTGCATTTCAGCTGATCTCTACCAAAGAGAATCTTAAAAATACAAATTTGACTATTCCTTATATTCAAAAACTGCGTAAAGATGGTTATGATGGTAAGGGAGTGAAGAAGATAAACACAGTTGATGATTTAGAAACTGCTTTTGATGAACCCTCTTTAATTGAAGAATGGGTTGATTTCGAAAAAGAAATAGCTGTTATAGTCGCACGAAATGATGATGGTGATGTTGCAACTTTTCCAATGGTAGAAATGGAGTTTAATCCTGAAGCTAACCTGGTGGAGTTTTTAATAGCACCTTCAACATATGGTTTCGATATTCAGCAACGAGCAGAAGAATTAGCCAAGAAGATTGCCAATGATTTACAGATTGTCGGACTTCTAGCTGTTGAAATGTTCTTAACAAAAGACGGTGAGATATTAGTCAATGAACTTGCGCCACGTACACATAACAGTGGTCATCAAACAATAGAAGGGAACTATGTTTCTCAATTTGCACAACATTTGAGAGCGATCTTTAATTTGCCATTAGGCGATACACGTTGTCGAACTAATGCAGTGATGATAAATCTTCTTGGTGAAGAAGGTTATGAAGGATTAGCAAAATACGAGGGTGTAGAAGAGATTCTGGCTATGGAAGGTGTATATGTACACTTGTATGGTAAAAAATTCACTAAACCTTTCCGTAAGATGGGACACGTGTGTATTATCAATGACGACCGTGAATTAGCCATCAGTAATGCTAGAAAAGTACAAGAAATTTTAAAAGTAAAAGCTTAAAAATATATGTCAACATTGAACCAGGTTTTAGTTGGAATTATTATGGGAAGTAAATCAGACTTACCTGTAATGCAAGATGCAGTAGATGTATTAAAAACATTGGGAGTTCCTTTCGAAGTAACAATTGTTTCCGCACATCGTACGCCGCAACGAATGTTTGATTATGCGCAAGATGCGGCGAAAAGAGGTTTGAAAGTTATTATTGCTGGTGCAGGTGGTGCAGCACATTTACCAGGTATGGTAGCATCAATTACGCATCTGCCTGTTATCGGCGTTCCGGTAAAGTCATCTAATTCAATTGATGGATGGGATTCTGTATTATCGATCTTACAGATGCCAAATGGTATTCCTGTAGCGACAGTGGCATTGAATGCAGCGAAAAATGCAGGTATCCTTGCCGCACAGATAATAGGAACACAAGATAAAGAAATCGAAAAAAATATCATCGCTTTTAAAGCTGAATTAGCCGCAAAAGTGATTGAAACAGCTGAAGAAGTCGAAAAAATGACTTTTTAAGTGTGAATATAATTATAAAAATAAAGGGGGCTTAAGCCCCCTTTATTTTTATAATTATATTTTAGCTAAATGCTGTTCTACGTAATCGTAGCTTTTCTTTAAGCTCTCAAATTTATTAGGTAGATAGATATCATCTTGTTCAACAAAAGCATATTTTAAACCAGCTTTTGCTTTTGCCTGTGCGATAGCAATAAAATCAATATGGCCAGTTCCAACTTCTGTATATTTTACCTCTTTTGAAATTGCGCCAAAGTCTAATTTGTCAAATTCAGGTCCAACAATAGTTTTTGTAAATGCTTTATCCATATCCTTGATATGCCATAATTTGAATCGGTTCGGAAATTTTTCAAATAAACTGACCGGATTAATTCCTGCCTTTTCTGCCCAGTATAAATCAAGTTCAAAATCAACAAGGTCGGGCTCTGTAAAAGCCAACAATACTTCTTCCCCTTTGGTGCCATTTCCTAAATCTCTAAATTCCCAGAAATGATTATGGAAAGCAACCTTTAAACCATGTTTCTTAGCCGCTTCACCCGCTTTATTTAGCTGTTCAGCTATGTAAAGAAAATCATCCTTCTTTAAGGCAGAAATATCAAACATTGGAGAGACAGGAGCGATGACATATTCTTGTCCTAACTCTTTTGCCGCATCAAAATAGATATTTAGATCCTCTTTATCTTGATGGTTTCGGCTGAAGTATTTTGACATATCGTAATGACCGCTATGCGATTTTAGGCCGTTATCGTCTAATACTTTTTTTAAACTTTTATAATCTAAACCCCAAAAACTTTTTGCTACAGTATCTATTCCATATGTTTCAACATGCTTATAACCTATTTTAGAAACCTGCTGTAAAGAATCGGTCGGGTTTGCAGTCATCAGATCTCGAATCGAATATAGTTGTACACCTATATTAGCAAAAGGTGAATCAATACCTGGTTTCTTACTTTCACAAGAAAGGAGCTGTGGTAGGAAATATGCTGCAGAAAGTCCAAGACCAGCTTTTTTGATAAATTGACGGCGTGAATTATTCATACTGTTTAATTTGTTTGTAGTTTAGTTTAAGGATTAAGTTACAACTAATTTTAAAGAAAACCATTATTATAAAATAAAAAATGGGGATGTATAGCATACATCCCCATTTTAATATTCTCAGAAAACAAAATTATACCGTCATGATATCTTTTTCTTTTAATTCTGCTAATTTATCAACTTTTGCAATATATAAATCAGTCAATTTCTGAACTTCAGCTTCACCAACTTTTATTTCGTCTTCAGAAGCACCGTCATTTTTCAATTTTTTCAAAGACTCATTTGTTTCTTTGCGGATATTACGAACAACAACACGACCTTTTTCAGTTTCTTCTTTTGCCTTTCTTACTAAATCACGTCTTCTTTCTTCTGTTAAAGCAGGAATTACCAAACGGATCACAATACCATCATTTTGTGGGTTAACACCTAAGTTAGCATCTGTGATAGCTTTTTCAATAGCATTGATCAATTGTTTTTCCCATGGTTGGATAACAATAGTACGTGCGTCAGTTGTATTAATATTACTAACTTGAGCCAACGGAGTTGGAGATCCATAATAATCAACCGAAATGCCATCTAACATAGATGGTGAAGCTTTTCCGGCACGAATTTTTGTTAATTCTGATTCTGTAAAAGAAACAGCTTTGGACATATTCTCCTTACAATCGTCCAATTCAAGTGAAATCAATTCATTCATATCTTAATATCGTTTTTTTCTTTTTTATGATTAGCGTACGATAGTACCTACAGGCTCTCCGTTTGCTAATTTAGACAAGTTACCAGGCTTGTTCATATCGAACACAATAATTGGTAAGTTGTTTTCTTGACACAGTGTAAATGCTGTCATATCCATTACATTCAAGCCTCTTTGATACACTTCTGTGAATGAAATTTCATCAAAACGTGTAGCTGAAGGATCTTTTTCAGGATCTGCAGTATAAATACCATCAACACGAGTACCTTTTAAAACTGCATCTGCATTAATTTCAATCGCACGAAGTGAAGCTGCGGTGTCTGTCGTAAAATATGGGTTACCCGTTCCGGCTCCAAAGATAACAATACGACCCTTTTCAAGGTGACGCACAGCTCTTCTGCGAATAAAAGGCTCACAGATCTGCTCCATCTTAATAGCTGTCAACAAACGGGTTTTCAAACCTACTTTTTCAAGACCATCTTGCAACGCCATACTATTGATAACCGTTGCTAACATGCCCATATAATCCGCTTGTACACGGTCCATACCAGACTGTTCTGCACTTAAACCTCTATAGATATTACCTCCACCAATAACAATAGCAATTTCTAAGCCTTGAGTATGTAACTCTTTAATGTCTTTTGCATATTGTGCAACTCTCTTGATGTCAATGCCATAGCTTTGATCTCCCATTAAGGATTCGCCGCTAAGTTTTAATAGGATACGTTTGTATTTCATAATTGTTTTTTTGGAAATTCTCCAAAGGCCAAAGATAAAATTTTTTTTTCATCCGATAAGGACGAATGTCATATTTATTAGGAATTTTTAACTTTTTCTATCACCTGCCTATAATATTCTTCGTATTGGGGCATAATATTACTAAGCTGGAATGTTTTAGCTCGCTCTAATGCAGCATCTTTAAACTTTTCTAGGCGATCATTATCCTCTAAAATATAGATTGCATTTTTAGCCATTTCATCAACATCTCCAATATCACTTAAGAATCCTGTTTCTCCATTAACATTCAGTTCTGGTAAACCTCCCGTATTGGTTGAAATAACAGGAACTTTACAGGCCATTGCTTCCAAAGCGGCTAGACCAAAACTTTCAGAACTCGATGGCATTAAGAAAAGATCGGATACGGATAGAATTTCTTCAACAGCATCTTGTTTACCGAGAAAGCGAACATCTTGACATACACCAAGATCACGACATAATTCTTCAGCATTCGTCCGTTCTGGTCCATCACCAACCATTAATAGTTTACTGGGGATATGTTCATTTACTTTTTGAAATATGCGGATCACATCTCCCGTATTTTTAACTTTTCGAAAGTTGGAGGTATGAATCAAAATACGTTCATTTCCAGGAGCAATAGCTCGTTTAAAATGAGAACGGTCTTTTATACTAAAGCGTTCCAGATCAATGAAATTAGGAATAACTTGAATGTCTCGCTTAATATCAAAATAAGTAAGCGTTTGATCCTTTAAACTCTGTGATACGGTTGTTACACCATCAGACTGATTAATTGAAAAAGTAACGACAGGGCTAAAGCTTTTATCTTTACCAACTAAAGTAATATCAGTGCCATGTAATGTCGTTACAACAGGAATATTGATGCCGTAAGTTAATAAGATTTGTTTAGCCATAAAAGCAGCTGAAGCATGTGGAATGGCGTAGTGAACGTGGATGACGTCTAGTTTTTCAAAACGAACAACATCAACAAGTTTACTTGCTAAGGCAGATTCGTATGGCAAGAAATCAAAAAGAGGATATTGTGAAACAGCAACTTCGTGATAAAATAGATTTTCCGAAAAAAAATCCAAGCGGGCAGGTTGCCGGTAAGTGATGAAGTGAACCTGATGTCCATGCGTAGCTAAAGCCTTTCCAAGTTCTGTTGCTACGACGCCACTACCGCCGAATGTTGGATAACATACAATCCCTATTTTCATAATGCTTATTTATTTACTGCAAATTAAAGATTAATTTGTAAAACAGCCAATCACACGAATGCAATAATTTGTGAAGGACTATTTTCAGGTATTATGAATCGGTATTGCTGGTTTATTGCTGGAAATAAATTATCTTGTTATATATTAACTAAACTTATTATGAAGACTTTTGTAAGCAGTATATCTGGAAAGACATTTCCCATTACTAGTAAAGTGTTGGGATCTACATTAAGAACTTCTATTTTTGATCTTGTCAAGGAGGATTTTCCAGAATTTTCAAAAGAATCTCTCATTGCCTCTAGCGAACTGGATGGATATAAAGAAAAGTATATCTCAACAATCTTGAAAAATGAGTTGGGAGAGCTTACACGTTTAGATCAGCTGGTGATTGAGAGTATGAATAATAATCAGATGATTAGCGCATCTATTGACCAAGAGGAAGTTGCAGATTCTTTTGGGGAACGTATTGCAGATAGAGTTGCTGGGTTTGGAGGGAGCTGGACATTCATTTTATCCTTTTTAGGATTTTTAGTTTGTTGGATTGTGTTAAATATGTATTGGTTGAGTAACAAAGGATTTGACCCATATCCATTTATATTGCTCAATTTGTTGTTATCCTGTATTGCTGCTTTACAGGCTCCCGTTATTATGATGAGTCAAAACAGACAAGAGGATAAAGACCGTAAAAGAGCGCAGAATGATTATATGGTCAATCTTAAAGCAGAGTTGGAAATACGTACTTTACATGAAAAGATAGATCATTTATTGATTCATAAAGAACAGGAGCTCATCGAGATGCAGCAGTTCCAGTTAGATATCATAAAAGATCTAATCAATAAAATAGATAAGTTGGAAAGAAGTAACAATGGTAAATAAAGAATTAGTATTAAGAGAATTAACCTTTAAATTTGCACGTTCGGGTGGAGCAGGGGGACAAAATGTCAATAAAGTTTCAACTAAGGTCCTGTTACAATGGCCAGTTTTGGCCAGTACATGCGTTGATGAGGATATGAAGAGTCTCATTATGGAAACATTAAGTAACCGTATCAATAAAGATGGTATCTTTCAATTAGAATGTGATACAGATCGTTCTCAATTGAAAAACAAAGAAATTGCAATCGAACGATTTTTACATATTATCAAAACGACATTGACACCCGTAAAAGCACGGAAAAAAACAAAAATACCTTATCGGAAAGTTTTAGATAGGCTAGATAGAAAGGCGAAACAATCAGAAAAGAAAAGTAACCGACGTTGGAGTGCTGAATAGTGGCTATTAAAAAATCATTCAAGCTTAAAACTCAAATTTAAAATATAGCCACTTAGGCCTATGCTAGTATATTCCTGTAAATATTGAAGGTAATTCTCCAGTATTTATAGGAATTTAATGAACCTAAATTACAGTTATCCCAAATGACTCAATTTAGCAATAGTCTCTTACAATATGACAATGTAACTTTATTGTTAATTTTAATTCATTGTATATCAGTGCAATATGTTGTAAACTAAAAAATTAGTTTGATAACTAGGTTTTTAGTTTTATACTTGTTATATAATCGATTATCGGCAGACGTGCCATTTTAATAAATAGAGTTATGAACGAAATTAAAGAACTTACAAAAGCTGAAGAGCAAATCATGCATGAGCTTTGGGAAATGGATGGAGCCTTTGTTAAAGAAGTGATAGATCGTTTACCTGAGCCCAAACCAGCTTACAATACAGTCTCGACCATAGTGCGGATTTTAGAAACCAAGGGTTTCTTAGTGCACGAATCTTATGGGAAAAGTCATCGTTATATCCCTAAGATTACAAAAGAAGAGTATAAGAAACTGATTACAGGGAAACTTTTAAATAATTATTTTGATAATTCAGCGAGCAGCATGTTATCTTATTTTCTTGAAGAGAATAAACTTGATCTCGGCGAAGTCAACGAATTATTAGAGATGATTGCCAAACAAAAGAAAATTTAAAGATTTCAATCACTTAACACCTGAATTATGATAGCTTATCTGATTTTAGCAAACACAAGCCTCGTCATATGCTATTTACTTTATCATTTAGTCCTGAGAAAACTCACATTTTTCCAAGGAAATCGGATCTATTTATTGGTTGCTGTACTATTGTCTTTTACATTACCAGCAATACAATTTGTAGATCTATCTGAAATGGATTATAAGACTACGTTAATTCCTGCTATTTCGCTGGAATTAACAGAATTTAGTATACCTGAAATTGAAATTGTGGGTAAACAGCAATTTTGGCAACTGCATTCGAATGTTGAACTCATTTATTGGGTCTCAATCATCATTGCTACTTCGTTTTTACTAATTAGATTGTATAAGCTATACCGTAGGTTTAATAAAGCTGATGGCAACGACTCATTTTCTTTTTTGAATTTTGTTTATATCGGTGAGGAAGTGAAAGAAAATGAAATCATCCACCGTCATGAATTAGTTCATGTACAGCAAGGGCATTCTTATGATATTCTTTTTTTAGAGATTGTTCGAGTTTTTAATTGGTTTAATCCTGTATTCTTTTTTTATATCAGAGAATTGAAATTTCAGCATGAATGTATTGCTGATCAACTTTGTGCTGCAAAAGATAAAGCATCTTATGCAGAATTATTAATTGCAAATGCGCTCCGGGTATCGACTGATGTGTTATCACATGGCTTTGCCAGAGAGTCCATTTTAAAAAAGAGAATTATGATGTTATTTCAAAATAAATCAAAGAAATCAAATCAATGGAAATATATGTTGATCATTCCAATTGCTGGTTTAGTAGGTTTGGTGGGGCTCGTATTAAACAATACCGTTGACGCAAAAACAGAACTGATTGATAAAGTGATCGATGTGAAACTACCGGTGGTATCTGAGGCTGTTACAAAACTGATGGAGATTGAGGAACAAGGACCACAGCAGGAAAAGATTTTTAGTAATCCGGAAGTGCCGGCAGTTCCTTCGGGTGGTATGAGAGCTTACATGAGCTATATACGTCAAAATTTCAAATATTCAGATGAGATGTTGGATAAAGGCATCAATGGTACTGTTGAAATTGATTTTGTAGTCGAGAAGGATGGTCGTATTACAAATGTTAAAACGAAGAATGATATTGGATTTGGTGCTGGGGTTATGATTCAGAATCTCGTGAAAAATGGAAAAAAATGGAAACCTGCGATTCAAAATGGTAAATCAGTTCGGTCTTCCTACACACTTCCTGTGAAATTGGCTGCAGGTAGATTTGGATCGGAAAATTCGAAAAGTAATAATGTGAATAATTCAGATGGATCTAAAGACGCTACCGTCCACTTTCCAGAGCCTAAAAAATCAAATAAGCAAGCTGTTATTAAGAGACAGACTACAAAATCTTCGGAGGATGTCGTTCGTTTCCCTCCACCGAAAGTAACGAAAGATGAAGTGCCACAGAAGAAACCTGTTAAATCGTCTCCTGATGAAGTTCGTTTTCCGGAACCCAAGAAACCAGCGGAAAATACGGTTATATTTTCAGCTGTTGAAGTTAAACCAGCGCCACCAAGGGGGATGCGTGATTTTATGAATTATGTGGGAGAAAATTACAATTTTCCAAAGGAGGCCTTAGAAAATAATATTAACGGTGTCGTAGAAGTATCATTCATCGTTGAAAAAGATGGTAGCCTATCTAACTTTGATATAAAAAGAGATTTAAAGTACGGAACTGGACAAGAAGCGGTGAATGTTTTGAAGAATTATCCTGAAAAATGGAAACCTGCAATACAAAATGGACAGCATGTAAGGGTTGCTTATACGATGCCTATCCGATTAAATACAGCTGCCCAATAATTAAAATAACGTTTTATGCGATGGCGCTTTTTTTGAATAATGTTATGAAAGCTATTTATATTTTATTTGTACTATTCTTATTAACGTCTTGTCGGTCAGCTTATCAATTCACTCCAAAAGGTTTTATTGTTGATGGGGATGAGTATTTTGTTAATATCGAACGAAATCTGTCTGTATATGTCGGTGATAATTTTTCAAATTATGATGAAAGGACGAAAACTGGACTGCAGACAGCTTATCTTTCACATGACGATCAGAAGATCATAAAGAAATTAGGCTATGATGCCACGAAGTATACTGTTTTGTTCAATGGAAAAAGTATCGGAGATACGACATTTAGATTGATCAGCTTAATCAATAATAAATCGGATGAGCGTTTTAAAAATACAAAAGAATTGTTGTCAAGAGATGGATTCGAAATTAAAAAGACAGCAGAAGGGAAATATTATTATCGAACTACGACCTTAAACAAACAAGTTATTTATCATGCTATGGTTCCCTTTAAGCAGCAATTGGGAAGAGAAGAGTATGTCAGTTTGATTTACATTATCCCTGAGAAGTACTTTAAGAATTTTGCTCACATTGAAGATCTGGCGATATCAAATGCTTCTATGTATAGACAGCATTATATTTTTACACCAAGCCGTACAGAAATTTTATGTCCTGATGATAGCAGTAGGGGGCATTTTGATTACCGTATCCCTGATCAATATATACAAAAGGAAAATTACACATTAATGAAGGGCTTTTCTGCGGATAGAGATGAAGGAAAAAAACAGTTGATTATTTACCGGCTTGTTCAACCAGGACAATCATATGGTTCGTTTGTTGTTTGCAAAGGTAATTATCAAATTGAATTAACAGATTTACGCCATAATGTGATTTGGAAAGATATAATAACAGTTGATCAAGACTTAGATAATTAATACCAGATTGTAAAAATCAGCTTAAAGCTTTGAATTATGATTCCAAAGCTTTAAGCTGATTTTTTATGCGCTGCAATTCACTTTGTAATGCTTCCACTTTCTGAATGAGATGATGTGCTACCTCAATACCCGCAGGATTTACATCTAGCTCATAATACCAGTCCGAAAATCTTTCCAGATCCCGAAGCTGTTCCTCTTCAATATATTTTTCTTCCTGTTGGATGATAATATGGAGAAGACCATACTCATTTAAAGTTTCTATAAAAGTAATCTCCGCTTTCCTTGAATAGCAGTAATCAGATAGTTTAATTAGGGTCCTTTCCATAGGATTATTTCTTTAAATCGGCCAACTGTTTGAATAGTTCTTTTTCTTTGTCGGTTAAATTGGTTGGTATCATCACGTTCATACTGACATACAGATCTCCAAATTCACCATCTTTTTTATAGACAGGAAAACCTTTTCCTTTTAACCTGACTTTGGCATTGTTTTGTGTTTCAGGTTGAATTTTAAGTTTTATTTTACCACCATATGTATCAATGATGGCTTCCCCGCCTAAAATAGCGGTATACAGATCGATATCTAATGTTGTATAGAGGTCATTACCCTGACGTTTAAACTTGGGATCAGCAATGATGTGGAAAGTAATATAAAGATCTCCTTTTGGCCCTCCATTTACACCTTCACTACCAAGGCCTTTAAGTTTAATTTTCTGACCATCTTCTACACCCGCCTGTATGTTGATTCGGATGTTCTTACCATTAATCGTAAAAGTTTGTGCATGAGTCGTATAAGCCTGTTGTTGTGTTAACTCCAATTCAGCATTGAAATCTTGTCCACGAAAGTTATTTCTTCTTCCGCCCCCGGAGCGGTTACCAAACATCTGTTCGAAAAAATCTGAAAATTGTCCATCATCAAAATTTCCTGTATAGCCCTGCGAACCTCCGAAAGGATTTTCATTCGACTGTCGGTACTGCTGTTGAGACCGCTCATATTCCTCTCCTCGCTGCCAGTTTTCACCATATTGATCATATTTCTTACGTTTTTCCGGATCGGATAATACCTCATTGGCTTCATTAATCTCTTGAAACTTCTGTTTTGCAGCCTCATCATTAGGATTGAGATCGGGATGATATTTGCGGGCTAATTTTCGATAAGCTTTTTTTACATCATCAACAGATGCCGTTTTGCTTATGCCAAGTACTTTATAGTAATCTTCAAATGCCATATTATTTTAGTTGCTATAGTTTCAACAATTGTGAAGCCTGTTTGTTTAATTTTTCAGTTTTGTTACTTTAAATTTATAAATATATCCTAACAAAAAGTACTGTCTTAAAGTAACCGTGTTTTGAAAATAGGTTGTATTGCCACTGGTACCCCAGTAGTTCTGTCTGTTTTGATTTAAGATGTCAAAACCCGTTAATTTGATCTGGGAATTATTTTTCAACGTGTAATAAATAGAAGAGTTCAGTATATGATAATTGTCTCTTCCACTTAGGCCACTTGCCCTATTCTCTAGTGAATAGGAGGTCTCTAGAGAAAAACCTTTTATAGGATTTATATTTAATCCTACGCCAACATTGTGTGTTCTATTAGCGGTAGCAATAAAATCGGGATTGTTTTTAACCGAATTCTGAGCCTTGTTCCAGCTGTAGGTATATTTAGGCGTTAGGCCGATTAAATTCTTCCAAGTAATAGAAAATTCCTGTGTTAGATTGATGCCGAGGTTTGTTAATTTGTTGTCCACATCATTGATCGAAGAATAATATTGGTAGGTATATAAGCTACTGTTTTGAGATATATAAAATACCCAATCGTTACCAGCTTTAAAATTATATCTACCATATAAATAGCCATTATAATTAGTCGTTGATCCTGCTTGAAATGCCTGTATGGTATAATGTCCATTTGTCACATTACGCCAACTTCTATGACCCTCACTTTTATCTTTATAGTTTACACCGGCACTAAATCCCAGTTGGTATTTTTGTGTGTATTTATTGAATGAAAAGCGCGTACTTTGTTGCAGTTTATTCTCATAGAAAAAAGCTGACAGTCGCGTCATCAGAGGATTTAGTGTATCCCTAATACTTTGGATCTGATATGTTGCAGGTGATTCTAAATCTTTAGACCAAGAAAGATCAAAATCTTTATAGCGAATATTGATATTAGGTAGCCAGTAACCATTCGAAGTTGTTTTTCGTTTATTGATTTTGAATAAATCAAATTGATTATCCTTAACTGCATATGCTGTACCGAAGTTTACCGCTAATTTTTTGAAAGGTTTCCAGTAAAATTTCATGGCAGTCACATATTCCTGTGATTTAAAACTATAGCTGTTTTCAAACTGCTCACCATGGATAGTTCCTGTATTATCTCTGTTATAGAATAAACTTTGTGTAGGTCTGCTACTCGAAGTATTATAAGAAATATAGAAATCAAAATTTAGTTTTTCGATACTGGTATTATTATACCCAGCAAAAGTTTTGATACTGCTGGATTTCTCTCGATTCGTTCTGTTTTCCCATAGACTAGTATTTGGGATCGGGTTCTGGAATATCTCTGTTAATTGATTGCCAATTTCTTCTGATTTATCATTTCTAATATTGATGGTATTTTTTAGAGATACAAGATGTTTCTTACTTAATTGTTTTTCAATGTGGAAATTATGATCGTAATTAATATTATACCCATCTGATGTGTTATTGCTTTTGCTGTTATTTATTTTTTTGTCTTCGGTATAGGTATTCATCCAGCTATCAGTTTTACCATCATTATTGGTAATTGAAAGCTTAGGTGTAAACTCGACGTATGCTGTTGTATCCATTCGGTGTCTGAAAAGCGTATTGATATTGTGCGCAAGCGACTTCCGATAGCTATTATATTCGTTTTCGCCAAATTGCTTAACATTATCATACAGCGAGGTTTGACTTCCTTGGTTTTGGCCTTCTTCATTTTTGTACTTTAACATGTACATGAGGTTTAGTTTTGTTTTCTTTCCCCAATCATTATTGAGGTTAAAGCCACCGGCAATATCATTTGCTTTGCCATTATAATTTCTGCCACCAAAGTCATTAAAACCATAATTTTCAGCTCTTCCTAATCCACCGTGTTGATTAAGTTCATTGTAATCAAAACTTTCTCGATTGATATTATTACCAAATCCGATTAAACTCAATTGCAAAGTATCCTGAAAAGTATTGAACAGACCACCAGCTTCATAGCGGTCTCTAGTTCCGACACTGCCATATAATTTACCAAAACTTGCTTTCAGAAAATCTTTTTTGAATTTCAGATTGATGGTAATAGGTAATTTTTCTTCATCCTCCACTGTTTTTTTTGATTCGCCTTTATCGCGGTATACCTGTACCGTTTTAATTAAGGAAGCATCTAGATTGCGTGTAGCAATTCGCAGATCGCTGGCAAAAAAATCTTTACCATTTACTTTTACCTGAGAAACTTCTTTACCTTCATAATAAATAGTACCATCCATATTAATTTGTAGACCAGGCAACTGTTTTAAAAGTTCTTCAGCATTGGCGTTCGGTCTAGTCTTAAAAAAATCAGTGTTATATTCTAATGTATCTTTATTCATGCGCACAGGTGGTGCAACAGAAATGACGACCTCGTCCAATAGTTTTCCCCCCAGTTTAATCGAATCTAATTGCTTTTTTTCGTCAGGATTTAAAAGAATGTCCTGATGATAGTTGCTGCTATTGACGTGCGAGATATATAAGATCAGATTTTTATTTGCAGGCAGTTTAACGAGGTTGAATTCTCCTTTATCATTTGTCAGAGAATAGGAGAGTACCGAAGAATCCTGTTGCATAAGAATGGAAACTGTTGCTTTTTCAAGCGGTTTATTTGTATGATCAATAACAGTCCCTTTCAAACTTCCTGAGTTTTGGGAATAGGCAAAATTAATGCATAAAAATAGCAAGCTTAATACATATAGCTTCATAATTGACTTTTTAGGAATGGTTGGTTTATTGCTCGCTAAGATAATTACTTTTTTAGATATCGATTTTTAATTAACTTATTTTTAACACATTCACTTTGTTTTATGCTGCATGAAATTGTTTATCCGATTTAATCAGTTGGATCGGTTATCAAAATAGGAAGCAGTTTTACTCGTTTAATTAGGTGCAATAAGCACATAAAAAAAAGTGGTTTCCTTATTCAGGAGAACCACTTTAAAAATCTTACGCAACTAATTTTTAATCCTTCTTGCTATCTACAGCAGGTTTTGTAGCACTATTGGCAACATCCCAAGCCGTTTGAAAAATAAATTTTTCTCTTTTGACCATAATCGGGAAATCTATTTTATCAACAGTATCTTCAGGCGTGTGATAATGCGGATGTAAACCTGAGAAGTAAAAAATTGAAGGAATACCTTTACTGGCAAAATTATAATGATCAGATCGGTAATAAAGACGCATTGGATCTTTTGGATTATCGTACATGAAGTCTAATTCCAGTTTGCTGGATTTATCATTTGCTTCCTTATTGATTCTTGCTAATTCAGAGCTTAATTTATCTGCTCCAATGGAATGAATATAGTTGTGATTTCCATTTAAATGCTTATCGTCAATGCGTCCTATCATATCAATATTGATACAAGTAACGGTATTTTCAAGAGGGAAGACCGGGTTTTCGGTATAATACTTAGACCCTAATAAACCCTTTTCTTCTGCAGCATATGTGATAAACAAGATACTTCTCCGAGGACCTTTGCCCTCAGCTTTAGCCTGACTAAATGCTTTCGCTAACTCAAGAACAGCAGTAGTTCCTGAAGCATTATCATCAGCTCCAGGAAAGATAGTGCCATTTGAACTTTTGCCGTCGTGATCATAATGGCCACCTATAACAATTATTTCATCTTTCAGATCAGACCCTTCAAGCAAGCCCAGTACATTAGGATCCGTGAATTGTTCAGCCACCATACCCAATTGTGCATTAAAACTTGTATTGATAGCAAAAGATTGAGGCTTTTGACTCTGATTGATTTTTGATGTAATATTTGCAAGACTTGTTTTTCCCTGATTCAGGATATAGTTAGCAACATGATCGGTGATATTGACAACAATAGGCATTGGATTAGTTTCAGGAGCTGTTTGATCCTGAGCTAAATTAAAGCGTCCTTCGGTTGCACGATCTCCTGCACTTTCCAGCCATGTACCGAGATCCTCAGTGTATGCAAGAATAAGTTTAGGCTTATGTTTTAGCACCTCTCTAATCTTTTTATTGCGCACGGTGGACCATTCCGATAATTTTGTCGTTCCAGTGATCACAGAATTCCCTTTTGCATCAACAGGTTCTTTGTTATTGATCAGCATCACAATTTTGTCTTGCAAATCAATTCCTTTGATATCAGAATATTTGGGGTCATCAATACCGTAACCGATAAAAATAATCTCTTTATCGTCGATTGATTTCAACTCATTATTACCTAACGCCAGTAGATCTTGTCCATTGACAAAAGGACGGCCTCCAATTTTAAAGCTCTTAACCTGATAACTGTTTTTTAGTAAACTTACCGGTTGAAAATATTTACCTGCAACAGGTGGTGTTAATCCTAATTTTTTAAATTCATTTGCAATGTATTCAGTAGCCAAACGACCACCTTTTTGACCTGTGCCACGTCCCTCAAGATCTGCAGATGCTAGGATAGTAAGATGCTTTCTGGAAGACTCTTCAGTAATCAGATCAGCATATTTTGCAGCTGGATTTTGTGCAACTGCACAGCTGTAAATGGACGAAATAAGACAAATTAAACTGAATAATTTTTTCATTGTTTTTTCATTTAGAACAAATAGAACAAAAAAAACGGAGAAAAAGTATATATATACCTTTTCTCCGTCTATTAAATTATGTTAAAATTAACAACCACAGGCAATTTTACCAACACGTGTAGCATGTCTACCACCTTCAAAATCTGTCGTTACAAATGTTTTAACGATTGATTTTGCAAGATCAAGATCAATAAATCTTGCTGGAATACACACAATGTTAGCATCATTATGTTGACGTGCCAATGCTGCAATTTCTTCTAACCACGCTATTGAAGCGCGGATCCCTTGATGTTTGTTTGCTGTAATTGCCACACCATTTGCGCTACCGCATATCAATACACCTAATGTTGCTTTTTCTTCTTCCACTTCACTTGCAACCGGATGAGCATAATCTGGATAATCAACAGAATCCGTATTATATGGTCCGAAATCTTTTACTTCGTAACCTAATTCTTTTAATAAAGCTACGATAGCCGTTTTGTATTCAAAACCTGCATGGTCACTTCCTATTGCAATTGTCTTTACAGTACTCATTATATATTGTTTTTTTCTTGTGCTAATTTTTGTTTTTTAACTTTCGCTGATACTAAGATACTAATTTCGTATAAAAGGAACATTGGGGTAGCTACCGTCAACATGGTGATGACATCCGCTGTAGGAGTAATAATCGCTGCCACAACAAGGATAATAACCGTTGCATATCTTCTGCTTGCACGCATAAACTCTGGAGTCATAATACCTAATTTTGATAAGATAAAGATCAGAATTGGTAATAAGAACACAATACCACAGCCTAACGATAATGTAGCGATCGTTGAAAGGTAAGAGTCAATGGTAATCTGATTCGTAATTTCGATACTTAATGAAATATTGGCTAAGAAGTTAACAGATAACGGAACGACTACATAATAACCAAATAATACTCCTAATACAAACAATAGGGTAGCATAAAAAACAAATCCTCGAGCAGATCTTCGTTCAATATCTGTTAAAGCTGGTTTGATAAAAAGCCAGATTTCAAATAAGATGTAAGGAAAACCCAATAGTAAAGACATGAGCAAACAAGAGTTAATTTGCAACATAAACTGTCCAGCTAGTTCAGTATTGATAATATTGAAAGGAATATGTTCGACACAGAATCCATCGATATTAAACTTGTTACCAACAAGACACATCATTCTATATGTCCAGAAATTAAGACTTTTTGGCCCCATAATGATTTCGTTAAATACGAAATCATAGAAAGTGAATGATAAACCTGCGAAAATACAAATTGCAATCACCGAACGAACCAAATGCCATCTCAGTACTTCGAGATGATCAAAGAATGACATTTCTGCTTCTAAATTTTTTCCTTTATCTTTTATAGATTCGACTAGGCTTTTCCGTTCTGTAGTACTCATAAAAATTGTTTGTAAACAAAAATACCATTCTTATTGAAAAGAATGGTATTTTTTATCTATGTAAAGATAATTTTATTATACATTATCTTCTGAAAGGTCAAAAGTTTCCATAAACTTCGTAGTAAAGTTACCAGCTCTGAAGTTAGGATCACGCATTAAACGTAAATGAAGAGGTATTGTTGTTTTAATACCTTCGATAACAAATTCACTTAAAGCTCTTTCCATTGTTGAGATAGCTTCTTCACGTGTTTGCGCAACACAGATTACTTTAGCAATCATCGAATCGTAATATGGAGGAATCGTGTAACCCGCATATACATGTGTATCGATACGTACACCGTGACCACCTGGTGAATGGAAATTAGTAATCTTTCCTGGTGATGGGCGGAAGTTATTAAATGGATCTTCAGCATTGATACGACATTCAATCGCGTGCATGGTCGGCTCGTAGTTTTTACCTGAAATAGGGATACCGGCAGCAACTTTGATTTGTTCTTTGATTAAATCAAAATTAATGACTTCCTCTGTTACTGGATGCTCAACCTGAATACGTGTATTCATTTCCATGAAGTAGAAGTTACGGTTTTTATCAACTAAAAACTCTACTGTACCAGCACCTTCATAGTTAACAGCTTTAGCACCTTTGATAGCCGCTTCGCCCATTTTCTGACGTAATTCTGGCGTAATAAAAGGTGAAGGAGCTTCTTCCAATAACTTTTGGTGACGACGTTGAATAGAACAGTCTCTTTCAGATAAGTGACATACGGTACCATATTGATCACCCACTACCTGAATTTCGATATGTCTTGGTTCTTCTACATATTTCTCCAGATACATACCGTCGTTACCGAAGGCTGCAGCAGATTCCTGACGTGCAGAATCCCAAGCATGTTCAAATTCTTCTTCTTTCCAAATAATGCGCATACCTTTACCGCCACCACCAGCCGTAGCCTTAATGATAACCGGGTATCCGATTTCTTTAGCAAGTTTAACACCTTCTTGCAATGAGCTCAAAAGACCATCAGAACCAGGTACCGTAGGTACGCCAGCTTGTTTCATTGTATCTTTTGCTTGTGATTTATCGCCCATTTTTTCAATCTGCTCTGCAGTGGGACCAATAAATTTGATACCATACTGTGCACATATTGAAGAAAATCTCGCATTTTCTGCTAAGAAACCATATCCAGGATGAATCGCATCTGCATTTGTTAATTCTGCAGCTGAGATAATATTTGGGATGTTTAAGTAAGAATCTTTACTGGCAGGAGGACCGATACAAACAGCTTCATCCGCAAAACGAACGTGTAAACTATCTTTATCAGCTGTTGAATAAACAGCTACACTTTTGATACCCATTTCGCGACATGTGCGGATGATACGTAAAGCGATTTCTCCTCTATTAGCTATTAATATTTTTTTAAACATTGTATTTTCTGTAAGTTTTGAGGTATGAGTGCACAGTACCTGTGCGCTCATGTTGATCGACAATAAAAATATTGACGATTGTTTATCTAGGATCTACCAAGAATAATGGTTGATCGAACTCAACTGGTTGAGCATCTTCTACCAAGATTTTAACAATTTTACCTGAAACTTCAGATTCAATTTCATTGAATAATTTCATAGCTTCAATGATACACAATACATTACCATTGTTAATTTCGTCGCCAACATTAGCAAATGTCGGTTTACCTGGTCCCGCAGAACGGTAAAAAGTTCCGATCATTGGAGATTTAATCGTGATAAAATTAGCTTCTTCAGAAACTGCCGCTGCAGGAGCAACTGCAGTCGGTTGAGGAGCTGCTGCCACTGGTGCTGCTGCAACTGGAACCGAAGCGGTTACATATGTAGGCTCCTGATTTGTTTTTATCGTAATTTTGAAATCTTTTTCTTCGATTGCTACTTCATTCACACCTGATTTTGAAACGAATTTAATCAAGTCTTGAATTTGTTTAATGTCCATACCCATAGTTATGCAGGTTAAATATTTTAGTGTTAATTTTTAAAATTCTTAAAACAGCCTTCAAAGCTACAAAATAATATTTGTACTTAGTAAGCCCATTTTAAGTATACAGATCCCCAAGTAAATCCACCGCCAAAAGCTGCTAAAATCAGGTTATCACCTTTTTTCAGTTTACTTTCCCATTCCCATAAACATAAAGGAATAGTGGCACTTGTGGTGTTACCATATTTCTGAATATTAATCATTACTTTTTCTTCCGGTAATCCAGCACGTTCTGCTGTTGCATCGATAATACGTTTATTTGCTTGATGCGGTACTAAATAAGCGATATCCGAAGCTTGAAGATTATTTTTCTCCATAATCTCGGCTGCTACATTAGCCATATTGGTAACAGCAAATTTAAATACCGTTTTTCCTTCTTGATAAGCATAGTGTAAACCAGCGTCCACAGTAGCATGGGATGCCGGATTTAGAGAACCGCCACCTTTGATATTTAAATATTGACCACCTGAACCATCCGTTTTCAAGATTGCATCTTGAATACCATTGCCATCAGTGTTAGGTTCCAGTAGCACTACACCACAACCATCTCCAAATAAAATACACGTATTACGATCTTGATAGTTGACTACTGAAGACATTTTATCGGCACCGACAACCAATACTTTTGTATGTTTACCCGATTCAATAAATTGGACACCAGTTGTCAAGCCAAAAAGAAAACCTGAACATGCCGCTTGTAAATCATATCCCCAAGCATTTGTAGCCCCAATTTTATCGGCTAAGATATTAGCTGTGGCAGGAAAAAGCATATCTGGAGTACTTGTACAAAAGATGATCAAATCAATATCTTTTGCAGTAATTCCTCTTTTTTCTAATAATTGTTGCACCGCAGGTACAGCAAGGTCCGAAGTAGCTTTACCTTCTCCTTTTAAGATTCTACGTTCTTTGATACCTGTACGAGATACAATCCACTCGTCATTGGTTTCAACCATAGTTTCCAGCTCTTTATTTGTGAGGATATAATCAGGTACATATCCACCAACTGCTGTAATTGCAGCATGAATTTTTGACATAAAATTTAATTAAAAGCAGATCTGATTTTGTCAATAAAATCTGACTGGATCATATCTCTAGATTGTAAAACCATATTTTTAATAGCCTGAGGAGTTGATATTCCATGGCCTATTATAACAGGAGCATTAACTCCTAAAACAGGACTACCTCCATACTGCTCGTAGTTGAATCGGTCGAAGAACTCATCTTTAAGTCCTTTTTTCAATGTTACTACGTAAAATGATTCTGCTAGCTTTAAAACAACATTCCCTGTAAAACCATCACAAACATACACGTCGGCAATATCTGAAAACAGATCACGGCCTTCGGCATTTCCGATGAAATTAATGCGTTCGTTATTTTTTAAAAGGGGATAGGTGGTTGTGGTTAGGATATTTCCTTTTTCTTCTTCTTCACCGATATTTAATAAACCAACCTTCGGAGAAGAAATACCAAACATATGTTGCGAATACAAACTTCCCAAAATCGCAAATTGATTGAGCATTTCGG
Organism: Sphingobacterium sp. JUb20; assembly: GCF_004342035.1. Lineage (NCBI taxonomy): Bacteria > Pseudomonadati > Bacteroidota > Sphingobacteriia > Sphingobacteriales > Sphingobacteriaceae > Sphingobacterium > Sphingobacterium sp. JUb20. The sequence goes on along the minus strand of NZ_SLYV01000009.1, from coordinate 69,000 downwards.
GTTTACAGTCTGCATTAGCTCCGACATCAAGGAGTAGTCCAAAACCGGATTTCAGTTTGGGTACAATTGTCGTTATAGCAGGTCTTAGTACGCCAGGTACCGTTTTTACACTAAAAATAGATCCGACAAGCATTGCTCCGGTGTTACCAGCAGAAGCAAAAGAATCAATTTCACCGTTTTTTAGTAATTCAAAGCCTTTGGCTATACTAGAGTTGGGTTTTTGTGTAATCGCTTTAGTAGGGTGTTCACCCATACTAATGTTTTCAGGTGCATGTATATATTCAAAGTCCGAAGGATTACCCCCAGCTTTTTCAATAAGCGATTTAGTCTCCTCCTCATCACCAAAAAGAACAAGTTTTTGATCTCCCGTCAAGAGTTGTTGAGCTTCTATCGCACCTAATATTGTTGCATTAGGGGCATAATCGCCACCTAAAATATCTAAACCAATCTTCATTCGTGATTATTTTTCAAGTCAATAATACGCAAAAAACATCCCAAATTAAAGTATAATCTGAAAATTATACTCGTTTTGGGATGTTTTATGTTTTGAAAGATCTAAGTTAGACAACAGCCGTATTTTCAATGATCAATTTACCGTTGTAGTACAAATTACCATCTACAGTGTATGCACGGTGTGGTAAATGAACTGCACCAGTTTCTTTACAAATGCTTAAGCTAGGTCTGTCTGCTTTATAATGTGTTCTTCTCTTGTCTCTTCTTGATTTAGAAGTCTTACGCTTTGGATGTGCCATCTCGTATTTCTGTTTTAGTTATTTTTAATATTTCTTAATGCGGCCCAACGTGGGTCAATGTTCTCTTCTTTTACTTGTTCTTCTTTCTGTTGCTCAGTTGATATATGCGCTAACATAATCGGATCACAGGTAATATCTTTTCCTTGATCACTACATTTAGCAAACAAAGGAACTGCCAAATTGATATATTCATATAGCAATTCAGTCAGGTCTAGCTCGTGATCGCTTTTGGATAAAACCAATACTTCTTCCGTATTATCAGTCCAGTCCTCAGCGGTGAATTTAACCAATATCCGCTCTTTTACTGTAATAGGCGATGGAAATTCGCTTAAACAAACATCACAAGTCAATCCGATATCTCCAACAATTGTAAAATTTAAAATAAGCAGATTTTCTTGCTTCTGTAATTCAACATTTGCTGTTAGATGACCATCTTTAACAATGGAATGCTCAAAACAATCAAAGAACTTTTTATCGATCTCAAACTCAAAATTGTGCTTCCCTGCATTTAGCCCCGAAAACGGTATTTTGTATTGTATTAGATGTTTCACAATCTTGCATTTGAGCCTGCAAAGGTATGTATAAATAAGTTAGCATTGAAATTTTTTTTTAAAATATATTTCAATTCCTACTTCATTTATATGCCTTATAGCAAGCGGTTATTCATAATAATTTTTACCTAATTCTATTTTTTCCCGACCGTTTTCCATTCGCCAACGGTTGGTATCCCGTAAAGAGTAAGCGCATCCGCAATATTCTTGCATGTAGAACTTTTCTTTTTTAGATATTTCTAACATGCGGATAGCACCACCTTTTTTTCTCCAGTTGAATGTCCAATAGTCCATTCCCTCAAAGCGGGAGGCAGCACGTACACCACAATCATTGATTTGATCCATGTTTTTCCACCTTGAGATTCCTAAAGAACTTGATATAACATCAAATCCATTCGCAGCAGCATATTCTGCTGTTTTCTCAAAGCGCATGTCAAAGCACATCGTACAACGAATACCCTTCTCAGGTTCGTTTTCCATTCCCTTTGCCAAGTCGAACCAATGATCTACGTCATAGTCGGCATCAATAAAAGGAATATTATGTTTTTCTGCAAAACGGATATTCTCCTCTTTTCGTAAATCGTATTCTTTACGAGGATGAATGTTTGGATTGTAGAAATAGATTGTGAATTTGATATCCGAGCTGATCAAAGCCTCCATTACTTCACCAGCACAAGGTGCACAACACGAATGTAAAAGCAGATTTTTGCCTTCGTTAGGTAATGTTAACTTTTCTCTGATGAACTCCTTCTCTTCCATTGCTATTTTACTGATAAAAGTTTGGCAATTTTACTCAAAAAGTACTGAACTAGCAAATATTTGATAAACAGAATTTATTGTACCCTCGCCAATCTCTCTTTTTTTATCTTTATATTGGATCATATTTGTAGATTTGTACCTATATCAGATTAAAAATGAAATCACTAACAACGTATATAACTTTACTTTTATTGGCTATTGTAACATGCTTGACTTCATGTGTACGAGAGGATGATGAGCCAGCATTGGCAAAGGTCGCAATCTCGAGGCTGTATGTTTCTTTTTCCGACTATCAATTGGATGAGGGGCAGACACCTTATAACAATATTGATATTATTGATCCTGCTGACTCATTAACGCATTTTGAACCTTCTTTGTCGTATAATTCAAGTACAAAAGGTGGTGCCGCAATATTATTTAATCCAATTGCGGAGTATATTTTTCAAAGCAGTGCTAATGAGGGTGGTATTGTAAAAGATACAAGCATTCAGGTAATGACAGTAAATCCTTTAACAGGGGCTCCCTCATCTAATGGTTTAATTTCAAATGGATTGTTAACCCGTGTCAGAGGATTAGCCTACCATTATAATAAGGGTTCGGAAAATTTATATGTAGCAGATCTTGGTGAAGGTACTAGACCTCCGAGTATCTATCTGTTTCAACGACCAGGAAGTTACAGAGGAAAAGCAAAAAGAAATCAACAGATATCCCTAGGGAAATTAGTCCCATGGACAATGGCTTTTAAAAACGCCGAAGATAATTCAGATTTATATGTCGCTGTCAATGGAGAAAAGAAAGGTCTTGCGATATTTAAGGATATCTTAAGAAAAAATCAACCCGCAGATTCAGTTTTGAGTGAGACAGCATTTCCACCAAAAGCTGTTCTAACTATAGCAGACCAAGGTGAAATCAGAGGATTTAGTTATTCCGCCCGTCAGGACTTACTTGCTGTTGCTAGTTATACCTCTACAGGCGGTACTAATGTCGGAAGAATTTTATTATTTGAAGGAGCAGGAGCATTATTAGCCAGTTCAGGAGACCGCGCTATTCAACCAACACGTATCATTACAGGTGCTTTAACAGGATTAAAAAGACCGCTGGATGTTGCGATTGACAATCGTGATGGAGCAAAATATTTGTATGTCGCCGATGCTGATACTAAGATCGTTTCTCGTTTTTTGATTACCGATAAAGATAATGTGGAACCCAACAAGAAAAAACAATATACCTTAACACCTGTTGCACTATCTTTAGATGCAAGGGGGCCAAGTGAGATCGATTAAGATTATATTATTCCTCTAAGAGTTTAAAGAGTATTTCGATTTCTTGTTTCTTACCAACACTTTCATTTTGTTCGTAAGCTGTAACAAGATTACGCAATACTCTTTTTAGTATCGTCACATTGTCACAGGGTAGCATAAATTCTTTTGAGAGCGGGAGGTTCAGTTGTTTTAAGAATGAAATAACATCTGCTTTTTGCATCACTTGACCTTTATTAAACGCATTTAGATAGAACAATAAATGATCTGCATTCTGATCCTCATCTAGATAAGATAAAATAAAATGCTTTGGAAGATTAATGCCGAAGATCGGGATATCCAGTTTTTGAGCAACGATACTATAGATACATGAAAGGGTCAGGGGATTTCCCTTTTTTGTTTCCAGAACCCTACCGATAAACGAATTCTGCGGATTATGATAATCATTTGTATTTCCGGAAAGACCAAATTTATCAAATAGAACATAATTCATCAGTGACACTTTTTCGTAGGGTGTCATTTCATACCGCAACTCCATCCATATATCGCGCTTTAGCTCTTCTAAGCTCATTCGTATGAGGTTATTGTCGTAAGAAGGGTATTGATAGCTGTTGATGATGATGAGGCCCTCTAAGAGGTTAAATGAGTTGCTCATCTTCCAGATCAGAAGTTCACTTTTAATTTGATCAAACTGTATTGCATGGATTATTTTCTCCAGGCGTTCTTGTATGAAGGGATCAAAAGCAGACTCCCAATACTCCTCTAAAGAAGGTATGATCTCGGGTCCTAAACTCAATAATTTATTTTCGATTTCTTCAGAAATCAATTGATCCGGATCATCGAGTAAAGTAACCAAAGCATGTAATTCTTTTTCATCCATATACAAATTTAACAAAAATCCCCGCGATATGCCAAATGAAGCATATGCAGGGATATATCTAGGTATATGGTTATAGAGTTACTTTAATTGACCATCCAGCATGTGGACCGTTCTTTTTCCGTAAGTGGCGTTTTTGTCCGAGTGGGTCACCTGTATAATCGTGACACCTTCCGTGTTGAGCTGTTGAAACAATTCCATGATTTCTTCTCCTTGTTTAGAATTCAGGTTTCCCGTTGGCTCATCAGCCAATAGCAGCGACGGAGAACCGGCTAAAGCTCTTGCAATCCCTACAATCTGCTGTTGACCGCCCGATAGCTGTGAAGGAAACAGATCTTTTTTACCGACAATGTTAAAACGGTCCAATAGATCACTGACAATGGACTTACGCTCCGACGAAGATTTATTCTTATAGATCAATGGGGTTTCAATGTTTTCATACACAGTCATTTCATCAAGCAGATGATAAGATTGAAAGACATAGCCCATGTGGGACTGAAAAAGCTGCGTTCTTTTTTTAGGCTTTAGCTCCAACACATTTTCACCTTGAAATAGGTATTCACCCTCATCGGGTTCATCAAGCATTCCAATGATGTTTAATAGTGTTGATTTTCCAGATCCAGAAGGTCCCATGATCGAAATAAAATCCCCCTCTTCAATATTTAGACTGACATCTTTTAGTACAAATGAACGTGTACTTCCAACATTATACCATTTAAATAAGTGTTTTAACTGTATCATTTTATCTATTTTTGTTGGTTATTTTAACTGTATGTAATATATAATTTTTAAACTGTTGTTATCCTAATTTACTCATTTCTCAGACTATCTATCGGATTAACTTTTGCTGCACGTATAGTCTGATAGCTGATCGAAACGCAGATGATGATGAAAATTATCATGATTGCAATTAGAAAATACCACCACTGCAAGTCAATGCGGTAAGCAAAATTGTCCAACCATCTATTGAGTATGAAGTAAGTCAGAGGAAGAGAGATTAGAGTAGCAGTTACAAACAGTCGGAAAAACGGTTTGTTAAGTTGCATGAAAATAGATTGTACAGAAGCACCTAATACTTTACGTACACTCATTTCTTTTTTACGAATTGTTACTTGATAAGCGGCCATACTAAAAAGACCAAGAGCCGCAATAATAACTGCTAAAAATGTAAAGCTATTGAAAGCAGTCTGCATCTCCTGTTGTTTTTTATGCAACAAAGCATATTGTTGATCCATAAAAGCATATTCCAGAGGCAATGATTTTGTTGATGAATTTTGTTGCCATTCTTTTTTTACAGTTTCGATAGCTTGTGCTGCTTTTCCTTGAGCAGCTTTTACAATTAATGTTGCCTGGGGTCTTGCAGATCCACATTCATTTTTATAAGAATAGACCGTTGGCTTCACGACATTTTCAAAACCATAAGCTTTACTATCTTTTACCACAGCGATAATTTCAAAATTGACATCACAACCGGCTAACTTAGCTCCGATAGGCTGTCCTAGATCTAATGCCATAGCCGCCGATTCATTAATAACTGCATAATGCGAAGTAGAATCTTGTAGCAATTGCTTGATTGATGTGGGAATATTTCCCTTTAATACCGCTATATTCAGTGTGCTGAAATAGCTTTTATCGATCCCGACGTGATCGAATTCCAATTGTTTTTGGTTATGAGAAAACTGTTTTTTGGGGGGAAGTTCTCCATCTCCAGGCATATTTGTTGCTGAAGCAACCGATAAAATACTGGGATCTTGTTGCAGTCGTTCCTTAAGATTGTAGTATGTACCATTTAATGTGCCATCATAATACATTCCTAAGCCCTTATAAGTAATTACCTGTGCCAGTTCAAATCCTTTGTCTGTGGTTTGAATATACCGGATTTGCTCATGTATAACGAGCATCCCTGTCATAAATAGTAAAGCAATACCAATTTGAAAAACCAGTAAACCATTACGGAGTGTATTTTTTCGTTGCGTCTTACCAAGTCCGCCCCTCAATAAACTAACAGATTTGAATCCCGAAAGTACGAAGGCTGGGTAAATTCCGGATAGACAGGTTGTGCCAATTACACCTAGAAAAAGATACATTACCGTATCTTGATTTAAAATGTACTGTTTGAGGTCATCATTGAACCACTTTTGCAATACATTTCCGGTAATACTTAGCATAAAAAAACTAAACACAGCTGCAGTTAATGTCAAAATAAAGACTTCCAAAAGTAATTGACGAATGATCGTCCAGCGCGAGCTTCCCAGTATTTTCTTTAATGCTAACTCTTTCATGCGTTTGTCAGCTTGTGCCATGATCATGTTGGCAAAATTTGCTGATGCTAATACAAGTATAATAATCGATACAATGCCAATTATCCATAACATGAGATAAGGCGTATTACTTCCATTTTTTGGTCTTAAATGTAGATTGGTTAATGGATCTAAATAAATTTTTCCTTGCGATAAAGCTGCTGTTTGAGATAGAGGAACAATTTTATCGTGGTAGAGTTTATCTATTTTACGGGTCAGAACATCGATATTAGTTCCGGGCTCTACTTGAATGTATGTTTGATATGAAAATGGAATTTCTCCTGTAAATAAATCCTCAGGTTCTTTTATAAAAAGTAAGTCATGGTCAATAAGAGATAAACCATTATTCTTACTAATTCCATAAATACTTTCATGGTGATCTAATAGTAAACTAAGCACCGGAACAGACTTAGGGGTGTCAAAATTTAAATCCCCCTTTTTAAAAATTTTCTCGGCGATACCTTGCTTTACTAGAGTGGCCTCATTTTGAATTTTACTCTTATAAAGGTTTCCGGTCTTACTTTCAATTTGAAAAATATGTGCTGCAGAAGAGTCTATTACCGCAGCATTTTTAATTAATATCGTATTTTCTCCGAAAAGTGGATAAGTACCAAAACTATAAATTATTTTTCTGCCGGCAGTTTCTATTTCGGGTAAACTTCTTTTCAATAAGGGCGCAAGCATGGCATTTGTTGCATCTGTAAATTCTTCTGAAGAGGTCAGTCCAACCTGATAGATCCGATCATAATTGGGGTTCCATTTATCATAGCTTGTTTCTCTATTGATGTATTGGTACGACAGGATAAAACCTGTAAATCCCAACATCAGTCCGAATACGTTCAACAATGAAAAAAACTTATTTTTCAATAGGCTCCGCCATGCAATTTTGATTTCGTTTAAGATCATATGTCGCCTGTTTAGTTCGTTGTTAAAAATGAAATGTATGAAGTCATTACAAAATCGGAAGATGCAATTGCGTTGCCATTTTGGTTTGTATTTGATTATCAGTATGTTATTTTGTGTTTAATTTATATTACTGTTCGATATCGAACAGTAACCGTTCAGTATTGGACAAGAAATCCTCATCATTTGTTAATAGCAGAATATTAAACAAATTATGCATAGTCAGTAAGGACGAGCATCTACCTTATTCAAACTGCCGTGTATTTTTATTATACTTATTTTAATGAGTATGTTAAATCAATTAGTTCGTTAGACAGTACTAATGCGTGAGTAGGATGGAAATAGGGGAGGCCGGAAATTTCAATTTGTAGGGGGACTTCATAAGAGACGTCAGTAATTTTTCGCTTGCTTCGTTAGAAAAGCAAGCGAAAAATTCAACACTCTTTTTTATTATACTCAGATTATTAAAATCTAATCTATTGACTTTTATATGTTAAAATTATGGTTTAGATATAGTTAATAGAAATCTAGCGATACAGAACCTGAAGAAGTACGGGCATCTATTTTTTTGCCACCTCCATTAATTGCACCCTGAGCAAAAGATTTGTTAGATCTGCCAGAAAAATTTTGAGCGGACGGAAGATTGACCCTTGAACCTTTTAGGTCGACGTTATATTTTCCTTCTGGTACTTTAATCTTCACGCTGCCACCAGATGTAGCTAATGTAATGTCATCCGACATACGCTTCATATCCATAGTAATACTTCCGCCACTTGTATGTGCATCAACTAATCCTTCTACATTCTTACCATTAATTGATCCGCCACTTGTAGCAATACGGATATTACCGGAACAATTATCCAGATTTATAGATCCTCCAGAAGTGTTGAGCTGTATATCGCCCTGACTGTTTCTAGCAGTGATACTGCCACCTGAAGTCTTACCTGAAATATTTCCTGCTAACGATTTAATTTGTAAACTTCCACCCGAAGTTCGGAATGTTTGCTTGCCATTTAGTGCATTCAGCTGTATACTACCTCCTGAAGTGCTCAGATTGCTGTTGACAGACTCAGGAACTGTTACATAAAAAGCGACAGAAACTGAACTGTTACCATTATTTCCTTTTTTACGTTTAGCAGATGCGGTCAATTTTCCATTTTCTAACTGGATGACAACGTCATACTCTTCATGCAGTAATTTTTCTAAGTCCGTTGATGAATTGAGTAAGTTTCCGTTGCGAGACACCCAGACTTCAACCGAACCAGGTTGGTTATTAGACCCGGTTACTTTGATTGCCCCTGCCGATGTGCTGACTTCGAGATCTTTAATTTTGCTGTTCTGAAAAGTTTCTTTCCGTACCATTTTTTGACCGAAAGAAACCTGTACCAACAATAGTAATAATGTGGTTTGAATAAATCTTTTCATATTTTTATTAAGATATTAATTAGCGTACCTTATTAAGGTTCAATCACAATGTATTCACTAAAACACACAATCATTTTGCCATTCTCCTTATCAATTAGTAGTCAGTGATTTGTTGTTTTTATTTTAAAAATTACCTGTTCGCTATTGAACAGTTTACGTTCGGTTTTGAACAATAATGAATCTCAATCCCGCAACAAATACAGCTGGTGATCAGAAAATCCTATTCATTTCTTAAACTCTCCACGGGATTTGTATGGATTACCTTTAACGTTTGCAAGCTGATTGTTGCCAAAGCAATCAGGATAGCACATCCACCAGCAATAATAAAATATATCCAACCGATGTCGATACGGTAATTAAAGTCCGCAAGCCATGTGTTCATGGCCCACCAGGCAATAGGTGTAGCAATGACAATAGCGACAAATACAAGTTTCATAAAATCTTCCGATAATAATTTCAATAAGCGCATATCACTTGCTCCTAAAACCTTTCTAACACCAATTTCTTTAGTTCGCTGTTGCGTGATATAGGTGACCAGTCCAAAAAGACCCAGTGAAGCGATAAAGATGGCGACAACTGCAAAGCAGGTAAAAATATTTTTTGTTCGCTCCACATCTTGATATAATATTTTAAAACTCTCATCCATAAAGCTATAATTGATCTTTTGATTTGGACTAAACTGATCCCAGACTTTTGCTATCGCATTCAGTGTCTCATCCATATGTTGCGGTTTTACTTTAATAGACAACAATGAAGGGCTATCCCGGAGTACCAGACCAACCGGAGCTGTACCTTCACCTTTGAGCGATTCGAAAATAAAATCATCGACTACCCCTAAAATTGTCCATGTTTCACCATTCGTAATCTTTGTACCGATTGGATTCTTAATTCCCATTTCTTTAACCATCTGTTTGTTAACGATGATTCCCATGCTGTCCGAGGCTATCTGCGCATTGAAGTTGCGGCCTTCAGCCATTTCAATTTCAAAAGTAGCCAGATACTCTTGATCGACTCTCCAAAACTGACCCTGAGTTGCAAGATCAAGTTCACGTCTTCCATCTAACCAAAACGCGTTACCATTTCTTTTTGCACCATCTATCGGAACCGGAAGATAGTCGCTAACGGAAATATGACTTACGGAGGGAATGGAAGTTAGTTCATTTTTAAATGGACCAAGCTGATCGCCTATTACATTTAGACCTCGAAGTACAATAACCTGATCCTTGTTAAATCCCAGATCTTTTTGCAGCATGTATTGAATTTGCTGATGACTGATCAATGCCCCAACGATTAAAATAATCGATGTTGAAAATTGAAAAATGACTAAACCATTCCGTAGCAATGAAGGGTTTGCATTGTTAGCCAGTTTATTTTTTAATGCCGTGATAGGTCTAAAACCAGAAAGATAAAGTGCTGGATATGTCCCTGCGATGCTACCGATCAGAATAGCCGACATGAATAAACAAGGTATAAAATACCATGTGAACCACGGAATTTCAATTGATTTATGAGCGATATTATTAAAGACAGGCAATAATAGGTGAGCGATGAGTATCGCTAAAAATAGAGAAATAAAGCTATAGCTTAATGCCTCCGTCATAAACTGACTGATTAGACTTTTTCGGTTAGATCCAATTGTTTTTCGGATACCGATTTCCTTTGCTCTAGTCGTGGCATTGGCAGTCGATAAGATTACAAAATTGATACAAGCTATCAGTAGGATAAACAGAGCCACCGATGCAAAAGTCCACACCATGCGAATATCACCGCGATTTAGTGTCGATACTTGATCATCTTCGATATCAGATGAATGTAAATGAATGTCTAAAGCATTTTGAAGACTGATCTTAATTTGATGGACAATAGGCCCTATTTTTCTTCCCGCTTTTATCAGTTCCGGAATGTAATGGCCAGTGATGTAAATTTTATTAATCTCTTTTTCAACAAGATCTATATTTGCCTGTGGAGTCAGTTTGATATAAATCGTGTAATTATTGCTTGTCCATTTGTTCTGTTCACCAGGGTGAAATGGTTCTCCGGCCAAGGACATAAAGAAACCATATCCAGATAAGGTCGAATTACTGGGAATATCATCGATGACCCCTGTAATGGTAAAAGCCTTTGACTTATTGTTATTGAGATAGATCTGTTGACCAATAGGATTACCCTTAAAGTATTTAAGCGCTTTACTTTTGGTCAGCACAATGGTATTCGGTTTATCTAGAGCATGCTGTAACTGACCATATTGCATCGAGGATGGAAATATATCCAATATGGATTGGTCAATATAGACAAATCCATCATCATAATGACTATCGGGCAAATTATTAATCGAAAGCTGATTACTACCTGCTCCTAATTGCGGATTTGGGAGTATTCTCCCGGAGTTCTCTATGGCAGGAATTTCCTCTTTTAATGTTCTAGCTCCTGGAGCAGAAAGCGATACCCAGCGATTGATTTTATTTCCTTCTGGAGCTTGGACAATGAGACGATAAACACGATCCATTGACGGATAAGACTTGTTGTAACTTATTTCATGTTTGATGTAGAGAACGATCAGTACACAAATTGCAATACTAAAAGCAAATCCGCCAATTTTAATACTGGAATAAAACTTATTCTTTGAAATATTGCGCAGGGCAATTTTAAGGTTATTTACCAACATAACAACAGTATTTATTTACATAGCCATATCCTATCATGATGATAGTGGGGGCGTAACTTATAGAGACAATTGTGTTGCCAAATAGTTATATTGCTGATAATGAGTTTATTGTGGTTGTTTTTGGTAGATTATATTTGTACGGAAATGAACAGTTTCCGTTCGCTTCCGTACAAATACTTTAGTCAGGATCTAAAAACCGATCGGTTATATTGTCATTGGACAGGATCGATCATTTTATTTTTATTATTCAGGCTCTTTCAAGCGTAGGTCTTCACATAATTTAAGCATCATCTCATTTGGATCACTATCCGTTGCCAGAGCAATAAGATACATTTCATCTAACCGCAATTTTGCTGTATCATTCATCGTTAGTTCATTGATACGTGCTTTACTTAGTCCCGTCTTGCGTGCCACCATAGATTTATTGACGGATTTCTTTGCTAAAATCTCTCCAAGTTTTGTCATTATAATACTATTTACTGTCTGCTCATCTGTATAGATAAAAATACAAAATGTTGTATTTAAATATACAATCATTGCGAATATTGCTAGTTATTCGGTTTGTTTGTATAGAATATGTATATAAATAAATTTATGAATGAGAAAAACTTAAAGGAAAAACTGATAATTAGAAAAAACTTATGTTGACAACAAGGAAAATTTCTACATAAGAAGAATGTACATAATAGATGTTATAGTAAAAAAATGCCGGCTGTCCATCATCGAACAACCGGCATAACATAAACATATTAATCTCTTAGAAGAGATTTTAAACAAACACTAAAATCCTTTATTATATTTTATCACGAACCTTACTCATCGCGTAGACTATCTACAGGATTGGTTCGAATAACCTTCAACGTTTGGTAACTGATTGTAACGATAGCAATAAGGATAGCCGAAAAGCCTGCCAATAAAAAATATAACCAGTTTATCTCAATACGATAGTTGAAGTCCTGTAACCACGTATCCATAGACCACCACGATATGGGAACAGCAATAACGATAGCAATGAATACCAGTTTTATGAAATTGCTAGATAGCAGTTTTAACAAACTAATACTACTTGCACCCAATACTTTTCGGATACCGATCTCCTTTGTACGCTGTTGAGTGATATATGTAGCAAGGCCAAATAAACCTAATGAGGCAATGAAAATAGCGATAAAGGCAAAGCTTGTAAAAATATTTTTTGTACGTTCAACATCCTGATATAAACTTTCAAAACCTTCATCTAAAAAACTATAATTGATCTTTTGATTGGGCGAAAATTTATCCCAGACTTTAGTAATCTGAGCAAGAGATTGATCTATATGACCAGTTTTAACTTTTATAGATAGGAGGGAAGGGCTGTTTCCAAGAGCTAAAGAAACTGGCCCAGACTCCTCTTTTAGCGATTCAAATATAAAGTCGTCCACCACTCCAATGATAGTCCAGGACTGACCGTTATTGATTTTGGCACCGATCGGATGTGTGAGTCCCAATTGTTCCACAAGCGTTTTGTTAACAATAGTAGCCGAACTGTCAGAAGCCAATTTGGGATTGAAATTGCGGCCTTCAGACAAGCGCAACTCAAATGTAGATAAATAAGTATCGTCAACAAGCCAGAATTGTGCTCCTCTACCAAGTTGTACATCTTTATTATCATCAAGTGCAAAGGAATTTCCATTTCGTTTCACACCATCAATAGGTACAGGAAGGTAGTCTCCCACAGAAACATCAGAAACGTAAGGAAGTGATTTTAATTCATTCTTTAGACTAGCTAGATCCTGAGATAAAGTGGTGATGCCACGTAATACGATGACCTGATCTTTACTGAAACCCAGATCTTTGTTTAAAATAAAATTAACCTGTTGATTGGCAATAAGTGCACTCACGATTAAAATAATAGAAGTTGCAAATTGAAACGTAACAAGGCCATTGCGTAATAACGAACTTTTTGGAGTAGAATCCTGTTTATTTTTTAATGCTGAAATAGGTTTGAAGCCAGATAGATAAAGTGCCGGATAAATACCGGCTAAACTTCCAATAAACAGCAAAGAAACAAGGAGTGTCGGAATAAAATACCAGCTAAATATTGGAATCTCTAAACTTTTATTAGCCAGATTGTTAAATAATGGTAATAAGATCCAAGCTAACAAAAGGCCGATGATCAGTGATATTAAACTATAACAGATAGCTTCGACCATAAACTGGTCAATTAAAGATTTTCGGTTCGAGCCAATGGTTTTGCGAATACCAATTTCTTTAGCTCTTGTCGCCGCATTTGCGGTAGAAAGATTGATGAAATTGATACAGGCGATCAGTAAGATAAAGGCCGCAATAGATGCAAATGCCCATATCATCTTAATATCTCCCCGATTTAAGATCGAGACTTTGTCATCGCGGATACCCGTAGAGTAAAGGTGTATATCAGAAGCATTTTGTAAATACATTTTTACCTGACGAAACCAAGGTTTAATGCTTCCACCTGCTTTTTGCGTCTCAGGGATTAGATGACCATCTATATATACTTTCTGAATAATACTTTGCGTTTGCTTTGGATCACTATTTTCTTTCAGTTTGACATACACAGTATAATTTGTAGCCATCCAACTATTTTGCTCACCTGGATATAAAGGCTCACCTGCTAAAGACATGAAAAATGTGTAGCCATACAGTGTCGAATTGCTTGGGATATCATCGATAACAGCGCTAATCGTATAAGGCTTTGATTTATCATTGTTTAGATAAATCTGTTGACCTACAGGATTATCCTTAAAATATTTTGAAGCTTTACTTTTGGTCAGGACGATAGAATTTGGATTATCCAGAGCATGCTCTAATTGTCCATAGATCATGGGCGATGGAAACATTTCCAAAATAGACTGATCCACGTACACAAACCCATCATCATAGTAGTTCTCTGGTCCAGATCCCAATGTCAATTGATTACCACCGGCTCCAAAAAGCGGATTTGGCAATATCCGACCGGACTGTTCTACTGTCGGGACTTCCTCTTTGATTGCTTTTGCCGCTGGTGCGGTCAAAGATAATCCTCTCATCACATCATCCCCATCCGGAATTTGCGATACAATACGATAGATCCGGTTTACATCTGGATAAAACTTGTTATAGCTCGTTTCATGTTTAATATATAAAACAATAAGGATGCAGATGGCGATACCAAAGGCAAAGCCACCAATCTTAATACTGGAATACAGTTTATTCTTTGTGATATTCCGCCAGGCAATTTTAAGATTATTGATCAACATAATAATTGTTTTTATTTCACATGGTCCTATCAATATAGTATGGGACATACATCTGAAAACAATTGCATTGCCAAATGTTTATGTATTTGATTTGTAGTTGTTTAGTTGTTTTTTCTCAGTTGAGGTTTGTACGAAAATGAACAGTTTTCGTTCGTTTTCGTACGAATGCACTTTAAGATTTTAAAATATTCCTAGGCTATGTCCATTGTAAATATCGATTATGAGATTATTATGTTGATCAAAATTTTTCAATGAGATGTCTATACCAAGTTTGAATATTACTTATCATAAGGTTATTAATGCGTGTTTTATCGCAGTTTCTCGAACTATAGTTATTGCTTTACCTATCTACCAAAAATTCGTTGATTTTTGTTGTTATAAAAACATCATATACTATATTGTGATGTATAGATAAAATTATAAAATGAATTATTTATCTATATAATTGTTTTGAATTATGATAGTAATAATGTTTCTTTGTATAGAATAACTATATAAACTTGTTGAATTATGGAAAAGACGGAATTCAAACCAATAATTAAAGTGTACAAGCGCACATGTAGAGAAAAAGAAACATACATTTACTACAGAATGCTTTTGCATCGTATTTCATGTCACCTATCACCTGAAGAAGTATCTTTCCTAATGGGAAAGCCTAATGACTATGTTAAAAAGGTAGAAACTTTTAAGATTAAATCGGTCCTTACTGTGGATCTGTATATCATGCATCTCTCTTTGGAGCTAGAGAGTATGAGTTGGATGTTTCAGATGGGTATTGTTTCTTCAGACAAGGACACAGAGTTCGAACTGCATATTATTAAAATGGAGGATCGTGTTATTTATCAGATGCAGAAGTTTGATGTGGAATCGAATCAAAATGTCATCGAGTTTAAATTAATTGACATTCGGCATGATCTCGATCTGTATAATTCAACAGAGTCGGAATTAAAGGATATTAAGAGCTTAATTGATGAGCAGTTGGTTGCTGGTTATTTTAATGAAGAGAGAACTGGAGCCGAGATTCATAAACTGTGCTGTAGTAAATTAGAAAAATACATAAAACCAAGAAATGTGATGATGACATTACAGCCATTAATTGAACGTAAGGAAGGAATTAGAATAATAAGAAAGAAATCAGATAACTTTTTTGTATTTGCTGTCGATTTAGGAAATAAGGATTGATAAATCAAAATGATGAGCAGAGTAATATTTTAAAAACTTTAAGCCGTAGGAGCACACCAATTATAAACCGTCCATCTCTCAGTCGGCTTACTTTTCTTATTTGCACCTCCTACGGCTTTGTTTTTTATTCATCCCTTAACTTCTCAATTGGATTGAATTTCGTAGCTCGGTATATAATACCGATAATCAGTGTACCCAGCAATAATGCTAAAAACCCCAATGGGAGCAGGTATGTCACTACATCGATAACAATACGATTGTTATAATTCTGTAGCCAGACATTCATCATTACATAACTGGCAGGTATAGTTACCAATAAAGCCATAACAAAAATTAGATAAAACTCTTTCGAAAAAAGTAAAATTAAATGCATCAAAGAAGCACCAAGCACTTTGCGTACACCCACTTCTTTATTACGCAGGTTGATGGATAATGTAATCAACCCGATGATACCCAAGGCGACGATCAGTAAAGATGCAATAGTTGCAATCTGGGAGGCACGTTGCAATTGCAGTTCTGTTTCATATAATTTTTGGATGCGGTCATCTGTAAATTGATACTCAAACGGTGCATCAGGAAGGAGTTCTTTCCATTTTTTTTCCAAAGCCTCCATAGATGAAGACAAAGAACCATCCTTTAAACGGATACTCAAAAATCGGAATTGTGCAGATCTGGAAATATTGATCCACGCTATTGCCGTAGGTTCATCATTCATGGAGTTTGGAACGAAGTCTGCGGTTACGCCAGATATCATGACAGGGACGTTAGCTTCTCCAAAACCGATTGTTCGGCCAATAGCCTCTTCCGCTTTTGTAAACCCTAAAGCGAGCAGTGCCTCTTTATTAATGACTACATCAGGATTTTGGTCATTTTGAGAACTGTTAGGATTTAAAAAATGACCCGCTAATAGCGGGATCTGATACGTTTTTGCAAAATAAGAATCAGACATAATGATCTTAGAGTGCACTGTTTTTTCCGATTTAGTATTGATAAGTGTTTGATTATTACCTCCTATAAAGCCAGGGATCTCATAAGAAAGACTAATGGACTCTATTTGTGGAAGTCTTTGGAACTCATCTCGCGTCGTTTCCATCTTTTTAAGACCCTGTTCGGTCCAGTCACGGGGTACCTGAACGTTCAATACCGATTCTTTATTATAGCCCAGCTCACCATTTATAAATAGATTAATTTGTTTCGATATAATGATTGTAGCCATTAGTATAATGACAGCGACCGCAAACTGTGTGAAGATGAGTACACGACGAACGGCCTGCTTGCCGTTACCTTGTGTAAACTTATTTTTCACAGACTGTAAAATGTCATTGCCAGAAAGTTTAATTGCTGGATAGATACCTGCTAGAAGACCGACAATACATGCAAATAAGAAAAGTAAAATATAAAAACTAAAAGGTAGTGCTGTCAACGATGGTAACTTGCGCATAAAGATTTCTTCAAAAATAGGACTTAAAAGTACATAAATAGGAAGACTGATCGTGACAGCAATCAGCATGGTTGTCATGTATTCGGCTATCAACTGGGATATGATCTGCGAACGGGAAGAACCCATCATTTTGCGAATCCCGATCTCTTTCAATCGGGTAATGTTTTGACTGATGGTGATATTGATGAAGTTAATGATGGCCATCAACAATACGAAGCCTGCGATCCATAGTAAAGTAGCAATCATTTTGCGGACAGCTCCCTTATTATCATCTAAAAAGTAACTTTTCAAAGGCTTTAAATCCGGGGCATAGTTTGTTGAAAACTCACCATCCGTATTGCGCTTTACCAGAGCCTGGATAGGAATAGCGAGTTGCTCAGGCGTAACACCTTTCTGTAACTCAATAAATGATGCAATATAAGGGTTTTGCCAGTTGTCGATAGACCTTCCAAAATACGATTCACTCGCTATCGGTAAAAAAATATCGGACTTCATGGCGTCATTTAATTGCATGACGGAGTTTTGAGTATTTTCTTTGATTACACCTGTAATGGTGAAGGGTTGCTTATCGCCTTTGAAGTTTTTGATTTCAAGTGTTTGACCCAAAACATCTATTTTTCCAAAATACTTTTGAGCAGCTTTTTCGGTGATGACCACAGTGAAAGGCTTCGTTAATGCAGTTGTTGAATTTCCAGCAAAGATTTCAAAACCAAACATATCCAGTAATGTCGGATCGCCTAAAACTGTCCCTTCTTCAAATATCTGCTCGCCATGGGAGACAATACAGGTCAAACCGTCGACGCGGTAATAATTTGCCACCAATTGTGGATACTCTTCTTTTAAAGCTTTTGGCAAAGCACCAATACTTGTTAGCGGGATGCCGAAACCTTCTTTCTTATAATTACTTTGTAATATATATTGTTGCTCTTTGTTGCGAAGTTCACTATTGACCTGATGCACTTCCCAAACATATGCGCCGACCAGTATGACGAAAGTAATACTGCAGATCAAACCCAAAAGATTGATTAAACTTTCATACTTACGTTTTATGATATTGCGCCAGGCGATTTTGATATTATTCTTTAACATAGCTATATTTTTTACCTCAGCGCTAAGCTTCGGGTTTGATTATCTTATTATGGGTTTATTAATCACGTTACTTATTCATCCCGCAAACTGTCTACCGGATTTGCCCGCGCGGCTTTGAAAGATTGAAAGCTGATTACCAATAACGTAGTCATGACTCCAAAGAGCAACGCTGAAGCAAAAATCCACCATGTCAGCTCAATTTGGAAAGGAAAATCTTCCAGCCATCTATTCATCAAATAAAAGGCAATAGGCGTAGCTATTATACCAGAAATGATCATCCATTTAACGAAATCTTGCGTCAATAATTGAATAATTCCTGCTATAGAAGAGCCAAGAACTTTTCGGATACCAATTTCTTTGGTTCGTTTCAGAATAGTGATCGATAACAATCCTAAAAAGCCCATAGTGCTTATGATAACAGAAACGACCGCAGCGATCCAAATCAGTTTCTCAGTTAGTGTTTCTTTTGCATACAAATTAGCGATTTGTTCATCATAAAATTTGTATTCAAATATTTCCTTAGGGTACCAATCCCTCCATTGCTGTTCAAATTCATGTATAAATTGCTGTGGATTTGTACCATTAAACTTGATGGCTATATTTTTTAAACGCCCCGCATTATAGCCGATAACTGTCGGCGCTATACCTTCCTTTAGAGAGTTTGTACTAAAATCAGCTACAACACCAACAATCTTTCCGATGCTTTCTTCATTTAATCCTCCCGCGTTAAGGCTTTTTCCTAAGATATCATATGGGTTCTTATATCCGAGGTCCCTAGCCATTTTTTGATTGATCAAAAACTCCGGATTCTTGGGGTTATCATTAAAATTATGTCCAGCGACAAGTTTGATATTAAATGTTTTAATATATGAAGAGTCAGCAATAGCATAACGGGCAGGCCATTTTTCCCAATCTGACCGATCATCAAATTGAATAGTTCCTCCCCAAACTTTATCATTTGCTGGCGGATTATCACAAAAACTAAATGAGGTAATGTCAGGCCGTTTCGCAAGGAAATGCTTAATTTTTTCTTTGCTGGCAAACATTTCTTTTTTCATAGGAAAAAGGAATACCTGCTCGCGATCAAATCCCAGATCCGTATTTTTAAGATAATTGACTTGAAGAATGATCACTAAGGTTGCGATCAGAAGTACCATCGCGATTACATTTTGCAAAATAATGAAAGACTTTCTGGTGAAACTCCATGGACCCATTGTCAATTTTTTTAGAGCATCTTGGATAGGAGTCCTATTGACAAAAAGTAAAGGATAAACACTAGTTAGAAGAGCCGTGCAGATCCAGGTCAATCCGACAATACTAATCAGTGAACTTAAAGAAAGAATTGCTATAGGTTCATCTTGAAAAAGATATCCATTACTCCAGTTTAGGAAAATGCTTAATAAAATGAGTGCAAAAATAGTGGACAGAAAGGTCAATATTAAAGTCTCTAATAAAAACTGGTAAAAGAGTTGTTTCTTTGAGCTCCCTAAAATTTTTCTTACCCCCATTTCAACACTACGGTTCATTTGTTGCGCAAAAAGAATATTGCTGTAATTCACGATTGCCATGATACTAATGCCAAGGGCAATAATTGACAATATCTGTAGTAGCGATTTTTGGGTACCTTTTCCATAGTCTTTATCAAAATGAAAATCGGTTAACGGAAGCAGTTTATAGGAATAATATTCTAGTACACTCTTATCATAATATTTTCCGACAAGCTCATGGATGGTTTTTTCTACCTGAACCTTATCTTCATTATTCCTTAAAGTCAATAAAATATTGTTGTTCGTATTTGTATAACCCCAATTATGAAAATAATCATCCTTGGTATCAATCTTAAAAAGTGTCGGAATCGATTTTAAGGAGAAGTAAACTTCCGATCTAAAGTCAGAATTTTTTCGACTATCATCGATAATACCAATAACTTTTATAGGAAACTCACCCTCAACTAGGATTGTTTTTCCTATTGCATTTTCATCTCCGAAATAAAGCTTAGCAGTAGATGCAGTAAGCGCGACAGTATTAGGCGCATCTAAGTCTTTAGGATTTCCCTGCTTCCAGGGGAAATCAAATATATTAAAGTAATTTGAAGAAGCAAAAGCTGCTTTTCCATCTGTTTTGAACAGTTTATCTTGGATTCCTATAGTGAAATCTTTTTTGTCAATATATAAAGCAGTTTTCTCGATCTGTGGCATTTCTTTCGAAATGGCCTCATACATGGCAAATGATCCTCCTTTTTCATGCTCAACCTGCTCCAGCTTAAGATCGTAAACAACCATGTAAGTCCGATCTTTTTGATGATGAAATTGATCGTAGCTAAGCTGATAGCTATTGTAAATATAAATGAACAAACCACATGCAATCGCTAATCCTAAACCAATAATTGTCAGAATTGAATAATACCGGTGCTTCAAGAGCTGCCTAAATGCTGTTTTAAAAAATAACTGAATCATTAGCTTGTTCTAAATTATTTAAAATATCTATTAAGCTGTTATTCATCACGTAGACTATTGACAGGATTTGAAAGAGCGGCTTTGATCGCTTGGTAACTAATCGTTGCCAAACTGATCAGAATAGCCATAAGACCTGCAATAGCAAAATAATGCCATTGGATTTCAATGCGATAACTATAATCTTTCAACCAGTCATTCATTGTCCACCATGCTATCGGTGATGCGATAAGAATTGCTATAAGGACCAATTTTAGAAAATCTAAAGAGAGCAAAGATGTTAATTGCCCAACAGATGCTCCCAATACCTTCCTAACAGCAATTTCCTTCATCCGTGTCTCTGCCATGTAGGCGATAAGAGCCAATAGTCCAAGACATGAAATAAAGATTGTTAATCCTGCAAATAGCATAGAAATTGTTCCAATGGATTGTGTCTCTTTAAATTTAGATTCGAAATTTTTATCAATAAATTTATAATCAAAAGGATAGTCAGGATTAAATTTCTTGAAGATATCCGCTATCTTTTTTAGGTTTGTTTCGGTACTGTTATTCGGATTCAGTCGATAATGTATCGTTGTGAACCAGGATTTAGGACCAAGAATAATCATTGGCGCTATTTCGTCATAGGGTGAATCAATGATAAAATCTTTGATTACACCAACCACTGGCCAATTTTCGCCGTCGGCTTGAATGACTTGACCGACCGGGTTACTTAAGCGCATGGATTTTACAGCTGTTTCTGTCAGTAACACTGCATTGCTATCAGTAGCATATTTGTATACATCAATATCTCGACCTTTCACGAGTTTAAATCCTAAATTTTGTACAGCATTGGCATCCGAACTAAAGCGATTGAATAATAATTTCTTGTCACTCTCAGTACTTCCTGGCCAGCTAAATCCCCAGCCATTGCTAAAGCGATCAGTAACTGGAGACATATTTTTTGATACCGAAAGAACTGCATTACTGTTTAGTAACTCATTCCGTAAACTGACATAATTTTTATCTAATTTCCCGGAGATACTGGTATAAACTAAACCATTTTCATCGTAACCACGTTCCCGGTCTTTCGTAAATTGAATTTGCTTGGATACGATTATAGTAGCAATGGTTAAGATAATGGCGAGTGAAAACTGTATAATTACCAACATCGAACGGATGCTCATCCCCTTATTGTAAGTATTTAACTTTCCTTTCAATGTCTTCAAAGGTTTAAAAGATGAAAGAAAAAATGCTGGATAACTTCCTGCCAGAATGCCCGTAATTACACTGAATGCTATTAATGATAACCAGGTTTGGACTGAGAGAAGAGAAAGTGTTAGATTTTTTTGAACTAAATTATTAAAAGCCGGTAGCACTAACACCATACATATGAGCGCAAGTACCATAGCAACTAGGCTGATCAAAATACTTTCCATGATAAATTGTACCATCAGGCTTTTACGACCAGCACCTACAACTTTACGAACACCTACTTCTTTGGCTCTTCTTTCAGAGCGAGCTGTACTTAGATTCATAAAATTGATACAGGCTACAAGTAAGATAAAAGCACCGATCCAAGCGAACAAACGAACAAGTTGAATGCGACCTGATGTATAGTTTCCACCCTCACCCTTATCGTAGAGATAGCTATCTTTAAATGGAAATGCAAAGATTTCATTTGTGGACTTGATCTCATTATCGCCAACGTTTATATGATTTTGACTAACTAATCTTATTTTTTCATTGAATGCTGGTAACGATGTCCCTGCTTTTAATAGCACATAGGTGTAGGTGGAGTTATTACTCCAATTTGTATCTACATATCCTATTTTTTTTGCATAATCCCAAGATACTAAACCTTCAAAATTCATGCTGCTATTATTGGGTAGATCTTGAAGAAGTCCAGTTACAGTAACCAAATTGACAGAATCAATTTTAATGATCTTACCTATAGGATCTTCGTTTCCAAAGAGAGTCTTTGCATATTTTTGTGTGATTACGATCGAATTAGCATCATTCAATAGGTTGTTTTTATCTCCTTTTAAAAGAGGGAAACTAAACATGTTGAAAAATCCAGGATCGGCGAATCCGATTTGAGATACTATTTTTTGATCCTTGTATGTTGCAATAAATTGATTACCAGTTCCATCGTCAAGTCTTGTAAAACTTTCAATTTCAGGAAAATCATTTTTCAAGGTTGGTCCCATTATTTTGGGTGTATTTAACCATGCCCATTTCTTGCCAGTATGATCATCTCGGTTACTTATCGCATAGAGCCTATCACTTTTCTCGTGAAACCGATCCATACTCAGCATGTTTTGCAACCATAGCGCAATAAGCAAAGCTCCGGCCATACCAATAGCCAATCCAATGATGTTGATGCTAGAGAAAGCCTTATTTTTCAATAAATTACGCCATGCGATTTTGATATAGTTCTTTATCATCGTTATCGTATAAAGTAGTCAATTTTTTTAATGCAGTAAATTATTCATCCCGTAAACAATCAATTGGATTGACCATAGCAGCACGGACAGTCTGGTAACTTATTGTTAAGAACGAGATGAGTAAAGCACTGCCACCGGCAAGTATAAAGATCCACCAGTCAAGTTCAATATGATAAGCAAAATTGTCTAGCCATTTATGCATTGCAAACCATCCAAAAGGAATGCTAATAGCGAGCGCAATAACTACTAACCTGAGGAAATCTACACTTAATAAGCTAACAATTTTTATAACAGATGCACCAACAATTTTCCGGATTCCAATCTCTTTAATTCTTTGTTGCACCGTATAGGTCGAAAGTGCAAATAATCCCATACACGCTATGGAGATGGTAATTAATGAAAAAAGTTGCATCGCTCGTGTTGTCTGTTGATCCTGTAGATAAAGTTGATTAAAGTCGTCATTTAAAAAATGATAGTCATAATTGTTTTTCGGAGTGATTTCTTTTACAATCGTTTTGATCTGATTCAATGCGTCTTGTGTAGGAACTCCAGCATGCAGCTTAATAAAGATATTTCCGAAATAACCATATTCAGGAAAGAGCACAACAGGAGTGATTTCATTATGTAAAGATTTAAAATTAAAGTTTTCAACCACTTGTTTTACAGTGCCCTTGCGGCCATTTAAATTTATTTTCTTACCGATTGCATCTTTAGGAGTCCAGCCCATAGCAGTTGCAGCTAGCGTATTAATAATAAAACTATTCTCCGGAGCGACGGTATCGCTTGCTCTTAAAATGTCCGTATCCGATAGGGAAGAACCAGCAATAGATTTAATGTTGAACACGGATACAAAGTCTTTTTCAATAGGAATAGCAGTGACATCAATAGAGAAATCTGGAGCCTGTCCTTCTACTTCATTAATCGTATAGCCCCCCTGAATATTAACCGGACTATCATAAGATGCCGTTACGCCTTTAACACTGTTTAATTGACTTAGCTTATCCTTTAGCAATTGACGCTCTTTATCTTGCCATCCTCGGCCATCGAGCACCAATATATCTGAACGATCCAGTCCTGTATTTTTAGATTGAATAAATTCCATTTGTTGACCAGCAAATAATGTACAGATGATAAAAAATATGGAAATACAAAATTGGAACACAATCAGCACTTTACTCAAGGATATCCCTGTCTGTTTTTCGATCAGTTTACTTCTGAATATTGAAATCGGTTTTGAACTCGAAATCGAGTAGGCAGGCCAACCACCTGCAAGTAGTGACAGGATAATAAAGAAAGTTAATATTGCTATATAGAGGATAGGTTTGTTCCAAAAGTTGATCTGCATTTCTACTCCCAATAAATGACCGAATAGAGGTAACAGTAACCATGTTGCCACTAAGCTTATAATTAAGGATATCAAAATCATTAAGCTACATTCGAAGAGAAACTGAAAGAATATTGTTTTTCGTCCTGCACCCAGTACCTTCTTTACACCGATCTCTTTTTTGCGCTCAATCGCATTTGCAAGAATCAAATTGGTGAAATTAATGCAGGTCAAGACGATAAGAGCAATACCCAAAGCCATTAAAATATAAACATAGAGGATATTTCCTGTACCTGCAGTTTTTGAGTGCAAATGAATATCATTTAATTTTTCTACTTTAAAACCGAATTCATATCCCTGTTTAATAGACTCACTAAATTTGTCCTTAACCAGATTATCCAGTTTAAGTTGCACCGATTGAAAGCTTTGATCAGTTTTTAATAATCCTATAGTAATATCGTTAGCTGAATTCCATGAAGCTTCTTTATAGCGTGCTAGACCTTGGTTAGAGAGAATGGCAGAAAATCTGAACTGCGTATTACTTGGCATATCGGCTATTACCCCAGACACCTTCCAGTTCACTTTATCAATAATCAATGTTTTATTTATAGCCGATTTATTTGGAAAATATTTTTTAGCTAAGGTTTCTGTCAATACAATTTGATTAGGCTCATCCAATACATGTTTTTTGTTTCCCTCAATAAAATCATAATCGAGAATTTCAAATACGTTTTTATCAGCATAAATCAGCTTATTTTCCTTTAAAGATTGATTTCCAATATCAACTAATCCACCTTGTATATACGGATATAAACGACTGGCCTGCTCAACTTCGGGAAAATCAGATTGTAAAGTCTGTTGTAGACCTGTTGGCGTTGTACTGGATGAAACCATTTCTGGGCTATTTGGAGCCTTGTATGATAGGCTGAAATACGCAATGCGATCTGCATGAGAGAAAAAACGTTCATAACTGGATTCATGGTATATGTAAGTAACTAATAACAAAAAGCAGGTTATTCCAATCGTTAATCCCGACATGTTCAACAGTGAAAACCCTTTATTCTTTCGAATATTCCGCCATGCTATTTTAATATAGTTTCGTATCATTTTTTATGCTTTAAAGCTTTTTTCATTAATTCATTCAGATAACCCTACAATAAGTGTATGTTATTATTCATCCCGTAATGTTTTTACAGGATTTGTATTTGCCGCTTTAATGGCTTGTGTACTCACCGTAATAATTGCGATAGTTAATGCGGCAATCCCCGCTAAAGCAAATACCCACCATTGAATCTCGATGCGGTAAGAAAAATCCTGCAACCATTTATTCATGATCCACCAGGCAATAGGTGAGGCAATTAAAATGGCAATAAGAACCAGTTTCACAAAATCTCTTGAGAGCATCGCTGTTATACCTGTTACAGACGCACCCAATACTTTGCGGATACCAATTTCTTTCGTTCTCAATTCCGCGATGTACGATACCAGTCCAAATAATCCAAGGCAAGATATAAAAATGGCTAATGTAGAGAATATGAGTGCTAACTGAGCTGTTTGTTGTTGCTCTTTAAACTTTGCCGCAAATTGCTGATCAACAAATTTGTATTCAAAAGGGTACGCCGGATTGAATTTTTTGAGTACCTGCTCCATTTGTTTCAAGCTCTGTTCTATAGGTATAGATGCAGGAGTACGAACAACCATATTTAACATCCACTCTTTGGCAGGATGAATAAGAAGTGGAGTAACTGGGCTGTATGGAGATCCGCTGATGTAATCATTGATAACTCCTATAATTGTAAAGGTATTACTTCCCCATTTCAAAATGCTGCCAATAGGATTTTTCAATTTCATTTCTTTGATAGCAGCCTCATTTACGAGTACCGACATACTATCAGAAGCCAATCGCTCGAAGTCAATATCACGACCTTCGATCAATTTTAATCCCAGAGTTTTAACAAAATCACTCTCAGCTTTTCCAATATTGAATACGATTTTTTTTCCTTGTTCAGGGGTAGATCCTTCCCATGAAAAATTACCCCCTGAATTGGAATTGTTTTGGGTAATTGACCATCCGGTACGGGTCACAGCTTGCACAATATCCTTATTGATCAATTCAGATTTGATAACTTCATAATTTTTTGTCATATCACCTTCCATTGGAATTTCGATCAGTTGTGAAGGTGAGTAACCAACATCACGTTTTCCTGCATATTCAATCTGTTTATTGACGATCAGGGTTGCAATAATCAAGATTAAGGCAACTCCAAATTGGAAAACAACTAATACTTCACGGAAATTGAAGGCAAATCTTTGAGACTTTCCAGATACTTTCAATGATTTAACGGGTTTAAAAGACGATAGCACAAATGCAGGGTATAACCCAGCTAATATTCCTGTAAACAATATAAATCCGAGAAGAGAGACCCAGATCATAGGATCTGTAATCGAAAAAACTAAAGGTTTGTCCAATACTTTATTAAATAGTGGGAGGGATATAGATGTTAATCCTATGGCAAGTATTCCTGCAATACAAGATAGTAGGACCGACTCTGTTAAAAATTGTATAATCAAACTGCTGCGTTGGGCGCCAACCACTTTACGTACCGCGACTTCTTTTGCTCGCTTTTGACTGCGCGCAGTGCTTAAATTAATGAAATTAATACAAGCGATCACTAAAATCAAAAATCCAAGACCAGCAACAAGTTTAACTTGGGTGATTTTGCCTCCAACTGGGATACCTTGTTCAAATTTAGAATACAAGTGCATTTTGGATACTGGATATAAAAAGAGTGAACCTTTCTGCTCATTATTCGTTTTCTTTGCAATGATATTGACTAGTTTTTTATTAAAGGCATCTACATTTGTCCCATTCTTTAGCTGGATATAAGTCATAAATGTATTTATGTTCCAAGTGGGAGATTGACTACTTGCATTGATTAAGGGAATCAGATAAGTAAAATCAAAATCTGTATTGCTGGGTAAATCTGCTATTACTCCAGTCACCTGATAAGGTTCTTTGTTATCCAATGTAATCGTTTTGTTCAAAGGATCCGCATCCCCAAATATTTTTTTTGAGAGTCGCTCTGTTAGGATAATATTGTTTGGACCGTTTAATACTTCATTGCGATTACCCTTTAAAAGTTTGAAATCGAACATTTCAATAAAATTTGGATCAACTTCATTTCCTTTAGATTTTATCTTTTTATTATCAAAGGATAATAATCTATCGGTGCTCCAATACATACGAGCAGCATGCTCCACCTCTGGATATTCTGCTTTTAAAGTAGATGAAGCAGTTCCTGCTGTGATGTTTAGCAAGTTGATTTCACCCTCCTCGTCATATTTGTTCCAGAGTCTATATAGATTATCTTTATTGCTATAGAAATTGTCAAATTGTGATTGATTCTGTATCCAGATGCCTATTAACAATACAGCTGCCATACCAATAGCTAAGCCAATAATGTTAATGGTTGCATATCCCTTACTTTTCAAAAGATTGCGCCATGCTATTTTAATATAGTTCTGTATCATTTGTTTAAACTTTAGACTCGTATTTTTTTGCCACTTTTTAAGTTCAATCCATAAGCCAATGTTTTAAATTATTGCTAATCAGTTAATTGTTTGTTGCTGTATCCTTCTTTAACTGTACGCTTTCGAACACCTAGCGTTCGTAAGCGTACAGGTTATGAGGGTGATTATTCATTCCGTAGTGTATCAATAGGATTTGATAAAGCAACTTTAATAGCCTGATAACTTACGGTGATTAACGTAATGAAAAGAGCAAAACCTCCCGTGACAGCAAAAATTGACCAGCTAATAGTAATACGGTAAACATAATTTTCTAACCATTTTTCCATAAAAAGATAAGCAAGCGGGGTGGCTATCATAAAACCGATAAAAGTAAGCCAGATATACTCGGTTGATAGTAACTTCCATAAGCCGAGCTCAGATGCGCCTAATACCTTTCGGATCCCAATTTCCTTTTCACGTTGTTCAGTTAAGAATGAAACGAGGGCGTACAATCCTAGGCAGGAAATCAAAATTGCAAGACCAGTAAATAAACTGGTTAAACTACGAATCATTTCCATCTGCTTAAATTGTTTCGCATATTCTTGATCTGTAAATGTGTATTCAAATACCAGATTCGGATCTATAGCAGAAAATTTCTCCCCGATATTTTTTAGTATTTGACTTTGATTTTCTCCATCTTTTAAGCGAAGTGTAATTTTGTTTTTAGGAAGGAAATCAAGAAAATAAACCGTTGGTGTGATTGATTTGAAAGGAGATTCCGAAATCGTATTCTGAATCACTCCAAGGATATTATACGCCTTGCCACGTTTAGTAATCTGTTTGCTATTGAGTGTGGTCAATCCCATAAATTTTGCAGCCGCCTCATTCACTACAACTCCAGAAGAGTCAGTCTTGAAATCTTTGGAAAAATTTCGACCTTTTAAGAAAGTCCATTGAACAGTATTGGCAAAATTTTCATCTACAGTAGAAATACCCATTATAGAGCCCTCTATTGGATCATTACCTTCCCAAATAAATCCCCCTCCCGAAAGTCCAAGACTATTAACAAAATTGGAGGACACAGTAGCATCTTGAATAAGACCTTCATTTTCTAGACTCCGCTTGAGGATCTCAAAATTTTTACTGATTTCCGAACTAGTGCTCTGTACATTCACCAAATTATGACTTTCATAACCGATGGGTCTATCTTTGACGTGATATAATTGCTGTATGACGAGATAAGTAGCGATCATCATAAAGATAGAAATAGAAAACTGTATGACCACCATGATTTTACGTGGTTGAAATCGACTTTTGTTGACCTGTAGTTTTCCTTTGAGAGCAAGAATAGGATTGAATGAAGACAGAAACAACGAAGGATAGATACCTGCTAGTACACCCAGAAGTAAAATACCTGTTAAGGATAAACAGTAAAATACAGCATTATTCCATGGAAGCTCGAGATGAGCTTGTGTAAGACTATTGATCCAGGGTAATAAGAGTAGTGTAAATATTAATGAAAATAGATAAGCAATGCCAACAGCGCATATCGATTCCATTAAAAAACTGGTAATAAGCTGTTTCCGACTGACACCAATAGATTTAAGAACACCAATTTCCTTACCTCTTTTAAGACTTCTCGCAGTACTGAGATTAATAAAGTTAATACAGGCTAGCGAAAGAATCAGGAGGCTTATTAAGGCAAACATCCAGACATACTGAATCTGGCCACCATTATTCTTACCATTTTTAAAAGACTCGTATAGATGCCATTTTGCCATGGGATGTAAGAGTATCTCAGGGTTGATATCAGTAAGTTTTGTTTTGAAAAATTTCGTCAACTTGGATTCTAGAGAAGGTATGAGGGCACTGTTGTAAACCTGGACATAAGTATCAAAATAACAATTATTCCATCTGTCTGCAATACCTTCATTTTTTTGTAAATATGACGTGAAAGGCAATATATAGTCTAGTCCATACCATGTGCTGTTTTCAGGCAAATTCGCATATACACCTTGTACCTGATAATGCTCGTTTCCGTTCAACTGTACAATTTTTCCGATAGCACTTTCAGAACCAAATAAACGGGAGGCTAGTGATTGGGAGATAATAAATGTATTGGCTTGAGTAGGAGTTGAGATTTCTCCCTGTATGGGTTCAAAACTAAAAATTTCGCTAAATTTCCCTAAAGTATAAAAACCATTGGCACTTAGTTTTTTATCACCAACCTTGAAACTGGTGTTTTCTAAAGCTGTTGCTAATGCTACTTGGGCAACTTCATTGTGATAATCAGATTCAATAAGTTTTGCTAATGGAATAGGTGTAGATGCATCTGTTGATACCTCGTTGTTAAAAGTACCCGTAACCATCACTTGGTATATACTTTCGTAATGCTTAAAGTTCTTATCAAAAGAGAATTGTTTCCATATCCAAAGTGTACTTAGCAACGCAACAGTAAATCCCAATGCTAGACCGGTTATATTGATAATTCCACTTAATGGATGACGTTTTATATTGCGTAGAAAAGTCTTAAAAAATAGTTTTATCATGATTTTGAATCAATTATTATATTTAGCAATTTCTTTTATATGAAAAGGTCCTAATTACTCGTCTCTTAAGCTATTTGCAGGATTGATAATTGCAGCCTTAATGGATTGAAAACTAACTGTAAGTGCCGTGATGAACAATGTGAGAATACCTGAAAATAAAAATATAGATATAGGTAAATTAGTTCTAAAGGCAAACCCCTGAAGCCAGTCATTTGCGAAATATAAAGCAAGAGGAATCGCAATAATATTCGCAATAATGACTAAGATGAAAAACTCCCGATTCAGCATTTGTATAATGTGGAAAACGGTCGCGCCAAGTACCTTTCTAATCCCAATTTCCTTTGTTTTTACTTGAGCGGTGTAAGTACATAAGCCTAATAGACCTAAACAAGATATTAAGATGGTTATGACAGCAAAGAAGTTAAATATGGTACCCTGTTTTTGTTCACTCGTGTATAGTTTTTGATAGCTTTCATCCAGGAAATTATAAGTGAAAGGCATATCATTATAGTATTGCTTCCAAATTTTTTCCATAGCGCCTATAGCATCAACAGTTTTATTTTCATTCGTTTTTATATAAAGCTGCCGAGAATTTTTTGGATTAAACTTAAAAACGATAGGTTCAATCTTCTGACGTACACTAGCGTAATTAAAATCTTTCACGACACCAATAATAGTTCCAGGTACAGTTCGGATTCTCAAACGGGTGCCAATAGGATTTTTTAACCCCATCTCTCTAACAGCTGTTTCATTTAGAATAAAATGGGTAGAGTCCGCTAATGAGCCCGTAAAGTTTCGTCCTTCTACTAGTTTTATCTTAAAGAAATCGAGCGTATGTTGATCTGAATGCGTGATATTAAACCATAGATTTGACTTTGCAGGTTTTCCTTCCCAATCGTTATCTCCAGTAGCATCACCGCCGTGTATCATATCACGCCCCAGTCGGATTACATCATTTATTCCTTCGCTTTTTATCAGTTCATTTCTGATGGCATCAAAATGTTCGCCTATTTTTGATCCCATAGGAACCGCGAAAATATGGGTTTTTTCGTAGCCAAGATTTTTGTCGCGGATAAACTCTAATTGACGACCAATGACAATTGTCATGGTTATCAAAACAATAGAAACCGTAAACTGCAATACAACCAATACTTTTCTGGAACTAGATTTTTTCATTCCCAGATTACCTTTTAGGACTTTGATAGGATCAAAAGTTGATAGCAGTAATGCTGGATAGATGCTCACTAAGAGAAGTGTTCCAATCAGTAAGATGAAAATGTAGACCCATAAATTAATACTGGCGAGATCCAATGCTATTTGTTTTCCAGAGAAGTTATTAAAAGAAGGGAGAAAAATAAAAACGACCGTTATCGCAATGGTTACTGCAAAAAGAAACAATAATGTAGTTTCTATGATAAACTGAAAGAAAAGTTCCCTTTTGCCAGCCCCAATAATTTTTCGAATTCCGACTTCTTTGGCCCGATTTAAAGAACGTGCAGTCGAAAGATTAATATAATTAATACTCGCTATTGCTATAATCATCAGGGCTACTCCCATAAAAATATGTACAGCGCCGATTCCTCCATCGCTACCATCCATGTGGTATAAGTGAACTTTAGATAGTGGTTGTGCTACGTAAGGTACAGGTGTATCTTCAGGTTTATTGCGTTCATGTATCTGTTGTAACTTTTTAGTTAAAGCAGTGAGGTTCGCTTGGGGAGTTAGCAGTAGATAACTTTCAAATGAAAAACTGGACCAATCCATATCCATGGATGACAAATATGTTTTGTTGTCATAAGTGGTTTTATTTTTTACGTACGCCTGCTCATTAAACCTAGAAAGGGGAAGAAGTACCTGCAATTGTAAACTTGAATTTTCGGGATAGTCTGCGATAACACCCGATACCACACAAAGTTCATCTAGACCTATGGTGACCGTTTTACCAATGGGATCTTCATTTCCAAAATAGCGTTGGGCAGTACTGGCTGTGATGACAATCGAATTGTTGTCTGGAAAAGGTAACTTTTGATTGCCTTGAACCAAAGGAAAATTAAATACAGAAAAATAGCTCGGATCTACAAAAGCAAAGCTTTTCTCGATAAATATTTTCTCTTTATATTTGATGGGACCATCTCCAATTTTGAGGATACGAACGGCATCTTTAACTTCCGGAATCTCTTTCTTTGCAAAAGTACCAACGGGAGCAATGATATTCTCAAATATTTTTTTAGTTATTCCAGTTCCACCTTCAATACCAATTTTATAGATACTCCGCTCATTTTTATGGAATCTGTCAAAAGATAGCTCATCTTGAATCCAAAGTAGGAGGAATATCCCTACGACTAATCCAGCCGACAATCCTAAAATATTAATGCCTGTATAGAATTTATTAGCGAAAATACTTCGCCATGCGATTTTTATATAATTCTTTATCATGATTGAGTTGATTGCCAGTAGTTAGATTTAATTGGTCACCATACTTTTTTCGTTAACATAGAAAGCCGTCGATTTCAAAAACCGACGACCTTCATTTTCACACTTAATACTTAACTTATAAAAACACGTATGTTAATTATTCATCTCGTAGGCTATTGATCACATTTACTTTTGCCGCACGAATGGCTTGATAACTAATGGTCAGCCCTGCAATTAATAGCGCTATACTAGCGCCGATTAAAAATATCCAAACATTCAATTCTGTTTTAAAGCTGAAATTAGCCAGCCATTCATTTGCAAAATACCAGGCAAGGGGACTTGCAATTAAAATAGCGATTATGAGTAAGCTCACAAACTCTTTTCCTAATAACTGAACAATTTGTGGTATGCTAGCACCTAAGACTTTGCGGATTCCGATTTCTTTTACTTTAGTTTGTGCCGCATTGGTAGCCAAAGCTAAGAGACCAAGAGAAGAAACGAAAATAGCAATCGAAGCAAAGATGTTGAAAAGCAATCCTGTACGTAAGTCCGATTTATACATCTTATCAATTTTACTGTCCAAAAATGTGTATTCGAATGGCCTTTCCGAAGGATAGCTATTGTAAATCGTTTTTACTTTCTCAATTGCTTTTTGAGCATTTGAAGCAGTCGTTTTAACATATAAGGTGCCTGAGAAGCGATGTGTCCAATATACCATAGGACCAATCGGTTTTTTAAGATTATTGAAGTTAAAATCCTTGATGACACCAACCACCGTTCCGGGGACTTCATGCAATGACATTTGCGCGCCAACATATGGTTTTTTCAGTCCCATTTGTTTGGCCATGGTTTCATTGATGATATAACTTGAAGAGTCTGCGGGAGTGCCTTTGATGTTACCTCCCTCTACGAATTTCATACCCATTAAAGGAATGAAATTTTTATCAATCGTAGCGCGTCCAACAATGAGTGTGTAATCTTTTGGACGATTTGGCCAATCGATATCCCCAGTAGAATTACCATAGCTCATAGGATCATAAACACCATTGATGGAGTATGCAGTGATAGCGGGATCTTCTGCCAATTTAGTTTCTACTGTAGATTTATTTTCTATAGAGCCTTCATTAAGTGAGACCGTAAAAATATACGAGGTATCATATCCTAAGTTATAATTACGGATGTATTTCATCTGTTTTTGAATAACTAGGGTGCAGATAATTAGAATGATGGATGTCGCATATTGAAATACAACCAGGCCTTTTCGGAAGATACTATTTGTGGGTTTGGATGATTTGCCTTTCAGTGCCGCAATTGGCTTAAAAGATGACAGTTGTATGGAAGGATATATACTGGACAATAAAACAGTGAGTAACAATGCAGATCCAATTAAAAGCCACAACGCTGGATTTTGCAGGTCAAATACCATTGATTTACCCGAAATACTGTTATATGCGGAGAATGATAGCATCACCCAGATACCTGCAGTAAAAGTTGCTAAGGTAAATGTTAGGAAGGTTTCGGCCATAAACTGAAAAAACAGTTGCTTGCGGCTAGCGCCTACAATTTTTCGGATGCTTACCTCCTTAGCACGGTCCATAGCCCGAGCTGTAGCAAGATTAACATAGTTTATAGCGCCAATAAAAAGTAGGAGTAAAGCTACTGCACCAAATATCTGCACCATACGCAAGGCCGATTTATTTCCATCAGGAGCGATTAAATGTTTATCAGCTAGTGATCCAAGTTTAAAAGTAGTTTTTGTATTTCCATTACGAGCCTTGATGAAGCTGTTATTAATTTGAGCAATTGCCTGATCAGGGTTTGATTCGGAACGTAATTTTATGTAGGTGTCAAAATAATAATTACCCAGATCCTCATCAATTGTTTTCCAGACACCATTTCCTCCATTTTCAGTAAATGATTTTGCAAGAAAGCTCATTGGAAAGATAATATCGTATTTTAAAGATGAATTTTGTGGCATATCTTGAAATATACCTGTCACTAGGAAAGGAGTTTTCCCCAATAGTAGTGTTTTTCCAATTGCATCCTGACCATTAAAAAGTTTTTTATTCAGCGTTTCGCTAATCGTCACTTCATCTAGAGAAGTCAGAATATTAGGCTTACTGGATTGAAGTAGTGGAAAAGAAAAGAATTTGAAAAATGTACTGTCAGCATAGGCTATAGCAAGTCCAGTGTAGACATCTTTTTGACCCTTTAAGCTAATGACTCCAGAATCTTCTCCTACTATCCTAACCGAAGATTCAATGGCAGGAACATCTTTTGCATAAAATCCGACCGGACCAGGTGTGCTATTGGAAATTTGTTCCTTATCGCCATCTTTCCAGATGTTATGGACATTATATACCTGTTTATAATCTTTATGGAAACGATCAAAACTGATTTCGTCCTGTACCCATAATAAGATCAAGATTGCTGTAGCAATACTGATCGAAAGTCCTAAAATATTGATTGCGGTGTAAAACTTGCTTTTTTTTAGATTACGCCAGGCAGTTTTAATATATTTAAAAATCATAAAGGTTTTGATTGATTATATTTTGTTCCTTTTCTAATTTTAAAGTCCAATCCCTAAGCCAATATTTTAATAGTCTTATATATAGGTGTTTAGATTGTTTTTTGTGCTCGCATAAGTGTACGTTTCCGAACAGTTGGCGTTCGCAAACGTACATGTATACTAAATTACTGATCTCTTAAACTATCAACAGGATTTGCCTTTGCAGCTTTTAAAGCTTGATACCCTACAGTTGCTAAAGCAATGAATAATGCGCTCACCCCCGCTATACCAAACATCCACCATTGCATATCAATGTGATAAGCAAAATTATTGAGCCACTTACCCATTGCCCAATAGGCTACCGGTATGGCAATACATATAGCAATAATGACAAGTTTGATGAAGTCAAGAGATAATAATTGTATGATTCCAAAAACACTAGATCCGAGGACCTTACGGATGCCAATTTCTTTGGTACGTTGCTGAGCGGTATAAGTCACAAGCCCCAAGAGCCCTAAACAGGCAATAAAAATTGCAAATCCTGAAAATGTGGTGAAAATTCTTTGGAAACGATAATCTGCTTCATATTGACGTTTAAAACTCTGATCCAAAAATGTATAATTAAAAGGAATCTGGGGAGCTAGACCTGTCCAGATCTTTTCGATGCGGGCAATAGTTTCCGGTTGATTCGCTTGTTGCAATTTAATCGTTATAAATTTGCTGCTCCACGGTGATAATCGCAAAGCAAGTGGTTCAACCTTATTATGTAAAGACATATAGTTAAAGTCTTTTACAACGCCGATAACCTGTCCCTCTTGTCCCCATTGCGTAAAACGCTTTCCAATAATATCCTGTGGATTATTATAGCCCCAAAGTTTAGCTGCAGCTTCATTGATTATCATGGAGTGTGCAGTGTCGGCAGGAAAATCCCGGGAATAAGCCCGTCCTGCGACCATTTCAATCCCCATGTTCGGGATAAAATCAATATCCACCTCAAAAAGTGCAGGACCCAACATCGTCATTTTTCCTTCTTTAGTCTCTATCTCTGTGCCCGCATTAGGGAAAAATGTACCCGGAACACTGCGCGATGATGATACCGCTATGACGTCCTTATCTCTCTTAAACGTATTTTTAATTGCTTCTAAATTCTTGTTGACCCCATCGTCAAAATTATAATCGATAACCAGCATCTGATCTTTCTGAAAACCAAGATTCGTATGTTGCAGGTGATATAATTGTGAAAAGACAATACAGGTTCCTGCAATAAGTACAATGGATAAACCAAACTGAAAGATTACTAATCCCTTTCGTAAAAATTGCCCTCCAGCAGCAGTTTTAAATGTTCCCTTTAAAACTTCGATAGGTTTAAAACGCGCTAAAATAAAAGCCGGATAACTAGCCGCAACAATACCGGTTATTGTCACGATACCTAGAAAGATACTGAATGTCGTCAAATTGAATAGACTGCTCCATGCAAAATGTTTCCCTGCAAAGGCCTCCATGGAAGGAAGAAGTACGATAACCAATAGCATCGCCAGCAGTGCAGCGATAAAAACTAAAGCTAATGATTCACACATAAATTGAAGAATCAAATTACGGTGGTTCGCGCCAATCGCTTTTCGCACACCTACTTCTTTCGCTCTCTCCATGGAACGAGATGTAGCCAAATTCATGAAATTTACACAGGCGATGAAAAGGATAAATAGACCTATGATAGCAAATATGTACAGATTCTGTACGCTCCCCGTTACACCAGGCTGTCTGCCTGCAGACGAATGCATATAGGCATCCAGTATAGGTTCGAGTTGGAAATTATACTTGCCCTCTGCAGAAGGAACATTCTTTTTGAGAAATTGTGGAATTTTCTTATTAAAATTAGAAAGGTTAAATTGATCGGATACCAGTATGTAAGTATAAAAATCGACATATCCCCAGCTTTCAAAACGATCTGTAAAAGCTTTTCTAAAGGTACTCATCGAGAGCAAAGCATCAAATGTAAAATGGGAGTTGGAAGGAACATCTTCAATAACCGCTGTGACTTTGTATAGGCCTGGATCAGCACGACCGGCGGCAAGACCGCCTTCTAATGTTTTGCCAATCGGATTTTCATTTCCAAAATATTTTTTGGCAGTACTTGCTGTTAAAACAACAGTATAAGGTGCAATCAAGGCTGTTGTTGGATTACCAGCCAGTACTTTCCAGCTAAAGACATCAAATGCAGTTGAGTCCATGAAAAAAACACGTTCTTCCTGAAATACTTTTTCTTTATTTTTTAAAGAAATGGATGTAACTCCTGAAAATTGGACCACATTCTTCACTTCTGGGAAATCAGCTTTTAAAGCTGGACCTATAGGGGCAACCCCCCATACATTTTTTCGGATTAATTTCTCGTTGTCTTCGAAAGAATTAATAACACGGTAAATGCGGTCTTTATTTACATGGTATTTATCATAGGATAATTCATCATGAATATATAAGACGATTAATAAACAGCAAGCTAAGCCTATGGCTAACCCAACGATGTTGATGGAAGAATAACCCTTGTTTTTCCAAAGATTTCTCCATGCGATTTTTATATAGTTCTTGATCATTGTTTATATTTTAGGTCTTTATTTCTTTTGAAGTATGTAAGCTTTAATTGTATTATTCATCTTTTAAACTATTGACAGGGTTAGCAACCGCCGCCCTTATTGCTTGTGAACTGACTGTAAATAACGCAATGACGACAGCTAAAAATCCTGTAATAGCAAACATCCACCATTGAATGTCGATGCGATAAGCGAAATCTTCCAACCACATGTGCATCATCCACCAGGCAATAGGGGAGGCAATAATGATGGCAATGACCACTAATCGAATAAATTCAAAGGATAACATACGCGCAATATCAGGCACAGAAGCACCGATTACTTTTCGGATTCCAATTTCTTTTTTACGTTGATGCGTGGTGAAAATCGCCAATCCCAATAATCCAAGGCAGGCAACAAAAATGGTCAGTGACGCAAAGATAGTCAGTAATTGTCCGGTCTTAAGTTCCGACTGATAGGTCTGATTATAACGATCATCAAGAAAAGAATAATCAAAGGGCAGATCCGAAGGATATGCATTGTAATACTGTTTTACTGTTGCCAGTAATTTTTCCATGTCTGTCGCCTTAGTTTTGATAATCAGATTTCCTGCCTGATCATTCAATACCATCACCAAAGGAGCAATAGTTTCATGCAGCGGTTTAAAATGAAAATCTTCAACAACACCGATCACCTGCAAGACTTTATTATCCTTATCGGTTAATGTTCGACCAATGATATTATCTTTCCAACCTAGATTTTTGGCAGCAGTTTCGTTGATCACAACCGATAGGCTATCGTTGCCATAGGTTGTTGAAAAATTGCGCCCTTCTTTCAACTTCATACCCATGGTAGGAATGTATTGCTCGTCAACATCATAACGGAGAGTTTTTACCCATTGGTTAGGGCTCTCTTTTGGATAGATAAAAAAATTGTTATTGTAGGTAGCTCCTGCAGGAAGATAAGACGAGTGTGAAACATGTAGTACGCGGCTATCCTGAGTTAGGCGTTCAGCGAAAGATTTTTCGTTAGCTCCTAGAGGCCAGCTTTGAATAATGACAACATTTTCCTTGTCATAACCAAGTTTGATATGACGCATGTAATCCAGCTGACGACTTACCACCACAGTGCTAAATATCAATCCGACTGAAACGATAAATTGAAATACCACAAGGCCACTTCTTAATCCCAGACCATTTCCAGAGGCATTGAACCTGTTTCTTAAGATCATTATAGGATTAAATGATGATAAGTATAGAGCAGGATAACTACTGGAGAATAAACCGATCAGTAAACCAAAACCAAGTAACAAAGGAATTGTTGTGATGAAGGAAAGCTGTCCGATCTCTAATGATTTTCCAGAAAAGTGGTTGAACAAAGGAAGCGCAAGTAAAACAATGCCTATAGCCAATAGTAAAGCAATATAAGTTGTAAGGATCCCTTCTGTAAAAAACTGTAGCAGCAATTTCTGTTTTCCAGCTCCTAATACTTTTCTTACGCCAACTTCTTTAAATCTTTTAGACCCACTGGCGGTCGATAGATTCATAAAATTGATCGTAGCAATCAGGAGCATAAAGATGCCGATGACTCCAAAAATATAAAGGTATCTGATATTGCCAGACGGACTCAGGTCATATACAAAGTCAGAGTGTAGATGGATATCAGTTAAAGGCTGTAGATATAGTCCGATCTTATTACCGGTTTTTTTGTAATCTTCATAACTCATTCCGAAACCTGCCATAAACTGAGGCCCCACATGCTTGTCAAATAAGGCCGCGAGTTTAGTCTCCACTTGTTTAACTGTTACATCTTTTTTTAATAGCGCATAGGTATAATATTCCGAAGTCATCCAGGAAGTAGATCGTGCATCTTCAAGCGCATCGATGGAAGTGAAAATATCAAAATTAAAATGAGAGTTTTTGGGTATATTTTTCATTACACCCGTTATTTTAAGAATTGTCCCATTTCCCTTTATTGGTAGTTCTTTCCCGATCACATCATTGGTATTGAAGTATTTACGTGCCATCGTTTCAGATATAATAGCAGTGTTCGGCTCCGCTAATGCGGTTAAAGGATCTCCTTTCAATAAAGGTAATGTGAATATCTTGAAGAAGGATGCATCAACATATGCTAAATTGGCATCGTGAAAAACCTGGTTGCCTATTTGAAATAGCGGAACTCCTCCCATGCGTAAGCGAGCCGTTTCTTCGACATCCGATAATTCAGCCTTCATCGTTGAAGCAACAGGTGGCATGATATGAGCTTCCTTGATATCGCCACCCTTTACTTTTCCTTTAAAAACTACGCGAACGATGCGGTCAGCCTGTTTATTAAAACGATCATAGCTAAGTTCATCAGTGATATACAGACTGATGAGTAAGCAGGTCGCAATGCCTAAAGCTAATCCACATACATTGATTAATGAAATAGAAATATTTCGCTTTAAGTTTCTTATTGCAATTTTAATGTAGCTCTTGATCATGGCTGTAATTATTTAAGATGTTAACATTAATGTCTAAATTTTAGCTTTATTCATCGCGCAAACTCTCAACGGGATTTGCGTTTGCGGCTTTGATGGAATGATAGCTCATGGTAATAAATGCAATAAGCAAAGTAATCACTGCAGGAATTGTAAACATCCACCAGCTAAGCGTAATTTTGTAAGCAAAATCTTTCAGCCAATGATTCATCGCCCACCAGGCAATTGGTGATGCTATCAGAATCGAAATGAAAATTAATTTGATGTATTCTTTGGATAGTAATGCGATGATTCCAGAAATTTTGCTACCCAATACCTTACGGATTCCAATCTCTTTTGTCCGTTGGGCTGTAGTAATTGTCACAAGACCAATCAGTCCTAAGCAACTTAATAAAATGGTTATTGAGGTAGACAAATTGATTATTTTTGAAAACTTCGTATCGTTTTCATATTGATTTTTTATTTGCTGATCATAAAATTCGTATTTAAATGGAGCATTTGGATAGTATTTTTTCCATTCCTTTTCGATCTGTTGCAAGGCAACTGTCCATTTTTCCTGATGATCCGGCAATTGAATACTCATATTCTTTAATTGTCCTTTTTTGTTTGAAGGTCTAAGCTCTAAAGGACCAATTTTACTATGCATATTTTTACTGTGAAAGTTATCAATCACGGTAACGATTTGTCGATCCTGATCATCTATTTTTACAAAATTACCAATAGCCTCTGATGCAGATTTAAATCCTAGTTTCTCAATAGCCACTAGATTTAGAGCAATACCTGAAGCTGTGTCCGATAGTTTAATCGCTCGACCAGCCAGTATATTGATATTGTATAATTTAAAATAGTCATCATCTATAAACTTAAATTGATGATCTACCCGTACTTCTCCGGTATCACTTTTTACAACGATCGAATTACCCCAATGATCACCGCTCATCGGGAGATGCCCCAAAGAAACGTTTTTGATGACAGAAAGTCCTTCCAAAGCATGCTTATAGGTGAAGGGATCCGTATCAGCATTTTGAAAGCTTTTATATGGAAGCTGTAGCGTAATAATTGCTTCTTTGTTAAAGCCAAGTTTACTATTTAAAGAATGTTTAAGTTGCATTCCGATGATAAACGTGGAGACAACAAATATTTGAGCAATCACAAATTGAAATACGATAAGTGTTTTTCGTAAAGACAGGCCGCCCATTTTAACTTTACTGCCTCCTGTAATTTTGATAACTTCGGAGATTTTAACTCGATTAATGAGCATGGCCGGATACCAACTAGATAGTAGTGTGATTAAAATTGTCGTCCCGGCTATAAATGATAGAACCGTTAAGTTGTCAGCAAAGCTGTACATCTGCTGCGGAATGTAAGAACTTAAACTGGATTGGATAATTTTAACTAGTGGCCATGATAATAAGAGTGCCAATATTGTGATGATAAATGTTT
The DNA here is from genome assembly GCF_004342035.1 of Sphingobacterium sp. JUb20. NCBI lineage: Bacteria > Pseudomonadati > Bacteroidota > Sphingobacteriia > Sphingobacteriales > Sphingobacteriaceae > Sphingobacterium > Sphingobacterium sp. JUb20. The sequence goes on along the minus strand of NZ_SLYV01000009.1, from coordinate 26,868 downwards.
CAAGAAAGAAGATGACGGTTATTCTCTTTTGACTCTCTCCCAACGTTTTTCTGATACCTATTTCCTTTGCTCTATGTGGAACTTGGGCTGTCGTTAAATTGATATAGTTTATGCAAGCAAGTATCAGTAGAAAAATTCCGATGCCAATAATGCCATACATTGTTTTTTTGTCGCTACTTTTTTGTGCAAATGATGTGAAATGTAATTCAGATAGCGGAATTAAGTTTGATGACATACTGAAGCCGTATTTTTTAAATTCTTCATTGGTCATCTCATGGAATTTAGCATTAACCGATTTTAAAATAGGAGCAATAACGTTCGACGATTTAACCTTAATAAACATCTGCCAGTTGGAATTAGAATTTGTCCAAGTGGTACTTGTCCAATCCTTTGCCGGAATCTGCATAAATTCTTTACCGATAAAACTACTTGGGTAAGCTAGATCTTCCACGATTCCAGCAACTGTAAATAACGTACTGTCGTAGGATAAGGTTTTGCCAATAATATCTGCAAACGTGTTTTTCGGGAAATATAATTTTGCTCTTGATGCCGTCAAAACCACTTCATTAGGGTTCTTAAATACGATATCTTTATTTCCCTGCAACCAGCGATAATCGGTGAGTTTGAAATAATCTGGTGTAGTTCCAATAATTTCCTTTGGGTCTTCAAAAACTAATGCTTTACTATTCGGTAAACTGACCCTTTCAAAATATTCACTGAATACAGGAACAGATAATGCTGCATCAGAAAAATTATCTTTTACAAAGGCGGGTAGTGGTGCAGGAATACCGTCGAAGTGATCTGTTTTGTTGTTTTCAAGATAGCTTGTGTGGACTTTATAAATCAATTCCTTATCAGGATGTTTCTGGTCAAAACTAAATTCATAATTGACAATACGGAATATCACCCAGCAGGCACTGATACCGATGGATAACCCTACAATATTAAGTAAGGTGAAGAGGCGGTTGCGCCATAATTGTCTAAATATTAATTTAAAATTGTTCATTATCGTAAGGTTTATAATACATGCACTATATTCAAAGTGGTTGATCAGTTATATTCTTAACTATTGAAAAGGTTTGTTTTTTATAACTCATATTTACTCATTCCTTAGATTATCAGAGATATTTGAACGGGATGCTTTTACAATATGAATGCATATCGTACAGGCTGCGACAATAAGTAAGACAGCGGCCGATAGTATAAATTGCCACACACTAAGAGAGATTTTATAAGCGAAGCCTTGCAACCAAGCATTTGTCGCCCACCAACCAAGCGGGATCGCAATCAATACAGCTAAAGCAACTAGACGTAAAAAATCTTTACCGAGTAACATTCCTAAATCGCTTAAGTCTGCTCCCAGAATCTTACGGATACTGATTTCTTTTGTCCTACGTCCAATTAAAAATGCAGTTAGCGCGAATAGCCCAATAATGGCCATTGCAATGGCTGTAAATCCAAAGAAGGTGACGATGCGTTTTAAGCGCAGATGACTCGCAAATAGTTGTTGAAAATTTTCATCTAAGAAAGAGTGACGAATTCCTAAACCAGGTTCAATATCTTTCCATAGTTTCTCAATACCTGCAACCGTTTTGTTCGAGTCACCGCCAGAAAGTTTAACCAAAATCGCACCTCCTGATTGAAAAACACAAGCATCATTACCTATCGTGAAGACAGTCGGTTGTATTTCCCGCTCAAAGCCCAGCACATTAAAGTTTTTCACAATTCCTACCACCTCGATTGGAACACTATCACAGTCAGGGTAACTGATATATGCTCCGCCAGCATGTTTAAGACCTAATTTTTGAGCTGCGGCCTCATTGATAATAGCCGATCTTGTATGCTGGTCAGCATGACTGTCATTGAATGACCTGCCGTCGACTAAATCAATGTTGAGTGTTTTAAAATAGTCCTGACTTACTTTGACCGACCCAAGGCGATAGGAAGCACCTGCATGTTTAAAATTCATTGTCGATGTATCCGATAAAACATCACCAGGAACCTTGGTTGTTTTCGCCACAGACTGTACTCCAGGTATACGAAGCAGTTCATTTTTAACCTGGTCAAAGTTTTCGTCTCTGTTTTTCTGTATCAATGCTTGCACACGTAGTACCTGTTCACTCGAGAACCCTTTGTCTGACTGCTGCATGTAAGTCAATTGCCGATTAATAACTACAATACTGATAATGAAGAAGGTCGCCACAACAAATTGAACCACAATTAATCCGTTTCGTAAAGCAAGTCCTTGTTTTCCGGTTGAGTAATCACCTTTAAGAACTTTTGTGGTGTTATAGCGTGAGAGGAAAACGGCCGGATAAAGTCCGGAAAGCAAGGTGACAATAACAAGGCAACCGGCAATTTGAGCAATTAATGACCACGAAGATCCTATACCAAATAAATTTAAAGAGACTCCGAATTCCTGATTAAAATAAGGTATGGCTACGCTTAAAAGTAGGAAGGATAAGAATAATGCGATGGTACATTGCAGGGCAATTTCAACCATAAATTGCCAAAATAAATTAGCACGGCTAGAGCCAAGAACTTTTTTGATACCCACCTCTTTAGCGCGTCTCAAAGATGATGCGATCGAAAGGTTACTAAAATTAATTGCTCCAGTAAAGAGAAGCAGTATAGCTAAAACCAATAAGATTGAAATCGTGCCAATATTGCTAGTTCCGTGTTTAGGGAAATTATGGATATCATGAACGGCATCGACAAAAAGACTTGTGCGATTGGCAGATTTGATATACTGATCATACGTCTTTCCTGTTTCTTTCATAAGTCTTTCCGTATAATAAATACGGTCTATTGCTGTCTCCAAATCATTTCCAGCTAGGATATTTTTGGTTTTAACATACGTATGGAAGGACCAATTTTCCCAATGATAGTTTTGTTTTTCAAATGGTGAACGGTATACGATTTCAATATTCAGATGAGTCGGCCCTTCTGGATTTTCCATAATTGCAGTCACCTCGAAATCAAATGAATTGAATGTTTTAATAGTCTTTCCTATTGGATTTTCATTTCCGAAAAGTTTATTAGCCATCGATTCACTAATGACCATGGCATTTGGTTTCTGTAGAGGATTTAATGCATCTCCTGCTACAATCTTATAAGGAAAGACTGAGAAAAAGAGTGAGTCTGCAGATATGGTACCACTTTGTGAAAATGTTTTTTCTCCTACAGAAAGAGGTACTTCAAAAGTAGCATCTGTTGAAATTTTAGTGCTAGATTCGATTTGAGAACCATTTTCACGCAATAAAGTCGCTAAAGGTGCCTGTGTATTGGGAGAAATATCATTCTCGGCGTCACGAAGCGATACTTTATATACTTTTTCAAGTTCCGGGTCCCAACGGTCATAATTAAGTTCATAGTTGAGGTATAATAAGATCATCAAGAAACTAGTTAGACCTACAGTGAGTCCAAGAATATTAATGGCTGAATACCCTTTGATTTTCCAAAGGCTACGTAAGGTTAGTTTTAAATAGTTCTTTATCATCTTAATTTATGTTGCTTCAACTGGTGTACTTTTTCTAACAGCCCTGATTCAGTTTTTAGACCTGTTATTATAATTATTTATTAAAGTGTTCAATTATAATGTTGCTGTTTCCATAATGACCTGTCCATCTAACATACGGATCACACGATCGGAAAACTTAGCATCATGCTCACTATGTGTTACCATGACGATCGTTGTTCCAGCTTCATTCAGCTCTGTTAATAATTGCATCACTTCGTTACCATTATTGGAATCTAAGTTACCCGTAGGCTCATCGGCAAGAATTAGTTTTGGATTATTGACAACAGCCCGAGCCACTGCAACACGCTGCTGCTGACCTCCAGACAGTTGTTGAGGGAAGTGATTGCGGCGGTGCATAATTTGTACTTTCTCCAAGACTTCTTCAACGCGACGTTTACGCTCTGCTGCAGGAACATTGGTATAAACTAGAGGAAGTTCTACATTTTCAAATACCGTCAGTTCATCGATCAGATTAAAACTCTGAAAGACAAAACCAATATTATGCTTACGTAAATCCGAACGGCCACGTTCTTTGAATTTAGCGACTTCAATTTCATTAAATAGGTAGCTTCCTTCATCCAAATCATCCAGAAGCCCGATAATATTGAGCAAGGTAGATTTGCCACATCCAGAAGGTCCCATGACGGCAACAAATTCCCCCTCCTTGACATGGATATTCAAATTGTTGAGTGCCACGGTCTCTACTTCTTCTGTACGATAGTACTTTTGAAGGTTGCTGATTTTGATCATATTTTTTGTGCTCATATCTAAGTTTATGTTTTAAGTTTAATATTTTGAAGTATATTGAGGTTTAATTTATTAATAACAACCCTCAATATTGTTTACATTATTTTTTAATATTTAACTCCTGTACTTTATCATAAGTCTCATAGCTGGATACAATTACTTTATCACCAGGTTGTAGACCTTTAATGACTTCATAATATTCAGGATTCTGTCTTCCCAGTTGAATATCCACACGGTAAGCAGTATTTCCATTTTTATCCAGTTTAAAGATCCAATTACCACCGGTCTGCTGATAAAATCCTCCTTTTGCAAGTAATACTGCTTTGGTCTCGTCACTCAAAGCCAATCTGATCTGTAAAGTCTGCCCCCTACGGATACCTTTAGGAACTTCATTGATAAATTCCATATCGACCTGAAACCGTCCATTTGTTACTTGTGTATATACTTTTTTGATTCTTAACTTATATGCTTTATCACCAATTGTGAATTCACCTTGAAGATCCGGGAAAATTCGATTGATATAATGCTCGTCAATATCCGCACGAACCTTAAATCCCGTAAGCACGTCGATCTGTCCAAGACGTTCACCTGCATTTTTATTTTGTCCAATCTCAGCGTCAAATGATGTTAATTGACCATCTACAGGAGAACGAACGATCAAATCGCCGATTTTTCTCTTCATCAATTCAAGAGCACTTTGTGTACGTTGATACGTTTCTTTATCCTGATGCGCTTTTTGATTGGTCGAAACCTCATCCTGTTTTAGGATTTGTTTTGTTAAGTTAACCCGTTCTTTTTGGTAGTTATATTCATTTTTTGATTTTTCAAATTCTTGTGATCCAATCGCTTTTTCATTCAATAATTTTTTATTTAATTGATATACACGTTCAGCCTCTTTATAAGCCTGTTCTACATCTGCCATCTGGTTACGGTTATTGATCGAAACCTGTTGTGCATTGGTTTGGGCAATCTGTGATTGTGTCAAGAGGTTTAAAACCTGTGTTTCCTGTTGAATAAGAGTAAGTTCCTGATCGGTATTGGACAACCGCATGATTGGATCTCCCTTTTTTAAGGTCGCACCATCTTCTACATATTTTTCCTCCACACGGCCTCCAACAGAAGCATCTAAATAAATACTGCTAATAGGAAGAACAGATCCATTGATTGGAATGAATTCCTGAAAATTGTCTTTTTTTATCTCAACGATGGAAATACGATCTGCTTCTACATTCAACTTGCTGTTACCGCTTGTAAAATAAAAGCTTGCGGCTATAAGGCCGACCAAACCTGTAATTCCGACTAAGGTTAATATGCGTTTGTTATTCCACTTCTTCTTTTCTAAAGGTCTGTCCATAATACGTTTCAATTTTGTTATTATCTATGAAAGATGTGCCATAAATGTAATGTGTTGATATTCATTTCATTATTGTGTTTTAACTATTTGTCTAGTGTTCGTATTCGAACACTTATTGTTCGGCTGCGTACAACTTGATAATTGAGTCGTTTTTTTTCATAAAAAATGAGTGTATGATTGAAGTGTTCGCTTTCGAACACCTGCATGTACGAAGATGAACATAAATCGTTGTTGCATATTGTTATTTAGTTGATAATTAGTGATTTGTTTGTTTGGCATGGCCTGTGGTTAAAGATTTGGAAAATATGAAATATGAAACGAATCTTTATATACAGTTTGTGTTTTCTTTATAGCTTGACTTTTGTGCGTGCACAAGTTCAACAGCGCTCGTTGAGTGAATGCATACAGATAGCTATAAAAGCAAATCCGGCCTTAATGCGGAACGAACTAGATGTAAAAAGAGCAGGCATTAATTTGAATCAGGCAAAAGCAAATCGATTGCCAGATGTCAATGCAGGTTTGAATCATAGCTTTAGTACGGGCCGGTATTTGGATAAAACAATCAACCAATATACAACAACAAACAATTCTTCGGGAGGAGCTTCTTTAGGAGTAACTGTTCCTGTGTTTAACGGATTTCGAATTTTGCACGACGTACGTATGAAAGCTGATGCAAAAACTGCCAGCAAGTTGGAATTCGATTCGCAGATCAATACGCTTAAACTGGATGTGATCGAATCGTTTATTCAGATTTTGACTGCTCAGGATGTCTTGAAACAGTCTGAATTGCAAACTGAGGTGACCAGGGAACAGGTGCGTAGGGCAGAAGTACTTCATAAAGAAGGTGCAATTGCACCGGGGGATTATTTTGATCTGAAAGGACAATTGGCGAATGATATCAATGCAATTGAAAATAACAAACAGATTTTGTATCTCAATAGACTGAGGTTATCTACTTTATTGAATGTAGATGAAACAAGTCTGGGCGAGTTGAAAGCGATCGAATTTAAACAAGATGCCGAAATTAAAACTGCAGCGCAATTGTTTGATGCCGCAAGTGAGAACTTGCCAATTATACCAGCACTGGATTGGCGGATAAAGGCTGCTGAACGCAATATTAAAGTGGTGAAATCAAATTATTGGCCATCCTTGTCTTTCAGTGCAGGTTTATCTACAAATTATTCAAACGGTGCTGATTTTGGTTATTTTAAGCAATTCAACAATAATTTAGGGAAGTCAATTGGACTCAATTTAAACATTCCGATCTTCAATCATCTCGCTGTATATAATCAAGTGAAATTAGCTAAATTAGATTTGGAATCTGCCAAATTTCAAAAAGATGTTAGTCTCAATGAATTACGTACCGAGACTGCTAAGGCTGTTTTTAATTTGAAAAATGTCAGTAATAACATCGTTCAATTGCAAGAACAGCTACAAAGTTATTCGGAATCATTTCGTATTGCACAGGTACATTTTGAGGCAGGAAATAGCAATTCCGTACTGTTCTTAACAGCAAAGAATAAATTGGACAGTAGTCAGATTCAGTTGCTTGTGAAGCAATATGAATGGTTGCTTCAAAAATATATCAATGATTATTATGCAGGCTCGTTGAATTTATAGTTATCTTAGTATCTGAATAAATGCATGCATGAGTATTCTTTTATAGTTATGAACAATAAATTACTCATGATAACCTCATTGCCAGTGCAGAACAAATTATTTTAATGAAAAAGTCAGCAGTTTTAGTCGTCGATGATGACCATGATTTATTAACAGCAGCACGTATATTACTCAAGCCCAAAGTGAGCCATGTGCAAGTAGAATCTAATCCAGAAAATCTCATGGGACATCTGGATAAGATGTCGTACGATCTGGTTTTACTGGATATGAATTTTAAAAGTACAATCAATACGGGTAATGAAGGATTGTTCTGGTTGTCACGGATAAAAGAAAAATATCCAAATATTCGGGTTATCATGATTACAGCGTATGGAGCTGTTGACCTAGCCGTGAAATCACTCAAACAGGGAGCTTCAGATTTCGTGGTAAAACCATGGATTAACGAACATCTATTGGCTACAATAGAAAGTGCGCTGACAGAAAATAAAAATCAAGACAAAAAAGTTAAAAATTCGCTTTTAACGTTGGACGGTGTTCCCGATTTAATTGGGAAGTCGGTCGTAATGGATGAGTTGCAATATAAGTTAGAGAAGATTGCTCCGACAGATGCAAACATATTGATTTTAGGAGAAAATGGTACTGGAAAGGATCTGATCGCACAGGCCATTCAGAAACGTTCACTTCGTGCCAATGATGTCTATGTGAAAGTAGACGTAGGCTCTTTAACGGAAAGTTTGTTTGAAAGCGAATTGTTTGGATATAAAAAGGGAGCTTTTACGGATGCACGGGAAGATCGTCAAGGTCGGTTTGAAGCGGCCAATGGAGGGACTTTGTTTTTGGATGAAATTGGAAATATCTCGCTGCAGCAACAGTCTAAATTATTGACCGTCCTTCAAAATCGTTATGTGACGCCATTAGGATCACATCAGATGATTTCTGTCGATATCCGCCTCATAACAGCTACAAATGCAGGATTGAAAGTACTTGCTGATGAAAATAGATTCCGAAAAGATCTGATTTACCGGATCAATACCGTAGAAATACAGGTTCCACCTTTACGACATAGGGGACATGATATTCAGCTTCTCGCAGAACATTTTTTAAACGTTTATGCTAAGAAATATAATAAACGGATTGACGGATTTGAAGCAGATGCCATAAAAAAACTCTTTTCTTATCATTTTCCGGGTAATGTACGAGAATTACAATACAGCATTGAACGCGCGGTGATTATGGCCGACCAAGCGAGTATTAGCGGTAACGATATCTTTTTTTCCCCAATTGAGCAACAGCCCGAAGAAAGTTCATTTGACACGAGCATTGCTGGTACAAATTTGGAAGAATTAGAAAGAAAAGCGATTAAAGCGGCGATAGACCGATTTAATGGAAATATAAGTAAAGCTGCAAAGGAGTTGGGATTGACACGGGCAGCCTTATACAGAAGATTGGAAAAATATGATATCTAAAGAATGAAAGGTAATCGATTCTTTAATCTAGTTAAATTACTGATTTTGTTGGCAGGATGTGTGATCGATGCCTTTCTGGTGTTTAAGGGTTTTTATACCTATGCTGTTTTGATTTTTCTTCTGCTTGCCTGCTTAGCTTACAGCATCTATCAGCAAATCCACTTTTTATCGCAGCAAGTGGTCGAGTTTTCCGAGGCGGTGAAATACCATGATTTTACACGTAGATTCGTTGTTAAAAATGCGAAATCAACGGAAGGTAGACTTTTTACCTCTTTTAATCAGATTAACGACACCTATAAGGAGATCAGCATGGATAAGGAGATCCAGCATCAATATCTCGATAGGGTTATTAATATGCTAAATTCGGCTATTATTTTCTATCAATTGGACAGCGGAAAAGTGATGTGGGTAAATGATGCTTTTAAGCAATTGTTTCATATGCCACATTTAGGAAATATTTCTGCCCTAAAGAAAAAACACGAAGAATTGTACGAAAAGACCATGCGTTTGGATGTTGGACAGCAACAAATGGAATCTGTACAGTCAAAAAAAGGAAAGATAAAGTTGCTTATTCAGAGTTCTAGCTTTGAAACACAAGACGCGGTCTTTCGGATTGTCGTCTATCAAAACATCAATGAAGCGATGGATGAGACCGAAACGAAAGCCTGGCAAAAGCTTTTAAGGGTGTTGACGCATGAAATCATGAATTCAATTGCTCCGATCAGTTCGCTAGCAGAGACCTTAAACGGAAGGCTAAATCATTTCAGAGGACAGGAAGATATAGAGGATTTAAAAGTAGGAATTTCGACCATCCAACGCAGAAGTCAGGGACTTTTGCATTTTGCTAAAAGTTACAGGATGATCAATAAGGTCGACGAACCTTCGCTGGTTCCCATTTCTGCAGCACAGCTTTTTGAACATATTTACCAATTATTGGAACCAACAATTCTTCAAAAGAATGTGGATGTAGATATTATTTTGAAGAATACCCGCTTGATTCTTCACGCTGATGTTAATCTGATTGAACAGGTTATCATCAATTTGATGTTAAATGCTATTGATGCCGTTAAATTAAATGACAACCCTTATATCAGTCTTTCTGCCATAGAAGCCGATGGTAAGATACAGGTGAGGATTGAAGATAATGGAATTGGTATACCCAGTGATCTGCAAGAACAAATTTTTACACCATTTTTTACAACAAAGAAGACCGGTACAGGTGTTGGCTTGACCTTGAGCAAGCAGATTATGCTGCTGCACAAAGGGACGATTTTTGTTAATAGTGAAGAAGGAAAAGGAAGTGTTTTTATCTTACAGTTTTAGATCATTCCTTGCTATTGACTTATTTTATTGCTAACAGTTCTACGCTGGTTAGCCCTATGCTTCTGTGTTTTATCATCAGCCATTCACGAATGTTCCATGTGAAATATTTCCTGTTTTATACTTTTTTAGAGAAATGAAGGTAGATCATGTTGTTTCTTAATAGGAAATATGTGTAGACCTTATTGTTATTTTCTAAAGGATTTATAGAGCTTTTATAGAGGTTTGATAGAGGGTTCATAGAGGTAAATCTCTATAAACCCTCTATTAATGCTAAGTAAAATGAGTATAAACGCTAAAGAAATATCCAATAAGCTACACAGGTGATCCAAATATGTATAACTCTATGTACATTTGTCCTCGAAATGCAGTTTTATCTAAAATATTTACGTCATTACTTAATTTCTCATAGCCGTCATGGGACTCATTCACCGTTTGTATATAAATTGGTTGATGAAGTTCTTTATCGAAAACCTACTGTTGAAGAATTGAATGCTGTGCCATTATTCTATAAGAGGGCAGGGAAGAAGGCTATCAAAAAATATTTATTTCTAGAACGTTTGTTGCGGACATTTGCCTTTAGAACCTTTAAAGTAAGAGGTAAAATGGTCCAGCAGGATCTTTTAGAATTATTTAGGCAAATAAGAAATGATGACTTCCCTAGGGTTATTTATTATATTGATACCGATGAGGATTATCTATCTGTATTGGAGGATGTTGATGAACATGCTATTTTAATTATTGAAGAGCCACATGCTTCTAAAAACAATGAAAAATACTGGGACCTACTAAAACAAGCTGAAACGGTAGTCGTGACTATTGATCTTTTCCATTTAGGATTGGTTTTCTTTAAAAAAGGTCAAAGAAAAGAAGATTTTCTCATTCGTTTTTAAGAGAAGAGGTGTTTATGATATTGATCATCTCTTATTCGGAAAAGATGATCAATTAACTATTGGTATGTTATTTTAAAATGCTTCGCTAAGAGAAAGGTAGAATCCCGATTGTCTTTTTTCTCCAGGCCGCTGTTCGCCGTAAGCGTAATCAATTCGAATATTACTATTATGTTCTAAGCTGAAAAAATAACGAAAACCTCCTCCATAGGATGGAATAAATCGAGCATTATATTCTTTTGAAAAGACAGATCCCACACCTGTAAACGCTGCTGCTGCAAATCTGGGATGAAACCTGTAACGTAATTCTGCTTGTGATGCCAGATAGTTTTTATCTTTATACCGACCGATATAGTATCCACGCATCATCATATCACCACCTAAATCTCTATAGGCGTAATATGGAATGGTTTTGCCAAAGGTAGATCTATAAATAGCCTGAGCAGCCAATGTTAGTTTGGGATGAAGAGGAAAAAATGCACGCAGATCAGCGTCAAAATTGCCACCTTCGAAATCTTCTTTTGTCCATAGTTTTGGAGCATAAGCTAGTTTAGCTCTTGCGTAATATCCTTGAGTCGTGTAAGATACATTGTTTCTGCTGTCAAATAGCTGTGAAATACCCAGCAGTAACTGCTGTCCACCATTTTTTCCTAGTAACGATGCGTCGTCAAAGATACCGTCTATTTCCTTGTCCTTAAATTGTACATAGTCATATTGTATATTGACACCAGCATAATATTTGGACGCAATTCTTTTTTCTACTTCTAATTTGACACGGAAAAGTTTCTGACTGATAAGATCTTCGTCAGCTTTTTTTGTATCCATACCTATACCATAGTAATTCGAGGGCCAATTGCGGTACCGGATCTCTGAAATAATATGATAATCATTATTATCTGTCCAAATATCAGCCTGTAGTTTAATATTTGATTGTTTTTTAGTTGTATAGGTACCCATTAATAAAATGTTTGATGACCTAATACTTGAATCTTTTTTGTTAAAATAGAAATTGTAATTGCTGGCGATGCCATATTCAGCACCTGTTTCTTGCGCATAACCCAAAGCCGGCAATACCATGAATACGCCAGATCTTGTTGAGTCCTTTGAGGTCGAAAAAACTTTTTTTGTAACTTTTTCTATTATATTTTGAGCTTTTACAATATGTGTATCGGTGATGAAAACAATGAATAGTATTGAAACTAGTATTTTGATCACTTTACGCTGATCTCGATTTTGCATGGCCAAACTTAGATAAATTTGTTTTATTTACAATTTTAATTGCGTCATATAGATAACAAATTTATCGATTAACATTTATTTTTTAGGCTTTATGTTTGCTGTTCTGTTCTTGATCCCGAGCTGTCAAGGATAATAATCTAGTAGATGAAATACCGAATTTTGCACCCGTGTTATTAATTGTCTTATTTCGCTTGAAATTTATTTATCTGCGTATCAGTAGTGTTGTGAAAAAGTAGCGTTTTTTTTAAAAAAATATTTTTGTAATGTGGGTTTAGTGTATATCTTTGCATCAGCAAACAAGGAAATAGCGATGCTAACACAGAAAGTTTGATAGTTCTTTTAAGAGTGAAAAAAAATAAAAAAAGCTTGCAAGTGTCAAAATTAAAATAGATATTTGCACTCGCTAAACAAAAGAAATTGCGTTTGGAGATTAAAAAAGCTTTTAAATAAAGATGCCTCTTTAGCTCAGCTGGTAGAGCAACTGACTTGTAATCAGTAGGTCATTGGTTCGATTCCGATAAGAGGCTCAAACATAACTTTAGAGTTATGGGGGGGTTCCAGAGCGGTCAAATGGGACGGACTGTAAATCCGTTACTTCGGTTTCGAAGGTTCGAATCCTTCTCCCCCCACACTAAGCAGTTAGCGTACTGTTGGTGACGAAAGTCTAAGAAAAACGCAAAAAAAGCGAAAGTAGCTCAGTTGGTAGAGCGATAGCCTTCCAAGCTATAGGTCGCGAGTTCGAACCTCGTCTTTCGCTCAAATTTTTAAGTCTTGATTTTTAGTCTCTGTCTTCTTTGATAATATTATATCTAAAGGTGGGGGCATTAATCTGTAGATAGGATTTTCGAAAAGCCGAAGTAGCTCAGGGGTAGAGCACTTCCTTGGTAAGGAAGAGGTCGTGGGTTCAAATCCCATCTTTGGCTCGTACAACATTGTATAACAAGTATAGAAATATTTATAATTACTAATTCGCATAAACATGGCAAAAGAGAAATTTGACCGTAGTAAACCACACTTAAACATTGGTACAATCGGTCACGTTGACCACGGTAAAACTACTACAACTGCAGCTATTACTAAAGTATTAGCAGACGCAGGTTTATCAGAAGCTCGTTCATTTGATTCAATTGACTCTGCTCCTGAAGAAAAAGAGCGTGGTATCACTATTAATACTGCACACGTTGAGTACTCAACTGCTTCACGTCACTATGCACACGTTGACTGTCCAGGTCACGCCGATTACGTGAAAAACATGGTAACTGGTGCTGCTCAGATGGATGGCGCTATCATCGTAGTTGCTGCTACTGATGGTCCTATGCCTCAAACACGTGAGCACATCTTATTAGGTCGTCAAGTAGGTATCCCTGCTTTAGTTGTTTTCTTAAACAAAACTGACTTAGTAGATGATGAAGAATTATTAGATTTAGTTGAAATGGAAGTTCGTGAATTATTATCATTCTACGATTATCCAGGAGATGATGTTCCAGTAATTAAAGGTTCTGCTTTAGGTGCTCTTAACGGTGAGCCTGAGTGGGTTGCTAAAATTATGGAATTAATGGATGCTGTTGATAACTACATTCCAATCCCTCCACGTTTAACTGAATTACCTTTCTTAATGCCAGTAGAGGATGTATTCTCGATCACAGGTCGTGGTACTGTTGCTACAGGTCGTATTGAAAGAGGTGTAATCAACTCTGGAGATCCAGTTGAGATCTTAGGTATGGGTGCTGCTGAAGGTTTGAAATCTACAGTAACAGGTGTTGAGATGTTCCGTAAAATTTTGGATTACGGAGAGGCTGGTGATAACGTAGGTTTATTATTACGTGGTATTGAGAAAACTGATATCCGTCGTGGTATGGTTATCGTTAAACCAGGTTCAGTAACTCCACACGATTACTTCAAAGCTGAGGTTTACGTATTATCAAAAGCTGAAGGTGGACGTCACACTCCATTCTTTAACAAATACCGTCCTCAATTCTATTTCCGTACAACAGATGTTACAGGTGAAATCACTTTAGCTGAAGGTACTGAGATGGTAATGCCAGGTGATAACGTTACGATCACTGTTAAATTGATCTCTGCTATTGCTATGGAAAAAGGTTTACGTTTCGCTATCCGTGAAGGTGGTAGAACTGTAGGTGCTGGTCAGGTAACTGAAATTTTATAGTCTTTTAAGATTCTAAAATCACATATAATAAGCTAATCAGTTCATACTGATTAGCTTATTTTTTCAGTCTGAAATATTGATTAAAAAACAATAAAAAAAGATTAAAAAAATTTGCAGGGAATAGTTAAAAACACTATATTTGCATCATCAAAATAAGATAATACACGGGAATAGTTCAACGGTAGAATAGAGGTCTCCAAAACCTTTGATCAGGGTTCGAATCCTTGTTCCCGTGCTTAATAAATAAACTGAAAATGGCAAAAGTACTTGATTTTTTTAAAGACTCTTATGTCGAAATTACAGAGAAGGTTACTTGGCCTACTTGGGGTCAATTACAGAACTCCGCTGTGATTGTACTTGTTGCTTCTGTTATAATAGCATTATTGGTTTTTGTAATGGATAAAGCTTCAAGTAACGTATTAGAGTTATTGTACGGTATTGCTTCTTAATTTCATCAAACATTATTTATGGCAGATCAAAGTTTAAAATGGTACGTAGTTCGTGCAGTGAGTGGTAAGGAGAAGAAGGTAAAGCAATATATCGATGCCGAAGTTAGCCGTTTAGGAATTGAGCATTTGATTACTCAAGTGTTGATTCCGATGGAGAAGTACTATTTGATGCGTGATGGAAAGAAAGTGGCTAAAGAGCGTAACTACTATCCTGGATACGTTTTGCTGGAGGCTGCTTTAGATGGTGAGTTGGAACACATTATAAAAGGAGTTAATAGTGTCATTGGATTTTTAGGGGATAAAGCAGGTAATGCTATTCCGTTGCGCCAAGCTGAGGTTAATCGTATTCTAGGTAAAGTAGATGAGATGGCTGAGCAAGGTGAGACAATTAATGTACCATATTACGTTGGTGAGACAGTGAAAGTGAATGATGGTCCATTTAATGGTTTCACAGGTGAGATCGAAGAAGTTCATGAAGATAAGAAAAAACTGATTGTGATGGTGAAAGTTTTCGGAAGAAAAACACCATTGGAATTAAACTACATGCAAGTAGAAAAAGAATAATAAAAAGAGCAAAGTACAACTTTGCTCTTTTTATGTTAAAATAAATTTGCAAATAGATTTAATTCTATATATCTTTGCACCTCATTTGGTGGTTAAACGCAAGTTAATAACCAGGTGAAATAATAAATGTTACGTTATTTGCTTCCAACTTACTAACAAACATTTAATAATTTAATTCAAAACAAGATGGCAAAAGAAGTCAGTGCGTTAGTAAAATTACAAGTTAAGGGCGGAGCTGCGAATCCATCTCCACCAGTAGGACCTGCTTTAGGTGCTAAAGGTGTGAACATTATGGATTTCTGTAAACAGTTCAACGCTCGTACGCAAGACAAACCAGGAAAAGTATTGCCTGTTGTCATTACAGTTTACGCTGATAAATCTTTTGATTTTATCATTAAAACTCCACCAGTTGCTATTCAATTGAAAGAAACTGCGGGTTTAAAAAGCGGTTCAGGTGAGCCTAACCGTAAGAAAGTAGCTTCAGTTACTTGGGAACAAGTAGAAGTTATTGCTAAAGATAAAATGGTAGATTTAAACGCGTTTACTTTAGATGCTGCTATGAGAATGGTAGCTGGGACAGCACGTAGTATGGGGATTACTGTAGCAGGTAATGCTCCTTGGAACAATTAATTAAGAAATCAATTTAAGAAAAGTGGCTAGATTAACAAAAAATCAAAAAGCGGCACTATCCAAAATTGAAGCTGGTAAAGCATACTCTTTAAAGGAAGCTGCGGCTTTAGTTAAAGAAATCTCATTGACCAAATTCGATGCTTCTGTGGATATCGACGTTCGTTTAGGCGTAGATCCCCGTAAGGCAAATCAAATGGTTCGTGGTATTGCAACTTTACCTCACGGAACTGGTAAAACTGTACGTGTTTTAGTTTTATGTACTCCTGATAAGGAAGAAGAAGCTAAAGCAGCAGGTGCTGACTTCGTGGGTTTAGATGAGTATATCAGTAAAATTGAAGGCGGTTGGACTGACGTTGATATCATTATTACAATGCCTAGTGTGATGGCTAAAGTAGGTAAATTGGGTCGTATTTTAGGCCCAAGAAACTTAATGCCAAATCCTAAAACTGGAACTGTAACTACAGAAGTAGGTAAAGCAGTGACAGATGTTAAAGGCGGTAAGATTGATTTCAAAGTTGATAAAACTGGTATCATCCATACTTCAGTTGGTAAAGCGTCGTTCGATGCAGACAAAATTTATGAAAACGCATTAGAGGTATTACAAACTATCTCTCGTTTGAAACCGTCTGCAGCAAAAGGAACATACTTTAAAAGCATTCACATTTCATCAACTATGAGTCCTGGTATTCATATTGAGACTAAATCAGTAGCGGGTATTTAATCATGAGAAAAGAAGAAAAACAAGAAATTGTTCAAGCTCTTGCCGAGCAGATTAAATCTTACGGTAATTTCTATATTACTGACACTTCTGAATTATCGGTTGAAAAAGTGAACGGCATTCGTCGCAAGTGTTTCGAAGGTGGTATTGAAATTAAAGCTGTTAAAAACACTTTAATCAAAAAAGCATTAATTGAAGCTGGTGTTGATTCAGAAGAAATTATTGGCGCATTGAAAGGTGCATCTACAATGATGTTTTCTGAGGTAGCAAATGCTCCAGCAAAATTAATTCAAGCTTTACGTAAAGAAGGTGATAAACCTTTGTTAAAAGCTGCTTATATTCAAGAAACTGCATTCGTAGGTGACAATCAGTTGAAAGCATTAGTGAGTCTTAAATCTAAAAATGAACTCATCGCTGACGTTATCGCTGCATTGGAATCTCCTGCTAAGAATGTTATTTCAGCTCTTCAATCGGGTGGAAATACAATTTCAGGTTTAGTAAAAGCTTTAGAGCAAAGAGGTTAACGAATACTCTTTTAAAATAAAACATTCGTACTATTAATAATAACAATTTTTCATAACGACATTCAAAAATTCAAAATAAAATGGCAGATTTAAAACAACTTGCTGAGCAGTTAGTAAACTTGACAGTAAAAGAAGTTAAAGAACTAGCTGATATCTTAAAAGACGAGTACGGTATCGAGCCTGCTGCTGCTGCTGTTGCAGTTGCTGCTGCTCCAGCTGAAGCTGCTGCTGCTGAAGAGAAAACATCTTTCGATGTTATCTTGAAAGAAGCTGGTGGTGCTAAATTAGCTGTAGTTAAATTAGTAAAAGATTTAGCTGGATTAGGCTTGAAAGAAGCTAAAGATTTAGTAGACGGTGCTCCTAAAGAAGTTAAAACTGGTGTTTCTAAAGACGAAGCACAAGCGTTGAAACAACAATTAGAAGAAGCTGGAGCTGTTGTTGAGATTAAATAATCTTAGCTAACAAGCCCTCAAAAGGTTTAGACTCTGACGTATTTTCGTTAGAGTCTATTCCTATTTATGATATTTGACTACTAGTCTATGTGTGTGCTGAACATAGTCGAGATGTAGTAATAACAGCATAGTTAAGCTCAGTTTTTTTAAAACTAAAATTCATATCCCCTTGGCAAACAATAATATTCAACAAGAAAGAGTAAATTTTGCGACAAGCAGGAAAGTTCTGGAATATCCAGATTTCTTAGATGTGCAATTGCAATCTTTCAAGGAGTTTTTTCAATTAGAAACTACTTCTGACAACCGCCATCAGGAAGGGCTGTTCAAGGTATTCTCGGAAAACTTCCCTATTTCTGATTCTAGAAACATTTTTGTGCTCGAGTTTTTGGATTATTTTATTGATCCTCCTCGCTATGATATACAAGAATGTATCGAACGTGGGTTAACTTATAGCGTTCCTCTAAAGGCGAAGTTAAAGTTATCATGTAATGATGAAGAACACGAAGATTTCGAAACTATTGTACAGGACGTATATTTGGGAACTATCCCATATATGACACCGAAAGGTACTTTCGTGATTAATGGTGCGGAGCGCGTAATCGTATCTCAATTACACCGTTCACCTGGCGTTTTCTTTGGTCAAAGTAGACACACAAATGGTACTAAACTATATTCTGCAAGGGTAATTCCTTTTAAAGGATCTTGGATCGAGTTTGCAACTGACGTTAATAACGTTATGTATGCTTATATCGACCGTAAGAAAAAATTCCCAGTTACTACTTTATTACGTGCTATCGGTTATGATTCGGATAAGGATATCTTAGAATTATTTGATCTTGCTGATGAAGTTAAAGTTAGTAAATCTGGTCTTAAGAAATACGTTGGTCGTCGTTTGGCGGCAAGGGTATTGAAAAAATGGATTGAAGATTTCGTTGATGAGGATACAGGTGAAGTTGTATCTATTGACCGTAATGAAATCATACTTGAACGTGAGACTGTTTTAGAAGAAGATCACATTGACTTGATCATCGATGCTGGAGTAAAATCTATTATTTTAGCGAAAGAAGATGCATCTAACAATGCGGACTATTCAATTATATATAACACATTACAAAAAGATACGTCTAACTCTGAGAAAGAGGCAGTAGAGCATATCTACCGTCAGTTACGTAACGCTGAACCACCTGATGAGGAAACTGCTCGTGGTATCATCGACCGTTTATTCTTCTCGGACAAACGTTACGATTTAGGGGATGTTGGTCGTTACCGCATTAACCGTAAATTGAAATTAAATACTCCTGATGAAACGAAGGTATTGACTCGTGAAGATATCATCGCTATCGTGAAGTATTTGATTAACTTAATCAACTCTAAAGCTGAGGTGGATGATATTGACCACTTATCTAACCGTCGTGTACGTACTGTAGGTGAGCAATTATACGCGCAATTTGGAGTAGGTCTTTCTCGTATGGCACGTACTATTCGTGAACGTATGAACATTCGTGATAATGAGGTTTTCACACCGACAGATTTAATTAATGCACGTACGTTATCGTCTGTTATTAATTCTTTCTTTGGTACTAACCAGTTATCACAGTTCATGGATCAAACTAACCCTCTTGCAGAGATCACGCACAAGCGTCGTCTTTCGGCTTTAGGTCCAGGTGGTCTTTCTCGTGAGCGTGCTGGTTTCGAGGTTCGTGACGTTCACTATACGCACTACGGTCGTTTGTGTACAATCGAAACTCCTGAGGGACCAAATATTGGTTTGATTTCGTCATTAGCTGTTCACGCTAAGATTAATAATTTAGGTTTTATCGAAACGCCATACCGTCGTGTTGAAGATGGTCGTGTTGTGGTTGAAGAACCTGTACATTATTTATCTGCTGAGGACGAAGATGAGAAAACAATCGGTCAAGCTAATGCACAATATGATGATAATGGTAATTTTATCGATGCTAAAGTAAAAGCTAGATATTTTGGTGATTTCCCGGTAATCGAACCTACACGTTTGGATTATATGGACGTTGCACCTAACCAGATTACGTCTATTGCGGCTTCATTAATTCCTTTCTTGGAGCATGATGATGCCAACCGTGCATTGATGGGATCAAACATGCAGCGTCAAGCTGTTCCAATTTTACGTCCACAAGCACCTATCGTAGGTACTGGTCTAGAAGGCCGTGTTGCGAAAGATTCTCGTACATTAATTAATGCAGAGGGTAATGGTGTAGTTGAGTATGTAGATGCGGATGAGATTAAAATTCGTTACGACCGTACAGATGATGACCGTTTAGTATCATTTGATGACGACGTGAAAACATATAGATTGATCAAATTCAAGAAAACCAATCAGAATACTTGTATGAACTTAAAACCTATTGTAGGTAAAGGTCAACGTGTGACTAAAGGTCAGGTATTATGTGAAGGTTATGCAACTGAAAATGGTGAATTAGCATTAGGACGTAACTTGAAAGTTGCATTCATGCCTTGGCAAGGATATAACTTTGAGGATGCGATCGTAATTTCTGAGCGTGTAGCAAAAGAAGACTGGTTTACTTCTCTTCATATTGAAGAGTTTGAATTGGAAGTTCGTGATACAAAACGTGGTGAAGAAGAATTAACAGCAGATATCCCTAACGTTTCGGAAGAAGCGACTAAAGACTTAGACGAAAACGGTATCATCCGTATTGGTGCTGAGGTTAATGGTGGTGATATCTTGATTGGTAAAATCACTCCAAAAGGTGAGTCTGATCCTTCTCCAGAAGAGAAATTATTACGTGCAATCTTTGGTGACAAAGCGGGTGACGTTAAAGATGCTTCATTAAAAGCTTCGCCTTCATTGAAAGGTGTTGTTATTGATACGAAGTTATTTGCACGCGCTAAGAAAATGTCAAAAGAAGTTGAGCGTAAAACATTAGAGAAATTAGAAACAGCACATGAAAGAGCTGTTAAGATTTTGAAAGAACGTTTAGTAGAGAAATTGTTTACAGTTGTAAATGGTAAAACTGCTCAAGGTATCTATAATGTATATAAAGAATTATTAGTAGCGAAAGGAGCTAAGTTTACACAAAAAATCTTAGCTGAATTAGACTACAATAACATCAACCCTACAGGTTGGACAACTGACGAAGATAAGAATGAAATGATTAAAGCTGCTTTACACTTCTATAACATTAAGTTAAACGAAGAGTTAGGTGCTTTCAAACGTGATAAATTCGCAGTTTCTGTCGGTGATGAATTGCCATCAGGTATCGTTCAAATGGCTAAAGTTTACGTTGCTAAGAAACGTAAATTGAAAGTAGGGGATAAGATGGCTGGTCGTCACGGTAATAAAGGTATTGTTGCACGTATTGTACGTGATGAAGATATGCCTTTCTTAGATGATGGAACACCAGTAGATATCGTTTTAAACCCATTAGGTGTACCTTCTCGTATGAACTTGGGACAGATTTACGAAACTGTTTTAGGTTGGGCTGGTCAGAAATTAGGTGTTAAATTTGCAACTCCTATTTTCGACGGTGCTGAAAAAGAAGAGGTAGAAGACTGGGTAGCTAAAGCTGGTTTACCTGCTTCAGGTAGAACTTACTTGTACAATGGTTTAACGGGTGAGCGTTTTGACCAACCAACTACAGTTGGTGTGATCTATATGTTGAAATTAGGACACATGGTTGATGATAAGATGCACGCTCGTTCGATCGGACCATACTCATTGATTACACAACAACCATTGGGTGGTAAAGCTCAATTCGGGGGTCAGCGTTTTGGTGAGATGGAGGTTTGGGCATTAGAGGCATTTGGTGCATCTAATATCCTGCAAGAAATCTTGACTGTGAAATCGGATGATGTTGTTGGTCGTGCGAAAACTTACGAGGCTATCGTAAAAGGAAACAATTTACCAACTCCATCTGTACCAGAATCGTTTAACGTATTGGTACATGAGTTACGTGGTTTAGGTTTAGATATCACATTGGATTAATTAAGCAAAGTGAAGTTTTAGTGATCGCTATGATCACTAAAACTTCTTCATAAAGCTTTAACTTTTGAATAAGTATGTCTTACAAAAAAGATAATAAAATTAAAAGCAACTTTACATCAATTACTGTAAGCTTGGCGTCTCCAGAAACAATTTTAGAGCGTTCAAGTGGTGAAGTTGTAAAACCGGAAACGATTAACTATCGTACCTACAAACCAGAACGTGATGGTTTATTCTGTGAGCGTATCTTTGGTCCTGTAAAGGATTATGAATGTCACTGTGGTAAATACAAACGTATCCGTTACAAAGGTATCGTATGTGACCGTTGTGGTGTTGAAGTTACGGAGAAAAAAGTACGTCGTGAGCGTATGGGACACATTTCATTAGTGGTTCCTGTTGCTCATATCTGGTACTTCCGTTCTCTTCCAAATAAAATTGGTTATTTATTAGGTCTTCCTACCAAGAGACTAGACATGATTATCTACTACGAAAGATATGTAGTTATTCAGGCTGGTATTAAAGAGGATGATGGTATCAACTATATGGACTTCTTGACTGAAGAAGAATATTTAGATATTTTAGATACATTACCGAAAGAAAATCAATATTTAGATGACAACGATCCTCAAAAGTTCGTTGCTAAAATGGGTGCTGAAGCGTTAGAAGAATTATTGAAACGTATTGATTTAGATAAATTATCTTATGATTTGCGTCATCAAGCGGCTAACGAAACTTCTCAACAACGTAAAAATGAGGCTTTAAAGCGTCTTCACGTTGTAGAAGCATTCCGTGGTTCTAGAGATCGTATTGAGAATCGTCCGGAGTGGATGATTGTTAAAATCGTTCCTATTATTCCACCGGAATTGCGTCC
This sequence comes from Sphingobacterium sp. JUb20, assembly GCF_004342035.1. Classification (NCBI taxonomy): domain Bacteria; kingdom Pseudomonadati; phylum Bacteroidota; class Sphingobacteriia; order Sphingobacteriales; family Sphingobacteriaceae; genus Sphingobacterium; species Sphingobacterium sp. JUb20. The sequence continues at coordinate 4,361 of NZ_SLYV01000009.1, read as the reverse complement.
ATTAGTGCCTTTAGACGGTGGTCGTTTTGCGACTTCAGATTTAAATGATTTATACCGTCGTGTTATTATCCGTAATAACCGTTTGAAACGTTTAATTGAAATCAAAGCGCCAGAAGTAATTTTACGTAATGAAAAACGTATGTTGCAAGAGGCTGTAGATTCATTATTCGATAATTCACGTAAAGTTAACGCAGTGAAAACTGAAGGTAACCGTGCGTTGAAATCATTATCTGATATCTTAAAAGGTAAACAAGGTCGTTTCCGTCAAAACTTATTGGGTAAACGTGTGGATTATTCGGCTCGTTCGGTAATCGTCGTTGGACCGCACTTGAAATTACACGAGTGTGGTATCCCTAAAGATATGGCAGCAGAACTTTACAAACCGTTTATCATTCGTAAGATGATCGAACGTGGTATCGTTAAAACTGTAAAATCGGCTAAGAAAATTGTAGATCGTAAAGATCCAGTTGTTTGGGATATTTTAGAAAACGTGTTGAAAGGTCACCCGGTATTATTAAACCGTGCACCTACGCTTCACAGATTGGGTATTCAAGCTTTCCAACCTACGTTAGTAGAGGGTAAAGCAATTCAATTACACCCATTAGTGTGTACAGCGTTCAACGCCGATTTTGATGGTGACCAAATGGCAGTCCACTTACCTTTAGGTAATGCTGCAGTTTTGGAAGCACAAGTTTTAATGTTGGCTGCTCACAATATCTTAAATCCTGCAAATGGTTCTCCAGTAACAGTACCATCTCAGGATATGGTTTTGGGTCTTTATTATATTACTAAAGGCCGTAAGAGCACACCAGACCATATCGTTCATGGTGAAGATATGATTTTCTATTCTGCTGAAGAGGTGATTATCGCTTTAAATGAGAAGAAAATTGATTTGCATGCTTTTATTAAGGTAAAAACTAAAATCAGAACAAAAGACGGTAGTATTGTTGATACGTTATTAGATACAACAGTTGGTCGTGTTATCTTCAACCAGGTTGTACCTCATGAAGTAGGTTTCATTAACGAGTTATTAACGAAGAAATCTTTGCGTAATATCATTGGAGAAATTGTGAAAACTACGGGTATGGCTCGTGCTGCACAGTTCTTGGACGATATGAAGGAATTAGGTTTCCAAACGGCCTTCAAAGGTGGTTTATCGTTTAACTTGCAAGATTTGAACATTCCTGCTGCTAAAACTGACTTAATTCAACAAGCTACTAACGAAGTTGAAGAGGTAATGAATAACTATAACATGGGTTTCATTACTAACAACGAACGTTATAATCAAATTATCGATATTTGGACACGTATCAACAATAAGTTGACATCACACGTAATGGATATCTTATCGAATGACAACCAAGGTTTCAACTCTGTATATATGATGCTTGATTCTGGGGCGCGTGGTTCGAAAGAGCAAATTCGTCAGTTGTGTGGTATGCGTGGTTTGATGGCTAAACCTCAGAAATCTGGTTCAGCTGGTGGTGAAATTATTGAGAATCCGATTTTATCAAACTTTAAAGAAGGACTTTCAGTATTAGAGTACTTTATCTCTACCCACGGTGCGCGTAAAGGTCTTGCCGATACGGCATTGAAAACTGCCGATGCGGGTTACTTAACACGTCGTTTACATGACGTTGCACAGGATATGATTGTTATTACGCAAGACTGTGGAGGTTTAAGAGGTATTTACACAACTGCATTAAAAGATAACGATGATATTGTAGAACCGTTATATGATCGTATTTTAGGTCGTGTTTCATTATACAATGTATATGATCCTGAAACAGGTGAATTACTCGTTTCTGAAAATGAAGATATTGAAGAAGCTGTTGCTGAACGTATTGAAGCTTCAGGTATTGAGGGTGTTGAGATCCGTACCGTATTAACATGTGAGTGTAAACGCGGTGTATGTGCTAGCTGTTACGGTCGTAACTTGGCATCTGGTAAACGTGTTCAATTGGGAGAGGCAGTCGGTGTAATTGCAGCGCAATCAATTGGTGAGCCAGGTACACAGTTAACGCTTCGTACGTTCCACGTCGGTGGTACGGCTTCTAACATTGCTGCTGAGTCACAAATCTCTTCTAAATATGCTGGTACTGTAGAATTTGAAAACCTACGTACAGTATCTCAAGAAGGTGAAGACGGTACGCATCAAGTAGTATTGGGTCGTTCAGGTGAGATTAAAATTTTGGATGAAACTAAAAAAGTTGTATTCCAACAAAATATCCCTTACGGTTCTCAATTATTCGTTGAAGAAGGAAATCAAGTAGCTAAAGGTGATAAATTAGTATCATGGGATCCATACAATGCTGTTATTATTTCTGAGTTTGCCGGTAAAGTTGAATTTGATGCAATTGTTGAAGGTGTAACTTTCCGCGAAGAGTCAGATGAGCAAACGGGTCACAAAGAGAAAGTAATTATTGAAACTCGTGATAAAACGAAGAATCCTGCTATTAAGATTTTAGATAAAAAAGGTGAAGTAATTCGTACATATAACATTCCAGTAGGAGCTCACGTTTCTGTATCGGACGGTGTAACTGTTAAAGAAGGTGGTATCTTGGTTAAGATTCCTCGTTCTACAGGTAAAACGCGAGATATTACAGGGGGTCTACCTCGTGTAACGGAATTATTCGAAGCGCGTAATCCTTCTAATCCAGCAGTTGTGACTGAGATTGATGGTGTTGTAACTTTAGGTGGTGTTAAACGTGGTAACCGTGAGATCTCTATTGAGTCACGCGATGGCCAGATTAAGAAATACTTAGTTCCACTTTCGAAACATATCTTAGTACAGGATAATGACTTTATTAAAGCAGGTATGCCTTTATCAGATGGTTCGATCTCTCCAGCAGATATCTTATCAATTAAAGGTCCTTCGGCAGTACAGCATTATATCGTAAATGGTATTCAAGAGGTATACCGTCTTCAAGGTGTAAAAATTAATGATAAACACTTTGAGACGATCGTTCACCAAATGATGCAAAAAGTGAATATTGAAGATCCAGGAGATACGCGTTTCTTAGAAAAAGAAGCAGTTAACAAATGGGATTTCATGGAAGAAAATGATTCACTTTACGACAAGAAAGTTGTTGTTGATGCGGGTGACTCTAATGACTTACGTCCGGGACAGATCGTTTCATTACGTAGATTACGTGAAGAAAACTCTAGCTTGAGACGTCGTGATCAAAAACTAGTAGAGGTACGCGATGCTATTCCAGCAACTTCAAGTCCTTTATTACAAGGTATCACTAGAGCTTCGTTAGGAACGAAATCATTTATCTCTGCAGCATCATTCCAAGAGACTACTAAAGTCTTGAACGAAGCAGCTATTGCAGGTAAACGTGATAATTTATTAGGATTGAAAGAGAATGTAATTGTGGGTCACTTGATCCCTTCAGGTACAGGTCTTCGTCAATACGGTAATATTATCGTTGGTTCACGTGAAGAATATGATCAATTATTAGCTTCGAAAGAAGAAGATTAATAATTTTTAATAATACGTAAAAGGGTTGCAGATTTTATTTGCAACCCTTTTTTTGTTTAACATTATACTGCGACTCTTGTATATATGCCTGTTGTAGTTTTAACCTTGTTAAAGAATGAATGCTATTTGGTTTCAGTTACCTCTTGGTGAATAGGCATTTACTACTTTTTGAGAAACATCAGCAAAGCCTCAATCTAAGCCTAGTATACTGAATTCAGTAGCAACAGAGGTTAACGGCTTAGTGTTGATGATCGTTCAACACCAGTTCGAATGTTTAGATGAAATAGTCTTTCATCGGGAGTGGTTGAGCAGGGTGGGAGACTCAAGAAAATAGCACGACATGCTGCATTTGATAAATCGATGTGCGTTCCAGATAAGATTTTCGTTCATTACGTAAAAGTTTTTGTTAAGGATAAGCGGTAAGTGAAGATCTTTTGATGGTCCACATATCGGGTGCTAAAAGTTAATCTACCGAAATGTACATCCCTTATTAAATGATCGGATATTTTCTGTTATTGATAAAAGATTTGCATTAAATGCTTACCTGAGGAGATGTGTATTGGATCGCGAATCATTGTTTTTCTCAGATTAGCAATATTTTTTTGAGCATTATACCAATACATATTATGGTATTGCAGCAATTAGTCATTGAAATGGAGTTCAAGTATAGCAGTCCAAAACACCTTATAAAAGAAGGAACCAGTCCTTTTTTATTCTAGATGTCTTGCTATTGATCTATAGCTTATAAATGAATCATCCAATGTTACAGCTAGTTAACCTTATTATGGAAAAATAAGCGAAAAAAGATTAGGAAGTGATTATAAAAAGTCGCTATCTTTGCACCACTCCGCAAGGGAGGAACGGCTGATCCGAAAGG